>JAZOUB010000040.1:0-88456 GCA_045657945.1 Bacteroidaceae bacterium | reverse complement strand
GTATGGTGGGGCGGGCAAACTTAAAGTCGACGACAATAAGATGGTCGCCCTGCTTCATCACTCGGTCGGGACGTATCAGTTCAACATGGCCATCTGGATTGTTGTATATAATGCTGCACTCATTGAACAGTTCATACTTGCCGGAGAACCACTCTGCGGCTTGTGGGAGCTGTAGCGCATGGTACAAGATGCGTTCAATATTCTTGCGCTGTATTGAGTCACCAATATGCCCCTCGCGCACCATCTGCTCTATAGCCGATGTAGCATCCGCCGTTGTCTGCATCCGCGACAATACCTCATGCAACAGCAAGCCCTGCTCCATATACTGGGAGTTGTCGTCCTTATAGTCGGGGATGTATTGCTTTGATTGGTTTGACTGACGGAACCTCACCTGCAACTCCTCTGAATGCATGGTCACCTCGACAGTGGTTGGAGTTATTTCAAAAGGATTCTTCCTATCATCCTCAGGGAGCAGCGACTGGTTATCATCCGAGGGCATCCTTACAGGTGTTTTCAGTTCTCCATATTCAATTACACCATTTTGACTATCATTGCCAAAAGCCATTGTTATCAGTTGCCCCACGTTGTTGATTGTCGTCGAGGCAGCTTTAGAGCCTCGTCCCTCCTTCTTCTTTTCTGCCGCTTTGAGTATGAAGAGATTCTCCTTTGGGCGTGTGCAGGCCACATAAAGCAGGTTGTAGTTGTCCACTACCTGTTTCATATACTCATCGTCATGCTCATGGGCAAAGATGGAGGATTTCATTTTTGAAGAGTACGCCAGAGGTATCACCTCAAGGCCACCACCCAGAGGGTCATCAGTCTCTACCCAAAGAGTTCCTTTATATTTATTGAGTTCCCATTCACAATAGGGCAAGATGACGGTATGAAACTCCAGTCCCTTTGATTTGTGGATGGTCATCGCTTCCAGTCCCTCATTGCTCCCGGCCGGGATTGGCACCTTATACAACTCATCGTCCCAATAGCCAAGGAATGCCGTGAGGTCGCCTGCAGTATCTGTGCAGAACTGTTGCAGACGGTCAAAGAAAGTCATCATATAGCCCGCTTCGTGAGTGATAGTCTGTAATCCGAGCAACTGATACAGCTTCTCGGCTAGCTCGTAGAGCGGAGTCTGTAGCAGTCTGTCACGCGACTGGGTCAGCGATTCTGGTAGTCCATAAGCACAGTGTGCCATGGCAACGATACTCGAGGGTTCCAACGCATCGGCCAAGACCTCACGATGATAGTCTATGGCCAACTGCAACAGCGCCAAGCGTTGCTCCTCATCTGCCACCCATCGCATGGCGGCTATCATCATACTCACTGATGTAGCATTGCTGAGCAGATAGGCATCAGCCGATAAGATGTGTATTTCGGGATTGGCATTACCGATGTAGTCGACAATACGCTCTATCTGGCGATTGCTACGGGTAAGTATGGCTATCTGGTTGTCAGCAATGCCCGCACCCTGCAGCTCTTCTATGAGTTGCAGCACGTTGCGGCACATGGCCTCATGTGCATCCTCACCCTCCTGTGGCTCAACATCAGTGATGCGCACATATCCACCTTGTTTATCTCCTACGTAGCGCTGTTCCACATCGGCATAAGCCTGAATCAGCGGCTGCGCAGCCTCGTCGCCAAGTTGTTCAGAGAGAATTTTCCCAGTACGCTCAAACAGCCGATTATTAAAGTCCACGATACCAGGCAAACTGCGGCGATTGGTATCAAGCGTATGTGGTTTGTCGGGCGTATAGCGTTCCAGCGCAGCTGTAAGCTCTTCATTGAGAATGCGCCAGTCGCTTCCTCGCCAGCGGTAGATAGCCTGCTTCACATCTCCTACAATGAGACTGCGCTTGCCGTGCGAGAGTCCTTCAAGCAGCAGAAGATAGAAATTATCCCATTGCATACGCGAAGTATCCTGAAACTCATCAATCATGATATGCTCGATATAGTAGCCGAGCTTCTCAAACACAAACGATGAATCGCCCTGCTGCATACAGCTAAGCATGCGGCAAGTGTCGGCAAGGAGAAAGCGGTTCTCTTCGCGATTGAGATGCAACACACGGTCGTGAATGATGTCGATAAGCTGCAGCTGATTGAGGTGATGCAGGATTAGGTCACAAGTATAGACCACAGGTACACACTCGCAGCATATCCTGTGGGTCTCGTTGATATGAGGCACAAGCACACTATCGGCAAAAGCCATCAACTCCTTCTTTTTACCCGAAGTCTTGGCAACCCAGCCATCGGGTCCCTCCGAGGCTGCCTGTGCACGAGCGCTCAGCTCTGTTGTATATTCACCCCGTCCCAGCTTGAGATAGTAGCCACAAGCACCCGTGCGCTTGTTCGAGAAGTCATCAATATCATAGCCATGCGCATCCAAGATATTGAAGAAGTCTTTGGCACGCTCCTCCATACGACTACGTGCCTTGGAGCGCTCGGCTAAGAGTTTGCTACGCAGCGAACGTATGAGCGTGGTTCCCTGTAGTTGAGTACGCAGTGCATCGGCCTTACGTTGGTAATCCTCATTGTGAATGTTGCCTGCAAAGTTCTTTAGCTCATCGGTGATATTCCACTGCTTGCCCTCATCTATCTCCTCGGCAATATACCCTACAATCCATTCCAATGCCGCATCGCCCGGCTTCAGCTCTCCCAGCAACAGGTCTACAGCTTCGCTGATGACCTTGCGCGTATCCAGCTCGATAGTCATGCTGTTGCCCAACTCCAGCTCACGCGCCAAACCGCGCAACACCGATTGAAAGAAACTGTCAATCGTCTCCACACGGAAATGGCTGTAATCATGTATGAGCATATCGAGCGATTCCCGTGCACGCAGCCTTATCGTCTCATCAGGCAATTGGGTGGCACGTTTCACCTCCTCAAAGTAGGCCGTAGCGTCAGGCGTGTTGTAAGCGATGCCATAAAGCTTGCTCAAGATACGCTGCTTCATTTCGGCCGTTGCCTTATTGGTAAAGGTCACAGCCAAGATATGGCGATAGTCATCGGGGTGCTCTATAAGCATCCTGATGAAGTTGACAGCCAACGTAAAGGTCTTTCCGCTGCCTGCTGACGCCTTATATATATGTAAGTAATGATTATCCATGGGTAAACAACTCTTTTTGCAGTCGTAAAGATACACTTTTTCTTTGGCTGGAGCAAAGTTCTGGGCAAATATCAGTAAGCAGGAATAAAAAGAGGGTGTGTCATGAACTTGACACACCCTGCTTGCGCTTCATCAGTCAGATGATTCTTATTCTTCAAATCCGTTAGGATTGTTCTTCTGCCAGTTCCAGCTGTCGCGGCACATCTCCTCAATACCGAACTCTGCCTTCCAACCGAGTTCTGCCTCAGCCTTTGCAGGGTTACAGTAGCAAGTAGCGATGTCACCCGGACGGCGTGGCTTGATAGCGTAAGGAACGGGAACACCGTTAGCCTTCTCAAATGCCTTAACTACATCGAGCACTGAATAACCGTGGCCTGTACCGATGTTGTAGATTGCGATACCCTTGTTGGCAACGATTGCCTTCAAAGCAGCAACATGGGCACGTGCAAGGTCAACTACATGGATATAGTCGCGTACACCGGTACCATCGTGTGTATCGTAGTCGTCACCGAATACACCAAGCTCGGCACGCTTGCCTACTGCAGTCTGTGTGATGTAAGGCATCAGGTTGTTAGGAATACCGTTAGGGTTCTCACCGATTGTACCGCTCTTGTGAGCACCGATTGGGTTGAAGTAACGCAACAGAACAATGTTCCACTCGTTGTCGGCCTTCTGGATATCCATCAAAACCTCCTCGAGCATAGACTTTGTCTGGCCGTAAGGGTTTGTGCAGTGACCCTTTGGACACTCCTCTGTGATAGGAATGATAGCAGGGTCGCCATATACTGTTGCACTTGAAGAGAAAATCATATTCTTGCAACCGTTCTTGCGCATAACATCAACAAGCACGAATGTACCGTTCATATTGTTCTCATAGTACTCAAGTGGCTTTGCGCAGCTCTCGCCCACAGCCTTCAAGCCAGCGAAGTGGATACAAGCATCGAACTTGTGCTCGTCAAATACTTTCTGCAAACCTTCGCGGTCGCGGATGTCAACCTTGTAGAAAGGAACTTCCTTGCCAATGATCTTGGCAACACGCTTCAAAGAGATAGGAGATGAGTTGTCCAAGTTGTCAACTACTACAGCTTCGTGACCAGCCTCGGTAAGCTCAATCAAGGTGTGGCTTCCAATGAAACCTGCACCACCGGTTAAAAGGATTTTCATTTTCTTTATTTTTTAAGAAGTTAATGCTCTAAGCACACAATTTCTGCAAATTTAATACAATTTATCCAATAGCAAAATAATCGGGTTAAAATATTACCTATTCAGCACTCTTCGAGAACGAATATGGCATGTCATCGTCGGCTGTGCCGCGTGAGGGGTTGGGGGTGTCACTCATCTGCAGCCTTATCCTTGTGCCGTTCATCAGGGTTCCGTGGGTCAGGTAGTTGCGAGTATATTCCTTGCCGTTCACCTTCATCCTTGTTATATACACATTCCCGGCGCTGTTATCCTTGGCGTCAATGACAACGGTCTTGCCGTTTTCAAGGTGCACGCTAGCGCGCTCAAAGAGTGGCGAGCCAAGCACATATTCATTGCTTGCAGGGCACACGGGATAGAACCCCAATGCCGAGAACACATACCATGCCGATGTCTGTCCGTTGTCCTCGTCGCCGCAGTAGCCGTCGGGGGTCGGGGTGTACATGCGCGTCATCACCTCGCGCACCCGACTCTGCGCTTTCCATGGCTCGCCGGCATAGTTATAAAGGTATATCATGTGTTGGGCAGGTTGGTTGCCGTGGGCATAATTACCCATGTTCATCACTGTCATCTCGCGTATCTCATGGATTGGGAAGCCATAGTAGCTGTCGTCGTAGTGCGGCGGTGTGGTGAACACAGAGTCGAGCATCTGCACGAATTGTCTCTTGCCACCCATGAGGTCTATGAGCCCCTGCACATCGTGGAACACCGACCATGTGTAGTGCCAACTGTTGCCCTCGGTGAAGTTACCACCCCACTTAAGCGGCGAGAAGTTCTCCTCGAAACTGCCGTCGCTCTTGCGGCCGCACATCAGGTTATACTCTTTGTTGAAAAGATTGCGGTAATTCATGGCGCGTTTTTCAAGTTCGGCAATCTCGCCTTGTGGACGGCCGAGTCTCTTTGCTACTTGCAGTATGCACCAGTCGTTGTGGGCATACTCCAATGTACGTGCTGCATTCTCGTGTATTCCTGCATCGCAAGGAACATAGCCCAAGCGGTTGTACAGTTCGTGCCCCAAACGGCCTGTCGATGAAACTGTCGGATGTACGTTGCGCGTGCCGTGTTGTAAACCTTCGTATAGCAACGCTGTATCATCAATGGTAATCCCTTTTACAAGAGCATCGGCAAGCACCGATGCCGAGTTATTGCCGACCATGCAACCGCGGTGTCCGGGACTTGCCCACTCGGGGAAGAAACCGCTCTCCAGGTAGGTGTTCAGCAAGCCGGCCTGTATCTCCTCGTTCACCGAAGGATATACAAGATTAAGTAATGGGAACAATGAGCGGAATGTATCCCAGAAACCGGTATCGGTAAACATATATCCTGGCAACACCTCGCCATTGTAGGGGCTGTAGTGAACAACTTCGCCACCGGCGGTAATCTCATAGAACTTGCGTGGGAAGAGCAACGAGCGGTAAAGACAACTGTAGAACATGCGCTTGTTGTCAACATCATCACCCTCTACCTCAATGCGTCCAAGAACATCGTTCCACCTTGCACGCCCGGCAGCGACAAGAGCATCGAACCCGTTATCGCCCAGTTCGCGCAGATTAACCTCGGCTTGCTCGGCACTGATGAACGAGGATGCCACTCGCGCATGCACCACCTCGCCCTTCACGGTCTTGAAACCGATGACAGCGCCTGTGTAGTCGGCTGTCTGCTGCAATGTTTCCTCGTTGAGCAGTACCGGAGCTGTCGAGCCGTCGTGGGAGAATGTGGCGGTGTATTCAAACGGTTTGTCAAACACCACCACAAAATAGTTGCGGAAGTTCGACGGCACGCCACCGCTATTGCGGGTAGAATAGCCTATTATCTTGTTCTCTTGTGGAACAACCTTAATATATGAACCGTTGTCGTGGGCATCGATAGCCACAAATGACTCGCCTTGCGGAAAGGTAAAACGGAACATCGCAGCCCTGTCGGTTGGTGTCAGTTCGGTCACGATGTCATAGTCGGCAAGATAGACCTTATAGTAATGCGGCATTGAGACCTCACCCTTGTGCGAGAACCAGCTCGCACGCTTTGCCTCGTCAACCACAGGCTTGCCGCTCATTGGCATAATTGTAAATTCGCCATAGTCGTTTATCCACGGGCTTGGCTGATGAGTCTGTTCAAAGCCATAGATCTTGTTTGCCGTGTAGGTATATTGCCACCCATCGCCCATCTTGGCGGTGCGTGGTGTCCAGAAATTCATGCCCCACGGCATGGCTGTTGCAGGGTATGTATTGCCGGCCGAGAGTTCGAACGACGACTGCGTGCCGATAAGCGGGTTTACGTAACTTACAAAATCACCCTCCTGTGCCTTTGTCATTGTGGCGCATAGTAGGAAAATAGGGAATAGTATATTTAAAATGTGTCTTTTCATAATTAGAACCTATAAACTTGATGGTCGTAAAATTAACTAAATGTTTTCGGTAGTCAAAAATAATTGCCGAAAAACAAGGCTGTTACAGAAAAAAGCATTACCTTTGCGGCGCTAATACGAGATATTGGCTAACTCAAATCATTAACCATTAAAAACTATTTTAAAAAATGGCAACAAAAATCAGACTTCAGAGAAGAGGCCACAAGCACTATGCCTTCTACTCTATCGTGATTGCAGATTCGAGATCTCCACGTGATGGAAAGTTCACCGAGAAGCTCGGTACTTACAACCCTAACACAAACCCTGCAGCTGTAGAGTTGAACTTCGAGCGCGCATTGTGGTGGGTTAACAACGGTGCTACTCCAACAGACACTGTACGCAACATCCTTTCACGCGAGGGCGTTTACATGATGAAGCACCTCCAGGGTGGCGTTAAGAAGGGTGCATTTGACGAGGCTACTGCTCAGGCAAAATTTGATGCTTGGAAGGCTGCTAAGACAAACTCACTCAACGGTGTGAAGAGCGCTGAGGAGCAGGCTAAGCGTGACGAGAAGAAGGCACGTTTGGAGGCAGAGAAAGAGGTTAACGCAGCTATTGCAAAGAAGGTTGCTGAGAAGAAGGCAGCTGAGGCTCTTGCAAAGGCTGAGGCAGAGGCTGCTGCTAACGCAGAAGAGGCTACTGAGGCTCCTGCAGAGGAGGCTGCTGAGGCATAATAAGTGCGAGACACTTTTTTGCAGTAATGCTCACGATAATCCCGTCATCCGCAAGGTTGGCGGGATTTTTTCATGGATAGAAGTCAAATGCAAGCAATTCTCCCTAATTACCTTTTAGCCCTTTTCGCCCTTTTTGGCCTAAAAGGCAGCACGGTATCTGATCCAATTTCATAGTTTTTCACACCCAATGTTTTGCCCGTAGCGGTTTTTGGAGTATTTTCGCGCTATAAATTAAAGAATAATGAAAAGAGCACCATACCTGATACTTGTACTTTCTTTGTTCGCCTCGTTGCTTTCAAGTTGCGGCGAGGACAGGACACATGAGTATTACGAGAAGACCGAGGAGAACCAATGGACCTATTCAAAGATGAAGGAGGTCTATCTGTGGAGCGACCAAATCAAAGAGCCCTCACGCACAACATTCTTCTCCAACACGACAAAATTCTTCAACTCGCTGATATATAGCGGCGACAAGGTATCATATTTCACAGACTCCATCTCGGCAGGTAGCTACGGCGTAACATTCACCGTTATGCGTGACCCCATCGGTGTGCGTCCAAGCAAGGTATATGCACTTGCACTCATGGTTGAGCCGGGGTCACCGGCCGACATTGCAGGCATCAAGCGCGGTACATGGATTTCATCGGTTGGCGGTACATCTTTCACAACAACCAAATATTCATTCCTACAATCGGGCGGCAACACAAACCTTGTAACTGAGACAATAGAGTTTGACGACGAGACACAGGAATACTATTGGGAAGCCGGTGACACACTGCAGATGAATGCATCGGTCAACTACACCGAGCAAGTACTCCACCTTGACAGCATATACACGGTGCGGTCAAAGAACATCGGTTATCTTGTACTCAACAACTTCAACGGCGACGATTTCACACAGCAGACACAGGATGCCCTGCTGCGTTTTGTAGAGGGTAACGTTGACGAAATTGTCATAGACCTGCGCTACTGTGGCGGTGGCTCAATAGCCAATGCAGCCTCATTGGCAAGTTCATTCGTACCCAGTGAGCTGCATGGCACTCCATTCTGCATGCTTGCCGATGCAGACAACGAGATTGACACGACATATTGCTACAGCGCACAACAGACAACACTCGAAGAAAAGAAGCTCTATGTTATAATCGGCAGCCAGACAACAGGCGTAGCAGAACTCTTTGCTACAGCACTGAACAAATCGCTACCGATGTATGATCTGTTGACCATTGGCGCAAAGAGCGCCGGTGCAAATGTGATGACCGAGAAGTTTGAATCACCATATGGTTTTTCAATAAACCCTGCGACAAATCAGGTGCTACTTGCCGACAGCACATTACTACAGGCTATGACACCCGACTATGCCGTGAACGAACTGGAACAACCAATGCAGGTACATGAACTGGGTAGCGAACAGGAGTACATGCTGTTCAACATCTTCTACCTTACAAGCAACGGAATGTTGCCCGATGACAGAAGCAGCGACAACACGCCTGTAATCCGCAAGGAGTGCAAGGATTTTACAAGATAAGCATATATACATATTCAAGCCCTGTAGGTGACTGATTGAAATCAGCCACCTACTTTTTTATAACCTTTTTTAAAATTATAACCTAAACACAAAAAGGCCTTGCTGTGTTATTTCCTTGAATAATTCTAAAACAGCAATGCAATGAAAAGGTTTCTATTGTTTACAGTGGCTGCAGCCACACTCTTGTTTTCGGCCTGCAACTCAAAAGGCAAGCCTGCACCACAGCCCAACGGAATGCTAATTGAGGAAGACAGTATTTACTTCGTAAATGATTCCACAATAGCCGACGCACAGACCTTCATTTTCGAGGGAACATCTCCTATGGACGGCAATGCCATTGCCGATGTAATACTTGCAGTGAGCACCGTCAACCTCAACAGCGACGGAACATACACCATCACTACCGATTATGTTGATGAAGGCATAGCAACACAGAGCGACAATGGCGATGCATTGATACTCGTTGGTATGAATGACAGCACCGCAACAATCATTGAGCTAGTATCGGCGAACTATGCTAAGCAGCCTGTCGCTTTCATGATGATGGAGGACAGTTCTCTTGTCAAGCTTGACAGCATAGGCAAGCCTGCAAGCAACAACCCCGACCACAAGTTGAATTTAATTAAGTGATTAACCTGTAAACGGAATTAGTATGAAAAAGATTTTAATCCCGGCACTTGCCATGGCATGTGCGCTGATAGTGTCGTGCCAAAAGGACCCGGACACTGATAAGTTGGACGGCAGCTACCTTGTCTATACCAATTATGACACCGGTAGCGATTTCAAGTCCATAAACAGTTTCTATGTCATAGACAGCATCCTCATCATTGACAACAGCGAGAAGAGCACCTACTGGAACAACGGTAATTCGCAGAAGATCGTCAACGCCTTTGAAGCACAGCTTGCCACGGCAGGCTATAGCGAAGCCGAGAGCATAGACGAGGCCGACGTAGTGCTACAGCTCAGTTACATCAACAACACCTACTACTTCACCGCCTACAATCCCGGACCATGGTGGAACACATATCCCGGATACTGGAACTGGGGTGGATGGGGCTGGTACTACCCCTACTCTTTCTCCTATAGCTACAGTACAGGTTCAATCATTGGCGAGCTAGTCGATACCAACGCACCTTCACCAACAAACGATAAACTGACTGTTGTGTGGAACACCTACATCTGCGGTTTGCTCAACGGCAACAATCTTAGTCTGTCACGCACCATGGAAGCTATTGAGCAGGCGTTTGAGCAATCGCCCTACCTGCAAAAATAAAAAGCGGTCTAATCAATCAAAAAAACAACAATATGAAAAGTATAAGAAAACTTTGTTACATAGCGCTCCTGTTTGCCGTTATGAGCATCCCTACAAAGGGTAAAGCGCAGATGTCGCTCGACAGTTATTTCAATGTAGATTGGCAGTTCAACATCCCCGTTGACAACAGTTTCTCAAATGGGGCAAGCGGTTGGGGAATGAACTTCGAAGGTGGATACTATGTCACCCCGGACATTGCTGTCGGCGGTTTCATAAGTTTCCACACCAACAACGAGTACTTCTCGCGCCGAACCATACACCTCTCCAACACACTGTCAATGAACAGCGACCAGCAACACCAGATGTTCACGCTGCCATTTGGAGCACTCGTCAGGTACCGTTTCATCGAGGCCGACTTCCAGCCATACGCTGCATTGAAACTGGGAGCATGCTACTCCGAGTTCAACAACTACTATTACATCTTCCTCACAGGACAGGACCGCTGGGGATTCTTTGTCTCGCCCGAGATTGGATTTAACTGGTACCCGTGGCCCAATGGACTGGGACTGCACATGGCAATATACTATAGCTTTGCCACCAACAAGTGCAACGTAATGAGCTACTCGCAGGATGGGTTGAACAATCTGGGATTCAGATTGGGTATAGCATTTTAAAGAGTCGCTAAAAAGTGCATTTTGGCGTTACGCTTGCCTGCAAAATCCTCATTTACGCTTTGTAAACTGCGGTTTCGCAGGCTTCACAAGCCTTAAACTGCATCTTTTTATCAACTCCTTAATAAAAATAGAGGCAGCGCTCACGCGCTGCCTCTATATCTATGTATATTTCCGTTTGGGTTTTATTCGGCAGGTGTCATACTCACCTCAATATAATTACCCTGGTCAAGTATATACTTTGCCAACAGGCGAATATCCTCGGCTGTAATGCTGTTTACAAGTTCTGTGTAACCATCATAGGTATTCTTGCCCTCGAAATAGTAACTATAAAGCCAGTTCATCCAAGAACCGTTTTTCTTCTGTTTCTCCTCGAATGACTTGAGCATGTAACTGCGCACCTTCTCAACATGTTCACTCACAGGACCTTCGGCCGCAAGTTTCTCGAACTGCTTGATGATGATAGCAAGGAGTTCTTCGCGACGCTCGGGCGACATCTTGAAATTGATGCTGAGTGAATACTGGTTCTCGGGCTCAGCAGTGATAGAGCCCTGGACACCGACACCGTATGTACCACCTTCCTTCTCACGAACCTCCTCGGTATAAACAATATTGAGCACCTGGTTCAGGAAACTCATTGTGAGGATATTCTTCAATGAAGGGTCGATGTTGCCTGTATATGTTACGACCTGTGTTCCGGTTGGAGTCTCCATTTTGTTCTTGAAATTGTTCTTGTAAACACCTTCGCGTGACTTCACGGGCGATGCTACTATCTCCTCAACACGGCCGTTGCATGGCAACGCACCAATGTAACGCTCAACAAGCGGTTTCAAGACATCAAGATCGACATTGCCGACAATAACGAATACCGCTCCGGTTGCATCACTTGTTCTCTCGCGGTAAATCTCAAGAACACGGTCATAGTCAACCTTGTCAACATCCGATGCCAACAACGGCATAACGCGTGGATGGTTGTCGTAGAGAGCCTTTACAAGCGTATCACTAAGTGCAGTATTGGGGTTGAGGTTCCTGTCTTTAAGATTATTGCGCATGCGTGATGTGAGTGACTCAAATGCCTTCTCGTCCTTGCGTGGCTGTGTGAACTTGAGGTACATGAGCTGGAACATCTCCTCAAGGTCTTTAGTTGAACAGCCTGCATTTATAACATCGTAGAGTGAACCGCTGCCAACATTGGCACTTGCTGTGCTGCCCGACAGTTTCTTGTTGAGCTGCATTGCGTCGAACACGCCGTAACCTCCGGCGGGAACAAGTGCCGAGAGCATGGCAATGTTCAAGCGGTCACTGTCGGCATAACGGTTAGTACCACCAATCTTATAGCCTGCGAGTGAAATCTTGTCGGCCTGGAAATCGGTTGACTTTACAATAACCTTAATGCCGTTCTCCAGTGTCCACACGGTTGAGCCCCACTTGCCTTCCTGGGTGTTGGCAACCTTGCATCCTGTTGGAACCTCTGCAAGCAACGGTGCATCTACAGCGTTGTCCTCGTATGCCGATATTCTTGCATTCTGAATCATCTTCTGCAACATCTCAATATCCTCGATGCCGGGATATACAGCACCCTCCTTCTCGGGAGCGAATGAAACAACTACTTTGTTGTCATCGCGGAAAAGTGATGGGATAACTGCATTTACCTCCTCGAGAGTAATGGCATTTACAATCTCTTTAGAGAGCTCATACTCCACTGTCGGGTCCATGAGGCTGCTGTTGTCGAGGAAGTGTCTTACGCAGAGCTCAACATAGTATCCGCTGGTGCGCTTATCACGCTCGGCATACCATGTCTCGTTTCCTGCGAGTGACTGCTCCTTGATGCGCTGCAACTCCGATTCGGTAAAACCGAAACGACGTGCTCTCTCAACCTCGGTGAGCACGAATGGAACGGCTTCCATCATCTGCTCGGGCTTGCAGGTTATTGCAATTGTGAATGCCTTCTTTGTCTGTGCAACGCCAAAATCGTTGTAGCCTATGCCCGCACCCATGTATGGAGGGTTCTCGCGGCTTGCAATCTCGCGGAAACGCATGTTCAGGAGCGCTGTGGCAACCGATTTCAGATAGCTGTCATACTGGTACTCTCTGGTGTTGCGCATCTCGCGTGGTGCAGCATCGTGCTTGTACATGATTTGCAGCATGTAGTTCTGCTGCTCCTTGTCAATCTGCTGTGAGAAGATAGGCTCCTTGTTGTCCTCAACAGGGAAATATACGCGCTCGGCAGGTTTCTTTGCCTTCTTTATCTGCTTGAAGATTTTCTTCACCTTCTTCTCCATCTCATCCACGTCGATGTCACCCACGATGATGATACCCTGGAGGTCGGGGCGATACCACTTCTCGTAGTAGTCGCGCAAAGCCTGGTAAGGGAAGTTGTCAACCACTTCCATAATGCCTATCGGCAAGCGGCTGCCATATCTGCTACCGGGGAAGATGTCGGCAAGCATACGCTCCTGCATACGCATCATCGCGCTGTTGCGGCCGCGCCACTCCTCGTGGATTACACCGCGCTCGCTGTCAATCTCCTGTGGATCTAGTATCAAGCCATCGGCCCAGTCGTGCAGAATCCAAAGGCAAGAGTCAACCGCCCCCTCTACATTCACAGGAACATTGTCAATGTTATACACGGTCTCGTCGATTGAGGTGTAGGCATTGAGGTCGGCACCGAACTTCACGCCAATGCTCTCAAGATAGTTAATCATTGACTTGCCGGGGAAATGCTCTGTTCCATTGAAACACATGTGCTCAAGGAAGTGAGCCAAACCGCGCTGGTGCTCCTCCTCCTGGATTGAACCCACCTTCTGTGCGATGTAGAAATTCACAAGGTTTTCGGGGTTGTCGTTGTGACGGATGTAGTAGGTAATGCCGTTCTTCAGCTTACCAACCCTGATTGTAGGGTCTAAAGGCAACTGCTTGCCATCCTTCGCAGCCGATACCGGCAAAATGAAAGCAATGGCAACAATAGCCAATAGCAGAAATTTAATGTACTTTTTCATTGAAAAATGCTTATTTTGTTAATACGATTCTCTAAGAGAACGCAAAATTAACAAAATAAGCAATAGGTTGATAATCCGTTTGTTGTTTTTTATTATCCGAAAAAGAGTTTATACGATGCACTCTCTTTATCAAATATCTGGTTGCAGCACAAACGGAGAGCTGTCGCCATGCGCTGCGCGGAAGAGCAACTCGTCAATAATTTCCCTGTCGGCCCACCTGAACCTTGAATTGAAAACCTCAAAACATTTACTGAACATCCCGGCTTCGCGGTAAAGCTCAATCTTGTCCATTCCGGAGATAGCATCACCACCCTTTTTCAACAATTCAAGGATACAATTTATATAAAAACGGCTATCACTGGGAGACATCTTTCTGGTTTGTGCGCTTGAATGGCGGCGACGGTAACGGTCATTAAAAGCACGCACAATATCCCAAAGAAGCTGTACACAGCGTTCGTCCTCCAGTTCACCGGTACATTCGAAATGGCAATACGCCTCCTGCAAATCGTGGAAACAATAGGATTTGGGGGTATCCACCACCCCCATTGACTCGCCCTCGGCAATGTAATCGTCAAGCCACATATACTTGCCCGTCGTGCGCGATTTCTGGACAGCCGAAGGAGTTCGGTTAACCCCTTCAGTCCTGCCGTCAGACCACTCGGCACAGCGAATAAATGCGACACTGCCATTTCTTGAAAAAAAGGAAGCCATTTCACGCAGATTGAATTCTTCCGCCCTGTTTTCTTGTTTTTCCATAATAATCAAATTGTTTTTACTTATAAAGAGACAGAAAGTTGATGAATATCACAAAAAACACATCAAAATCTTTCATTTTTTAACATTATACGACCAGCCTCACTTCTTATAACAATTGTGCAAGGCAAATTGTTTTCAAGGACAATTTTTTTTTCATAAAAATTATCCACTTGGTTACAACGCCCCATAACGTGCGCTACTTCCCAGTTCCTCTTCAATACGTATAAGTTGGTTATATTTGGCTGTACGATCGCTACGGCTCATTGAGCCGGTCTTTATCTGCCCTGCATTTACCGCCACAGCTATATCTGCAATTGTCGTATCCTCGGTTTCACCGGAACGGTGGCTGATTATGGTTGTGTAGCCATTACGACGTGCCAGTTCAATGGTATCGAGCGTCTCGGAGAGTGTCCCAATCTGGTTAATCTTAACCAACACGCTATTGGCACAATTCCGTTCTATGCCTTTACTCAGATACTTGACATTGGTTACAAAAAGGTCGTCACCGACAAGCTGGCAACGCTTGCCGATGCGCCGGGTGAGCATTGCCCAACCCTCCCAGTCGTTCTCACCCATACCGTCTTCAATGGAGTCGATGGGATATGTTTTTATGAGACGTTCCAGATAATCCACCTGCTCCTCTGATGTACGTTTAAGTCCATACGAACCCTCAAATATAGTATAGTCATATATTCCGCCACGGTGGTATTCGGACGCCGCACAATCAAGAGCCAATGTAATCTCTGCGCCTGGAATATAACCGACAGCCTCAATGGCCTGAACCAGCACATCCAAGGCCTCCTCCGTTCCTTTGAGCGCAGGAGCAAAGCCACCCTCATCACCGACACCTGTGCCATAGCCTTTCTTCTTGAGCACACTCTTTAGTGCATCAAAGACCTCGGCACCCATCTGCACTGCATGGCGTATGCTACCGGCACCTACGGGGCGTATCATAAACTCCTGGAAAGCGACAGGAGCATCGGAGTGGCGCCCTCCGTTGAGCAGGTTCATCATGGGGACAGGCAATAGATGGGCATTGATGCCACCGATATACCGATAAAGCGGCATACCGCATACATTGGCTGCAGCGCGTGCAATAGCAAGTGACACACCCAACACAGCGTTGGCACCAAGGTTACGTTTGTTAGATGTACCATCAAGTTCAAGCATCATACAATCCAAGTTCCGTTGCTCAAATACGCTATGTCCGCGCAATACGGGTGCTATGCGTTCGTTGACATTACACACGGCTTTTGATACACCCTTGCCATTATAGCGATTTTGCTCAGCATCACGCAACTCCAGTGCCTCGTTTTCGCCCGTGGATGCCCCTGATGGTACCGAAGCACGCCCAGTCACACCATTCTCCAATACCACTTCGGCCTCTATCGTAGGATTTCCACGAGAGTCCAGAATTTCTCTTCCTCTAATCTCTGATATTTTCATAACTGTCGGATTTTTGAATGAATCAACACTATGTATTATACGAACGTTTATAGAGGAAGTTTGTTCTACCGTTGCCATTTAATGAGCCACTCCCATTCCTTTTGATTTCAAAGGAATTGCGAATGATGCAGTTTTCAAGAAAAAGCCTGTCATTTACACCTTGACAGCATTATATATACATTATATAAATAAAGAAACAAAAAAAAGCATTATCTTTGCAGATAAAATTTTACTGCCTATATAAGAATAACATCATTTCCCATGCCTGTAGCAGGCCGGGAGAAAGACAAAACAATAACAATTTATGAAAGCATTCGTATTTACAGGACAGGGTGCCCAATTCAGCGGAATGGGTAAGGATTTATATGATACCAACCCCATTGCAAAGGAGTATTTTGAGAAAGCAAACGAGATATTGGGTTTCCGCATTACAGATATAATGTTCGCCGGCAGCGACGAGGATTTACGACAGACAAAGGTTACACAGCCTGCGGTATTCCTCCACTCAGTAATATCAGCAATTGCACATGGCGAGGAATTCCAGCCCGCCATGGTTGCCGGCCACTCACTTGGCGAATTCTCGGCACTCACCGCAGCAGGAGCACTAACTTTTGAGGATGGTCTCAAACTTGTATATGCACGTGCGCTTGCAATGCAGAAGGCATGCGAGATGCAACAATCTACAATGGCAGCCATTCTTGGACTTGATGACGAGGTTGTCGAGAATATCTGCAACGAGATAAGCGACAACGGCGAGATTGTAATTGCAGCGAACTACAACTGTCCGGGACAGGTTGTAATCTCGGGTAGCGTAGAGGGCGTAAACATTGCCTGCGAGAAATTGAAAGAGGCCGGTGCAAAGCGCGCACTTCCATTGAGCGTGAGCGGTGCATTCCACTCCCCTTTCATGCAGCCTGCAAAAGAGGAGCTTGAGGCAGCAATCAACACAACAGAATTCCAGGCACCACGTTGTCCTGTTTACCAGAATGTGGACGGCAAGCCTTACACATCACCTTCCGAGATCAAGGCAAACCTCATTGCACAGCTCACTGCACCGGTGCGCTGGACAAAGACAATACAGCAGATGATTGCCGACGGCGCGAGCGAGTTCATCGAGTGCGGCCCGGGCAATGTGCAGCAGGGACTCATAAAGAAGATCAAGGCTGCTGCCGGTGTATAAATAAAATTGATAAAGAACACAAAGATGTCACGAATTATAATTTACCAGATGCTGCCACGCCTCTTTGGCAACAGCAACGAGAATTGTGTCAAGGGCGGCACCATTAAACAGAACGGCTGCGGCAAATTCAACGATATAACCCCAAAAGCCCTGAAGGCAATACGCGACCTTGGTGCTACCCACGTGTGGTACACAGGTGTTATCGAACACACCACACGTACCGACTACAGCAAGCACGGCATTGCCCCCGACCACCCTGCAATTGTTAAAGGCGAGGCCGGTTCGCCATACGCAATCAAGGACTACTATGACAACGACCCCGACCTGGCCGTTTGCGTAGAGAAACGCCGCGAGGAGTTCAAGGCACTCATAGAGCGCACCCACAAGGCTGGTATGAAGGTCATCATGGACTTTATCCCCAACCATGTGGCACGCCACTACTGCAGCGACAACACACCAAGCGGAACATACAGCTTTGGCGAGCACGACGATAAGAACGCCTTCTTCGTGGGACACAACAACTTCTACTATCTGGGCGACCACTCATATGGCTGCAACATCGATGCCAAGGACTGCGCCGACGAGGAGTACAGCGAGACACCCCTGCGTGCAACGGGAAACGACTGTTTCGGTTCACCGGGCCGCAACGACTGGTACGACACCGTGAAACTCAATTATGGCATAGACTACCGCACAGGCAACCGCCAGTTCTCACCAGTGCCCAACACATGGGTAAAGATGCTCAAGATCCTGAGATACTGGGCAGCACAGGGAGTCGATGGTTTCCGTTGCGACATGGTGGAGATGACACCTGTAGAGTTCTGGAACTGGGCTGTACCCAAAATCAAGGAGGAGTTCCCGGGCATGCTTTTCATAGGCGAGATTTACCAGCCACACATCTACCGCTCATTCATCAAGGAGGGCAACTTTGACTACCTCTATGACAAGGTAGGTCTCTATGACACCTTGCGTGCGGTAATGAACGGACAGACATCGGCCAACGACATCAGCTATCCGCTTCAGAGCACAGCCGACATTCGCCACAACATGCTTACATTCCTTGAGAACCATGACGAGCAGCGCATTGCATCCGACTTCTTTGCAGCAAAGGCAGAACGCGCACTCGCGGCACTCATTGTCTCAACAACCATCGGCACACAGCCATTCATGCTCTACGCAGGACAGGAACTTGGTGAACGAGGTATGGACAAAGAGGGTTACAGCGGCGTTGACGGACGCACTACAATCTTCGACTACTGGAGTGTCGATACACTGCGCCGTTGGAAAGGCAACGGAGACTACAAAGGCACTGAGCTGACAACCGAAGAGAAGGCACTGCAGTCATTCTATGCGCGCATATTGAACCTTTGCAACAGCGACGAAGCATTATGCAGCGGACAGTTCTATGGTCTGCAGTATGCCAACCCACAGAGCGAACAGTATGACAGCCACCACATTTACTCTTATTTGAGAGGCACCGAGAAGGAGTTGCTGCTCATCGCAACCAACTTCAGCGACAGCGAGAAGCAGTGTGGCATCACAATCCCCGAGGAGGCGTTTGCATATTTTGGAGTAACACACAACAATAGCACACACAATGCTGTTGAACTGTTGACCGGAGAGAAGATAAAACTTCCGCTTAACCCTTATGACAAGGTTGATGTAACCGTACCGGCAAACAGCGGAGTAATAATTAAATTCAGCATTTGATCATGAAAAAATTTTTGTCATTTATAATACTTTTCATCACCTGCGCTACAGCCAACAGCCAGGTAGTGCTAAACAATGAGATTGTTGAAGAGATTGTAAAAAACGAGCGTGGATATTTCGATGAGATAACCGGCTTATACAGGAATGACGACCCAATGTTGCGTGTCGATGACATTGCGCTCATATACTACGGACAAGCATTCTTACCCCATTACAATCCCGGCAAGGACAACAATGAGAAGACACTGAAGAAACTCTATGAGGAGAAAAATAATGTAGAGATGTACAACGTGGCAAAGAAGATACTCGAGTACAACCCGGTAAGCCTCAATGCCCTATTCAACATCTACATAGCCTCAAAGGAACTTGGCAAGAGCGAAGAAGAGTGTATCTCGTACCTGAAGAAATACCAGAGCATCATTGACATGATATGCACTTATAGCGATGGAAAAAGCAGCGATAGTGCGTTCCGCATCATCACCCCCGATGACCAGGACTACATCATATATGGCAAACTGCAGATTGAGGATGTCATTTCACAGCAGCTCGACACCGAAACTCTGTGCAACATCATAACAGTAAAGCCATCGGAAAAATTCAAGGGACGTTGCGTATATTTTGACTTGAGTCTATTCCTGTCACAAGCAGAGAGAGAATAACAATAGATATATTAAAAGAGGGTGGCTTAACAGTCACCCTCTTGAATGTAAAGAGAGGGGGGAAACGACTTTATCAGACCGGTCGGTTTTCATTCATATAAAATCTTACAATGAAATACATAAACCAATTCGCAATCATATTAGCAATCTCGCTCGTTGGCGAACTGCTCAACCGCCTTATACCGCTACCGATACCGGCAAGCATATATGGCATGATAATACTGTTCACAGCATTGTGCACGGGTGCGATTAAGTTGTCGGCAGTGAAGGAGACAGGACATTTTCTTGTACAGATGCTACCAATGATGTTCATCCCGGCAACCGTAGGCCTGCTCGAGAAATGGGATGTGATGCAGAGTTTCCTCACTGCGATAATTGTAATCTCACTTGTCTCAACAGTGGTTGTCATCTTTGTTTCGGGACGCACGACACAGCATATAATCAACCATAAACAGAGGAGGAAAAAGCAATGAGAGATATACTTGCAACATCGCTGTTCTTCGGCATGGGCATCAGCATGGGCACATACCTGCTTGGCGTTGCCATAAAGAAAAGAGTAAACTTTTTCCTTTTCAACCCGTTGCTGTTGGCAATCATACTCACCATTGCCACCCTACTTGTAACAGGCATTGAATACCAAGAGTATTACGAAGGTGCGAAATACCTGAGCTACCTGCTCACCCCTGCGACTGTGGCACTTGCCATTCCGCTCTATGAGCAGGTTACCATACTAAAGAAAAATCCCACGGCAATACTCGTCGGCATAGCATCTGGAGTGCTCACAAGCGGAATCACAATCTTCGCCATGGCATTGCTGTTCAAGCTTGGACACATTGAGTATGTGACCCTGCTGCCTAAATCAATTACCACAGCCATCGGCATGGACCTCTCGGCCGAACTCGACGGCGTTGTCCCCATAACAGTATCGGCAATCATGATTACAGGCCTGTTCGGCAACATTGCCGGCACCCAGCTCTGCCGTCTGTTGGGAATCAAGAACCCCATTGCAAAGGGTATTGCCATAGGCACAGCGTCGCATGTGATGGGAACATCAAAGGCCATGGAGATTGGAAAGGTAGAGGGCGCAATGGCAAGCCTTTCGGTTGCCGTTGCCGGTTGCATGACTGTTGGTGCAGCGATATTATTCAAGGATTTTATCTAAAGATCCTTCGACAGCTTAAAAACCCAACATACGAAGCGAGCCATCAAAGGAAGTTTAACTTTATCAAGAGTTCCTAAATTATGATGTTCATTAACGGTTGTATGACATATCACATAGTCACCACCAAGAGTAAGTTCTAATGTGTAATAAGCTGCGTTTCCGGTTTTTACATTAACGACGATTGCACTATAACGAACATCTGCGATTTGTTTTGGTTTGGGGAATTTATACACGTATGCGACAAGTGTTTCGCTTAATTCGAAATCCAGACACTGGAAACTGCTCCAGTCAAAATAGAACTCGTCTCCATACATCTCTTGCGCTGCCAGCCGATAAAGATTGGAATCCATAAGTTCTTCTTCATCCAGTTTTCCACGACAGATAGCATCGGCCAATTTCGGTAGCAGAACAAATTGCATAAGACGAAGACATTCCCGTTTCTTTTCCTTTTTAATCTTTCTGCCAGCGAAAATTTTGTTCCAAAGTGACTTCATAAAGCAAAGAGTCCATTAAGACCTCCACAATTCCCAGATGAAAGCAGGTTAAAAAGAAAGGTGTGGGAACTGATTGTCCTTACCCTATTCTTAGGCTTCTCGCATTGCCCTTCATAGCGGATAAAAACAATAGCCCACACCAAAGGTTATGCAAAAAGCCAATAACGGCTGTACATACCAATAGCGTGGTGCCATTGTAATCATCTTTACTATGAACTTAAACTTTGCGAGAATTTAAGAATTAAAGATAATTCAATAACACCTGTTTAATAAAATTGTTCACGGAATTCACCTAGAACATCACAAAAATAATCAAAGTATTCTATAAAAACAATAAAAGGAAAGAGTTTAGTGCTTTTTCAGCCATAAGCAAAGATTCTTGCAAAGACAATCTCTGCCAACACTTTTTAAACTTTTCATCCTTATTAACTAAACCTTCCACACTCTTGCACTATCTTTGCGCATTATGGAAAAGTTAGTACCACATAGCATAGAGAGCGAGGCATCGTATGAGAGCAATCTCATGGGCGATGTCAAGGCTGGTTTTCCCTCGCCTGCCGAGGACCTGCGCGAGAAGCTGGACCTCATAAAGTTACTGGTAAAGCACAAGGCATCTACATTCTTCTTCCGCATCAGCGGCGTGTCAATGGTTGACGCTGCAATGGACGAGGGAGACATAATCATTGTTGACCGTGCCATTGACCCATACAACAACTGCAAGGCAGTATGCTACATCGATGGCGAATACACCGTGAAGCGCGTGGAGATGGGCAGCGGCAAACTGCGCCTTATGCCTGCCAACGAGCAGAACCAGGCCTACAAGCCAATAGAGGTAACCCCGGAGAACAACTTCATGATCTGGGGCGTAGTCACATATGTAATAAAGAAAATGTAACACCCATGTTTGCCCTTGCCGACTGCAACAACTTCTTTGCATCATGTGAGCGAGTGTTCCGCCCCGACCTGCAAGGCAGGCCTGTCATTGTCCTCTCGAGCAATGACGGTTGCGCCGTTGCGCGCAGCAATGAGGCCAAGGCATTGGGCATAAAGATGGGTGACCCGTTCTTCAAGATACGCCACATTGTAGCAAAACACAACGTAGCAGTTTTCTCGGGCAACATGGCACTCTATGGCGATATGTCGCAACGCGTGCGGTGGGTGCTCGAGGAGTTCGCCCCGTCCATTGAGGTCTATTCCATCGACGAGGCATTCCTGGACCTGAGAGGAATACAAGACATAGACTTCGACAGGTATGCAAAGACAATATCACAACGTTGCTGGAAGATGACCTCAATCCCCGTATCGGTTGGCATTGCACCCACAAAGACACTTGCGAAGATTGCGTCAAAGCTGTGCAAGCAGTATCCCAAGCTCAATGGCGGCTGCTACATGCACCGGCCGCAGGACATTGAAAAGGTGTTGCGCAACTACCCCATCGAAGATGTATGGGGCATTGGCCGCAGGTCGGCACCAAGACTCAAAGCTATGGGTATAAAGTCGGCCTATGACTACACGCAGCAGACCGAAGAGGCCGTGCGCAACATGTCGGGCATTACAGGTGTGAGAACATGGAAGGAGTTGCAGGGCATTCCATGCATAGAGTTCGAGGATAGTTTTGAGGCAAAGCAGTCGATATGCGTGTCACGCAGTTTCTCGTCCGAGATTTATGATGTCAAGGAACTTGAGGAGCAGATAGCCAATTTTGCCTCAAGCCTTGCCGAGAAGCTCCGCAAGCAGAACAGCGTCGCGTGTGAGGTATGCGTCTTTGCATACACAAACCGTTTCAAGGAGAACGAGCCACAGGTCTATGGCAACCAGTTGATACAGTTCGAATCGGGCACCAATGACCAGAGAACCATTGTCACCAATGCCGTTGCCGCCACCAGGGAATTGTTCCGTCGTGGTGTAGGTTACAAGAAGGCCGGCGTAATAGCAACAAAGATTATCCCCGTGCAGAACCGTATGCAGTCACTGTTTGATGACAAGGAGTCATTGGAAAAAGAGCAGAGACTGACATCGGTTGTCGATGCCGTGAACAGGGCATTCGGCAAGAGCACAATAAAATTCGCTGTGCAAGGCAGCGGAAGGATAAAGACATCGAGCGAGAACCAATCGCCCCACTACACTACCCTGTGGAGCGACATACCGAATGTCACGGTAAAATAAAGAGGCAAAAAATACAGGGCAATAATATTTTTTAGCCCTATGTCATACTGAGCGCAGCGAAGTATCCCAAAACCACGCCATAAATTACCATTGTACGCGCTAAGTTCGCATGACCAATACAAAAAAATCCTTGCCACAAATGAAGTGACAAGGATTTAATGTTATCATGCTATTATGCAATAATTACTCGGCCTTAGCCGCACGGCGGATACCACGACGCTTTGGTGCCGGTGCCTCTGCTGGCTTCTCCTGCTCAACACCTGCAAGTTCTGGGTCAATCATAATACGACCACAGTTCTCGCAAACGATGATTTTCTTTCTCATGCGGATATCCATCTGGCGCTGTGGTGGAATCTTGCTGAAGCAACCGCCACAAGCATCACGCTCTACATAAACGATACCAAGACCGTTGCGTGAGCTCTTTCTGATGCGCTTGAATGATGTGAGCAAGCGTGGCTCAATGTTCAACTCAAGGTCACGAGCCTGCTCGCGAAGCTTCTCCTCCTCGGCCTTTGTCTCAGCAACGATATCCTCAAGCTCGGCCTTCTTCATGTCGAGATCCTTCTTGCGCTCATCGAGCTGTGTGTTTGCTCTCTCAAGCTCGTCGCTCTTCTGCTGCTCCTGCTTTCTTGCATCGTTGATCTTCTTCTCATCGTGCTCAATCACAAGCTTGTTATACTCGATTTCCTTGTTCAAGAGGTCGAACTCGCGGTTGTTGCGGACATTGTTCTGGTCAGCAGTATATTTCTCAATGTTACGCTTAGCCTGCTCCATCTCCTCGCGGAAAGAAACAACATTCTCACGGATTGTCTTGATCTCGTTGTTGATATTCTCGATGCGTGTGCCAAGACCAACAATCTCGTCCTCAAGGTCCTTAACCTCAAGAGGCAACTCACCACGCAAAATCTTGATTTTGTCAATCTCTGAAAGGATTGTCTGCAACTCATAGAGAGTCTTCAACTTCTCTTCTACTGTGTAATCAGCAGGATCTTTCTTTACCATTTTCTTTTATGTTTTAAAAGGTTAATAATTTATCAAATATAATTCACGGGATTTGTATTCACCGTTGTCTTCTCAATTTTAAGCCCGGGAAACCTATCACCGATAATCTCCTTAAAAATATCCATTGTATATTGCTCGCTCTCATAGTGACCAATTACAGCCATCAGCATCTTGCCGGTATAGTTGAACAAGTCGTGGTAACGCGCCTCGCCTGTAATGTACACATCGGCACCGGCAGCCATTGCAGCACCGGCGAACGAACCGCCTGCACCACCACACAAAGCAACATGTTTCACGCTCTTGCCAAGCAATGGAGTGTGGCGCACACTGCCCACATTGAATTTCTCCTTCACGCTCCGCAACAGTTCAAGTTCGTCACACTCAGCAGGCAACTCGCCAATGACACCACTGCCCACACTACTCCAACAGTTCTTCAACTGATAGATGTCGAAAGCTGGTTCTTCATATGGATGCGCCTTTATCAAGGCGGCAATAGTCTTGTTCTTCAGGTATGCCGGCAATACAGTCTCAATGCGCACCTCCTGTTCACGGTGCAACTCACCGATTTTGCCACAGAAAGGATTGCAACCCTCGCCCGCCTTGAAAGTGCCAAAGCCATCGACATTGTAGCTGCAAGAGTCGTAATTACCGATATTGCCACAACCTGCAGCAAACAGCGCGTCGCGCACAGCATCGGCAGCCGATGCTGGAACATACACCGCAAGCTTCAACAGCGCATCCTCTTTTGGAACAAGAATGCGCACATTCTGCAAGCCGAGTTTCTCGGCAATGCGGTAGTTCACTCCACCGGGAGCATTGTCAATGTTTGTATGTGCCGAATAGATTGCAATACCGTTTGCCAAAGCCTTGATGACGCAACGCTCAATGTAGTTACTGCCGGTAATGCGTTTCAGCGGAGAGAAAATCAAGGGATGATGCGACACAATGAGGTTGCACCCCAATGCAACAGCTTCGTCAACAACGGCCTCGGTCACATCAAGACACAATAAAACCCCTGCAACTTCCGCTTCTGTTAATCCAATCTGCAAGCCGGCATTGTCAAATCCGTCCTGCAACGGCAGAGGCGCGAACATTTCAAGGGCATTCGCTATATCCTTTATCCTAACCAAAATGATGTAAGAATATTTTCGTCTGCGAAGATACTATTTTTTTTTCATTCCGCAAAATTGTAAAGCGCAAAGGTGCGGAGAAAAAAACAAGAGGATGAGCATCACCCTCTTGAATATCCGTAAATAAATAAAAGATGTAGCGCAACACTTACGCAATCTTGTCGTACGCTTCCTTTATCTGCTTCAACGCTTTCTCAAGTACCGAGCGTGGGCAACCAAGATTCATACGCATGAACCCCGAGCCTTCCTCGCCGAACATTGCGCCATCGTTCATGCCCACCTTTGCCTCGCGAATGAAGAACTCAACAAGTTTGTCGTGTGGCAAACCCAGACCGCGTGCATCGAGGAACACAAGGAACGATGCCTGGGGGCGAATCATGCCCATCTTTGGCATGTTGTCCTTGAGATACTGCTCCATGAAGTCGATATTTGCCTCTACATACTCGAGCATCTGATCAACCCACTCCTCGCCCTGCTCGTAAGCGGTAGCGACAGGACCGGTCGCGAAGACATGAGCAGTGTCGAGCTCGCTCTTGCGAAGGAACTCGTTGTACTGGTTGCGGATTTCGGGGTTCTGGATAATGTGATATGAACTCTTCAAGCCTGCAATATTGAAAGTCTTGCTTGCAGCCATAAAGGTGATACAGTTGTTCTTTGCAGCCTCGCTTACACTGGCGAATGGGGTATGCTTGAAACCCCTGAGTGCCATATCGCAATGAATCTCGTCACTGATTACAAGAACATTGTTCTTCACGCAGATGTCGCACATGTGTTGCAACTCCTCCTTTGACCACACACGACCACAGGGATTGTGAGGGTTGCAGAGAAGGAACACCTTGCAGCCCTGGATTTTCTCCTCGAAATCGACGAAATCTATCTGCAACTGACCATCAACAAGCTTCAACGGGTTGAACACGAGTGTGCGCTCAAGGTCGCGTGTCACATGGTGGTATGGATGATATACCGGTGGCTGAATCATCACCTTGTCACCGGCTTTTGTAAAGCACTGCAAGGCAAAAGAGATAGCAGGTACAATACCGCCGACGAAGCCAATCTCATCGGTCTCCACCTGCCAACCATAACGGCGTGAAACCCAGCTTTGGATAGCAGGTCTCCAACGTTTGCAAATATAGCTATAGCCAAGGAGTTCGTGGCTCAAGCGGTTACGTATTGCATCGACAATAAAGTCGGGGGTCTTGAAATCCATATCGGCAATCCACATTGGCAAAACCTCCTCGGTGCCGAACATCTCCTTCAGGTTATCGTACTTCAGGCAATCGGTATGCTTGCGCTGAACGATTTCGTCAAAATTGTATTTCATTTTATATATGTGTTATTTCTATTCTATTGTTTACCTTGTCATATACAATGCCGTCGCCATCAATGAAACGCTGCAAAAGCCCTTGCGCTGCAAGTTCCTGCGCACCACCCTCATAGAGATGGCCATCGCATATCAGCCACAGTTTGTCGGCAAAGCGCAATGCCATTTCAATGTCATGCGTTGACACCACCACCGCTTTGCCTGCATCGACGGCCAGACCACGCAGTGTGCGGAACAGTTGCACTTTACTGCGGAAATCAAGAAACGCCGTGGGCTCGTCAAGTAGCATCAGCGGTGTCTGCTGTGCTATGGCCTTTGCAATAAGACATTTCTGTCTCTCGCCGTCGCTCAATGTCGATACTGCACGCTTTGCAAAATGCGACACGCCCATTCTTTCCATTGCCGCAGCCACTACAGCCTTGTCGGCGGCGGTAAGGTGACCAAGGAAGTTGGTGTATGGTGTACGCCCTAACGAGACAAGCTCGTCAACCGTGAGGGTTGCAAAACTGTTATCGGTAAGCACTACCGAAACACACTTTGCAAGCTCTCCGGGCGAAAGGCGCGCCACATCACCCATTGCAAATTCAACCTTCCCCGACAACGGCGGCTGGAAAGCCGACAGTGTGCGCAGGAGTGTCGATTTACCTGCACCGTTCATTCCAATGAGCGCAACCACCTCGCCTGCACAGAGTGTGGCATTGATTGCTGTAACCACAATCTTGCTCCCCTGCCGATTCTTGTAACCGACATCGAGTTTTTCTATCTTGAGAAGCGGTGCCTGCATACTTATGTCATCTTATCCCCCTCCCTGCTTCGCAGTACTCCCCCTTACCCGCAAGGGGGAGAGCTGAAGTCTTGGAGGAACAAAATTACTTATACTCCATCCACTCGTTGAGCTGCTCAAGGATCTCATTGCGCATATCCTCGGGCATGTTCAAGATGCGTGCAGTGTGGCTACCGCCAGGCTGTACGAAGATTTTGATGTTCTTCTTGTTACGGTCGCGCAACCATGTAACACCGCTTGCTGTCCATGGGTCAACCTCGCCATAGATCATAATCGCCTTTGGGTCGTTCTCGGTGTAGTAGTCGGTAACAAAACGGTAGTTGCTGTCATCGAACTTCACATCGGCAAACTGCTCGGGCAAGAGAACTCGCTTCAGATAACCCTCAACATCCTCGGCATTAACATACTTGTGGAATGGCTCAATGTTGTAACCATAATAACCGAAGTCCTTTACAGCCTGAACAAAGAACGACTCAATGCTGCTGCCGGCTGCAAAATAGTCGGGACCACACATCTTCACAAAATAGTCAAAGATTACCTTGTCGTCAGAGTCAAGCGCAGGGATTGTATTTGTAGGTGTACCCCACTGCCACATTGAGAACTGATACTCAAGAACCAAGAGATCATATACATTTGATGTAGGTACGCGGAAAACAAGGTCATTCTTCAAGCAGAACTCGTCAAACATTGGCATAAGACGCTCCTTGCGCTCGAAGAGCTCGGTCTGGAAAGCGCGGATTGCATCGCGGTTGGCCTTTGTAGATACCTGCTCAAGGAACGACTCGTGACGGCCATCCTCAACAGCGCAGCTCAATGGGCCAACATAAGGAACTGAGACATCGAGATCCTCGGGATAGTAAGCACGCAGGAAGATAGATGTTGAACCACCCTTGCTGATACCTGTTGAGGCCCATTTCTTAGAGTAAAAAGGCTTGAACGAGGTGATGATGTTGTGGTAGTCGGTCATTGAATTTGCAACAGTGAGATACTCCCAGTTGCATGGCTGAGGCATTGAGCCAGAGAAATAACGGTACTCGACGAACAGGATGTTGGCATCCATGATATATGTGAGTTCCTCCATGTAACGTGGACTGCTGAAAGCATAGTCGGCACCATAGCCCTCGGTTACAACAACCATTGGACGGTCATAACCACGGTGACCGAGCATCACTCGCTGCTCGAATGTTCCGGCAGCAGGATTCTGTGGGTCGAGCAACTGTGTAACCTTCATCAGGTAGTACTGGCGTGTTGTGTCGGCCTTCTCAATCTTCTCAAAGCTTGTGACAGCCTTTATACCCTTCAACATTTTCTCAACATCATTGCTCTGTGCGTTGGCTAACAGCACAGCAAACAGCAATGACAACAGTGTAAAAAATCTTCTATTCATAATATTTGTTTTATTATCCGAATGATAGACTTTGGAAATAATATAGCAGTTGACCCGCAACTTGTTTTATTCATGAACTTGTCATCCTGACCATTCCTTAATGAAAATTAAAGAGGTTTTCGATGAGCGCAGCGAACTAACAGGATGTAAAGGATCTCAAAACCGCGTTAAAGAGAGATGCTTCGCTTTGCTCAGCATGACAAATAATATTTGAGTCAACATCTATATTATTGCTTATACTTTAATTCAATTTACAAAGATAAAAAAACTTAAAGGCACTACAAAATTATTAACGCGATAATCTTACAACAGCGCGCAAGGTAATACAAAAAACATCGGCCACCCTTTTGGGGCAGCCGACATATTTACAAAAGCAATCCTCTCAAATTACTTTGAGTAGAAAGGCGCCATGTTCTCGCGCTCGATATCCTTGAAGTAGTTTACAGTACCCACCTTCAACTCAGCAGTAGCCGCATCGTCACAAACGATGATACCGCTCTGGTGCATCTGGAGAACGCTGATAGTCCACATCTGAGTAATGTTACCCTCAACAGCGTGATAGAGAGCCTGAGCCTTGTTATGGCCGTTTACGAGAATAAGAACCTCCTTGGCATCCATAACTGTACCAACACCTACAGTAACTGCAGTCTTGGGAACCTTGTTGATGTCATTGTCAAAGAAACGAGAATTTGCAATGATTGTATCTGTTGTCAAAGTCTTGATACGTGTGCGTGAAGCAAGTGATGAACCTGGCTCGTTGAACGCGATGTGACCGTCGGGGCCGATACCACCGAGGAATAAGTCGATACCACCGTAAGACTTGATCTTTGCCTCGTAGCGTGCGCACTCGGCAACCAAATCCTCTGCGTTACCGTTAAGGATGTTCACATTCTCTCTCTTAACGTCAACGTGGCTGAAGAAGTTGTTCCACATGAATGAGTGGTAGCTCTCGGGGTGTTCCTCGGGCAAACCAACATACTCGTCCATGTTGAATGTAACCACATTCTGGAAGCTCACAACACCCTTGTTGTAGAGGTTAATCAACTCCTTGTAAGTACCAAGGGGAGTACCACCTGTAGGCAAACCAAGAACGAAAGGTTTCTCGGCTGTAGGTTTGAAATCGTTGATCTTCTTTGCTACATAAGATGCAGCCCAGCAAGAAAGCTGCTGATAGTTTGGTTGAATAATTAAACGCATAATACTTTAAAATTTATAGTGTCCTTCAATCTTTAATTTATCATATTGCATATCAAGTTTAAACAGCTGCGGCACGCTCTTTGCCACACCGTTGATTATCGTATCCTTGGCCACAGCCATCACTAATGTTCCGTCATAGTCGCGGAATATTGATGCACTGCCCACATTTCCTTTGAGCAACGGCTGTGACTCCACCACCCAAGGACCGTTGTAGCCATATTCACCAGTTTGTGTATATGCCACTCCTATCGCCTTTTCACCACCAATGTATGAGGTAAACAGTATTCCCATACCGTCATCCTCGGTAAAAAACAGGAATGGTGCCTCCATTATTGGCGAAAAACACCTTACACCGTCAACCATTTCGCCCGACCAAGGATTCTTTGATGCCGAGAACATTATAAAAGCCTCGCCTACCCTTTGGTTCAACTCCTTGGAAAAGCGTACTATCTGCACTGTTCCATCACCGTTCTGCTCACCCTGGTGAGTGTATATCATGTACGACACACCGTAAGGATCAACGCCGAATGTGGGATGCGCGGCCATCTCGCTCTCGGCAAGCAGCCGGCTTTCACAGTCAATTGTCCTGTAAGGGCCACGGATATCATCGGCCACCAGTGCCACGCACGAACGGCGTGCAAATGGCACTCCACTGACATCATATGCCACGACATCGGGGCGTTCAAAGGTTGCCATATAGTAGTATTTGCCCTTGAAACCGTGTATCTCGGGCGATGTAATTACCGGCGAAGCACCTATCCATGATGCAGTATCCTGTTCAAGGACATCGTATGGTCCGGTCCAAAGACGCAAATCCTTGCTCATCCACATTGAACCTCCATCACCAACCATGTAGTAACAATCGTCACCACGCTCATAACAGATGAACGGATTCTTTATATCAATTGTATCCACAAGAACGGTATCGGACACGAAAGCCGACGACGGAGCAGAGGTCAAGCCGGTATCTTGCACACCACTCTTTTTCTCATTACCACAGGCAACAAGCATCAGCAACAGAAAAAAGTATGTGACAACAGCCTTTTTCACCTTCAAGAACCGATTTATTTGTAAAGATAGAAAATTTTATGCAAAACAAACATTTAAAGAATAAAAAAACAAATAAACGGAACTTAATTTTATCAAAAAGGAGAAAAGCGAGGCAAAAGAGAGTTAAATTTATCCACAAACAGCATAGCGTGACGTACATAATCCTCACTTGTTTGTTTTAGAATAAAACCTTTAACAAGAAGTGTTATGAAAGAGTCAACTAAATCCACAGAAAAGAAGCAGGTTCCGCCGGTAAGAGGCAATGAATATGTACCGTCTTTTATTGGCCAATATCTGTTGTTTTTATTGCTTTTGCTCTCTGCAATATTCAGCGATGCATCGGCACAAGAGGTCAAGATGAGCCGCAAGGAAAAAGAAGCGGCATGGCGCGCCGAGAGACTGCGCAAACGGGCTGCCGAGGAGAGACTGGAGATCCACAATGACTCCGTGCAGTACATGCAGGCCATCGCCGCGCTAAAAAGCGATTCATGGGCACTAGAAGCATCGAATGTCTCATTCAACAACGGGACGACGAATTTTGTAACCGAGAGCACCAATTTCATATCGGTCGATAAAGGAACGGCAACACTCCAGACCGCGCTCAACAACAGCAATGTCTATTCACCCAATGGGCTTGGAGGCATAACGCTCACCGGCCGTGTAGGCAACATAGAAATGAGCATTGACCGCTATGGAAATGTCTACTACAATTTCAGCATATTCGGCAGCGAGATATCCGCTACGGTAAGCGTCACACTGTCGGCCGGCAGCAACCGGGCAACGGCAACCGTCGACCCCAACTTTAGCAGCCTGAACATGACCATGAGCGGCAACATCTACTCCTACAACAATGCCGGAATAATTGAAGGCATCACTGGCTACTGACTGACAAGCGACAACTGGCAGCCATGGATGTGGCAGTCGCCACCGCCACATTACCGCCCGGCAATACGCCCGGTTCCACCTCCACCGGCGCTCCCCACTCCACGACCTCCTATGCGCCCGCCATCGCCATTGCCACCGGGTGGCAGCACACGACCACCGGGATTCGGTGGCGGCAGCAACAGCCGCCCGCCAGGTTTCGGAGGCCAAGGCGGACAAACCAGACCACCAGGGTTTACAAGATAACATAAACAAGATGTCGCGTGCATGCACGCGACATCTTGCGATTCATTCCAGCGATAATGTTCGCTAAAACCAATTTGTAGAGAGGCAAAACAACGAAGTTCAAGCGTAACGCAGCAATTCGCTGTTTTAACATTTTTACTCCTCTACAGGCTTCATATTTGTATACACATTCTGCACATCGTCATCCTCCTCAAGGCGCTCAACAATCTTGTCGATAGTTGCACGCTGCTCATCAGTAACATCCTTCAAATCGTTAGGGATGCGAGTGAACTCACTACCAGTAATCTCAAAGCCCTTCTCCTCGAGTGCCTTCTGGATTGCACCGAAAGACTTAGGATCACCGTAGATTGTGATTTCGTTCTCCTCCTCGTCATACTCCTCCTCTACACCGTAGTCAATGAGGTCGAGAATCAACTCGTCCATGTCAAGGCCACCCTTCTTTGTGAATGTGAACACGCTCTTCTGTGTAAACATGAAGTCAAGGCTACCTTGTGTACCAAGTGTACCACCGAACTTGTTGAAGACTGCGCGCACATTGGCTACAGTACGTGTGGTGTTGTCAGTTGCAGCATCTACAAAGATTGCGATACCGAATGGGCCATAACCCTCGTATGGTACCTCCTTGTAGTCCTTCTGATCCTTACCCATCGCATTCTTGATAGCGCGCTCAATGTTATCCTTTGGCATGTTCTCACGCTTTGCATTGGCGATGATAGCGCGCAAGTGTGAGTTTGTATCTGGGTCTGGACCGCCGGCCTTAACGGCAATGGCAATCTGTTTTCCAACACGGGTAAATACGCGTGCCATATTACCCCATCTTTTCAATTTCGCTGCTTTACGGTATTCAAATGCTCTACCCATAATAATTTATTTAATTTGTAATTTGTTTATTTTAAATTCAGCTGACACCTTTCAGTTTTAACCTTTCAGTTTTAACCTTTCAGTTTATCTCTGTACGGCGCCAAGACGCTTCTCGAAGTTCTCCATCAAGCGAGCCATTGTCTTGTCAATGACCTTGTCGTTCAATGTCTGGTTGTCATCCTGGAGTACAAAGCTTACTGCGTAGCTCTTCTTGCCCTCCTCGAGGTTCTTGCCCTCATATACATCGAACAATGTAACAGCCTTCAACAGCTTCTTCTCGGTCTCACGTGCCACCTGCTCAATCTGCGCGAATGTAACATTCTTGTCAATGAGCAATGCAAGGTCACGCTTAACGGCAGGATACTTGCTAATCTCGGCATAGCCAATCTTGGCACTCTTCACAGCTTTCATGAGTTCGCTCCAGTTGATGTCGGCATAGAACACCTCGCTTTCGATGTCGAAGCGCTTTGCGACCTTCTTGCGCAGGATACCAAGCTGTGCAACGGTCTTCTTGTTGCTCTGAGCCTTAACCTCGATTGCAGCAGTGAAGATATCGTTGTCAAATGTAGAAACAAGACGCATCGATGGCTTGAAACCAAGACGGTCGAAGATGTGCTCTACAACAGCCTTCAGGTCATACACAGAAAGTAGACGGCCAGCCTCAATCCAAGACGATGAGATGTTGTTGCCTGTCATCCAAAGAGCAAGATGATAGCTCTCGCTGTAGGGGCTAAGGATTTTCTCCTCAACGCGTTTGTCGGCATCGAAGCGGTAGCAGTTACCGAATTCAAAGAAGCTCAGGTCTGTAATCTTGCGGCTGATGTTGCGCTGCATGCTCTCAAGACCGCCGAACAGCATTGTCTGGCGCATCACATTGAGGTCGTTGCTCAGCGGATTCATCAAACGTACAAGGTTCTCGCTCTTGTAGCTCTCGAGCTCATCGTAGTAACCCGCAGCTGTGAGTGAGTTGTTCAGGATTTCATTGAAACCACAACCAACCAACTGCTCCGAGATAAGGTTCTGCAACTTGTGCGACTTATCCTCGGCACCCTTTGTGATGATTGAAGAGTGCAATGTTGTATCAAAATTGATATTGTTGTAGCCATAGATGCGCAGGATATCCTCAACTACATCGCAAGGACGCTGAACATCCACGCGGTAAGGAGGAACAAGCAGTGTCAAGCCCTTCTCACTCTCGGCTGTAATCTTCATCTCGAGTGATGTAACGATGTTCTTGATTGTCTCGTGTGACAGTTCAACACCTATGAGGTTGTTCACATACTCATACTCAAGCTCAACCTTGAAATCCTCAACAGGCGCAGGATAGATATCCTTTATCTCCATTGAGATTGTACCGCCGGCAAGTTCCTTGATGAGCATTGCAGCCTGTTTCAATGCATAGATTACATTATTGGGGTCGGTACCGCGCTCAAAGCGGAACGAAGAGTCGGTCTGCACTGCGTGACGGCGCGATGTCTTGCGCACCCATGTGGGGTGGAAGTATGCGCTCTCAAGGAACACATTCTTTGTCTCCTCGGTTGTACCCGACTCAAGACCGCCGAACACACCGGCAATACACATTGGCTCCTCAGCATTGCAAATCATGAGGTCACGCTCCGATAGTTTACGCTCAACGCCGTCGAGAGTTACGAATGAAGTTCCCTCGGGGAATGTGCGCACAACCACCTTGCCACCCTTGATCTTGTCGGCATCGAAGCAGTGCATCGGCTGACCATAAGCGTGGAGTATGTAGTTTGTGATATCGACGATGTTATTGATTGGGCGAAGACCGATAATCTGCAACTTCTCCTTCAACCACTCGGGACTCTCCTTAACAGTAACCCCCTTAACGGTTACACCGGCATAGCGCATGCAAGCCTCGGTGTTCTGCACCTCAATGTCAATCTCGAGCGAGTTGTCGTCAACCTTGAAGCCATCGCATGATGGACGGCGCAATGCGCTCGCGCCCTTGTTCTGCATTGTATATGCGTAGAGGTCACGTGCCACACCATAGTGTGAGCATGCATCGGCACGGTTAGGAGTGATGTCCACTCCAATGAGGTAGTCGCTCTTTATGTTGTAGTAATCCTTTGCAAGAGTACCGGGAACAGCGTCGGCTGGCAGAACGATGATACCATCGTGGCTCTTGCCGACACCAATCTCATCCTCGGCACAGATCATACCGTAAGACTCGGCACCACGGATTTTGCCTTTCTTGATAGTGAAGCACTCGTCGCCGCTGTAGAGCTTTGTACCGATGGTTGCAACAACCACCTTCTGTCCGGCAGCCACATTGGGCGCACCGCAAACAATCTGCACGGGGTTACCGTCGCCAAGATTCACTGTTGTAATGTGAAGGTGGTCGCTGTCGGGGTGGTCAACGCAAGTGAGAACCTCACCAATAACCAAACCCTCGAGACCGCCCTTGATAGTCTGCACCTCTTCAACGCCATCGGTCTCAAGACCCATTGATGTGAGCGCTGCCGACACCTCCTCGGGTGTCATGTCGAAGTCGACATACTCTTTAAGCCAATTGTAAGAAATGTTCATATATCTGTTTTTATTTTGTTTTTCAAATCAAAATTGACACAATGACCGTCGCAGCATAAAGCCCACCGGCAATGTAATACTGAGCGGAGCGAAGTATCTCTACCGTCGCATTTTAATTTGCAAAAATACACTTTTTTTCTTAAATAAGGAATATACGCGAGAGAAAATAAAGAGCAAAGAACAACAAAATGCGTTTTTCAACAAAGACCGGTAAAACAAAAGCGGCCTCCGAAGAAGCCGCTTTTTTGCAAACTTTATTAAAAGTCAAAAAACAATTTTAATATACATCAAATTCAAGTTCTTTTTCATACTTAATATTATAGAATTTCGCTTGGATTATTTTTAGTTCATCATGTGCTTTTGCCACTTCCGAGTCACTTTCATAAAGTTCCTCTGCCTCGTCATCACTAAAACTATTTTCCGCCTTTTCCTCCCATTTATCTAATCGATGTTCGTACACTTCACATATCTCCATAAATTCGTCGGGATATTCCGCTGCATGCATTCTATCAATACCCTCTTCATAAATCTTAACACCTTGCTCACAAATAGACAGAAATTTCTCCTTCTTGCCACCACTCTCCGAAGAATCACAAGAATAACAGAACAGCAATGCAACAAGAGACATCAAATAAACTAACTTTTTCATAGTAAATCATTTTAAATTGAACAACATCAGCAAATATAAACATAAACGGCGAGAAATACAAATTGATTTCAGTATTTTTCACAGTGACAACGCGAGGGAGCGTTGTTTGCGACGACGGAAACTTTAGTTCCCTCAAGGAGTGCGGTTTTCGCTAAAATATATTCGAGGTTTACTCAAATGCAAACAAATTTAAGCAATAATATAATAGTTCACTCATGATTCTTTCTTTCGCTAAATTGTCATCCTGACGATAGGAAGAATCCATTTAATGCGATTTTTAGATGCTTCGACTTCGCTCAGCATGACATTCGAGCGTTTGGGCAACATCCATATTATCACCCCCAAATATTGTCAAAGGAAAACCTAGTAACAAAAAAGCGGCTCCCGAAGAAGCCGCCTATATCAGAATCACATTCTAGTTATTCCCAAAGATCCCCCCATTCGCTACGAGAGCCATTTCCTTTTCGTTCCAATTCACTCAGTTCAGATCTGCGTTTTTCACACAACCCCCTAAACTTACTTTCCAACAGACGATATTCCTCATTCCGTTCGTAATATTCACCATAACCTTCATCAATTTGTCTGTTCACCCTTCTCCACTCTTCAGGATTTTTCTTTCCCACAGCATAAAGTTTGTCTTGAAGCATATCTATTTTATTGTCAGCCCAATCTTCTATGGCCTCAATTTCCCTTACACTTTCAGCAACCCTCACCTTTTGAATAGCCTCGTTCATGACATTGTCAAACTCTTTAAAAACACCCATCAAACCACTATTTTTATCATTTCCACTATCGCAGCTACAAAAAACAAACATTCCAAACAGAGCTACAACAGTTATTAAATTCCACTTTTTCATAGTAAATCTTTTTTAAATTGAACAACATCGGCAAATATAAACATAAACGAGCGAGAAATACAAATTGATTTCAGTATTTTTCACAGTGACAACGCGAGGGAGCGTTGTTTGCGACGACGGAAACTTTAGTTCCCTCAAGGAGTGCGGTTTTCGCTAAAATATATTCGAGGTTTACTCAAATATAAGCAAATTATTGTTATCTTCGCAGTCAAATTAGAAAAAATAGAAATTTATGAGCAAGATAATACTTACCGGCGACCGCCCGACAGGCCGCCTGCACTTGGGACACTATGTTGGTTCATTGCGCCGCCGCGTTGAACTGCAGAACTCGGGTGTGTATGACAAGATTTTCATTATGATTGCCGATGCGCAGGCACTCACCGACAATGCCGACAACCCCGAGAAGGTGCGTCAGAACATCATTGAGGTAGCACTCGACTACCTGTCGGTAGGCATCGACCCTGCGCAGTGCACAATATTCATCCAGTCACAGGTTCCCGAGCTCTGCGAGCTTGCGTTCTACTACATGAACCTTGTTACTGTGTCACGCCTGCAGCGCAACCCTACCGTGAAGACCGAGATTCAGATGCGCAACTTCGAGACAAGCATCCCCGTTGGTTTCTTTACCTACCCTATCAGCCAGGCATCGGACATCACAGCGTTCCGCGCAACAACCGTTCCAGCCGGTGAGGACCAGCAACCAATGATTGAGCAGGCACGCGAAATTGCACGCCGCTTCAACGGCATCTATGGTGAGACGCTTGTTGAGCCCGAGATTCTGTTGCCTACAAACGCAGCCTGCCTACGCTTGCCGGGAACAGACGGCAAGGCAAAGATGAGCAAGTCACTTGGCAACTGCATCTACCTCTCTGATACTGCCGAGGAGCTCAAGCAGCGCGTAATGTCAATGTACACCGACCCCGACCACATCCGCGTTCAAGACCCGGGCAAGGTTGAGGGCAATACTGTGTTCACATACCTTGACGCATTCTGCCGCCCCGAGCACTTTGAGAAGTACTTGCCCGAATACCCCAACCTCGATGAGTTGAAGGCTCACTACATGCGTGGTGGCTTGGGTGATGTTAAGGTTAAGCGTTTCCTCATCGCAATCCTTGAAGAGGAACTTGCTCCGATACGTGCACGCCGCAAGGAGTGGGAGCAGAAAATCCACGAGGTATATGCATTGTTGCAACAAGGTTGCGAGAATGCACGCGCCGTAGCAGCCGACACACTCGGCGATGTGCGCCGCGCAATGAAAATCAACTACTTCGAGGACAAGGAGCTCATCGAAGAGCAGGCTAAGAAATTCGCTGAAGGAAAGTAAAAAACTTACATAAAAGAAAATCCGGCAATGAGTGTGTTACTCACTGCCGGATTTTCTTTTATGTATCGGAAAGCTCGCACCAATGAGCGAAGCGGAAAGCTCGCTTTCACGTTTTACAGCGAATGCAGCTGAGGTTCAACCACACGAAGTGGGGTTAAAGCGGAAAACTAAAAACACCTTTAATCGCACTTTGTGCGCTTGAACCTACTTCCGCTCGCTGTGCAACTTGCAAGTAAACTTGCGTTGCGCTCGCTTAACCGCAGCTTTCACCTTTCAGTTCGGTTTAGAACGGCACCTCATTTCCGCCGCCCTGCAGGCCTGGAGGCATCATCCCGGCACCTGGGTTCTGCAAATAGTCTGGGAGTTCGGGAACATAATCGGGCTCGGGAGGTGTCATATCTACATTCATCTTTGAACCGCGCATTACAGGCATATCACCAGGAGGTGGCGCAAGGGTCTCGTCATCGAGGTTCATGAAACGAGCATACTCCTTGCGGAAGAGCAAAGGCACATTGTCCAGTCCACCATTACGGTGTTTTGCAATGATAATCTCGGCCTTGCCACGCCAGTCGAAGTCGCCATCCTTGTAGATGTGGAAGTACTCGGGACGGTTAACGAACATAACAATATCGGCATCCTGCTCAATGGCTCCCGACTCACGGAGGTCACTAAGCTGAGGACGCTTGCCCTCGAGACCTTCACGCCCCTCGACATTACGGTTCAACTGACTGAGCGCCATAATTGGAATATTCAACTCCTTGGCCAATCCCTTGAGCGCACGCGAGATGGTACTGATCTCCTCCTGACGGTTACCCTTGCCGGTGTTGGCTGTCATCAGCTGCAAGTAGTCAATGAATATCATCTTCACACCATGCTCGCGCACCATTCGGCGGGCCTTTGAACGGAGCTCAAACACTGAGAGCTGCGGAGTATCGTCAATATAAAGAGGTGCATTTTCAAGAGCAACAATCTTGCTATCGAGCTGTCCCCACTCGTAACGCTCGAGCTGACCGCTACGGATCTTGTCACCTGGTATCTGGCACACATTGCAGATGAGACGCTGCACGAGCTGCACATTACCCATCTCAAGCGAGAACATACCGCAAGGAATTCCCTGGTCAATAGCCATGTTACGCACGAGCGAAAGGGCAAACGCAGTCTTACCCATCGCAGGACGTGCTGCAAGGATAATGAGGTCGGTTGGCTGCCAACCCGAGAGAACTTTGTCGAGACGGTGATAACCGGTACTCAAACCACTGATACCGCTGGTATTCTTCGAAGCAGTGATAATCTGGTCGTATGCCTGACGGATTACAGGGTTAATCTGCGTGTAATCCTTCTTCATCTTGCTGCCCGAAATCTCGAACAGTTCCGACTCTGCCTGCTGCATCAGTTCGTCAATATCCTGTGTCTCATCGAAGGCCTGTGTCTGTGTCTTGCTTGTAAAGCGGATAAGGTCACGCGCCAGTTTCTTCTGCGCAATGATGTTGGCATGATACTCAATGTTCACCGATGACACCACCTTGCTTGTGAGCTGCGCCACATAAACAGGACCGCCGACCTCTTCGAGCGTGCCCTTGCTGCGCAAGAACTCGGTCACAGTGAGGATATCCACAGGACGGTCGTTGAGGTCCATCTGCTGTATGGCCTCAAAGAGCAACTGGTTGCGTTTGTCGTAGAACGATTCGGGTTTGAGCATTCCGCCCAAACGTCCAATGGCATCGCTGTCAATCATCAACGCGCCAAGCACTGCCTCCTCGAACTCTAGTGCCTGAGGCTGTACATGACCATAATCGCTCAACTTTGGTGTATTATCGGCAGCCTGACGACGAGGCGCCCTTCTTTTCGGTGTGTTTGTATCTTCCATAATCATTCGGGAACAGTTTCTTTGTTTCCGGCTGCGAAGATACACACATCTACATAAATAAAACAACAAACCCACCAACCTTTTTCAACAAAACAGGGTAAGTTATCAACGATAAAGAAAAAAGCATTACCTTTACAGCAGTAAAGACAATCGCCATGATAACATTTCCTAATGCAAAGATAAACCTGGGGCTTGATATTGTAGAGAAGCGCCCCGACGGTTACCACAATCTTGAGACCGTGTTCTACCCCATTCCGCTATGCGACATCCTGGAGATTACACCGGCAACCGACAAGGATGCTCCCGACTACACATTCAAGATGTACAACGCCGTGTTCGAGGGAAACGACGACGATAACCTTGTGATAAAGGCATACAAGGCACTGGCTGCCGACCACAAGCTACCCAAGGTTGACATTTCGCTCTACAAGCATATACCGACCGGTGCAGGCCTGGGTGGCGGAAGCGCCGACGCTGCATTTGCCCTTAAGATGCTGAATGAGATTGCCGCTCTGGGACTCACAGCCGAGGAGTTGCGCGCATACGCGGCACGCATTGGTGCCGACTGCGCTTTTTTCATTGACAACACACCGGCATACGCTACCGGCATTGGAAACATACTAACACCCACGGAATGCAGCATTGAAGGATATTACCTTGTAATTGTGAAGCCCGACATCCATGTATCAACCAAGGATGCATACGCGCTCGTTACACCACAAAAGCCACAGGTGCCATTGACAAGTATTGCCAAGCGCCCAATTGGCCAGTGGAAGGGCGAAATGAAGAACGATTTCGAGAAGAGCATCTTTGCCAAATACCCCGAAATGGCGAAGATAAAGGACGATTTGTACTCAATGGGGGCGGTCTATGCATCAATGTCGGGCAGCGGCTCTTCATTCTTTGGAATTTTCAAGGAGGAGCAGGACATTGACCGCATCAAGGAACTTTTTCCCGGTATGTTCTGCTGGTGCAAAACATTGTAATCGATAAAATGCCAGGATACGATATCTAAACATAGGAACACGGCATGCCGTGTCCGAAAAAAACATCACAATAATGCGCAAATTTCGCTAAAAACGTAGGGACACGGCACGCCGTGTCCGAATATCGCACCACACAAAGAAATGACAACAAAACTACCACAACGCAAATCTCCACGTGCAAAATGGCTGGACTATAATGAAGGAGAATACTTCGTCACCGTTTGTACTCACAATTGGATACATTATTTCGGGGAAATAGTTGATGGTAAAATGCAATTATCACAAATGGGGCATTTCTTGACAGAATGTTTAGAAAACACAAAAAAGCACCAACAACACATCAACATTTTGCAATATGTGGTAATGCCAAACCATTTTCACGCAATCATTGAGGTTGAACAGACGGACACGGCATGCCGTGTCCCTACATGTGAAGAACGCGTGGAAAAAGAAATACAACATTACAGACAACCATTACTCTCCACATACATCGGTTCTCTCAAATCGGCAGTGACAAAATATGCTCACATGATAAATGGAAAATTCATGTGGCAAAAACGATATCACGACCATGCAATACGAGGTACCGAAGACCGCAACAACATCTCGCAATACATAGAGAACAATATCATAAGTTGGGAGAACGATTGTTTTAACGAGCAAACATAAAAAAGCGGTTGCCCCGTGATTCACATCAGAGGGCAACCTAACACAAACACAAAATAAAACACGACAAAACTACTATGCGCAGTCACTTGTTATATTAACAAACCGCTGCAAGGTATTCACATATCCGGCAGCCGTTATCGGTGACTTGCACTATATAAACATCTGTGAAAGGCAAATTGTTTTCGCAAAAGTGTTAAAAAAAGCTAAAATCTTACAAATTGCAGGATTTTAGCTTTTCAAGTATATATAAACTAAAACTTAAATGTTGTATCACCCAAGTTTTGCCATAAAACGTTCCTTGTCTACTATAAAACGCACATGCGTTCCCTTGCCTATTGTGCCGGCCTCGTCGCACGCTTCAACGGCAAATGTCAACTTACGTCCCTCAACAGCTGTGAGTGTTGCTATGGCTTGTACCTTTGCACCAATTGAAGATGGTTTTATGTGTGTAGTGTTCATCTCGACACCAACGGTTGTTGAACCTATGGGCAATGCCTGTGCAACGGCATTCATCGCCGCGTTCTCCATGAGTGCAACCATTGCAGGTGTTGCAAAGACCTCGAGGTCGCCCGACCCCATTGTGGCTGCACAATTAGCCAGTGAAACCACTGTGCTGCTTGTAAATGTCATTCCTATTTCCGGCATAGTATAATTGATTATTCTTATCGCGAAGATACAAAAATTGCAAAACATCACGGCAAAACAACCTTTATTTTTGTTATAGAAACGATAAATAGAAGTTTTTGAATATTTATCAACGAGCGTAGCTGATGTTCGCAGTGGAGATAAATTCAAAAAACTTCTTAAAATCCCCCTCGCCCTAAGGGCTCTCCCCCTTATATAAGTGGGAGAGCTAAAATAACTCCTCCACTCTTGCTGAGGGGAGCTGGTGGCTTGCCGACGGAGGGGAGTATCTTTAAATCATAATAACCATGCAGTCAAACATCACTAATTATATATATGACAAGGTAAAGGAACTGCTGTCGCACATGGGAGTGCCACAGGACAGGATTGAGCAGTATGACACCCTTGTTATATCGGTCATTGTCATTGCAATAGCTATTGCAGTGATGGAGATTGCCTACCGCATAGCGCTTTTTACCACAAAACGCATTGTAAAGCGCAAACGCTACAATTTTCTGTTGCAGATGCTCAAAGGAAAAAGGCTGCGCAAGGTAGCACATCTGCTTGTACCTGCAACCATAAACACCCTACTGCCCATAACCATTGATGCCAACAGCATCATACTGCACTACATTGAGCTTGCCGTGTCAATCTATTACGTCATTGCAATGGTCATGGCAACCGTGGCTGTACTTGGGGCGCTTGGCGACTCAGCATTCAACAACAGCAAATTCCATGACAGGCCGGTAAAGGGATTCATACAGGTGGGCAAGATAATAGTAATCCTTGTTGCAGTAATTATCATAATATCAATACTCACCAACAAATCGCCGCTCTATCTCATTGGTGGCCTGGGTGCATTCGCCGCCGTGCTCATGCTCATTGCCAAGGATAGCATCATGGGCTTTGTCGGCGGTTTCTTGTTACTTGAGAACGACATGGTACGCCTTGGCGACTGGATAGAGATACCGGGCACAAGCATAAACGGCAATGTGTTCGACATCTCGCTCACCATTGTAAAGGTGCGCAACTGGGACAACACAATTGCCACTATCCCACCCTACACGCTCATCAATGGCACATTCATCAACTGGCGCGGAATGAGCGAGAGCGGTGGCCGCCGCATAGCACGCGGCTACACCGTGAAACTCGACAACATAAAGCCCTGCAGCGAAACGATGTTGCGCCGTGTAAAGAAACTCGACAGCGAACTGGCAGCCTACATATCGCAAAAAACCGAACAGACATTGGGCGGCAAGACCGCCAACACTGCCAACCCCGACGGGCTTATAAACGGAACCATAGACACCAACGCCGGACTGTTCCGCGCCTACGCACAGATGTACCTGAAACGCCACCCTCTCATACGCAAGGACATGCTTGTGATGGTTCGCACGCTTGAGCCCAACGAGACGGGACTGCCCATTCAGTTCTACTGTTTTACAACCACAACCGAGTGGGTCGATTATGAGAGCATACAATCGGAGATCATGGAGCATTTTGCATCGGTTATGCCGTTGTTCGATCTCTACCCGTTCCAGACCGCCGGCTCGCGCGACACCATCATCAGCGGTTTGCTCGAGGGACAGTACCCCATCGAGCGCATCGACGGCCTGCCATACAAGACCGTGAAATAGCCGGATGTATAAAAACACCAACATTTAGTGAAAACATCTCAACATCGCAAAAGTTTAACAAAGTTTGCACAAAAGGGCGCGATTTGTGTAGAAAATGAACAATACCCTTAGGACTTTTTGTACTAATTTTGCAGGCCAAAAAGAATAAAAGGATAAAATTTACATCAGAAATATAAAATTATGACCAAAATCAAGGGTAACAATGTGCTCATCACTGGTGGAGCATCGGGTATTGGCCGCATCATGGGCCGCATGGCATTGGAAAGAGGCGCAAAGAGTCTCATAATCTGGGACATAAACGAAGCAAATATTGCAAGCACCATTGAGGAATACAAGAAACTTGGCACTGTAAAGGGCTACAAGATTGATGTTTCGAACAGCGAGCAGGTACAGGAGATTGCAGCAAAGACCGAAAAGGAGTGTGGCAATGTCGACATAGTAATAAACTGCGCCGGTATTGTTGCAAACAACAATACATTCGACAAGCAGTCAATCCGCGACATCGAGCGCACAATCAGCATAAACACAACTGCACCAATGATCATTGCACAGCAGTTCCTGCCAAAGATGATTGAGCGTAACCATGGCCACATCTGTAACATCGCATCGGCAGCCGGTATGATTTCAAACCCTCGCATGTCGGTCTATGCAGCCAGCAAATGGGCTGTTATCGGTTGGAGCGACAGTGTACGCATTGAACTGAAGCAGATGAAGAGCAAGGTGCGTTTCACCACCATTGCCCCCTACTTCATCAACACCGGTATGTTCGATGGTGTAAAGTCGCGCATATTCCCTATCCTGAAACCAGAGCCGACATCAAAGAAAATCCTGAATGCTATTGAGAACAACAAGAACTTCAAGGGTATTCCATTCAGCTATCACTTCATCCGTTTCTGCCAGGCTCTGTTGCCTACATCAATTTTTGATTATATCTTTGGCGAGGTGGTAGGTATCTTCCACGCAATGGATAACTTCACCGGCCGTCAAAAGAAATAATAGACATGAGCATACAGAACACCCCCGTGAGCGAAATAAAGAGCATCGTCGCTGCGCAGCGCGAATATTTCGCAACAAATGAGACATTGACATACGAGTTCCGCAAGGAGCAGCTGAAGAAACTGAAGGCAGCACTCACTAAGTGGGAGAAACCGCTTTGCGATGCCTTGTGGAGCGACCTTCACAAATCGTCACAGGAGGCAATACTCACCGAGCTGAGCATTGTTGCAGGCGAGGTGAAGAACCACATAAAGCACCTGCGTGGCTGGATGCGCAGCCGCTGTGCAGGCACACCACTAAAGATGATGCCGTCGCGCAGCCGTGTGGTGAGCGAGCCCTTGGGCGGTGCACTCATCATCTCGCCATGGAACTATCCGGTGCAGCTGTTGCTAAACCCGTTGGTGGGAGCAATATCGGCAGGATGTACTGCAATACTGAAGCCATCGCCATACGTTCCCAATGTATCGCGTGTAATCGAGGAGATGATTGCCGAGACATTCGACAAGCGTTACATTGCCGTGGTACAGGGCAACCGCGAGGTGAACACAGCGTTGCTTGACGAGCGTTTCGACATCATATTCTTCACCGGAAGCCCCGCGCTGGGCAAGAAGGTGATGGCAGCTGCAGCAAAGAACCTCACTCCCGTGGTGCTTGAGCTTGGTGGCAAGAGCCCCTGTATCGTCGATGCCGATGCCGACATAAGGATTGCGGCACGACGCATTGCATGGGGAAAGACACTCAATGCCGGACAGACCTGCATTGCCCCCGACTACCTGCTCATCCACAGTAGCCGTAAGGAGGAGTTTATCAAGGAGTTCGGCAAGGCACTCACACGCCTTCACGGCAATGACATAAAGGCAAGCCAACACTTTGTACGCCTTGTAAATGAGAATGCATTCAACCGCGTATCGGGCTACCTGAAGAACGGCAAGATTGCACTTGGAGGCGCAACAGATGCCAGCGAGCGCTACATCGAGCCTACACTGCTCACTGATGTTCCACTCACAGCGCCCGTGATGCAGGAGGAAATCTTTGGCCCCGTATTGCCAATGATTCCGTTTAACGACCGCAACGAGGCAATAAAGTTCATAAACGAAAGGGAAAAGCCACTCGCACTCTACTACTTTGGAAAAGTGAGCAACGGCAAGGAGGTTATACGCACCACATCGGCAGGCGGTTCATGCATAAATGACACCATCATGCACATTGCCAACGAGAACATACCGTTCGGCGGTGTAGGCAACTCTGGCATGGGACACTACCACGGTCGTTTGAGTTTCGATGCCTTCTCGCACAAGCGTTCGGTGGTCACCACACCTACATGGCTCGACCTGCCGTTCCGCTACATGCCGTACAAGATGTTCGGATTGGTAAAGAAACTGTTATAAGAGATTGATAGTAAACTATCATTTGTGGGAAGTGACTAAATCAGTTACTTCCCACTTCTTTTCTTTGAAAATACCATTTAGTTGCTATCTTTGCACACAAACAACTAAAGCCAAACTATCTATATGAATACCAACGACACAGAAAATAGCGAAGAGAAGAAGGTACCCAAATACAGGGTATTGGGCGAATCGGGCTTGGCCGAAGATGAAGATGGCAACATCATCAGTGCATCAGAAATTAACGAAAACCGTGAGGAGCCAAAGAGGAAGACTGAAGACAAGAGCGACCCAGAGTATTGGTATTATGAATATAACCCTCGCTATTGTGGTCCAAGCCGTGAGGCTTACATGGAAAGGATGGCAAGAGCACACGCTAGATTTGCTAAAGATAAGAAAGAAACAACAGTGAAGTCATCCCAATCCAGCACTATGCAGCATTTCTGGCAGAATAGTGTTCAAGCGGTCCTGGAAGACAAGAGCAACCCATCCTATTGGTATTACGAGTATGACCCACGCTATTGTGGCCCCAGCCGTGAGGCTTACATGGAGAAGATGGCAAAAATGTACAGAGAGAGGAATATTCCCGATGCGCCAAAGATATCACTTCATGCATACGACCCCGAAGCGGCAAGGAAACGCGCCGAACTGGAACAGAAGGAGGCTGAGCGCAGAGGGCTGCACCCTACTTTCAGGAAAGACTTCTCATATCTCCTGGGAATGAATTTCACAGGAATTGTTGATCGCTACAACAACGTTGTAGTCTCAAGCAAGCAATACAGCGTTGCCGGTTATTACTCCTGCGGATTTGCCATGGTGCAGGAGCGGAAGAGCAAAAAAATTGGTTTCGTTGACGGGCATGGAAACGAGGCTATACGATGCGAGTGGCGCTCAGCTGGCATTTTCAGCGAATACTTTGCAGCTGTACAGGACGACAGCCGCAAATGCGGTTACATTGATACAAGAGGAGAACTTGTAATACCTTGCAGATGGGAAGAGGCATGGCCATTCCACGAAGGAGTTGCAAAAGTGCAGGACAACAAAAAAATTGGCATGATTGACCAGAAAGGCAGGCTTGTAGTGCCATGCATGTGGAAGAAAATGAGCGACTGCAGCGAAGGCCTGATAGGAGTAATGGACGACAACGGCAAATGCGGTTTCATAGACAAGACCGGCAAGATTGTCATCCCATGCCAATGGAGACAGGTATGGATATTCAAGGATGGTCTTGCCCCTGTACAGGACTTCAACAAGCGGTTAGGTTTCATCGACAAGAGCGGAAAACTGGTAGTCCCCTGCCATTGGAAAAAGGTAAACTATTTTGTAAACGGGCGCGCCAAAGTATCGGACTCAAAGAAATTCTTGTTCCTCGACAAATGGGTGTATATAGACAAAGAAGGGAATATCGTCAAATCATAATCCTATCCATTATCCCCGTCAGCGCCGCTATCGCAATCCCATAATTCGTTATGGGAACGCCCTGTGCCTTTGCCTGGCGCACACGGGATAGAACTGTGTGGCGGTTGAACATGCAAGCGCCGCAATGTATCACAATGTCATAACCGGCAAGGTCATCGGGGAAATCATTGCCACCCACAACATCAATAAGCAAGCCATCACCCATTTTACTGCGCAACAGACGGGGCAGCTTGACACGGCCTATGTCCTCGTTCTGCGGAATGTGACTGCAAGCCTCGGCAATGAGTACACGCGCTGTAGGTGGCAAGGCAAGCAAAACCTCTGCCCCACTACGGAACGCATCGATGTCACCTTTATGACGTGCCATTAGCACTGAGAAAGAAGTCAATTTTGTTTCGGGTGGCGTGAGTTTCTCAACCATGGCAAACACCTGCGAATCGGTAATTATCAACTGTGGCGGAGCAACAAGCGACTGCAGAAGTCGAGGCAGTTCCTCGGGGGCACAACAGAGCGGAATGCAATGCTTGTCGAGCAGGTTACGCAGGGTCTGCACCTGGGGTTGGATGATGCGCCCTTTGGGAGCCGATGCATCCTGCGGCATCACAAGCACCACGACATCACCGGGCTTTGCAAGCGAATGGGTTATATCATCAAGGTCGTCATCCTGTTTATACTGCTGCGCAATGCGCTCAAGCAGTGCAATGCAACCATCGCCATTTATGGCTGAAAAAGGAATAACATCACAACCCAACGCCTTTTGCCACAGTGCAATGCGCTCGGCACTGCCCTCAATATCACACTTGCCCACCAGTGTTATCACGGGCAGCTGCTGTTCCTTGATATTCACAAGCCACTCTTTCTCGAGCGTGACATCACCGTCATATTCACCAAGCAAGAGAATGGCAGCATCGGCCTGCACAAGCACTTTACGCGCAGCATCAACGCGCATTGAACCAAGCTCGCCGGCATCGTCGAAACCGGCGGTGTCGGCAACAACGGCCGCCCCAACACCAGGCAGTTCAATATTCTTCCACACCGTGTCGGTCGTTGTACCGGCAACATCGGAAACAATTGAGACAGACTGCCCTGCCAGGCAATTCACAAGCGAGGACTTGCCGACATTCCTGCGACCGAATATGGCTATATGGTAACGGTTCGAGCGTGCAATTGAGGTCATGGTTATTTATATGGTGATATTTCCACAAAGGAAATAAAAAAAGTTGGAATTGCAAAAACAAACGAATAGGAGTAAAGGAGTTGTTTAAGATTGTTCCCCAGATGAATCAGTGCCCTATGAGCGGATATGACGATGTCGATTTCCTTCTGAGCATACACGATGAGATTGAAGACCTTTGTTGCAGCCACATGGACCACCACACAGCAAACCACAGCGACATGGTTTCAATATTCTCAAGCCCCGACGAAGGGTGGGGTTTGCTGATAGAACAGGGATTCAGCATCTTTGAGAGCAAATACCCAAAGGATTTGATTGAGTACCTGAAATAGGAGAAAAGACATTTAAAAATGCTATATTTGCAATATAAAACAAAAACAATGACAACAGACACACTACAACTCAACGACCATAAACAAAGTTGCGGTTTAGCGAGCGCAGAAGGCAACCCTGCTTGCATTATGCCGAGCGACAGCAAGTTCGCCGAAGGCAACGCGGAATACCCGCCTATGCATAAAGGAGAGTTTGACACATCACCAATAGCAATATACACAAGCGATGACAACACCATTTCGCTTGATGTAAAATTAGAGAATGAAACCGTGTGGCTTTCGCAAAGTCAAATGGCATTACTTTTTGACACAGATAGAACATCTATACTGCGTCATATAAACAACATATATAAAATTGGAGAACTAGAAAGGGAATCAACCTGTGCAAAAATTGCACAAGTTCGAAAAGAGGGAAAACGACACGTTACACGTGAGATACCATACTACAACCTTGATATGATAATATCAGTCGGTTATAGGGTAAACTCTATCCGTGGCACGCAGTTCCGCATTTGGGCAAACAGAGTGCTGAAGGACTACATTGTAAAAGGTTACGCCATTAACGACAAGATTAGAATTGAACATTACAACGAGCTTAAAGATGTTGTCCGTTTACTTGCACACACTGTACATTCACAGGAAAAACTGACCGATGAACAATCGAAAGGACTTTTCTCTGTTGTAAGCGACTATGTATATGCTCTTGACACCCTCGACCGCTACGACTATCAGCAACTGACAATTGAAAACACCACCAAAGAGGAGCGTTTTCACGCAACATACGAGAATGCGATGGAAGCGATTTTGAGTCTGAAAGAGAAATTCGGTGAGAGCAACCTGTTTGCAAACGAAAAGGACAACTCGTTCAAAAGTTCAATAGGGCAGATATACCAGACATTCGGTGGTGTAGAACTATACCCAAGTGTTGAGGAAAAGGCTGCAATGCTACTCTACCTTGTTACCAAGAACCACTCATTCAGCGACGGCAACAAACGCATAGCAGCCATGCTGTTCCTTTGGTTTATGGAACGTAACGGCATACTTTATCGCACCGACGGCAGCAAACGCATTGCCGACAACACCCTTGTTGCCCTCACACTAATGATTGCCGAGAGCCGCACCGAAGAGAAAGACATAATGGTAAAAGTAGTTGTAAACCTCATTAATCAACAGAACCAATGACCACCGAAACACCCCTACTCAACGACCACAATAAGCAGGAATACCCACCTATGCATACTGTAGAACACATTTTGAACCAGACGATGGTTCGGATGTTCGGATGTGAGCGTAGCCGCAATGCACACATAGAGCGCAAGAAGAGCAAATGCGATTATACCCTGCCCAGCGCGCCCACCGAGGAGCAGATTGCAGCCATAGAGCAGCAAGTGAATGATGTAATCGCGCAACAGTTGCCCATAACAATCGATTTTGTAACACGCGATAATGTCCCTGCAGGGGTTGACTTGAGCAAGTTGCCTGCAGATGCCAGCGAGACCTTGCGCATTGTCCGTGTGGGCGATTATGATGTATGCGCTTGCATTGGAACACATGTCGATAACACAAGTGAAATCGGGCGATTCAAGATCATCAGCCACAGTTTTGAGAACGGCACATTGCGTCTGAGGTTCAAACTGGAGAAATAACAGCAATAAAACCGGCAACAACCGCTAATTTAACGGAAAAAATTCGTACCTTAGCAAAATATTAGCGAACTGCGCAAAATGGTAAACAAAACCCAATGGATATATACATCAACCATAGAAGGAGCATTTGAAGAGATGCTCCGCGATGCATTGTTGCAAGTTGATGCAGCCGGGGTAATTAAGTTAGCCATTTTCAACCTACCGACGAGCAACTGCGAATACAAGCAGAACCTTGAAACAATAGACAGGGTTACAAAAGAGGTATTCGGCGAGTTGCCACCGCTCACAAGTTACATCTCGCAAAAGACATCGCATGGGGGCATTACCATAGAGGCGACATACATTGCCGACAGCAATGCCACTATTGAGCATCACCGTAACTACAGGCTCATCAAGAGCAACGGTTGCACCGAGATTGTAACCGGCGGCATTGTTCCAAGATTTGACGGTGGCAGCACCTTTGAGCAGTCAATTGACATCTTTGAAGGCATTGGCAAAATGCTCTCAAGCAACGGTTTCAAGCCAAGCGACATATACCGCCAATGGAACTACATCCCGGGAATCACAGTGCTTAACGACGGCAGCCAGAACTACCAGGAGTTCAACGATGCACGCTCGATATTCTACAGCCGCGACAACTGGGCTGGCGGATACCCTGCAGCAACAGGAATCGGAACGAGTGCCGGCGGTGTGGTGGTTGAGGTTTGCGCCATAAAGGGCGAGAACTGTGCCAACCTGCCAATCGACAACCCGTTGCAGATTGCTGCGCACAACTACTCACAACAAGTGCTCGACGGCAAGGTTATTGAGCAGCTAAGCGAAAGGACTACACCAAAATTCGAGCGCGCAAGAGTGCTTGGAAAGAGAGTCTACATATCGGGTACGGCAGCCATAAAGGGCGAATGCAGCAACTTCGGCACCGACACCGTTGAACAAGCAGCCGAGACCATGGAAATCATGGACAGGCTCATCTCAAAGGAGAATATCCCCGTGAAGAACAGTGGCGCGCAGTATGACCTGTTGCGAGTATATGTAAAGCGCGAGAACGACATTCCAGCCGTATGCGACTACATGCAGCAGCACTACCCTGCCGCGAAGAAGCACTATCTTGTGGCCGATGTATGCCGTCCCGAGCTCCTCATTGAGATTGAGGGTGTGGCACATATCTGATTGCCACCACAGATTATAACAATCATTTTTCACTCTACACAATTCCTATTTATATGAAGATTATGAACAAGATTATGGCTGCAGCCGTTGCTCTGGCTGCCTGCGGATGCGGAAGCAGCGAAAAGGCTGCCGAGAAGACCGTTAACCAATTACTCTCGGACTTCAACACACCGCACGGCATTGCCCCATTTGCAAGCATCACCATAGACAACTACCGCGAGGGTATGCTGCTTGGCATGCAGGAGCAGAAGAAGGAGATTGAGGCCATCACAAACAACAGTGAGGCTCCTACATTCGAGAACACTATTGTAGCACTTGATCAGTGCGGACAATTGCTGCGCAGGGTGCGCGGCACATTCAGCCCTCTCTCAAGCAGCAATTCAACCGAGGAGATGCGCGCATTGCAGAAGGAGATGTCGCCACAGTTCTCTGCACATAACGACGACATTTACCTCAACGAGAAACTATTTGCACGCGTGAAGGCGGTATATGAGAACCGCTCTGCGCTCACCCTCACCGCCGAAGAGGCAAAGATTCTGGAGAACATATACAAGCGTTTCGTGAACAGCGGTGCAAACCTCAACGACGAGCAGAAGACAAAGCTGCGCGAACTTAACAAGGAACTTTCAATGTTGCAGCTCACATTCTCACAGAACCTCCTGCACGAGACAAACAACACATTCGTTGTTGCCGAGAGCCTCGAGGAACTCAAGGGCCTGCCACAGGCGAACATCGATGCTGCAGCAAAGATGGCTGCCGACAACGGACAGCCCGGCAAGTGGATGTTCAACATGCAGCGTCCAAGCTGCAACCCAGTGCTGCAGTATTGCGAGAACCGCGAGTTGCGCGAGAAGGTATATAATGCATACTACAACCGCGGTAACCAGGACAACGAGTACGACAGCAAGGAGATTTGCGCAAAGATTGTAGCAAAGCGTCTTGAGAAAGCAAAGCTCATGGGTTATGAGAACTATGCACAGATGGCACTCGAGGACCGCATGGCAAAGACCCCCGAGGCTGTATATAACCTTCTTGACCAGGTGTGGGCACCAGCCGTAAACAAGGCAAAGCTGGAGATTGAGGACATCCGTGCCGAGATTCGCAAGGAGGGCAAGGACTTTGAGCCTGCAGGTTGGGACTACATGTACTATCTGGACAAGGCAAAGAAAGCAAAGTTTGCGGTTGATGAGCAGGAGATAAAGAACTACATGGAAGCCAACAATGTGATGGAGGGCATCTTCTACGTTGCAAACAAGCTCTATGGCATCACATTCAAGGAGATTACAGCCGAGGTACCATCATATGAGCCAACAGCGAAGGCATACGAGGTAATCGACAGCGACGGCACCCTGCTTGCAATCTTCTACAGCGACCAGTTCACACGCGACAGCAAGAACGCCGGTGCATGGTGCACATCGTTCCGTCCACAGAGCTACGACGCCAATGGCAAGCGCATTGTCCCCATTGTGGTAAACAGCTGCAACATGACAGCTGCAACAGAGAACACACCGGCATTGCAGAGCATTGACAACGTGAAGACAATGTTCCACGAGTTCGGCCACGCACTCCACAACTTCATGCGCGATGTAAGATACAGCGGTGCAAGCGGCGTTGAGCGCGACTTCGTTGAGTTGCCATCGCAAATCAACGAGCACTGGGCATTGGAGCCCGAGGTGCTTGCAGTCTATGCAAAGCACTACCAGACAGGCGAGGTTATCCCAATGGAGCTTGTAGAGAAAATCCAGGAGAGCGACAAGTATGGCCAGGGTTTTGCTACTGTTGAGTACATTGCTGCATCACTCAGCGACATGGACCTCCATGTGCTCACCGAGGTTCCTGCCGACCTTAATGTAATGGAGTACGAGGCACAGAAACTTGCCGAGCGCGGCATCCCATCACAGATTCTGCCACGCTACCGCATGACCAACTTCAGCCACACAATGGGTGGCGGCTACAGCGCCGGCTACTACAGCTACATGTGGGCCGAGGTGCTCGATGCCGACGCATTCGAGGCATTCAAGGAGACAGGCGACATCTTCAATCAGGAGGTTGCCCAGAAGTTCCGCAAGTACATCCTAACCCCCGGCGGCATTGACGACGGCATGACAATGTACCGCAACTTCCGTGGTCGCGAACCAAAAATCGACGCACTGCTGAAGAACAGAGGTTTCTAAGCGAACCCATATAACTTGCCCCCGAAAGTTTCGTATAACTTTCGGGGGCATGTCATTTACATCATTGCCTACATTCTCATTGCAGTTCGTTAACCGGTATATCAATGCTTATGGTATTGCGACCATATTTGCCGGGGGGAGTGAAATTTATATTCTCCTTTATCTGCTTTGTTAGCCCCAATATATGCTCGGGCCAGACTCCATCACTATACTCCGATGGAAAAACGAAATTGCATCGTATGACTTTCCCTGCTTCATTTATATTAAGGCGAATGCATATATCCTTACCCTCTACAAATGGAACAAGTTTAAAATAATGCAAAGCATTTTTTTGTACAGAATCAACCGCAACCATTACGTCCTCGTTTTGTAGATATTCCTTAACTACAGTATCATACTCTGCCGAACAAATTTTGCCGTCGAGTTTTACAGAGTCATCGTATTGCTCCTTTATATATGCAATCACGGTTGTATCAAGGCGCACATCGAAACGAACAGTTTCTTCGTCATATTTGAAGTCGACACGTTTTTCCAAATATCTTTGCAGAATGCTGGAGGTAATTGAAAAAGTTATCCAAGGAGAAAGTTCTATACCATATTCAACCAAGAACGGATATGGCTTTCTTTTAATTATAATTTCGGTATTGCGTTTTATATCCTCGTATGTCATGAAAGGAGTTAAAGAGGGTATATACATAAATTCAACACATGTAATTTTCCCCTTTATATTTATTCTCAAACGGATATAGCAAACTATATTATCTCCCTCATTCAACAACACTTTTAGCATCTCCTTGCATTGTTCTTTTTCATAACCAGCAAGAATGTCTTGTATTATAGCTGATGAGTTATGTTTTAGGTATTCATTTTTTTCTTCGTGTATAACATCATAATCGGCATTGTTGTAATTTACACGACTATTGTTGATATATTGCTTCAATCCACAAGCATACAGACGATTAAGTTTCTCTATAACCAATGTGTCATTACCGTGTACCTGATATTCGATTTTCGTACTGTCAGGTTTGTTCTCGTTTGCTGCATAACAGAATGTCTGCATGCATGCAATAATAAAAAGTGTTATAACAAATCGTTTCATAAAAGTGTCATTTATATTCAATACCGAATATTTGCAAACATGGCGGAGAATAATAGTGCTAATATAGCAAATGAAAAGGCCTTTGTCAATAGGACGAGGTGAAAAAGATTAGGTAACAATATAGCAGTTGACCCACATACCGAAAAACGGCGGTGGTTTCATATCGACCGTAGTGGATGTTTATTAAAGATACACTGCCTACAGCGATTTTGCAAACACTCGTTGTAAAAACTCAAGTAAACTTGGTTTTAACTCGTTCAATTGTATAATTCGACTACGCTCAGCATTATTGGGTCTATATTATTGCCAAAGATTTTGTGCAACAACAAGAAAAAAATGGCGCAGCCCAAGAGGCTACGCCAATAAAGTTCTACTGCAAACTATATTTATTCTCCGTTCAGGTATTCTTCGATACATCTTTCGTGGATGGGGATAGGGAATCGGGGTAAAACTCTCACTCCCATCTCTGCATAATCTTCAAAAAACAAAAATGGTTCGCTATCTTTTAGAATTTGTGTGTTACGAACAATATCGTCGTTTGTCATGAATTCGGCGCAATGTGCCGGGTACATAAAGTCAAGGTCTATTATTTTTCCCTCTACATCAATACAAATTAATATTTGAATGGTGTAAAAATTATCCTTACATTTCGCCATCATCTCGGCGCACCTTGCTTTTCCATAACCTTCTAAAATATTTTTGAGTACATATTTCAGGAAAGCAACTCTGTTCTCATCATCACTATTGAACTCATCAATGAGATATTCTAAATCAATTTGATTGTACTGGTTGTGGAATTTACGGAATAAACTCTCTTCGTATTGCTTTAATCCGCAGAAAGTACTGACGCTTGTAGGGGTATACTTTATACGATATATTGTGTCATTGCCATAGATTTGATATTCCACTGCAGCGCTATCTGTTACGTGCTCTTCCAACGCATAGCATATACTTTGCGTAAAAACAAATGCAAATAATGTTATAATAAACCGTTTCATAAGTTTGTCATTTATATTCAATTCCAAATAAATCCAAGATTTTTTGCAGCAAAGCTATATGCAATCCACCCAAACAAGGTTGCTGAATTGCCACAAAAAAAGGAGGGCAGAAAATGATACCGCTAATATAGCAAATGAAAGAGCCTTTGTCAATAGTTTTCAGAGATAAAGTTTAGTGAGCAAGGGAAAACAATATTAGGTGTGACACAAAAGTAAAATAAGGCATGTTTTTCATTAACAAATCATAAAACCACTGCGAACCGCGAACCAATGCGCCCCACCCTGCATTATATATGCAAACGGCACGACCGCCGCGGGAATTCAATAAGTCACTCAAAGAGAGACTGCGGCCCGGTTTACACCTGCATCACATTGGGGTCGTTATTATCCGGTTCGGCGGCGTGCCGTTTGATTGTATAACCAATTTTAAAAACAACAATTATGAGTATGTTAATGAAAAGAAACAGCCAGCAGTGGTTACCAAGTATCTTCAATGATTTCTTCAACAGCGACGTCCTTGTACGCAACAGTTCAACAGCACCGGCTATCAATGTATTCGAGACCGAAAAGGAGTACAAAGTTGAGGTTGCAGCAGCCGGCATGTGCAAGGACGATTTCAAGATTCACATAGACAGCGACAACGACCTCACCATTACAATGGAGAAGAACTGCAACTGCTGCAAGGAGAGCGGTGAGTGCAAGGACGACAAGAAGTGCGATGACAAATGCGACGAGCACAAGTGTGAGGAGAAGAAGGATGAGAAAAAGCACGAAGAGGGCCGTTTCCTGCGCCGCGAGTTCTCATATACAAGGTTCCAGCAGACCCTTATCCTGCCCGACGATGCCGACACCGACAAGATTGAGGCAAAGGTGAAGCACGGTGTGTTGCGCATTGACATTCCAAAGAAGGCTCACGGCAGCGAGCAGAAGGTAAATAGAATGATTGCCATTAAATAATATAAGGTTGACATACGCGTATTGTTAATCCCCCCTCGGCCATAAAGCCCCCCCTTTTTGCATTAAGATGGGAGGGTTCCTCCACTCGCGATGAGGGAAGGTGTCGCGAACAGAGCGAGTGACGGAGGGGAGTTCAAGAACTATTGTGGCGGTGTGCTGTTGCACACCGCCATTTTTTTTCGTATCTTCGCAGAACATCCACAAAAAGAAAACAAACAAAATATAAACGCGATGAAGAAAATTTTTTATTCACTTTTTACACTATCGATTATGCTGACAGGTATTGCATGTTCAGAGAAGAAGGACAAGGGGCAGGAGAGCAACAGCATTCTCAAGGAGAGCAAGGCGCCATTCGGTGCGCCAGAGTTTGCGACATTAAAAGTAGAAGATTACAAGGAGGCTTTTGACAAGGGATTTGCCGAGAAACGCGCCGACATCAAGGCAATCATCGAGAATACCGATGAGCCAACATTTGCTAACACCATCGATGCACTGGAGATGAGCGGCAAGACACTCGACAAGGTTTCGGCAATCTTCTTCACTCTCAACGAGAGCGACAACAGCGAGGCTACCACCGAGATTGAGAACTATGTAGTGCCAAAGATGACCGACCTGAGCGGCTACATCTACATGAATGACACACTATTCACCCGCATCAAGACACTCTACAACAAGAAGGAGAGCCTTGGACTCAACGAGGAGCAGAGCATTGTGCTCGAGAACTACTACAATGCCTTTGTACGCGGCGGTGCACTGCTGAGCGAAGAGGACAAGGCAACCATGCTCGACATTGACACCAAGCTTGGACTAGCATCAATCAAGTTTAACAACAACCTGCTTGCCGACAACAAGGCATTCAAGCTTGTCATTACCGACGAGGCCGACCTCAAAGGCCTGCCACAGGATGTAATTGAGGCTGCAAAATGCGAGGACGGCACTTGGGTGTTCACACTCGACAAGCCAAGCTGCATCCCATTCCTGCAGTATGCCGACAACCGCGAACTGCGCGAGAAGGTCTATAAGGCATACTACGGTCGTGGCGACAACAACGATGCCAACGACAACAAGGCTATCATCAAGGAGATTCTTATCCTGCGTCAGCAGAAGGCAAAGTTGCTCGGATTCGAGAGCTACGCACACTTTGTACTTGACGAGAAGATGGCAAAAACCCCCAAGGCAGCCCTTGACCTGCTTGGCAGCATTTGGGAGCCAGCCGTTAACCGTGCCAAGGAGGAGAGAGCCGAGTTGCAGAAGATTGCCGACCGCGAGGGTGCAGGCATCAAGATTGAGGGTTGGGACTGGTTCTACTACACCGAGAAACTCCGCAAGGAGAAATACGCGCTCAACGACGAGGCCATCAAGCCATACTTCAGAATTGAGAATGTGCTGCAGGGGGCATTCGACTGCGCAAGCAAGCTCTACAACATAAAGTTCGTGAAGCGCAACGACATCCCTGTATATTACGAGGGCGTTGAGGCATACGAGGTGCTCGACAACAACGGCACTCACCTTGGTATCTTCTATACCGACTTCTTCCCACGCGCATCAAAGCGCCAGGGTGCATGGATGACTAATTTCGTCAACCAGAGAAACATCGGCGGTGAGAATGTGCGCCCAATGATTGTAAATGTATGCAACTTCACAGCACCACAGGGCGACACACCTGCACTGCTCAACATCGACGAGACACGCACACTGTTCCACGAGTTCGGCCATGCGTTGCACGGTATGCTCACACAGACACACTACCCCAGCGTGAGCGGTACAAATGTGAAGCACGACTTTGTAGAGCTCTTCTCACAGATTAACGAGAAGTGGTCAATCCACCCCGATGTCATGCCAACTTTCGCTAAGCACTACCAGACAGGCGAGGCAATCCCAGCCGAGCTCATCGAGAAGATGCAAAAGAGTTCGCACTTCAACTCGGGTTTTGAGACAACCGAATTAGTTGCTGCTGCACTGCTCGACATGAAGATGCACCTCATTGACGACTATACCGACTTCGACTGCAACGAGTACGAGAATGAACTCCGCAAGGAGCTTGGTTTCATCCCCGAGATTGAGTACCGTTACCGCAGCACCAACTTCGCACATGTATTCGGTGGTGGCTACGCTGTAGGTTACTATGCTTACCTTTGGGCCGAGGTACTTGACTGCGACGCATTCGAGCTGTTCCTTGAGAAGGGCGTGTTCGATGCCGAGACTGCAGCAAGCTTCAAGCAGTTGCTCGAAATGGGCGGTAGCAAGGATCCAATGCGCGAGTACCGCCGCTTCCGTGGCGCCGACCCCAACCCCGATGCACTGCTCCGCGCAAGAGGGCTTATCTGATAATCATATAACAGCCTCCCCTCCGCCCTACGGGCACCTCCCCTCCAAGGAGTGGCGGAGTTGTTAACATAGAAACTTATATACAAACACTATGGAAGAAAGAATAGAAAAAGCCGTAGCCCTGTTCAAAGAGGGTTACAATTGCAGCCAGTCGGTTGTAGCGGCATTTGCCGACATGTATGGCTTCACACAGGAGCAGGCATTGAAAATGGCGGCATCGTTCGGTGGCGGCATTGGCCGCATGCGCCAGACCTGTGGCGCCGCTTGCGGTCTTTTCCTTGTTGCCGGTCTTGAGACAGGCTGCACCGAGGGACGCAACGCCGATGGCAAGGAGGCAAACTACAAGGTTGTGCAGCAGCTTGCCGAGGAGTTCCGCAAACGCAACGGCTCACTCATCTGCGCCGAACTGCTGGGACTTGCAAAGAACGCCCCCACTCCAACGACACCCGACGCACGCAATGGCGAATACTACAAGAAGCGTCCATGCGTGAAAATGGTTGAGGAAGCGGCAAGAATTTGGTGCGAATACTTGAAAAATAACAAAATTGAGCAGTAAATGCTATAATTTTGACAAATGTCATTGAAAATCACGGACTTTTTGTTTGTCATGTAAGAAAAAAGCAGTACCTTTGCACCCGAAATGGAAAAATGACCGCTTTCTGCGCTTAAAATGCTAAGACAAAGGTTGTTACAATTTCAAGTAGAAATTTAATGTTGAATTAAAAATACTAAAGAACTATGATTGAGAATGCTGGTGCATTTGCAGGCCGTATTTGGACTGCTTTGAACGAGACAGAGGGTCTTACTCTTAAGGAGATCAAGACAAAGTCAAAACTGAAAGAGAAGGAGTTGTACCTCGGTTTGGGTTGGTTGCTCCGTGAGGACAAGATCTTCACATGCGTTGCAGGTGAGGAGGAGATCTTCGCTCTCAAGTAATTGAAACAACAATTCAATTAAAATAATAAGGCTTGGCAATTGCCAAGCCTTATTATTTTTTTATCCAATCTCAATCTCCAAGCCATCATAAGCTAAAAAGACATTCTTCGGCAAGCACTTCTCAATCTTTGCATGCAGACCAATGTGGTGCATCATATGCGTGAAATAGGTCTCGCGCGGCGCAAGATAATCAACCACTCGCAACGCCTCAAGCACAGTCTGGTGGCTACGGTGTGGTTTTGAATATCGCAGTGCATTGATAACAAGCACCTCCACCCCCTTGAGTTTCTCAAGTTCCGCAGGCTCAATGCGGCTCATGTCAGTAATATAAGCCAACTTGCCAAAACGATAACCCACTATGGGAAGTGCAGCATGATAGACCCTGATTGGCTCAACATCCACACCGCCTACACAGAACGGTTGCATATCTTCAATTGAATGGAGTTCAATGTTAGGCACACCGGGATATTTCACCTCGCCGAAACAGTATGGGAACATCGAGCGTATCTGGCGTGCAGAATCATCATCGGCATAGATAGGGAAAGTATGCAGAGAAGCGTATGGCCTGAGGTCATCGATTCCGGCCGTGTGGTCATAGTGCTTGTGTGTTATGAGAAGGGCATCGAGATGCGACACGCCAGCACGCAACATCTGTGCGCGGAAATCGGGGCCGCAATCAATGAGAATGGAAGTATCACCACTCTGGAGCAATGCCGAACAGCGCAAACGGGCATCGCGCGGATCGCCCGATGTACACACCTCGCACTTGCACCCGAGTTCGGGTACTCCCGTCGATGTTCCGGTTCCTAAAAAAGTGAGTTTCATTGCCACCCGTGTGCTAACCTATTACATTCACCTCCATGTGCAGTTCAACACCGAACTTCTCCTTTACCGATGCCGATACATCACCTGCAAAGGCAACAACATCGCGACCGGTAGCACCGCCAAGATTAATCACAACCAACGCCTGGTGCTTGTAGACACCGACATGAGAATGAGGGTTCTGTTTCCAGCCACATTGTTCAATGAGCCAACCGGCCGAGAGCTTTACATCGCCACATGGGAGAGGATACTGTGGCATAGCAGGATATTCATCCTTGAGCTTCGCAGCCTTCGACGCATCGACAATAGGATTCATGAAGAAACTGCCGGCACTGCCTATCTGCTCAGGGTTTGGCAATTTCGCTTCACGTATCTCGCAGACAGCACGGCGCACATTGGCAAGTGTTGCACCACCAAGCTCCTCAACCTTCTCCTTTAGATTACCGTATGATAGTTTGAAATCGGCACTCTTGCCAAGCCTGTATGTAACATAAGTTACTATGTGACGACCTTTTTCGGCAGACTTGAATATGCTGTGACGATAAGAGAAATCACAATCGGCCTTTGTAAACGAACAAGGGAGAGCATCGGCAATGCGCATGGTCTCAACCTTCTCAATGAGGTCACCAGCCTCCACGCCATATGCGCCTACATTCTGCACCGCACTTGCGCCCACTTCACCGGGAATGAGCGAGAGATTCTCAAGCCCACTCCACCCCTTCTCAACGGCATAGGCCACCAGCGCATCCCAATTCACACCGCTACCAACACGCAACAGCACATCGGTTGCAGTCTCCTGGGCAACCTCTATATCCATTATTGCCGAGTGAAAGACTGTGCCGTCAAAGTCATCGACAAACAGAAGATTGCTGCCACCACCAATGACAAGCGATTTTCCGTTGAAGCCTGAGCCCAAGTAATCGGTAAGCTCGCCCACCGAGGTAAACTCAACAAAATGCGCAGCCTTTGCCTCAATGCCAAAGGTATTGTGTGCCAACAGTGAATATCCGGTATATTGTTTAATCATTGCTCTGTTCGTAATATTACTTTATTCTGCGAAATTACCTTTTTCGCGCGAATTTAGCAATTATATCACAGCATTTGTAAAGGGCTTGAGAATTTAATTTTCCCGTGCATTGTACAAAACAGCTGCAAATTTTCAATTCTCAGAGGCTTTATCACATTGCGTCAATTACCCCCTGAACTGCAATCATGTGGCACAGCGTTCCAAGCATTACAAAGAGATGGAACACAAAATGTACATATCGTATCTTATGCATGCTGTAGAGAACAGCACCAAGAATATAAGCGACACCCTCGCCCACGACCCAAAGAAACACCGACAACGCCACTGCATCATAGAACTGCTTCATTGCCACAAGAATTGTCAATCCCATGAGCACATAGCACATAGTCTCGAGCTTGCTATGCTTCTTGAGCCGAACGAGACTTAGCGATGTACTTACTATCGCGCAGAGCCAACAGAAAGCAAATATGCCCCACCCCCAATTACCGACATCGCGCATTGCAATCAATGTAATGGGAGAATAACAGCCGGCTATGTACCAATATATTGCCGAGTGGTCGAACTTACGCAACAAACGGCGGGCACCGGTGCCCACACGGGTTGCATGGTAGGCTGTAGAGAAAGCATAGGACGAGAGCATACCGACTGCATAGAGCAACATACTCGCCAACACCCAGCCGTCGCCACCCTTGTCAATTACCTCACTAACAAAGAACACCGACACTGCCAGCGCACATGCAAAACCAATGGCGTGGGAGATTACATTCAGTCTCTCCTCGCCGTTTGAATATTTTTTATCTTCACTCATAGTGCGGTAAAGGTACTCAAAATTTAGAAAAATTTTGAGTCACTAGTGTTATAAAAACAAAAAAGCAGAACTTTCCACTCATCTGCATATCAATTATCCTTAAAAACAATAAGGTTAAGTAAAGAATGTAACGTCAAAAAGCTGCAAAACCAAGGCATATTTTCCAAATTAGGCAGAGACCATTGGGGTAATTATATACAAAAATTCACTTTGTTTTTTTTGGGGGGCAGGTAATTAGAAAGAAACACCCTCGTCAGACGCATCTGGCGAGGGTATAAAGTCTCAAATAAAGCATATCTCTATTTAATCTTATTGTTAATTTCTTTTAAGGTCATAGATATGTTAGCCTGAACTCGTAATACAGCCCAGGTAAATATTGTAGATACAAACACTGACAAAGTTGCAATCAGACCTTCCCAACGGAATTCTGTTGTTGTTTTCACTCCTTCGTAGTAACTATAATGAGAAACCTCGATGAAGATCAATTTGTATGCACAAAAGAAGGTCAATATGATTCCAAGCGCCAATGAGATGTTTGATAACATGTACAGTGTTTTCTCTGCACCTGTTCTTAAATGTGGCTTGTGATTAACTGAATGATCAAACTCCTGCATTTCTTTCTGATATCCATTTTTCAACTCAGACTCTTTACGAATGTTGACATCATCATTTTTAAGGTCATTTTCCAACTTTGAAAGTCGCTCTTTCAATGCTTTGATCTTGTCCGCATCTTGATTTTCCATAGTTATAAATTTTAAGGTTAAAATATTTATATGTTACTCAGTTTTTATAAGGAGATTATTCTCATTGTAAACGAGACATAAGAATTGATTTTCTTTTACAAAGATAAATGCTGAGAAGTTTTTTTTCAACAGATTAACATGATTTTATTATAATAAATAAAAAAAAACGCTCTTGCCATGCGGCAAGAGCGTTTTTCATATATATAAGCTCTATTATTAAGCGAACCACTTAACATAAGCAAAGTCCATACGGTGTGGAAGCTCAGCGTGGTTAGGATACATACGGAATGCGAGCTTGAATGCACCTGCGTTTGTAGGAGCGATCTCGGCACCGAATGTAAATACATTACCCTCGCGCTGTACAACCTCCAATGGATAAGTTGCGAATATGCAGTCGTGACCCTTAGCATCAGGAGCCAATACAACGAGCTCAACTGCTACTGCATTGTCAAGGCCCTTCTCGTCAACCTTAACTGTTACATTGTACTTATCACCTGCAGACATTGCACCGTTGAGGAAGTCAGCATCAGCCTCTACAGAGAGAACCTCAACTGCGTTCCACTTAGCAGCAACCTCCTCTTTCCACTTAGCGAGTTCGCGAACAACCTTAGAGTCGTCAGCGATGAGGTGGTGATAACGCTGTGCCTGCTTGCAGTAGAACTTGCTGTAGTAGTCATCGAGCTGGCGCTTCATTGTGAAGTGAGGAGCAACCTCTGCGATAGACTTCTTGATGCAAGCAACCCACTCGTCAGAGTAAGCCTTGCCACCGCGGTTGTAGTACATTGGGAGAATCTCGTTCTCGAGCAATGTGTAGATTGTAGCGGCGTCGAGCTGATCCTGGAACTCCTGGTTCTGGTATGTACGCTCTTCCTTCAATGCCCAACCTGCGCCTGGCTTGTAGCCCTCGCACCACCAACCATCGAGAACCGAGAAGTTGAGGACACCGTTCATAAGAGCCTTCTCACCAGATGTACCTGATGCCTCGAGAGGACGGGTTGGAGTGTTCATCCAGATATCCACACCTGATACGAGCAACTTAGCGAGATCCATATCGTAGTTCTCGAGGAAAATAATTTTACCAACGAACTCAGGACGGCGTGAAACCTCGATAATCTTCTTGATCAAGCCCTGACCTGCACCATCGTGTGGGTGAGCCTTACCTGCGAAGAGGAACTGGATTGGACGCTCTGGGTTGTTGAGAAGCTTAGCAAGACGGTCGAGGTCTGTGAAGAGAAGGTGAGCACGTTTGTAAGTAGCAAAGCGGCGTGCGAAACCGATAACAAGTGCATCGGGGTTAATCTTCTTCACAACATCAACGATACGCATTGGGTCGCCCTGGTTCTTCAACCACTCCTCGCTGAACGCCTTCTTGATGTAGTCGATAAGCATCTTCTTGCGAGCTACGCGAGTGTTCCAGATAGTCTCGTTAGAGATGTTCTCGATTGCATGCCAGATGCTCTCGTTAGACTGGTCGCTGATGAAGCTTGGATCGAAGTTCTGCTTGTAGAGGTTATCCCACTCAGGAGCAACCCATGTTGGGTAGTGAACACCGTTGGTTACATAACCTACATGGTTCTCTGATGGGAAGTAACCCTTCCAAATCTCAGCGAACATATCCTTTGATACCTTACCGTGGAGGCGGCTCACACCGTTGATTTCCTGGCAAGTGTTACAAGCGAATGTTGACATACAGAAACGCTCGTTCTTGTCACCTGCGTTGATGCGGCCAAGGTTCATCAAGTCGTCCCAAGTGATGTTGAGCTGGCTTGCATAACCTCTCATGTACTTGCCGAAGAGAGCCTCGTCGAAGTAGTCGTGACCTGCAGGCACTGGAGTGTGAACTGTATAAAGGCTGCTTGAGCGTACGATCTCAAGTGCCTCCTCGTATGTGTAACCGGTCTTGATGTACTGTGTCAGACGGTAGAGGTTGCAGAGTGCTGCGTGACCCTCGTTGCAGTGGTAGATCTCCTTCTTGATACCCATCTTCTCCAATGCAATCATACCACCGATACCAAGGAGAATCTCCTGCTTCAAGCGGTTTTCCCAGTCGCCACCATAGAGTTTGTGAGTAATTGGCTTGTCGAACTCGCTGTTCATGTCAAAGTCAGTGTCGAGCAAGTAAAGGGGCACACGACCTACATTCACCTTCCAAACATTAGCGTGAACATAGTAGTCGATGTATGGAACATGGATTACGAGTGGTGTAACACCGTCTGCCTCGTAAACGCGCTCGATTGGGAGCTGGTTGAAGTTCTGTGCATCGTAGTTAGCGATCTGTGAGCCGTCCATTGAAAGTGACTGGCTGAAGTAACCGTAACGATACAAGAAACCAACTGCACACATATCAACATTTGAGTCAGAAGCCTCCTTCAAGTAGTCACCGGCAAGGATACCAAGACCACCAGAGTAGATCTTCAACACGCTTGTCAAACCGTACTCCATGCAGAAGTAAGCTACTGAAGGACGCTCAGCGTTTGGCTTAACATCCATGTAGCGACGGAAATCGGCATAAACATCAGCAAGCTTGTCAAGAATAGTCTTGTTCTTTGAAAGCTCGTCGAGTTTCTCAACGCCCAACTTCTCCAACAAGAGAACCGGGTTACCGCCACATGCCTTGAAGAGGTCGGCATCGAGCATCTTGAAGAGTTCCTTAGCCTCCTCGTTCCATACCCACCAAAGGTTACGTGACAATTCCTCGAGTGGCTTGAGCGACTCGGGAATGTAAGATTTTACATTAACTGTTTTCCAACTAGGTTGGTTTGCGTTACTAATTGCAATCATATTATTTTTATTAAATGAATATTTCGTTTGTTATTTTCTGTCGTTTGCAGCTGTCAGAGCGATGTCGTATGCCTGTAGATAGTTCTTGATGAAGTGCTTCCAGAGAGCCTTTTCGGCAACCTTTGCAACCTTTTTGCGACAGTCATTTACCTCTTTGTCAGAAAGTTCCGCAAAGTTACAAATATTTTTTGTAATAACATCGGCTGCATCGAAATAGTTGCTGTCAGTTCTTGAGATAACCTCTACACCATCAAGCAGTTCGCCACGACGGCCAAGCACCGAGTTAACCCAGAGACCAAAGCCTGCAAGGTTGGTGGTGATGGTAGGGATGTGGAACGCTGCGCTCTCGAGCGGAGTATAACCCCATGGCTCGTAGTACGATGGATAGATGTTAAGGTCGTTACCGATGAGCACATCATAGTAATCCTTGTTGAAGATACCGTCGTTGCCCTTGAGATAGCAAGGAACATAGATAACCTTCACACGGTTCTTGCCGCTGCGGTTGTCAATCTGCAAGTGGCGTATGCCGCATGCAATAGCATCCTCATAGAAGTTATGGAGCTCATGTGTGAGGTAAGGGTTTGGCAGCGGAGTCTCCCAAGCATCCTTGTCGCTTGCAAGACGCTTCACCAGGTCCTCGCGTGCATCGCCCGACCATGCAGGAACATCAATGAACGCGACAACATCGCGTGCAAGACCCTCGCATGCATTAAGGCGAGCCATAGACTCAAGGAACATGTCGATACCCTTGTTACGCATCTCCATGCGTCCGCCAATACCTATTATAATAGCATCATCGGCAATAGTGTCGCCGGTGAGAGCTGCCGCCACGCGCAGGCGTGCCTTGCGTGCAGCCTTTCTCTTTGCTGTGAAGTCCTTGCCAACAGGAACAAAGTCCTTCTCAAAACCATTCTCCAGTATCACCTCGCACTCACGGCCAACAAGCTGCTTGCACTCACGTGCTGTAATCTCGCTCACAGTTGTGAAACAGTCAACATTCAGCGCAGTGTTCTTCTCTACCGACTGCTTTGACTGCACATTGAGTTCCTCGGCCATCTGGTCACCGTTGTAACCGTCGAAGTAATCATACAGGGGCTTGCCGTTTGAAGCAATTGAACGGCCAATGCTTGTAGCGTGAGTTGTGAAGATTGTACCCACAGCAGGCAGGTTCTTCTTCAGGTACAGCGCTGCACCACCACTCTGCCATTCATGAGCCTGAACAACCACATTGCTGCCGGCCTTTATGTTGCTATTGTAGAAACTCTCGATAACTTTACCTACAGCGTAACCGAAAATCATAGAATCGTCATAGTCGCCATAGCCATGGAGTGAATCAACACCAAAGTCGTTCCACAACTCGCCATAAATTGAATCCTTGTCGTCCATGTAGCCGGTATAGTCAACAAGCACCACTTTTGGACGGCCGGGAATCTCCCAGTAACCACAACGAACGGTCAGCTTATCGCTGTTTATCTTCTTGCGCCATGCATTCCACAGACGCTTATCCTCGGTAAAAAGTGGATTCTCCTTCTCTTTCCACAAATCGGGACCGATGTAGATTGCATTCAATCCCTCTATTTCGGAGATGGTACGGGCCTTTGTAGATACCACTGTATAGATTCCGCCCACCTTGTTACAAACCTCCCAGCTAATCTCAAAGAGATAATCGGGAAGCAATAGTTCTTTCTTCATCTCAAATAAATAATACTCAAAAATCCAAGGTTTCCACACTCCTGGAACACCTTATTATATATAACAAATGGAGAGAAAGTACCCCCTCTCTCAAAATGAAGTGCAAAATTACAAAATAACTTTTGAATAACCAAAGATTAAAATAACTTAAAAAGACAAATATTAGACAAAAAAGCGACAGACAGTTAGCAAATATTTGCCAAAACAGACATAAATACCAAAAACAGCCGATTTCCGTGGCAGAGTGACGAAAAAAAGACCATGAAAAAGGACACATTTACCGGCGACATAAAAGCAACAAGGGATAATTGTTGCATTTTGAACTATTATCACTATTTTTGCACTAATACGGCTTTGTAAAAGCCATTGCAAAAAGAGAGACAATGAAGAAAAGCGAACTATATAATAAGGTAATAGAGTATTTTGAGGCCTCCATGCCTGTGGCCGAGACAGAGCTGGACTACACCAACCCGTTCGACCTGCTTGTGGCAGTAATACTGTCGGCGCAATGCACCGACAAGCGCGTGAACATGGTGACCCCCGACCTCATAGGGCGTTACCCCACTGCATGGGAGATGGCCGAGGCGCACCCAGACGAAATATACAACTACATAAAGAGCGTCTCTTACCCCAACAACAAGGCAAAGCACCTTGTGGGCATGGCGCAGAAGCTGTGCAGCGTTTTTGGCGGCGAGGTCCCCGACACCCTTGAGGAGCTCACCACCCTGCCCGGCGTGGGACGCAAGACTGCGAATGTAATTCTTTCCGTTGTTTGGGACAGAAGTGCAATGGCGGTTGACACCCATGTATTCCGCGTAAGCCACCGCATAGGGCTTGTGCCCAAGCGTTGTACCACCCCCTACAGCGTCGAGAAGGAACTAATGAAGCATCTGCCTCATGATGTCATCCCCAAGGCGCATCATTGGCTGATACTGCATGGCCGCTATGTCTGCACGGCACGCTCGCCCAAGTGCGAGAAGTGCGGACTGACAGCCGTGTGCAAAGAGAGCGCAAAGCGGAAAGGTAAAAGCTGAAATCCGTTTTTAGCTTTCGCATTTTCACTTTTAACATTTCACCTTATATTCAACTTTTTCCTCATTTATAACCTTGTTTATATAAAAATATTATATCTTTGCAATATTGCAGTAAATAGAAACTGATTTTATTAACTAAATAAATTTTCAATCATGACAATTGACAATTTCCAGTTTGCCGGTAAGAAGGCAATCGTTCGTGTTGACTTCAATGTACCCTTGAACGAAGAGGGCAAAATCACAGACGACACACGTATCCGTGGTGCTCTCCCCACTTTGAAGAAGGTTTTGGCCGATGGTGGTGCACTCATCATCATGTCTCACATGGGCAAGCCAAAGGGCAAGGTTAACGCAAAGTACTCTTTGAGCCAGATTGTTGACGCTGTATCAGAGAAGTTGGGTGTTGCTGTTCAGTTCGCTCCCGACTGCGCAAAGGCTGCCGAGGCTGCTGCTGCATTGAAGCCAGGTGAGGTTTTGATGCTCGAGAACCTCCGTTTCTATCCCGAGGAGGAGGGCAAGCCAGTAGGTATCGACAAGGAGGATCCAGCATACAACGACGCTAAGAAGGCAATGAAGGAGTCACAGAAGGAGTTCTCAAAGACTCTCGCTTCTTACGCAGACTGCTACATCAACGACGCTTTCGGTACAGCTCACCGTCGTCACGCATCAACAGCTGTTATCGCAGACTACTTCGATGCAGACAACAAGATGCTCGGTTACTTGATGGAGAAGGAGGTTCAGGCTGTTGACAACATCCTCAAGGACATCAAGCGTCCATTCACAGCTATCATGGGTGGTTCAAAGGTATCTACAAAGATCGGTATCATCGAGAACTTGATGGACAAGGTAGATAACCTCATCCTCTGCGGTGGTATGACATACACATTCGCCAAGGCTCAGGGTGGCGAAATCGGCCGTTCAATCGTTGAGGACGACAAGCTCGACCTCGCTTTGAACATCATGGAGCAGGCTAAGGCTAAGGGTGTAAACCTTGTACTTGCCGAGGACTGCGTTGCAGCCGATGATTTCTCTAACGACGCCAACACACAGGTTTGCTCAGCAAAGGCTATCCCAGCAGGTTGGGAGGGCTTGGATGCAGGTCCAGAGGCTCAGAAGGCTTTCGCAGCTGCTATCGTTGACGCAAAGACTATCCTTTGGAACGGTCCTGCAGGTGTGTTCGAGTTCGACAACTTCACAGCTGGTTCACGCGCTATTGCCGAGGCTATCGGCAAGGCAACTGCCAACGGTGCATTCTCACTCATCGGTGGTGGTGACTCTGTAGCTTGTATCAACAAGTTCGGTATGGCCGACCAGGTATCATACATCTCAACAGGTGGTGGTGCTCTTCTCGAGGCTATCGAGGGTAAGGTACTTCCCGGTGTAGCTGCTATCCAGGGCTAATATTGAGATTCTCCCCTATTACAGAACAGCCAAAATCGCAATGCGGTTTTGGCTGTTCCTTTATTATATACATCAAATATAGACAGAGCTTCAGTCTCTTTTGAAATAGCGCAGATTATCAACACTTGGGTTCAATTCACCCTGTTCTATTTTATGAATAATCTCCACCACGCAATCATTTGCAGGGGTCGGGACTCCCACCTTCTGGCCAAAGGCAGACACAGCCCCATTGATAGCATCCACCTCGGTAAGTTTTCCCTTCTCAAGATCCTGCAACATGCTTGCTTTCAGTTTGGCATGCTTGCGTATCGCTATGGGAATTATAAGATAAGAGAAAACCTTCTTAAGCGGATTGGTATAATCCAGAAGTTTCACGATATCTTTTCCCTGAACAGGCTCGATACGAATTCCTCCTTTAGCGCACACATCAATACACTCCTTAATAAGCGCTTGCACCACACGTCGCGAATCACGCGGCCCGGCCGCTTCGCCGAAAGTGCACCCCAGCACAGCACTCATACCAGAGAAGGCAGCATTGATGAGCAGCTTACTCCATCGGGTACCAAGAAAATTTTCCTCCACATCCACCGTTCCCATCAATTCAAGTAGTTCCTTCACCTTATCAAAGTGCTTGTTACGACGCTTCGAGATGGCACCCAGCGAAAACGAAAGAGCATCAGGCTCGCTAGTCAGTTCGCACACACCGGGCGATTGCAAGGTAGCTCCCCACGCCACAGTACACCCCAGCACACGCTCTTCACCCAGGATTTCAGCTATCTGCACCTCGGGCAATCCGTTCTGGAAGGTCACAAGCACACCATCAGAAGCAAGGTAATCCTTGAGCATTGCCACCACCTCTGCATTATGTTGCTGCTTGGTCATAAGGAAAAGCACATCATAATTCCCACTCATTGCATCAAGAGTATACGCATTGACAGGTTGAACAAACTCTACCGTACCCACAACTTTCGCACCCTTCGTTTGCAACGCCTCCACATGTGCTTTGTTGCGGTTAATAAGTTCTATAGCCTCACCAGCCTTGCTAATATAGGCTCCAAGTATGGTGCCCAATGAGCCGGCACCGTAGATTGCTACACGCATAGTATTCAGTTTTTAGGTTAATATCCAATTCTATACTTGACAAACATTTATAGTTCCAAAAAATTCCTGATGATTTGCGCCCCTACAACTCCGCTCTTCTCGGGATGGAACTGGGTACCAAAGAAGTTGTCACGGCCTAACGCCCCACTGAAGGAATTGATGTAGTGGCTCGTGGCAATAGTATCGGCACACAGCTCGGGGTAGTACGAGTGCACGTAGTAAATATAAGCTCCGTCAGCAATATCCTTGAAGAGCGGTGTGCGCAGATCTGTTATTTGATTCCAACCCATGTGAGGGATTTTCTCAATTGACAATTGACTATTGACAGTCGACAAATCTCCATCCGGATGGTTGATGGGCTGAAACCTTTTCACCTTGGTGCGGAAGATGCCCATGCACTGCACATTGCCCTCCTCGCTACTCTGGCACATGAGCTGCGTGCCCACACATATCCCCAGAACAGGCTGCGTCAGTGTAGGGATAAAGGTATCGAGGCTCCGCTCGGCAAGCTTAGCCATGGCGGTAGAGGCCTCTCCCACCCCAGGAAGTATCACCTTATCGGCCTGTGTTAATAGAGTCTTGTCATCGGTATACACCCAATCGGTACACCCTACGCGTGCCAACGCATTGGCCACTGAGCGTATGTTGCCGGTATCGTAGTTTACTATAGCAATCATATCATTTAGAAATTATAACACCCCCTTACTGCTGGGCAGGTCGTAGTTAAAGGGTTGGCGGTGAATGGCAGCTCTCAAACTGCGGGCAAAGGCCTTGAATACCCCCTCGATGAGGTGATGGTTGTTTTCGCCACGCGCACTGATGTGCAGGTTGCATCGCAGGGCCGCACATAGCGAATAGAAGAAGTGACGAAACATCTCCGTAGGCGTGTCGCCCACATATTCACGGGTGAAGGTCACGTCCCAGTCAAAATCGATGCGTCCGCCCAGGTCGAGCAGCACCAGTGCCTTACACTCATCCATCGGCAAGGCAAAACCATAGCGCTCGATACCCCGCTTGTCACCCAGCGCCTCACGCAAGGTGTCGCCCAAGGCGATGGCCACATCCTCCATCGTGTGATGTTCGTCCACCTCGAGATCACCCTTGCACTGGACTTGCAGTGATAGGCCTCCGTGGTGAGCAATCTGGTCGAGCATGTGGTCAAAGAACTTCAGCCCCGTGTCAATGTGCGAGGGCATGCGACCATCAAGGTCCACGGTGACGCTTATCTGCGTCTCGCGTGTATTACGCTCCACTGTAGCCACACGTGCCGTACGGCGCAGATACTCAGCAATCTCGCTCCACGAGGTCGTGCAGAGGGCACACACCTCGGTCAGCCCCTTCTCGGCCAGCCCATCGGCCGCCTTCTCAGCCTTCTGCAGCAGGATGGCGCGAGCACCCAGGTTCTTGGCCAACATCACATCGGTGATGCGGTCACCAATGACGTAACTGCCAGCCAAGTCATATTCGCCAGCGAGATACTTACCAAACATGCCGATACCCGGCTTGCGTGTCGGAGCATTCTCCTCAGGCATGGTAGGGTCGATGAGGATATCATCAAAGCATACCCCCTCAGAGGCGAGCACCTTGAGCATCATCTCCTGTGGAGGCAAGAAGTCCTCCATGGGAAAACTCTTTGTTCCCAGTCCATCCTGATTACTGCACATGACGAGTTCGTAGCCCAATGAACTGATAGCCTTCATGCCACTAATAGCACCCGGCACGAAATCCGTCTTGGCGATGCTGTCTATCTGAAAATCCACGGGAGGCTCTACAAGTATAGTGCCATCGCGATCTATAATGAGTAGTCTGTTCATATCTTTTCACCTTTGGAATGGCGAAATTAGTGCAAGCAGAGCGAAAAAACAAATCTCAACGAGCGAAAGTAGAGAAGTGCTCGCATTTTCTCTACTGAGCGAGGCCCTGCAGCGCATCCTGGCAACCTATGTATTGGGGTAAATAGGAAGAAATCTTTGCAAGATAGAAGACAACTGCAGTGTGTAATATGTTCGTCCGACATCGTTGTGAATTGCTTTCAAATTAGTATCTTTGTAAGATAGAAGACAACTCGATTTGTATAATACACTATAAATCAGTTGTTAGAATGTAGAAATAGAAAGAAAAAATGAAGGTCTTCTATGATGACACATCCCGCTGAATGGCGGGATGTGTTGTTTCTATAACGCAGACGAAAATTCAGAAAAGTTCGAGTTGCTGCCCTGGAGCCGTGGCTTCTTGCGGTTTTTTCCCATGGAATATTTCTAAATTTCCAAATTGTTTGTCTGTAATGCATAGTATACCTACTTGGCCATACTCGGGAAGAAACGACTTGACCCGCTTGATATGTACTTCGGCATTTTCCATGCTGGCACAATGACGAATATAGGTAGAGAACTGAAACATCGTAAAGCCATCGCGCTGCAACTTCTTGCGAAACTCGGCATAAGCTTTACGGTCTCGCTTAGTTTCGGTTGGCAAGTCAAAGAGTACGAGCACCCACATAACACGATATTCGCTAAAACGTTCCATACGAAATGAAGAAATTTATCGCTCAGGATAGGCTATCTTGCGCAGTTCACCACTGAAGCATTTGTAGAGCGAGGCGGTGGTTTGCCCTGCTGCAACCATAAGCGGACTACGCTTGCCTGAGATGACAACATCGAGTGTAGGAATGGCAAGCAATTCAGCCTTCCATTCACGCGTAAGTCCATCTGTAGGAAGTCCTCTGTTCTTAACCAACTTATATACCAATTCGTCTACATAGGGCCGATAAGGCTCCATAATATCATCGGCAAGGCAATACGCATTGTAGCGGTTGTGATGATGGATGCCCAATGTAGGCAGTAATCCGCTTGTCACTAAAGCGCGTGCTATCACTGCACGCAGTATGGCATAGCCATAGTTAAGCAGATTGTTGGGTGGTACGCCATCGCGGTCTCTTGTAAAACCTTCAATATGCTGACCGAAGAGGTATTTCCAATAATAGGCAGCTGCCCTACCTTCCATATTCTCGGCATCACCACTGCGTACATCCTTAGCCCACACTCTCATGCAGCGTACCTCTTCATCTCTCAAATCGTGTAAGACGGATGCTTGATTGTTTATCTTACATTGGATAGTCTGTTGCCACAGTTGTTTCTTAAGTGGCACAGAAGCATCAATCTGATGGCGGAAGCGCTCGTTCTGCGTGGTGTTACCATAAAGTGGAAGCATAAGTCCGACAGGCATACTGCGACTATCACATGTGATGAGAGCGCAGTTATTTTCAAGCAAAGCCTCCATCAAGCCCGAAGTGATGGTAATCTGCTTATGATCTATCACCACTACGCCGATATCCTCGATAGGCTTGGTCACTTCTGCCTGTTTTTTGAACGACTCTGGCAAGGTATCATTCTTTTCCACCTCGGGCAGTTTGATGACCATCTGATTGTTCCGTAACGAGAGATACGCTGGATTTCCGAAATAGAGGGTTTTCTTAATCATGGCGATATAAATTAGGTTAAAAACAAAAAGTGGCTGTTGCATATCTAGCAATAACCACTCTAATTTTAATATTCTCCAACTGAAACTATTTGACCAATATGATTGACTCGCACCTTGACGATAGTATCCAATCCTTTAGAACTTCTAAAGTCTCTCCACGTTACACCTCTCGTTTCCGCACTTGTATCAACTATTGATGTCTCCAAATGATGCCTAAAGACATAATTTTTATATGAGAATTTCTGTACCCTAAACAAATTAGGACTAATTAATGCACAATTATCAGGATTAAGCAAATCAACTTCTCTCGGGTCAAATCCTGTCTGCTCATTAGGGAATACAAAGTATTCATTTTGCTTCATCGTGAAAAGGAACTGCCAGCCTTCATCATGATTGTATGTTTTGTCGATAATGGGCACTCCTTCGTTTGCTCGTGCCACGGCTTCGTAGAAGGATACTATCTTCTCCTCCAGTTCGTACATCACTTCACCATTGTCGTCAAGTTTGGGCAATCCTTGCTTATCGAGTACCGGCTTGCGATAGATAGCCACATGATGATTATTTCCTGTATTTACAAAATCCACTGGAATGGAGTTACCATTCTCATCAAGCAAAAGGTTACCGTCCTTATCATGCTTCTCGTGGAGGGCTTGCGCATTGCTGATACCATATATGGTGACACGCTTGAGTCTGATACCTTTCTCCTCATTTAACCAAATGGGATTCTCATCCAGATTGGCAAAAGCAGCTTTAGCACTACCATACTGTTCGATGCGTTGTTGTAATAAACGACGTATACGTACATCAACCACCTTGTCTACGCTTAAGCTCTCATCTATAGCCTTACGAATAGTGTAGCGCACCTCTTGCGTTACGGTTTTCACCTTAGGTGGTACGGCAATACCACGTTCCTTGTCAATCCATATAGGATTCTTTTCAAGTGCATTCTTACCAGTAAAGGCCTTCTTGGCATCGCCACCAAACTGACGCAAACGAGCAAGTAGTACGTCGCGATATATTTTACGACATACTGTCATTATCTTAGCCTCGTCGAAAGCAGCGCCAATCTTCTCCTCACGGGTAACATATTCCTTATGACTACCATAGATCGTCTCGTTGTGAAGTTGTCCGCGTGGTGTCTGTTGTGCCACTCTGAGCGTAGCGCGTTTCTTACCAGGAATCTTATTAATATTAGTAGTAACTACCTTATTCTTGGCCTTGATAGAAACAAGTATATTCTGCAAGTGGCGCTTGGCCTCTCCACGCAGTTCGCCCAGTGGCATAGGTGGTATGGCTCTTCCCCCCTCGAAATACTTGCTTTTAATAGCATACTCATTAGAGTTTGGTTGTTCACTCGCATTCTTATTATTAAAGTATTGTATAAATACATCTTTGGTAAAAGCCACAGTGAGCGCATCCATAGCATGATGGCGATGGTCGTTACGCTTGGTCCAATCTGATATTCTTCCTATCTGCCTACCATCACGATCTTGATGATACTCGACCTTACCAAGAGCGCTATACTTGTCCCAATTAAGTTCCTTCATTACATCCACCAATTGCCAGTCGCTACGCAATTGATCGGTAATAGAACCTGTGGTGGCCACTACACGACGCGATATGTCGCCCAACATTTCAAAAGCCTTCTTGGCAATGTATTGGGTAGTTGTGAGGTCACGAGCAAGAAAGTCTGTCGATATCTCGCTTTCTGTTGTCAAAAGTTTACGTAGTTTAGCTTTCTTGTCCTTGAAGAGGAGTTCACAACATCGCTTATATCGTTCTAATCCCTCTTCACCATACTTCTCGGCAACATAGTCCAAGGCCGTACGCTTACCTTTCTCTATATTGATGCTACGTGCTTCCAAGGTTTTGTTTGAGAACGAATCATCAAACAAGCGTGCCTGAGGAATGATATGCTCGATATCAAAGTCTTTTGTAAAGAGTTTATCGCGCGAGATATAAGTATCGGAATATAGAGTCTTGTATCCATTGTCCTTCAGTTCTTCATAAAGGCGATAGCGGATAACGTCATTGCGACTGGGATGAGAGATATTAAACTCCTCTCTTAATATACGTCGAATTTCCTCCTGCTCCTTCGTAGCTGCAGCCAACGAACGAGTCAGTTCCTCACGCTGCTTGGCATTCTTCTTTAGTTCGCGAGCCAACTCTACACGTATTTCATCGGGACGACCATAGGTATCAATGATTTCGTTGATTACATTGACCATCTGATTGAGAATCTTCTCTACCACAGGATTGCGCAACGCTCCTTTAGGTAATATGGCAAGTTTGTCCTTAAGCACCTTGGCCTCTATTTCCTCCTTGGTAAGCGATGCTGCAGAGTGTCGATAGCCAGCATACATACAGGCTACATCGTACTTGTTTCCCTCCTTCATGAAGGGAAGAATCTTGCGTATAGCCTTTGCACTCAAGCTACCATAATCTTCCACGAAGGTAACATTGGCGAGGCACGAAGCGTACTCTCTACCAAAATGCATGAGTTGTGCAATCTTATCCTTCAAATTGCCATCGCCAGTGACCGTATTGTCTCCTTCAAAAGAATAGAGCAAATGCCAAAGTTTATAATAAGGCTCACTGTCAAGTTTGTTGCTGGACGAATCGAAGGCAAGCACGTCGGTATTCCATCCAAGCGATGAAAATATTTTACCAATTGTCTCCTTGATTTCTTTGGCCGAGGTCTTCTTGAAGTCGATAGGTTCGTGTCCCGATTGTTCAAGCAATAGATTGTAAGCCTCATAGAGAGCAACTGATGTGGTATCACCCTCAATGGTTTCATAGTTGAGATCAAGCGTTGAGGGCTTGTCAAATAGAAGTTTCAACACTTCATTCTTCTTGAGAGACTTGCGTACAGAAAGTTCCTCTGCCAGCAATGCTTTATCCTCTTCTGAGAGTGGATGTCTACTATGGTCAGCTTTTACGATGACTTCAAGATTATTGAGTGTCTGCCATACCTTAAATTCTTGAAATAGTGGCGATGAGCGCGGTATCACACGACTACCGATAGTAATCGTTTTAGTTTTGCCATCAATTACAACCTCACGTTTCTCATGTTCAAACTCACAGATGCTGATAAGCGATTTCTGACTCTTGAGTCTGCGTTGATAGAAGATGACAACATCGCGTATCTTATGCTTCAGTTCTGGTGTGAGCTTATCGTGATACTGTGCTTGTGTTTCCCATATACATTCAAACTCATCGAGATAGTCTTGTCTATAGAATACCGTATTCTTGAGGCTTGCTTGAGGATCTTTGTCGAGTGATGCCATCAAGTATTGTCCCACGGTCTGCTTATTGAAGAAGAGCGCTTTGCTACGGTCGCTGATAGCACCAAGATATCCGCTCGACGAGTGTATTTCTCCATTGATTTCTTGTACCACAATGGCCAAGCTCTCTGGAGTCATTTGTTCGGTGAGTGCTTGAGTGCGCCACTGGTAATTCTCACGCTTCAGGTCACGACCCTTGGTCTCACGCTTAACACCTACGAGGCGAGTTCCTACCGTGTTGAACTTTGAAGCTACGATAGCCCATGTTTGCGATTTGTTCTTTCCTTTAATCTCATCGCGTGCTTCATCTGTCAAAACCTCGGGATAGAAACTGTGCTGATAGTCCCATATTTTATTAAGCTCCATCTGTAAGTCTGAACGATAGAAATCAGGCATACGCCATTTCCCCTCATCCATAAGTTGGAGACATAGTTGTCCGGGAGTGAGGTCCTCATCATAAAGCTTCTTGGCTACCTCCATGCCATCGATGAGTGCTCCGTCCTCTCCACCCTTAGCCTTGCGACTACTCTTATACCCACGTTTCTTATTTATCATAAGGAGTACACGAGCAAACTCTTCAAGCGAGATTCTCTCTGTTGCCGCTTTAGCACGCAAACGATAAGTCTCGAAAGTGGTCTTGTTGCCATGTTCTGAAAGGATGGTGTCATTAGCAATGAAACCCGCTTCGATGAGAATCTTCACAAGTTCCTCACGACGGAGTTTGTAGCGTTGTAGATTACGGCGCATACTACGCTTCAGTGTCCTATCCGCATTAGTGGTTATGCTCTTTCCTTTTTCGAAATTTTGCAGTTCATCCACAGTGAGCGGATTCACCCTCACGCCCAATCTTACAATCGATGATTTTTCATCATTGCTTTCGGCTTCATTCACCAAAGCCCAACCTATGCTGCTAACGCCCAAGTCAAGTCCAAGAATCTTCTTCATAGTATCTATATATTAGTAGCCACAAATTTATAAAGCATTGCCGAGAAAGACAAATGATTACCCACTTATTTTGCTTCGCAAGGCTTGTGGTGAGTATAAAGCAAAAAAATATGTCAAGACTCTTGCATGTTATCAAAAATTATTACTACATTTGCAGCAACTAATTTGAAGCAATTCACAATAAGGATTATTCCGTTGTGAAAACATTAGGTTCCCTCGCCCTTCTGCGGGGGATTTTTTTTGCTAAAATATTGGCAACCACTCATACACCCCTACCGCAAGAAATACCGCAAAAGTTCCGCAAATTCAGGAGGTTTTTTTCGCTCATTTCCTGACCGTTGAGCAGCGAAAACCGCAGATCTGTGGTGGGTGCTTTTGTTTTTTTATATGCTCGGCGGGACAACGCCGAGGAAAGCGGAACACTGGCAGAACAGAAGAAGGCAGAAAGGCGAGACAACGCCGAGCGTAGCGGAACGGAGGAGAAACAAAAGAAAGAGGGAAATGGCGGAACTATGCCAAGTGTAGCGGAACGAAGGAGAAACAGAGGAGCTGAGGCGATGAATGGAGGCGATCTTTGGCATTTTGCAAAATAATGGCTACCTTTACGGCATAGAACAGATGCAGATGGCTAAGGTACACTGGACACCACAAGGATGGCGATGCGAGAAGCAGGGTGAGCACCTGCGCAGAGCGAAATGGATGGACTATCGGTCGCCATCCATACAGATGCTGACGATGGTGACCTCGGAGCGCCTACCGCTGCTTGGCCAACTGCAAGGCGAGCACATCGTCCTCACAGAGCTGGGGCGCAGAGTGGCGGAAGAGATTGAGCGCATACCATCGTACAAGGGCGCTTCGTCAATAGAGATATACAACTATGTGGTGATGCCCGACCATGTGCACATCCTTTTGCGCATCCACGATAGGTTGCCCAAACACCTGGGGCAGTATGTGCGGTGGTTTAAGCTGCAATGCGACGATGCGTGTCGGGCACTTGCGGCAATCCCCGCAAGTAAGGATCTCTGCCTCTTTGCCAAGGAGTACCATGACCGCCTGCTTACGGGCAAGAACCAGCTCAAGCATATGGTGCAATACATCAAGGATAACCCGCGACGCCTGGCACTGAAGCGTGCTCATCGCGACCTGTTTCGCATCAGGCAGAACGTGATGCTGCGCGACATATCGTGCACGACGCTTGGCAATATGTTTCTTGCCGAATACCCACAGCGTGAGGTGCTGCAGTGTTCGCGCCGACTGACGAGCGAGGAGATAGCTGCCCGAGCTGAGGAGTGCCTCTTCGAGGCGGCCAATGGCACGATATATATCACGGCCGCTATCTCAGAAGGGGAGATAGTAATCGCTCGTGCCCTGGGCGAAGCGGGATACCCGCTCATCATCCTCCTGGAGCAGGGCTTCCCATCACCCGACAGTCCGCACTACCGCTACTTCAAACCTAAAGGAATCTACTTCGAGGCTTGTACCGCGGGCCGTCTGCTGCTCATAGAGCCCAATGCCGAGACGATCACGCGGCCCGACATCGCGCAGCGTGTGATGGCGAAGATTGGCGATATCCCCCACTCCACCCAGCGCTACCGATTCGTAGCTATGAACAGGATTGCCGAGCTTCTGTGCGAGCTCGAGTGATGCTCGGCGGAACAACGCCGAGAGTAGCGGAACACTGGCGGAACAGAGAAAAGCTGCATGCTGCAACGAAAACGATAACGATGACGTTAACGAAATAATGTTTCCCTATTTTTGACCAAGGTATCGGTAGTTGTATATAACTCTCAATATACATGCTACTTATCGACCGACACCCAGTGTCGGTGGGGTGTCGGTCGCGTCAGCGCTCGAGTAGTTATAGCAGCTATCTTTGTATAATTCTGACAATCAACAGTGCGTTTTCTTCAATTCTCACTACCAATATTTCTATTTCGGCAAACAGATTTATTAAATCATAAGCTTTGATTTATCACTCAGAGGTTATGATTTATTATTCACAAGTATTGAACACTAATTCAGTGCTTATGATTTGGATTTTCGGTGAATATTTTGTACCTTTACGGAGGTAATAAAGAAAAAAAATAGGACCAGCGATCAGGGATTATGGCAAAGTATATCAAGCAGGAGATGCCCGACATTGCGGGCAAGGGTGAAAATGCGGTGTACTACCGCATGCAGACGGAGCGCAACATCGGTGCGGAGGAGTTCATTGAGGAGGTGGCCGGAATCGGCACAGGACTCTCTGAAGGAGCTGTGACGCACGTATTGGGCCAGTTGACACATACGCTGGCTCGCCTGCTGGCCGATGGACATACAGTGACGGTGGGGGGCCTGGGTACCTTTCGCGCCACGCTGGGCGTGATGGAGGGCAAGGAGCAGGACACCTTCGACACGGATGAGCCCAAGCGCAATGCGCAGAGCATCGAGGTGAAGGGGGTGAACTACCGTGCGGATAAGGCACTGGTGAAGGATATCCGCGTGCAATGCCGCCTCGAGCGCGGCAAGGAGAGCCGCCTGCACCGCTCGCCCTACTCGCGCGAAGAGCGCCTGGCACGGGCACTGGCCTTCATCGAGGAGCACACGGTGATGCGCGTGATGGACTATGTGGAGCTGACGGGCTTGTCGCGCACCACGGCTTCGCTCGAACTACGTGAGCTATGCCAAGACCCTACGTCGGGCATCCGCTCCATGGGGCAGAAGGCCGGCAAGGTGTACATCAAGCGGCAATAGCATTACGGAGAGTATGTAAAACAAGCACTGGATAGTATTACCGACCGATACCCTGCAATGGGGGTGTCGGTCGATATGTTTCATATATACAAGCTATTATAAGCCTTCACCGATACCTCAGCCGAAAATAGGAAACATTATTTCGTTAACGTTGAAAAGGTTACTTCACCACTGAATTTGCGGTCCTTTTGCGATGTTTGGGGAAAAAATGTGTTTATGCTGTAGTTAAATTTGTACACATCGGGGAAAGGTTGTAATTTTACGCAGTAAACCGTTTAATATAACAATGGCGCTTAGCCATTAGCTATTGACTGTTGGCCGTTGGCTTCCATCCGGATGGCAGACCATTAACCATCGGCTATAGGATGCTGACCCCTAAACACTAAACTCCAAACACTAAACCCTAAACTCTAAACACTAAACCCTAAACAAACATGAGAACAGCTATCTACGGTGCCGGTTCACTGGGCACTATACTGGGAGCCTACATCAGCAAGGCTGGTGTGGCGATCGACCTTATCAACCGCAACAAGGCTCACATCGAGGCGCTGCAGACTCGCGGTGCGCAGGTGGTGGGCACAGTACAAATGACTCAGCCCGTCACGGCCTACACGCCCGACGAGATGAGCGGCACCTACGACATCATCTTCCTGATGACAAAGCAGCAGCACAATGCCGAGGTGGTGACGATGCTCAAGGATTACCTCGCCGAGGATGGCGTGGTGGTAACCTTCCAGAATGGTCTGCCCGAGGTGCAGATTGCCGAGATCCTGGGCGAGGAGCGGGTGCTGGGATGTACCGTAGCGTGGGGTGCCACGATGCAGGGGCCCGGAGTGTGCGAACTGACGAGCGAGCCGGATGCGCTGTCGTTCTCGCTGGGTGCGATATCGGCGAAGCGCAACAAGCATTTCGACCAGGTGAAGGAGCTGCTCACGCTGATGGGAACGGTGGAGGTGGAGGAAAACTTCCTGGGTACCCGATGGAGCAAGCTGCTCATCAACGCGGCCTTCTCGGGCATGAGCGCTGTGCTGGGATGTACGTTCGGTGAGGCGGCGGGCAACCGCCAATCGCGCCGCGTGGTGCAGGCTCTCATCAAGGAGTGCATCGACGTGTGTGCCAAGGGTGGCATACGCATCGAGCCGGTGCAGGGCAAGGACATCGTGAAGTTGCTCGACTATCACAACGCCGTGAAGAAGGCCATTGCCTTCCTCATCATCCCCATCGCCATACGCAAGCATGCCAAGCTGAAGGCTAGCATGCTGCAGGACATCGAGAAGGGCAAGCTCACCGAGGTGGATGCCATCAACGGCGCCGTGTCGGCCTTCGGACGCAAGGTGCACTGCCCTACCCCGGCCAACGACTGCGTGGTGGAGATCATTCACCGCATTGAGCGGAGCGAACTGAAGCCCAGCTTCGATAACTTGAAATTCTTCGGGAAATAGGGCGGACTTCAGGTAGATGCTCTGGTCACTGGCTACGACCGAACCTGCTTGCGTAGCGAGAAGTCGAACCGCAGGCCACCACCGGGGCGGTTGGTGGCGGTGATGGTGCCTCCGTGGAATTGTACGGCGTGCTTCACGATGGAGAGGCCGAGGCCGGTGCCGCCCTTCTGGCGCGAGCGTCCCTTGTCGACGCGATAGAAGCGTTCGAAGAGGCGGGTGAGTTGCTTCTCCTCCACTCCACGACCATCGTCCTCGAAGCGGATGCGGTACTCGGCGGGAGTGCTCTCGAGGAGCGATACGTAGATATTCTTTCCTTCCGAATAGGCGATGGCGTTCTCTGTGAGGTTGCGGAAGATGGAGGCGATGAGCGAGAGGTTGCCCTCGACGATGATGGGCTCGGTGATGTCGGTATGCAGGGTCAGCCGCTCGTCGGTCGGCATGATGGTGAGCTCGCTGGCGATGTCGGCAATGAGGGCGGTGATGTCCACGGGTTCGCGCTCGATGAGGGCATTGCCATCCTCCATGCGGGTGATGAGCGACACATCGGAGAGCAGGCGACGGAGCCGCTCGTTGTTGGCATAGCAGCGCTCGATGAGCTCCTGGCGCTTCTCCTCGCTGAGGTTGATGCCCGAGAGCAGGGTCTCGAGGCATACTCCGATGGAGGCCACGGGAGTCTTCAGTTCGTGGTTGATGTTGTTGGTGAGCTGGCGCTTGAGGCGCGTCTTCTCCTGCTCGGCTTCCATCTCGTTGATGCGCTCGATGCTGGCCCCTATGCGTCGGGTGATGAAGTAGGCCAGTATGCTGATGACAAGACTGATGGAGACCATCACCCCGAGGAAGGTCCAGTCGGCCTCGAGCAGATCCCGCAAGGTCGCTGTATAGGGTATGGCGGTGCGCACGATGGCGCGGTCGCCTCGAGTGGCCGAGTAGAAATATTCGCGTCCGTCGCTGGCCGAGAGTCGTCCGATGTGGTAGCCCGCGCCCTTCTTCATGGCCTCGGCCACCTCGGGACGCTGGCTGTGGTTGTCGAGCGAGTCGGGCGGTAGCATATTGTCATATACCACCTTGCCCGAGAGCGTGATGACCGATATGCGCAACTCCTCGAAGGGCTGTGCGTGGCTGCTTATGCACTCGCGGTAGTCTTCGCCATCATCGATGGCTCCCACGAGGTGACTGTTGTAGAGTTGTAACTGGGCATTGACGAAGTGAGTCTTGTATTGTTTCTCCCTCGCATACTGGAAGCCAACGAAGCAGAGGATGATAGACCACAGGCAGACGATGAGTATGGTGAAGAGCTGCTTGTGATATGATTTCCTAATCCCTGAAGCCATAGCCGAATCCTAAGAATCTATTGCAAAGATAAATCAAGGTCTGGTCGAAAGGCGTTGGATGGCCAATTGTTCGTATCGAGTGCCTGGGCGACCATAGTTGGCGTAGGGGTAGATAGAGATACCACCACGTGGGAGGAAGATTCCAGTCACCTCAATGTACTTCGGGTCCATCAGTCTGATCAGGTCCTTCATGATGATATTCACACAGTCTTCATGAAAAGCACCATGATTTCTGAAGCTGAACAGATAGAGCTTCAGGCTCTTGCTCTCCACCATCTTCACATCAGGGATATAGCTGATGCGGATTTCGGCGAAGTCGGGTTGACTAGTAATAGGGCAAAGACTTGTAAACTCAGGACAGTTGAACTGCACCCAATAGTCGTTCTCGGTGTGTTTGTTGTCAAAAGCTTCCAACACCTCGGGAGCGTAGTCCTGACGGTATTCTGTTTTTCTTCCCAACAGGGAGAGTTGATTTTCCAATTCTGACATAAGCGTTCGGTCTTTTGTGTGAAACGATTATTTGCCACCAAATCGCAAGATGTTGTATGAGATGCCGTCATCGTAGACATCGGTCTTCTCGATTCGCTTCAATGCCTTGACGAGGCGAACTGTTATGGGAAGCACCACCACCTCGTACATGGATTTCATGACGATCTGGGTTATCATCAGCAGTATCAATTCGTTGAATGGTATGATGCCACCAAATGCGATGGGGAAAAATATGATCGAATCGATGGTTTCACCAACGGCGGTCGAGATGATGGCACGTAAGGAGAAGTGATTGCCTTTGTGCAGAACCTTCATCCTACTGATAATGTAGGCATTGGCAAATGAGCCGGCAAGAAACGCGAGCAAACTGGCAAGCACGATGCGCGGTGCAAAGCCAAAGACAAAGTTGAAATGCTCGGCACCATCCCAAAACGAAGCAGCCGGCAGATGGACGGCAAGCAGCCCTATGGCCACTACCATAAAGTTCATCAGGAAGGCAATCCAAATGATGAGCGTGATTCTCTTAAATCCCCACACCTCGGCAATGCAGTCATTGATGATGTACGAGATGGGAAAAACCAACATACCGGCTGTGATGGTGGTCACTCCGAAGAAGTCTAGAACTTTGGTTTCGAGAAGATTGGCTGTCACAAGGCAAACGACGAACACGATTGCCAACAGCATGAATAGTACAGATACTTTCTGATTCATAATTCCTGTTTTTTACGTGGTTATCTGGAATACACGTCCGTTGATTGCTCAACGAACCCTCATTTTAGGCTGCAAAATTAGACAAAAATCTCGTAATACTCAAAAGAGTTGGCAAGAATATAGGTGTATTGAACCAAATATCGCGATGTTGTCATCCTTCGTTCCTCAGCACGACACGATACCGATGGCGTCTCAGTCCCTGAAGCCATAGCCGAATCCTGAACGGGTGACAATATATGAGCCATAGGCCCCAATCTTCGAGCGCAGGCGGGTGATGTTGACATCGATGGTGCGGTCGAGCACCACCACCTCGTCGCTCCACACGCGACTCAGTATCTGTTCGCGCGAGCATATGGTGCCACGGTGGTTGATGAGGTAGGCCAGCAGTTCAAACTCCTTCTTGGCCAGCTTCACCTCCTCGCCATCGACGGTGCAGCGCTTAAACTCCATATCGAGCACCAGCCCCTCCACCTGCAGCGTGCGGGGCTTCGTGGCTGTAGGCACACCGCTCTTGCCCCCTGCCGTACGGCGCAGCACGCTCTTCACACGCGCTATCACATTGCGCACGGTGTAGGGCTTGGTGATGTAGTCGTCGGCACCGAGGTTGAGCCCCATCACCATGTCGTCCTCCGTGTCGCGTGCCGTGCAGAAGATGATGGGTATCGCGGCGGTCTTCACATCGGCCTTCATCATCTTGGCCATCTTGATGCCGCTGATCTCGCCCATCATGATGTCGAGCAGGATGAGCGAGTATGCCGTGAGGTCATAGGTCAATGCCTGCTCGGCACTGAAGGCGATATCCACGTCGTACCCCTCATTCTCAAGGTTGAGCCTCAGCACCTCGCAAAGGGTCTCCTCATCGTCCACGATCAATATGCGTTCGGTTGTCATATCCTAATCTATTACGATGCAAAAATATGGATAAAACCGATACGCTGTACCCTTTGAAAAGAGATTTAACAGAAATGTAACAATCGGCGATTTAACCTAACCTCAACATTTCCGTAACATTTATGAAACATCATCGCTCTACCTTTGCAACGTCAAAAATGACAATTGCAATGCATCTGATCAGATAGAGAAAAGAGAATTTAGTGATTAACAGAAACTGAAAAGTTTAACACAAAACAAAAAGAAAGTATGAAAAAGATGAAGTTTATCGTGGCAAGCCTCGTGGCTTGCGTGGGAATCACAGCACAGGCACAAGAGACAAAGGCGGCAGAGCCTAAGGGCAAGGCCATCGTGCAGGTGTTCAGTAATTTCAATACCGATTTCAGCAAGGAGGCCGAGAGCCTGGGCTTCGAGTTGGAGCGCAGTTACCTCGGTTACGAGTACAAACTCGATGGAGGTCTCACGGTGAAGGGTGTGATGGACATCGGCAAGTCCTCTGATGTGAGCGACTACCAGCGCATGGCGTATATAAAGAACGCGATGCTGTCGTGGAAGACTGGCAACCTCACCCTGAACGGTGGTTTGATCTCGACCACACAGTTCAACTTCCAGGAGAAGTTCTGGGGCTACCGCTACGTGATGAAGTCGTTCCAGGATCTGTACAAGTTTGGCAGCAGTGCCGACCTCGGTATCTCGGCTGCGTACA
>JAZOUB010000039.1:0-78297 GCA_045657945.1 Bacteroidaceae bacterium | reverse complement strand
ATTGCCGCAAGAGACATAGTCGTCGGTGATGACGTAATTCAAAAAGCGTGCATCGCCACCTTTTATACCTGTTGCTGCACCGGCTTTCTGCCACTCGGTCATGCGCACCTTCAACATACCCTGGTCGCTCTTGCTGTAAAGAACAGCCTGGATATTGGCACGCTCACCCTTCCACGCATGAATTTCGGCCGAGTTCTTCTGTGTTACCTCGGGCACCTCATGCAATTTGTAATGCACATCGCGTGAGGCCCATGCAGCATTCAAGCCGGCAGGAATTGCATTCCACGAAGCTTCATCGGGAGTTGTACCCACACGTGGTTCGGTATACTCATCGATAGGATAGTTTACCTCTACCTCGCCGGCCTCGCCACTGACCTTGAGCATAACGTCAATGATTGAGCCACCGTCACTGATGAAGTTCGCATAGTTGCCCGACGGGTCGATACAGTTCCATGCAACCATAAAGCGCATGCGGAACACAGCACCTTCCTCAACATCGGTTGGCACAGTAAATGAACCGGGTGCAAGCACGTTGCCGTTGCTCATATAAATGCTTGCGCTGTTCCAACCGGTATCACCATTGGTGTTCTTGCCATATAGCGACCAGCACATGAGTTCGTTACCCTCGCCTTTTGTATAAGGCCCATCGCCCTCGAGGTTCACCTCGAACTGCTTGCTGTTGTCCCAATCGACGAACACATAGCCATGCATCCAGTCACCGTTAATAGTGATTAGAGGTGTAATGCTCTCACCACGCATAACCTCGAAGACATTGGCAGTCTTGTCGAAGTATGCCGCACAGCGTGGAGCCGAAGCGATGTCATTTACCATTTGTTGGGAACTGTGCGTACCAACAACACCTACCGCAATAGGATAATGCGTTGCATGTGAGATTTTCTCACCGGCACCGTGCACCACATAATAATCAGATTGTGATTTGGCAGCAAAGACCGACATCACAAGCATGATCACAAGAAATGTTAACCTTTTCATAAATAATATAGTTAGTTATTCAATAGTTTGAATTGGATTTACAGATTCAGACTCATTAAAGGTCAATATTGCTGTTTTGCAGAATTTTTATTCCTTTATGAGTTCGAATTCTGCACCCGAAGCAAAGTCCTGACCGTTCTGTGAACTTGTTGCGGTAAAGCGTACATAACGTGCCTTTACAGCCTTCTCGAACAATACAGTCTGTTTCTCGGCGTTGTAGGGGAAGACACCCTCTGCAACCTGTGACCAATTCTCACCATCAACGCTAACCTCAAGCTTGTAACCCTTCACGTTGCCGTTATTTCCGTTCTGACGAGGCATATACTTGAAACCCTTGATTGAGACCTCATAGTTTGCGTCGAACTCAATCCAATGAGGATAGTTGGCAACTGTAACCGAGTACATTGAGTGCCATATTGTAGAAGGGTCACCGTCAAGCATTTTCTCAGGCCCACTTCCCGGTTCTGAACTTGAAGAGGCCTTTACAAGCACAGGCACCGATGTTATCTTCTCATAGTCATATGTAGCCTTGAGGTCAGGAGCAGACTTTTCCCAAACAGTGATGCTACCGCCTGCATTGAGGTCGACAGGCTCGGTATATTTGATAGCCTTGCCCTTGTTATTGACCTTATAATATATCTCGGAGCCGGGCTTGTTGCAAGACATCTTCACGATACCGCGGAGGTCGCGTGAAACAAGTACAGGAGTTACACCCGAAGCCTTCACGTCGGCCTTTGCCACAAAGTCGTCACCGGCCTTAACAGGACGCATGATGAAACTCATTATATTCTCGCCGCCCTTTACGAGCTGGTGTTCTAACGCATAACCCTGACCGCAACTTGCACCGCCAAGGCCTGTCACCTTGGTATCGATATTGAGCCAAGTACTTGAAGATGCCGGCAACTGGTGTGGATGACCTGCCTCGGTCATCTCAACGGCATTCCAAGGAAGTGCACTTGTACACATACCTTCTGTAGCCACAAACATCACACCGTTTCCATCGTTACCTGTAAGTGCCGCCCAGCGTACATCCTCGCGGTTCGCCATATCCTGCGGTTTCGGGAATGCCACAAATTGCTCAGCAACAGTGCTGTTGTACTGCTGTACGAAAGCACCATCACAACGGTCATTGTAGTTGTTCCATGGGCCGCGACCATAATATGTATAGTTGCAGAGCCCTGAAGGCAACTGCATCTCGAAACCAAGGCGTGCTACAATCTGACTTGCTTCAGAACCTACGATAACGCTATTGAGTTCTACCGAACCGTCGGGATATACAGTCCATATTCTGTTTGAGATGAAGTGGAACGCTGCAGGTGCCATTTCGTGCTCAGATTCAACAATCTCAAAGCTGCTGTTCGGCAAACGGTTGCATGTTGCCTGGTGCTTTGCCTGTGTGCGCACGATATACTGGAGCACAACAGAACCGTCCTTATTCTTCTTGCTTGTGAACGACAGAACGCTGTCCTCAAGATTGTGCAGGCCGATAGCAAACCAACGGTTGAAGAACCATGTATCGTTGTCGACCGGAGCACGGAATGCACTCATTTTCATAGACTTGCCACCCTCAAGAATTGTTGTTCCGGCATAATCTACGCTGTAGAACAATCCCTTATTGTTGTCAAATACAATCCTGAAAGCGTTATCAGCACCTGTAAGGATTGTCTGTGCCGCAGCCTTGTCATTCTCCACAGTTACCTTAGTACCATTATTTGCGACATCGGCAATGAATGCACTCTTTACTGCCGCCTTCAAAGGCAACTGCTCATCCATCTGAACATAACCCTTCTTTGCCCAAGGCATATCCTTCTTCAAAAGGAACTCAACCTTTACGAAATATTCCTTGTTGTCGGCAAACTTTGCCTTGTTGAATTTGAGTTTCACGTTCTTTGCTGTACGGGGAGCAATCTTCATGCCCGGCATGAAGTAGGAATCAATGCGCTTGCCATCCTCCCAAAGAGAGAACTTGATATCGAGGTCGCACAAGCAGTTGAAGTAGCGCTTGTTGAAGATTTCAACCTCGCCGTTGTCGAGCATCTTCACACCAACGTTCTGATAAACCTTCTTCACCTCGTAATACTCGGGCTTCGGAGTGTGGTCGGGGAACATTACACCGTTCATACAGAATGTGAAGTCTGTAGGACGGTCACCGAAATCACCGCCATATGCATAATAGTTGCTCTTGCCAATTGAGTCGTAATGCCAGAAAGCCTGATCGGTCCAGTCCCATATAGCACCGCCGATGTAGAAGTTTGTGCTTTCGATAGCCTCCCAGTAATCGGCAAGACCACCACCGGCATTACCCATCGAGTGGGCATATTCCGAGATGTGGAAAGGATACTTCACATAAGGGTTCTGTCCCTTAACGTCATTACGTGTTGCCGCGATTGAAGGATACTGGTTAGAACCCATATCCACAATGCTGTTGTTTCGCTCATACTGAACCGGGCGTGAAGCGTCGAATGCCTTGAGCACATCATAAGCCTTAACGAAGTTCTCGCCCGGGCCGGCCTCGTTACCGAGTGACCAGATGCAGACTGAAGGGCTGTTGATTGTTGCATGAGCCATCTCCATTACGCGTGCAATGTGAGCGTCAAGGAACTCGGGAACATGAGAAAGAGACTCCTTGTCATAGTAATACTCATGGCTCTCTATATTAGCCTCGTCCTCAAGATAGATACCATACTTGTCACAGAGATAGTACCAGTATGGAGCATCGGGATAGTGTGAGTTACGCACGTGGTTGATATTTCCCTGGAGCATGAGGAATACCTCCTTCTCCATCTGCTCGCGTGTGACATAGTGACCTGTATGGATGTTGTTCTCGTGACGGTTCACACCCTTCATCTTGATAGGTTTGCCGTTAAGGTAGTAGTAGCGTCCTGCCAGACCGAGCTCATCATCCTCGGCCTTAGTCTCGCGGATTTCAATCTCACGGAATCCCATGTATGTCGATGCTGTCTCGAGTACGTTACCCTTCTTGTCGAGCAAAGAGTCAACCAATGTATAGCGGTTAGGCTCCTCGGCACTCCACTTTTCAGGGTCTGCTACAGGCATGTCAAGTTTCAAGGTCTTTGTATCGCCGGCGAGCAACAACTCAAGAGGCATTGTCATTGTCGCATCCTCGACAATCTCGTTATCATCGCTGTAGAGAGCGTTCTTGTAGAGCTGTACCTTAACCTGATACTTCTTTATTTTCTTTGCAGTGAGGTTGCGTACATCCACCTCAATATTTGCAACAGCATCCTTGTACTGAGCATCAAGGTCTGTGCGCACGCGGATATCGCGCAGCTCGACAGGGTTGGTAGATGTCAATGACACAGTGCGGAAGATACCGGGAAGACGGAACATATCCTGTGCCTCAAGGAACGAGCCGTCGCTGTTACGGTAGACCTCGACTGCAACGACATTCTCGCCCTCGACAAGATACTTTGTGATATTGTACGCGGCAAGGTTGCGTGAGTTCTTTGAGAATCCCACATAATTGCCGTTTATCCAAAGATAGAAGAAAGAATCGACACCATCGAAGTTTATATACACCTCGCGGCCGTCCCAATTTGCAGGAACTGTAAAAGTACGACGGTAAGAACCAACCTCATTGCGGTTCTTGTATGTAGCCCATTCCTTTGAGGGTTCGCGCATTACACCGCCCTTCCAGTCGCCTACAGCCACCTGATGATGGAAGATAACCTTCTGATTGGTATATATAGGCATACCGTACTTCTGCGAGCCGTCGGGCTGCAGACCATAAACGTTCCAGTTCATAGGCACCTGCACCTTATCCCAGCCCGAAACATCGTATCCCGGCTTGAAGAAATCAACCGGGCGTTCCCAGGGATTTCCCACCCAATTGAAACTCCATGTTCCGTCAAGTGAGATATAGTACTTGCTGTTCTCGGGAAGCACCTTGCGTGCAGCCTCCTCATTATCAAAGGTAAAGAACCAAGCCTTAGGTTGCTCCTTATTCAGAGAAAGTTCTGTGGGCGACTCCCACTCTGCAAGACCCGGCTCCTGGCCTTTTACATAGTTATAGCCACGTGGAGACTCCACATCGCCATAAGCAAAACCTTTCAGATTCTGGGCATAGCTTGACGAAGCAAAAGCTATAGATGCCAGAACTGCTACAAAAATTTGTTTTTTCATAAAATAGTTATATTAATATTTCCATCTATTATTACCGCGACAATACGTACACATGGCACGCATTTTACAAAACTTTGTAAAAATAACAATATTTTTCTATATATTAAAATTTTACTTGGAGAAAACGAAGCAAACAGAATTCATGTACACCGGAAGTACACCAGACATGATTCAGAAGATATATACTATGCAATATGCAGACAGCCACAAAAAGCCTCTCCGACAAAGCCAAAGAGACCACAGGAGAGCAGCATCCGGCATCACCGGCAACTGCACGCCCGACATTATTATATAAAGAATAAGAGCCGCCAAAAGCGGCTCTTATTCTAAATCCTTAATCAGGAATTACTTTGCAGCCTCGATAGAAGCCTTACGGAAAGCCTTCATAGCCTTCTCAAGCTCCAAAGATGCCTTACGCGCACGTGTACCTGCAGCCTTGTTACCCTTCTCTACCTGAGCTGTTGCATCAGCCGCAAACGCAGCATAAGTCTCCTGAATTTTCTCAAAAAGTTCTTTCATAATATCTTCTGTTTTTGGTTAACGATGCACAAAGATAACAAAAATCATTATAACAAGGCATAAATGATGCTTTTTTTGCATTTTTTCTTGAAAAAAGTTCTTTTTCACCCCCATGACACTCCCTTCACCACCTTAAATGGCTAATACAGAGAGCCACACAAACGCAAGACAAGCGTGATTCAAAACCGTCCACATAGGACATCGGCAAACAGACAAAACATATAAAAAAGAGAATGCCGTTTATATAAATTTCAAAAATAATATGCAAAAAACAAAGCAAGCTTTTTATTTTTATATAACTTATTGTTATCTTTGCAATAATTTGCGATAACAGACCGCACTCGCCGTGAGATATCGGACAGAGCTTCGTATCCCACTCGCCTGTGCTCCAAAAGACAATATATACAAACATGAAACCCCAACAGAGAACCCCAAAGCAGAAACGTCCCGTAAGCAATTACAGCATTGGTGAGATTTTTTACATCTGCCTGTCGAGGTGGTATTGGTTTGCCATATCGCTGACCATAACACTGACATATGCATTGTACGACATAGCGACAACACCCAATGTATATACAAGATACAGCGAAATTCTCATCAAGTCAAAACAAAGAGGCAGCAGCATCGATGAGCAGATGGAGAATTTTGCAAACATGGGAACATTCCGTCCGTCCCTGAATGCATACAATGAAATATATACATTCAAGGCACCTGAAACCATCGTCGAGGCAGTGCGCAGGCTGCGCTTGAACATGGAATATCAGAGCGAGGGAATATTCCACCTGAACACGCTTTATGGAGAATCGCTTCCTGTCAAGGTTACTCTGTGCGACATAGGCATTGACGAGCCCGCAGCACTGAGCATCGATATAACGCCGGAGGGCGAATTCACAATGCATGGCTTTAAAGGAAGAAACATAGAGAAGCAGTCACCCGTCAAGGGCAGTTTCGGGAACGACACCGTAACCATAGCATCCACACCTCTCGGTGACATCATTCTTGAGCGCAACATGCAATGCCATTTCAAAGAGAAGATGACCGTCCTTGTAAAACAAATAGGATTGCAGAATGCAGCGGCATTGTACGGCAGCAAGGTATCATATATACTTGAAAACGAAGACAGCGAAATCATCACCATGTCCATCAGCGACCTCTCCATCGAGCGTGCCGATGACATACTCAAGACATTGGTCGAAGTTTACAACGACAATTGGGTCAAGGACAAGAACAGAGCCGCAGCAGGAACCGAGAAGTTCATCAACGAGCGCTTGAAGTACATCAGTGCAGAACTCGACACTGTTGACAACAGCATCTCTTCGTTCAAAGGCGAGAACCTTTTGCCCGACTTGAACTCCGCCATTTCGACATACATGGCAAAGAACAAAGAGACAAGAAAGAAAAAGGAGAATGTAATGGATGAACTTGCATACGCCCACTCGCTTCTTGATGAAATCAGAGAAAAGAGCAAAGACACCGGCCTGCTCGCAATGAGTGCCGGCCTCAGCAATTCAAACATAAACTCCCAGATATCTGCATACAACAACAAGATGATGGAGAGAAACATAAAAGCCGGAAACAGCAGCGGAAACAGCCCGGTGATTAAGGAAGCCGACATGGAGATTGCATCAATGCGCGAGGCACTTCTCTCATCAATCGAGACACACATAAGAATACTCAACACACAAATAGCGGCATTAGACAAGGAAATCGAGGCAACCGAGAAAGAGATTGCCAAGAACCCCGACCATACAACATTCCTGGCAAGCGCCGAACGAGAACAGAGTGTTAAGGAGAAGCTCTATCTGTTCTTGCTCCAGAAGCGCGAAGAAAACCAGCTGTCACAGGCATTTACCGCATACAAGACACGTATCATCACACCACCCACAGGAAGCCTTATACCCACTGCACCGCTCAAGAACAGGATACTCGGCACCGCCTTGGCTATAGGCTTGCTAATACCGACAGTAATTCTTGTTTTAAAAGAGGTATCCAACACAAAGGTAAGAGGACGCAAAGACCTTGACGGGCTCACAGTACCCGTCATTGGAGAAATTCCTCTGATAAAGAGCTACTACGACGACGAGGAAGAAGAAAAGGGACGAAAGGAAAGCAAGAAGAAAGAGAAGATTACCGTTGCCGTGAGAGACGGAAGCCGAAACATCATAAACGAAGCATTCCGCGTTCTGAGAACAAACATCGAGTTCATGACTCGCGACAAGAGTAGCAACATTATCATCTACAGTTCGTTCAACCCCGGCAGCGGAAAGACATTCTGTATATTGAACACAGCAATAAGTCTCGCCATAAAAGGCGAAAAGGTCCTGCTCATCGACGGTGACATGCGACATGCATCGTTGTCAAATTACGTGCAGTCGCCCGATACCGGTCTCAGCAACTACCTTGCCAAGGATAAGAACAGTGCCAAGGAGGTAACAATCGTGGACGAGAAGTACAGCAACCTGCACATCATACCGGTGGGAACAATACCTCCGAATCCTACAGAGCTTTTGGAATCGGACCGTTTTGAAAAGCTCATCAATGAGGTCAAGGAACAGTATACATATATATTGATTGACTGTCCGCCTGTAGATATTGTCGCAGACACGCATATCATCGAGAAGTTTGCCCACAGCACGTTCTTCCTGGTACGTGTCGGTCTTCTTGAGCGTTCTATGCTCAATGAGATAGAGGACATCTACACCGAGAACAAGATGAAGAATCTTGCCATAATTGTCAATGCAGTCGACACCGAAGGCAGCAAATACGGTTACCGTTACGGCTACCGTTACGGCTACCATTACGGCGGATATGCATACGGCACAACAAAAAAGAAAAAGAAGTAGAAACTCAACAAATCAAACATTTCTGTATAATGAGCAAGAAAGTTTTTGTTTCAGGCTGCTACGACATGCTTCATTCCGGACATGTAGCATTCTTCAAGGAGGCTGCAACACACGGTGACCTTTATGTAGGCATCGGTTCCGACAAGACCATACACGATTTGAAGAACAGAAAGACCATAAACACAGAGGAAGAACGTCTTTACATGGTCAAGTCAATAAGGTACGTAAAAGACGCGTTCGTTAACAGAGGCAACGGAATAATGGACTTTGCCGACGATGTGAAAGAGCTGAAGCCAGATATCTTCTTCGTGAATACGGACGGATACACACCCGAAAAGGAAAAATTCTGCAAGGAGAACGGTATTGAACTTGTTGTGAGCAAACGTATTCCCGAAGCCGGCTTGCCGAGACGTTCTACCACGGCACTCAGACAGGAATGCAACATCCCGTACAGGATAGACCTTGCCGGTGGATGGCTCGACCAGCTTTATGTAAATGAGATTGCAGGCGGTCCGGTGATAACAATTTCCATTGAGCCCGATTACGAATTCAACGACCGCAGCGGAATGAGTACCTCATCACGCAAGGCAGCCATCGATTTATGGCATGTAAACATACCGGCAGGAGACAAAGAGGTGCTTGCAAAGACACTGTTCTGCTTTGAGAACCCACCGGGATGCAAATATGTAAGCGGCTCGCAAGATTCAATAGGCATTGTCATGCCGGGACTCAACAGGCTCGACTACGATAACGGCTACTGGCCAAAGAATATTGAGAATGTCCGCGACAGCGAGCTACTCGACTTTATTGAAAAGAATATCTGGCTGATTCCATTGTCTCCGCGCAAAGGCAACTACAACGTGCTTGAAAACACAGATATCACAAAAAAGAAAATCGAAGCATTGGCATCGGCTGCAAAGAACTGCTGGAAAGGCATTACAGAGAAGAACATCGACGATTGGGGAAAATACACAACTGAATCGTTCAAGGCACAGATAGCAATGTTCCCGAATATGGCACCCGAATATGTTTTGGAAGCCATTAAAAAGTACATCGACAATGTAAAAGGTATAAAGATTTCGGGCGCAGGAGGTGGCGGATATATCATAATAGTCAATGACACCCCCATTGAGAACGCCATCCAGATACGTATAAGACGTAACTGACAAAGAGAGAGAAATGCAGAGAACATCTACGATTGACATTTTTTTCGAACTCATACAATGCGGAATAGGCACAAGAGAGCAATTATCTTGTGCCGTTTCTGAATTGCAATGGAAAGAGCTGTTCGAACTATCCGGCAAACAGACAATCATCGGAATCACGTTTGCAGGAATCGAGAGGCTCCCGGCCGTGCAACGCCCACCAAAGGAGATACTCCTTAAATGGTTTCACCTCACCGAAATCATCAAGAAAAAGAATATCGAGCTGAACAGAAAGTGTACATTAGTCTCGGAGAAGTTCCGCAAGGAAGGTTTCCGCAACTGCATACTCAAAGGGCAAGGCCTTGCACAGCTCTACCCTGCTCCATACTTAAGGACACCGGGCGATATCGACATATGGCTCGAAGGTGACAGCAGGAAGATACTTGAGTATGTAAGGCATTATATACCGGAGAGCAAGCCCGTATATCACCATGTCGATTTCCCAATTGCAAAAGACACAGAAATAGAAGTACATTTCACACCGTCGTGGATGTATAACCCATTTGGTAACAGACGATTACAGAAATTCTTCAAAAAATATTCCGAACAGGTATACAACAATCCGACAGCCACCAAAGAGGGAGAGTTCCCCGTGCCTACAGCGCTGTTCAACAGGATATACATACTGTTGCATATATACCGGCATCTTTTCCAGGAAGGCATTGGCCTGCGTCAACTTATGGACTATTACTTTGTGCTGAAGCAGGAGATCTCCGATGAAGAGCAAAAGGAGTTCTTGAAAATGCTCGATTGCATCAACCTCAGAAAGTTCACATCGGCAATGATGCATATAATGGCTACAGTTTTTGGAATGGACGAGAAGAGCCTTGTATTGCCTCCCGACAGAAAAGAGGGAGAATTCCTGCTCGACGAAGTGATGAAGGCTGGAAACTTCGGGCGTTACGACAACCGCTACAAGATGGTGAGCAAAGAGAAAGAGCTTGAACACTTCGGCAACAGCCTTCAACGCACCAGGCGACTTGTTTCCCATTATCCTTCGGAAGCTCTATGGAGTCCCTATTTCAAGATTTGGCACTTTTTTTGGAGAAAATCAAGAGGGGGATAAAGAGCCGTTAGCCTCTCCCTTGTCCCATATCTTCAATAAAAAGAGAGGACAACCAAAAAAATCTTTTCAGTTGCCCTCATGGGTGGGTAAGCTACCTACATCGCGCCGCTACAACCGACTACCTTTGCTGCGGTCAAGCCCTGGAGGATTTGTCAGGAGCTGGCCGTATAGGACTTACCCATATACTTTTGTATTTTACTGCATAGAAAAAGGGGACGCTTCCCGAATGCTTTGCAAAGATAGGTATTTTTTCTCACAAAGCAACTATTTTAATGTATTTTATTAATCACAATACAGAGATTGCAAGAAGAGAAAAACAGCAGATACCGGCAAAACAGAGATATAAAAAATCCGGAAAAATAATTCTGCTATTATTTAAGAAGCTGTTTAAATTTATATCGCCAAGTTTTTTATAGAGCAAAAATTGGATGTTTATTTATTTTTCAAGGGCACATAGCGGGCTATGTAACTGCGAAAAAGAAAGAAACAGACGTTTTTGAATATAAAAAACGGCGAAATAGCCAGTTTCTATAATAAAATACGTTTTAAAAATTTAAACAACTTCTAAATAGGTACAAAAAGTTTTGCTATTTTTGCAGTAAACTGCGAACATAGACTGCACTCGCAGCGAAAAGATAAAAGCAAGTTTTTTCTTTTCCGCTCGTTTGTTGCTATTTTTGCAATAGCGTAATGCTATCAGTGACAGATTACAGATTCTATTTATAAACCATAAAACTACATTTATGAAAAAATTTTTACTTTCAATTTTATGCTTATTCTGCATAATTGGCTACGCTACAGCAGATGAGGCAAAGTTCGACTTCACAGCACCAAGCGGACTGACTCCATCAATTACAGACGACTTGTTCAGCGACGGAGGAAATGGTGCATTGGCTTTCGGAATATCAGGAACCACATTCACCAACAATGGTGTTACACTAAACACCACTGACGGTTCTTCTACTGTATCGCGTATCTGGAAAGCAGCCAAAGGTACATACGACCTTCGCGTTTACAAAACTGCAACTATGACAATTGCAGCACCCGAGGGCGGCGTAATCACAGCCATTGCTCTTGATGGCGCAGCCGTAAACGGCTTTAGCGCAAACAACGGAACTGTTGACGGCAAGAACTGGACCGGTTCTGCATCTTCTGTTGTATTCACATGGGCAGACAATGCTAAAACCCAAAAAATCAACACCATTACAGTAACATTCTCTACTGAAGGCGGAACAGTAACTCCCGACCCCGAAGAGCCGGAAGGCGGTGAAGGTGAAGGCGAAGGCGAGACAGAGGTTACCTATCTCACTATTGCAGAAGTCCTTGCAGCAGGTGTCGGCGAAGCTGCAACAAAAGGTACTGTAGTTGCCACATACGCACGCGGTTTCCTCATGAACGACGGCACTGGTTCTATCCTCGTTTATCTTGGCAGTGCTCCGGCAGTAGCAGCAGGTGATGCTGTTACCGTAAGCGGCAAGACAAGCAGTTATGGCGGTCTCCTGCAGTTTGCAGCAGGCACATCTGTAGAGAAGACTGGTACAGCAACAGTCACCCACCCCACAGCAACCGTAATGGATGGTGCAGCAATGGACGCATACCTCACAGCACCTGAAATCAAGTATGTTGAGTACACCGGTACACTCACAATCAGCGGAAATTACTACAATGTAGCCATTGAGGGTGCAGCAACCGCTATGGGCAGCATACAGTACCCACTGGACAATATCAAGAACAGCCTTACAAACGGCTCTGTAGTAAAGGTTACAGGTTACCTCATAGGCGTTAGCAGCAGCAAATATGTAAACACAATGGCCGTAAAGGTTGAGGTTGTCGGCGAAGGTGGCGAAGAGCCGGAAGTACCGACAGAGACAAAGGAGTACACTGTAACAGAGGCTCTTGCTGCATACGTTGACGGTGAGCAGATTCCTGCAATAGTAACAGGTTATATCGTTGGTGCAATGAACAGCACCGGTTATGTTCCCGAGTTCGGCACTACAACTGTTGCAACCAACATATTCATTTCGGACGACCCTGACACTGATAATGAGACTGAGTGTCTTATCGTTCAGTTGCCTTCAGGCGAAATCCGTTCAGCATTGAACCTTGTTGACAACCCGGGCAACTACAAGAAGCAGGTCAAGATTACCGGCAGCGTTGAGAAGTATTTCAAAGTTGCAGGCCTCAAGACAGTAACAGCATATGAGTTCACCGGCGTAACAGGCATAGATGAGATAACAGAGAACAGAGTACAGAGTACTGTTATCTATGACATCACCGGCCGTCGTGTAGAGACCATCACAGCTCCCGGCATCTACATTGTAAACGGTAAAAAGGTTTTGGTAAGATAAAATTACCAAAAGCTCGATAAAGCCTACAGCAAATAGTCGTGCGCCGTGTGGCGCAAGTCACACCGCACGGGTTGCGAATAGTAGGCTTTGTCAAGGTTTCACTCCTGCAATTACCAAAGGCTCGATAAAGCCTGCAGCAAAAACGAATTCATCCGATTGGACACCAATCGGATGAATTTGTTTAATGGCCTGTTGTTGCCAATGTTTATGCCCTGAAAAGGGATTATTTGCGGCAAGCGTCATCGAACATTGCCGCTTACAAAATCCTCAGCGGATTACTATTTAAAACTTGATGACACTTGCCATTTGCAAACCGCACGGCACAAACTGCGTCTGTGCTGCGTGCGACAATTTGCGGCAAGCGTCATCGAGCATTGCCGCTTACAAAATCCTCAGCGGATTACTATTTATAAAACTTGATGACACTTGCTTTTTGCAAACCGCACGGCACAAACTGCGTCTGTGCTGCGTGCGACAATTTGCGGCAAGCGTCATCGAACATTGCCGCTTACAAAATCCTCAGCGGATTTTAACGCGTCAAGCTTGCCGACATCGATGAACTCCAAATTCTTTGCAACAACACCATAGACCGGGTGCTTTGCAGCCAGCCACATATAGAAACTCATTATCGGGAAACGAGTACCTTTCACTTCGTCGACAGGAAGCCCCTTCTCCTCTACATACTCCTGCATGAGAGCAGGTATCTTGTCGCTGAGGATATGTATTCCCGAGAATGCCAACGCACGGCACTCGGCAGGGTCAATATCGGGCGATGTGACATGATAGTCACCGCTGTCGGTATTCATCCAGCCCACAAGACGAAGAGTATCGGGATTGAAGAGCAGGAAGCGTGTTGTCTCACGTTCGCTGACAAGAAGCGTTGCCAAAGCATCGTCCTGCACTTGCGATTCGAACCACTTGATATCACAGTTTGAGAGAATATCGACATTGTGTATGAGGAATCTGCCACAGCCTTCGAGATATCGGCGTGCATGCAGCACTGCACCACCCGTCTCAAGCAACAGTTCACGTTCGTCACTTATCTCAAACAACATCTTCCCGTCGCAAAACTCATCTCGGGATGTGACAATCCACTCCCGGGATGTGACCCACTCCTCTACCTTATCGGCAAAATAGTGAATATTGACAACAGCCTCACTTATGCCCGAGGCATAGAGTTTCCTTGCCACATGCTCGATAAGCGGTTTGTCACACACAGGCACAAGCGCCTTGGGAAGCGTGTCGGTCAAGGGCTTCAGACGGGTTCCAAGACCCGCAGCAAATATCATAGCTTTCATCTCATCTGGAATATTTGAATATGCGAAAATAATCAAATAATTTATCATAACACACAAGTTGTGACAGTAAAAGTTGCGATGTTCCATACTTTGCAGTATCTTCGCTTGATAATTCATATTACATGAAAGAAAGCAACAATAGCAGTTTCTACCAACAGACAATGTACTATGGCACATTGTTGGGGGTGGTATGGGGCCTGATGTACCTGTCTTTTTTTGCATTTTTAAGCAACCGAAGCATGACAATGGCCTTTATCTATATTGCTCTGCTCTTTTGTTCACCGTTCATTGCCGGCAAATTTGCCACAAGCTACAGGGACAACAGTCTCGAAGGCATAATGACATACGGCCTGGCATGGAGATTCATCTTCTACATATACATTTTCGCCAGCCTGACAAGCACTGTATTCAACATCGTATATTTCGAGTTCATTGAAAACGGGACTCTATTTGCAGCATTGGAGACCTATATAAATGAAATGGAGAAACTCCCCGGCATAAAGGAGACATATATCGGGCAGTATAGAGAGCTTTTGGACTCATTCAAGCAGAACAATGTGTGGATATTCCTCGAAAACGATTTGATACACAGCATTATACTACCGACGATAATCGCATTGTTTGTCCGCAAGACAGATATAAAACCAACAGAATGACATGGATATTTCCGTAATAATACCACTATACAACGAAGCCGAGTCGCTGCCCGAGCTCACAGCGTGGATTGAGAGGGTGATGAAGGAGAACGGCTACAGTTATGAGATAATCTTCATCAACGACGGCAGCACCGACGATTCATGGAGTGTAATAGAGAGCTTAAAAGAGAAGAACTGCAATATACATGGTATCAAGTTCCGCCGCAACTATGGCAAATCACCGGCACTCTATTGTGGTTTCAAACGCGCCGAGGGTGAGGTTGTCATAACAATGGATGCCGACCTGCAGGACAGCCCCGATGAGATTCCCGTTCTCTACAGAATGGTAACGGAAGAGGGATACGACCTCGTATCGGGCTACAAGAAGAAAAGATACGACCCGTTGAGCAAGACTATACCTACCAAGCTCTTCAATGCCACAGCGCGCAAGGTTTCGGGAATAAAGAACCTTCACGACTTCAATTGCGGACTGAAGGCATACCGCAAGGAGGTTGTCAAGAGCATTGAGGTATATGGCGACATGCACCGCTATATTCCATATCTTGCAAAGAACGCAGGATACGACAGGATTGGTGAACTTGTGGTGCATCACCAGGCACGCAAATACGGAAAGAGCAAGTTCGGCATAAGCCGTTTCTTCCACGGCTATCTCGACCTCATGTCGCTATGGTTCTTGTCGAAGTTCAGCTACCGCCCCATGCACATATTCGGCCTTTGGGGGTCGCTGATGTTCTTCATCGGATTCATTGCAGCAATAATCGTGGGGTCGACAAAACTCATATCACTGTATAACGGCAACCCGTCGCGCCTTGTCACAGATTCGCCATACTTCTACATATCCCTTACCATGATGATATTAGGCACGCAACTGTTCCTTACGGGATTCATTGCAGAACTTATCAGCCGCACATCACAGGAAAGGAACAGATACAATATTTCAAAAGAGATTTAAGAAGATGAACCGGATGTTCAAACAGCTTTGGTTATGCGTTGCGGCATTGCTGACACTCGTTGCCTGTGACAACGGGTACGACTGCAGCCTGAACAACATAGCATACAACAGCATAGGCCTGTACAGGAGCAACGGGAATGGCGACAGATACAAGCTGCCCGAACCGCTAACAGTATCGCTCACGGTGAACGGACGCGACTCTATTGTCGTGAACCACATTCAGGACACCGACAACCTGATGCTGCCGTTGAGCTATGCGAACAGTTGCGACACCGTGATACTGCACTTTGGCGACATCGCCACCGACACCATGTATATCGCAAAAGAGAATATACCCTACTACATCTCCATGGAATGCGGAACTGTGATGTACCACATGCTGACAGGAGCAGAACACACAAAGAACTTCATCGATTCAGCAGCAATCGTAAACAACTACATCAATTTCGACAACAATGAGAATATCAGGTTATATCTTGCTGATTAGCATACTGTTCCTGCCGCTACAAGCCCATGCACAAGAGGATGCCAAGAAGGAGAGCAAGGCACATGGAATGTTCTCATTCAACGGAATAGGCATCCAGGCCGACATGTTCGGATTTGCCAACTCCCTGCTCCAGGATTATACAAGCGGAGAGATAGCCGTTGAGGCGAATTTCGGAAACAGGTTCTACCCCGTTGCCGAAGCCGGGTTCGGCTGGAGCAGCACCACCGATGAGACAAGCGGAATAAAGTATAAGGCAAAAGCACCATACTACCGTGTAGGACTCAACTACAACTTCTTCACAAACAAGGAGAAACCTGCACCTATTCACTACATATTCGGATTGGTGCGCTTCGGGTGGACAAGTTTTGAATATGATGTGAATACACCGCCTATCAACGACCCTATATGGGGAAGCTCCGTCGCACTCGAACTGGACAACGTGGACGGCAGCTGCAAATGGGCAGAAATCGGTGCCGGAATAAAGGTGAAGATAGCCAAAGGATTCCACATGGGCTGGAGCATACGCTACAAAGTAAGGCTGAAGCAGGAAAAAGGCAGCAACTCCAACATGTGGTACATCCCGGGATACGGAATAAATGAAAGCACGTGCTTCGGCGGCACTTACAGTCTCATATACGAAATACCATTCAGATAATGACCACACCGACAAACAACAGGCTCGGCAAATGGAAAATAGCATTCCTCATTTTCCTTATCGCCGGAACAATATACATACTCCGCAACAACAAGCCATATACAACCGACAGCGGTAACATATTCGGCACATTCTACAGCATCACATACCAAAGCGACAAGGAGCTGCACGAAGAGATAAGAAAAACATTGTCGGATGTCGACAACTCTCTGTCTACATTCAACAGGAATTCACTCATCACCGCAGTGAATGAAAACCGCGATACCATTGCCGATGAGATGTTCACAACCGTTTTCAACCTTGCCCGGGAGATATCGGCAAAGACCGACGGTGCATTTGACATAACGGTGGCACCGCTTGTCAATGCATGGGGATTCGGATTCAGAAAGGGTATTCTCCCCGACAGCGCAGCCGTCGACTCCCTGCGCCGTCATATCGGTTACAGCACCGTTGCGCTCAAAGGCAACAAAATAGAGAAACTGCACAAAGAGACCATGCTCGACTGCAGCGCCATTGCAAAAGGATTCGGCTGTGACGCTGTAGCCGCAACACTCGACAGGCACGGTATTGAGAACTATATGGTAGAAATTGGCGGAGAGGTCGTTGCGAAAGGCGTAAACGACAAAGGAGGAAAATGGAGAATCGGTATCAGCAAACCCACTGACAATCCCACTGCAAGCAGTAATGAATTGCACAAGATTATAAGCATAACTGGAAAAAGCATGGCAACTTCGGGTAACTACCGCAACTACCGCATAGAGAACGGAAAGAAACTCGCACACACCATCGACCCACGAACAGGATATCCTGTGAATCACAATCTACTGTCGGCAACAGTGATAGCCGACGACTGTGCCACCGCCGATGCCTATGCAACTGCATTCATGGTTATGGGAATGGAAAAGGCTATGGAGATATGCAGGGAAAACAGCGGTATTGAGGCATATTTCATCTACAGCGACGAAAACGGTACACTGAAGAATGCCGAAACAGAAGGGATGAAAAGGTACTACTGATTCAGCAGCTGCCGCTTGAAGAGTACACGACTTTATTCACATGACATCAGCCTGCCGTTGCAGAAATCTGGTTTATAAGATATGAGAGATTTGAGGTGAACAGTTTCACCGATATTGCAAGCAGGATAATACCGAAGAATTTACGGGTAAAATAGATACCGCCCTTTCCGAGAAGCCTTTGGAGGTAGGCCGTAGCACTCAGCATAATGAAAACGACTACCGAGTTCACAAGAAGACCGGAAAGGATATTCACCGAAGCATATTCAGCCTTCAAGGAGAGAAGCGTAGTGAACGAACCGGCTCCCGCAAGCAAAGGAAACACAAGCGGAACCATGGTCGCATCATTGGCGGCAATTGACGAGTCTTTGAAAATCTCAATATCGAGCACCATCTCAATCGCCATGAGAAAAATGACAATTGCACCGGCTACCGCAAAAGAGTTTATATCGACACCGAACTGGTCGAGAATCCAGTCACCGACAAAGAAAAACAGAAACATCAGGCCGAAAGAGAAGAAAACGGCCTTTCCCGGATTGATTACCTTTCCTTTGCCACGTATCGAAAGGACTATAGGCATAATGCCTATGGGGTCAATAACGGCAAAAAGCACAATAAAAGCACTCAGGAACTCATCGAAACTGAAAGAAGATAAAAAATCCATACTGTGTCACTTTATATTCAATACAACAAACCGCACATGGCTTAGGATTTACCGGGACGGCTTCGGTGTGCAAATTTAAAAATAAATAAGGAAAAGCAAAACAGGAAAAGGAGAATAAACATCATATATAAAAATAATGGCACCTGCATGATGTTTTTTGACAAAAAAGCAGTATCTTTGCAGCCGAATTCTATCAACATAATGTCTAACTCATTAACTTAAAAAAATTATGAGCACAGAAAATCTAACAGGTACACCCGATTTCAATTGGGAATCGTACGAGAAAGGCGAAAACGCATCAGGCCTTTCTTATGAGCAGCTTGAGCAGGCCTATGGCAACACACTCAACAAGGTATCAAGCCGCGAAGTAGTAAACGGTACTATCATCAGTATCAACAAGCGTGAAGTTATTGTAGACAACAACTACAAGCAGGACGCTATCATCCCTATCAGCGAGTTCCGCTACAACCCCGACCTCAAGGTAGGCGACCAGGTAGAGGTATACATCGAGAACCTCGAGGACAAGAAAGGACAGTTGAGCCTTTCACACAAGAAAGCACGCGCAAGCCGTTCTTGGGAGCTTGTAAACAAGGCTATGGAAGAGCAGGCAGTTGTACGTGGCTACATCAAGTGCCGCACTAAGGGCGGTATGATTGTTGACGTATTCGGCATTGAGGCATTCTTGCCCGGTTCACAGATTGACGTTAAGCCTATCCGTGACTACGATGCATACGTTGGCCAGACAGAAGATTTCAAGATTGTAAAGATCAACCAGGAATTCAAGAACGTTGTCGTTTCTCACAAGGCACTCATCGAGGCCGAGCTTGAGGAGCAGAAGAAGAAGATTATCAGCACACTCGAGAAGGGTCAGGTACTTGAGGGTACAGTCAAGAACATCACATCTTACGGTGTATTCATCGACCTCGGCGGTGTTGACGGTCTCATCCACATCACAGACCTCTCTTGGGGCCGCGTAAACGATCCTACAGAGGTTGTTACTCTCGACCAGAAGATCAATGTCGTTATCATCGACTTCGATGATGAGAAGAAGCGCATTGCTCTCGGCTTGAAGCAGCTTACTCCACACCCATGGGATGCTATCGATGCAGACCTTAAGGTAGGTGATGTAGTTAAGGGTAAGGTTGTTGTTATGGCCGACTACGGTGCATTCATCGAGATCGCTCCTGGCGTTGAGGGTCTTATCCACGTTTCAGAGATGTCTTGGAACCAGCACTTGCGTTCAGCTCAGGACTTCATGAAGGTTGGCGAAGAGGTAGAGGCAGTTATCCTCACACTCGACCGCGACGAGCGCAAGATGTCACTCGGTATCAAGCAGCTCAAGGAGGATCCATGGGCTAGCATCGAGGAGAAGTATCCTATCGGTTCTAAGCACACAGCAAAGGTTCGCAACTTCACTAACTTCGGTATCTTCGTTGAGATTGAGGAGGGTGTTGACGGCTTGATCCACATCAGCGACCTCTCTTGGACAAAGAAGGTTAAGCACCCATCTGAGTTCACACAGATTGGCGAGTCTATCGATGTTCAGGTATTGGAGATAGACAAGGAGAACCGCCGTTTGAGCCTTGGCCACAAGCAGCTCGAGGAGAACCCATGGGATGTATTCGAGACAGTATTCACTGTTGGTTCAATCCACGAGGGTGTTATCACAGAGCTTATTGACAAGGGCGCAGTTGTTTCATTGCCTTACGGCGTTGAGGGCTTCGCTACTCCAAAACACCTCGTTAAGGAGGATGGCACACAGGCTGCAGCTGAGGAGAAGTTGTCATTCAAGGTAATCGAGTTCAACAAGGAGGCTAAGCGCATCATCCTTTCTCACAGCCGCATCTTTGAGGACGCAGCTAAGGAGGAGGAGAAGGCTGAGAAGAAGGCCGCTGCTGCTGCTCGCAAGAGCAAGAAGGCAGAGGAGGCAGCTGCACCTGCAATCCAGAATCAGGCTGCTGCAACAACTCTCGGCGACATCGACGCACTTGCTGCACTCAAGAGCAAGCTCGAGGGTAAAGGTGAATAATTGAATTGATTCACAATATCTACGGTTAAGGCTGTCCACATGGACAGCCTTAATTTTTTATAACTCGCACCATTCCACACTTGCTTTTTACACACCTAATAACTATTTTTGCAGATACTATGGAGCATTTCGAGATACACATATTGGGTTGCGGTTCGGCATTGCCGACAACACGTCACAATGCAAGTGCGCAGATAATAAAGATTGGCAACAAGCAGTTCTTGGTCGATTGTGGCGAAGGCACACAGGTACAGTTGCGCAGGAACCACATCCATTTCTCATTCATAAATCACATCTTCATATCACACCTGCATGGCGACCACTGCTTCGGATTGATAGGACTCATATCCACCTTTGCTCTGCTTGGACGCACTGCCCCACTGCATATATACGCCGACCCCAATCTCGAAGAGGTTATGAAACCACAGATAGACTTCTTCTGCAAGGGGATGAACTATCCGCTATTCTTCCACAGCATCGACGCGGCAAAGCATCAGGTAATCTACGAAGACAACACAATCACAGTAGAGACACTGCCTCTGAAGCATCGCATGCCATGCTGCGGCTTCCTGTTCCGCGAAAAGCCCAAGAAACGACATCTCATTGGTGATGTAGCCAACTTCTACAATATCCCGGCATATATGCGCCAAGCCATAAAGGACGGCGCCGACCACACCACCCCTGACGGCGAAACGATCCCGAACAACAGATTGACAAAGGATGCCGACCGTTCACGCAGCTATGCCTATTGCAGCGACACTGCACCATGCAACAGCAACAACGAGCAGCTGAAAGGAGTTGACCTGCTATACCACGAAGCCACATTTGCCGACAGCGAGAAGGAACGCGCGGCACAGACCTTCCACAGCACAGCACGCCAAGCTGCACAAGTAGCAAGCGACGCCGGAGTCAAGAAGCTTATGATTGGACACTACTCGTCACGCTACGAATCATTGGACACATTGCTGAGCGAAGCCAGAGAGGTATTCGACAACACTATAGCGGCAAACGAAGGAATGGTTGTAAGCATAGATTAAACCATTTGCCGCCTGTTCAATCAAACAGACAACAATACTCACCACACCTCCACATCACAGTGCCAAAGAAGGAATACAACGAAAACATAATAACAGCACAGCTCAAGGAAGAGGGACTGAGAGCTGCGGCCTTCTCCGCTATTGTCAAGGAACATAGCGAAAGTATCTATTGGCATGTGAGACGCATGGTGCTGGTACACGACGACGCCAACGACATTGTGCAGAACACCTTTATCAAGGCATGGACAAACATTGACAGTTTCCAGGGCAAATCAAAGATATCGACCTGGCTATACCGCATTGCAATAAACGAGACACTCACATTCCTGAACAAGAACCAGAACATGCTTATTTCACTGGATACGCCCGAAGGTGCTGTTGCCGAGATGCTCGAGAGCGATACATATTTCTGTGGCGACAGGGCCGACGCCAAATTTCAGGAGGCCGTCGCACGCCTGCCCGAAAAACAGCGTCTGGTATTCAACCTGAAATACTTCAGCGAAATGAAATATGAGGAGATGTCCAATATCTTGGGCACGAGTGTTGGTGCCCTGAAGGCATCGTATCACATAGCTGTAAAAAAAATTGAGGAGTATTTAGGCGAAACAGATTAAACCTTAAGCGAAATATTCTATCATATAAGCAGAATTTGAATTATGGAGAATTTGAATGACAATAAAAAGAAGGTGTTCACGGTACCTGACGGCTATTTCGAGCAGTTGAACAGGAATATCATGAAGGCAACCGCAGGCAATGAGGTTACCGCGCCACGCCGCAAGCATTTTGTTCTTGGCAAGTTTGCCCGCATTGCCGGCTACGCGGCAGCAATTGCCATACTATCGACATTTGCGATCAAGAAATTCATACCTGCCGACAATATCGCCAATGAGACTTCCGGCATCATTGCAAACGAAAACGGTTACAGCAGCAATGAGTATATTGACAACATCTATGACAGCTATGCCATTGACGACTATACTTTCTATTGCTACTTGACCGATATTGATTTTGAATAACCACAAAACTATACCAACAACATGAAAAGAAATATATTGGCATCATTGCTGCTTTTTGTCATTGCATTGACTGCAAGCGCACAGGGACAGCAGAAAAACAGGCCACATTTCTCACCCGAGGAGTTTCAGGCAAAGCAGAAGGCATACATTACCGAGAAGGCAGAGCTGTCGCCAGAAGAGGCCGAGGCATTCTTCCCGTTGTTCTTTGAACTGCAAAAGAAGAAGTTTGAACTTGAGCGTAGTGCACGCAAGGATTTCAAGAGACAGCGGAACGAACAGATGAACGAAGAAGAGTGCCGCAAGTTCGTATATAACATAGCCGATGTAAAGATTGAGGTTGCAAAACTTGAGAGAGAATACACCGACAAGTATCTCGAAGTGCTCCCTGCATGCAAGGTACGCAAAGTTCAGTTTGCCGAGGGCTCATTCCAACGCCACCTGATGAAAGAGATGATTGAACACAGGGCACAGGAAAACAAAACCAGTGAATAAACAGAACATTATAAAGCTAGTCAAGCGGCTCTTGAGAGCCGCTTGACTAGCTTTATAATGGGACTATTACTGCAATCGAAAGTTTACAGGCAATACAAATTCCACACGCACAGCCTTACCCAACTGACGACCAGGCTTCCACTTTGGCATCGCCTCAATCACACGGATAGCCTCCTCGTCAAGATACATATCACCTGTAGACTTGATAATCTTGGCATCCTGTATTGAACCATCAGCATTTACAACGAAACGAACAAATGCTTTACCCTGCGAGCCGTTATCGCGCGAAATCTTTGGATACTTGATATTATCCCTAAAAAACTTAAACAACTCAGCATTACCACCGGGGAACTCAGGCTGTTCCTCAGCAACAGGTAAGACCTCCTCTTCGACTTCTTCTTCGACAAAGAATGCATCGGTTTCCTCAACATCGCCCCATTCGCTCGTATCCTGAACAGAAACAAGTTCCTGCTCCTCAACTTCAACATCATCCTCTACAATCTTGATAGTATCTACATCCTTCTTGTGCTTCCACACAGGACGGACAGGCATTCCTGCCTGACGAGGGATTGACATCCAATCTCTCTCGCCTGTATATTTATACAGATAGCTGGAGAAATAGCATTCACGACTGTATAAAGATTTTGTCCAATAATAACATGATACTCCCACATTATCAGTCAATACCCCCATACGATAACCGGCAGCCGGAAAGAATATACTGTTGCCATTGGTTTTACTTGTCGCCCTGTAGCCCCTAACTCCATTAAGAGTAGTCCATTCCCAAACACAGAAATCGTTAAGTTCATTTCTCTCTTCATCAGTAGGCATTCTCCAATCACTACCCCAGACAACAGTGGCAACATCGTCGGAATCCTCAAGTTCACTTATGTTATCTACTGTACCCAAACTGATACCTGTACAATATTTTGTCAAAGTCTCGGAAGTTCCACGACACCATTTATAATTGTCCCAGTCATAACTCGGCTTAGCCTCTGTCTCACCCCAGGCATAGTAACCACCATACGCCTCGGGGCTTGATGCACCCACATTGCAGGTAGCCCACTGAACACCGCTTGGCAAACCAAGGTCAACATATTCGCAAACTTTAATTTGAGCACGATTGCTTCTCTCAATAAAATCTGCAAGTATTTCTTTATGCGAACCAACATTGTCTATCACCCAATTACCGGCTTCTGAAACAAACACAGCCGTTACTGTTGATAAATAACCACGATATTCAGGGTCATTATATTCAACTGTCACTTCAACCCTTTCGCTGAAGCTATCTTCCAAGTTCACATATTCAAGAATTTCGTATTCTACGGTATCAGGGTCAGCCCAAGGTGCCATCCAGGGTATTGCGAGAGCATACCAATCATCATCCCACTCCACGCCGGTGGTTCTTGTTATCGAATCGGTAATATTATTTGCCCTTGTCAACAGCTGACTATACTCGGACGACATAGGCAATTCGTATGTATAATAAATATCATTATGCTTTCGATTCACTTCTTCCAGAATACCTACTATTGTCAAACTATCCAAAGCAGCCTCATCAACGACAGTCTCTTCAGCAGGTACTTTATTACCTGCTTTATCATCAGAATTAAACAGTTTCGGAAAGACAACACAACATGCAACAGCAGTTAAAATAAATGCAAGCAGCAGTATGAGCCACAGCTTTTTCTTACCGCCTTTTTTCTCACTTTTTTCAGGCACAGCATCTGTTTGCAAAAGCGCGCCCACTGTCGCTTTTTTTTCACCCCCGAATGTCTCTTTAATTTCCGGTTCAGCCTCCACTGTTTGGGATTTTTCCGGAGCCACAGGCTTAACTGCCTCTACTTTTGAAGGTTTTTGTTCTGAAACATCTTTCGTTTCTAAAACCTCGAGTTGCTTTTTGAGTTCGGCAATTTCTTTCTCTATCAACTCCATTTCAAGTTGTTCAGCCTTAGCCTTCATCTTCTCCTGCTCGTCTTTGAGTATTCCACTTTGTGCCCTCAACTCGTCAATCTTATTGTTTCCTTCCATAGTAATAGTTTATTTTTGCAAAAGAGGCTATATATCAATAATAATATCATTGCATTACATGCAGGGAGCTTCTATAAATTCAAATTACCATTAGCAAGTAGTCAGAACCTCTTCAAGGCTACTACTAATGTATTTTATGGTAACAAAAATAGCAAAACATTTTCTAACTATTGCGCAAATCTCAACATTTTATAGTGAGTTGAACACCCTGAATATCAAAAAAAGAGAGGCAATTTGAGCCTAATCCATATTTTGTTTTATCTGTAAACTACAGGAGCGTTACAAAGATAAAACTCTCAATTGAAACAAGAGAATCAAAATCCGACCATTTTCTCCATTTGCATCCATTTTACAATTTTCATGTTAGTAAGTAAATTAATTTATAGTATTTTTGTATTGAGGAAAGAATGATGCAGAGAATATGATATTTACACCTTAATTTAATAGAGCTACTTGGGAAAGAGTGCAGGCGCAAACTAATGGACTATTTCAAGGAACTGTTGGAATTCATCGACAACAAAGAGAACCTGAGGATATCCCCCTCATATATTGAATATAGAACAAGATACAAGGAACTCTGGAGAAAGGCCCTTAAAGAGATTTCCGAGGACGAATGGACATACAGATATTACAAATGCAACGACAATCCATTTTCGTCATATTGCAGAAATCTTAGAGATAGCATCGAAGGCGTGTACCGACGTAACGCCGACATGCTACCATAAACGAAGCAAAACAGGATGAGCATTAACGCTCATCCTGTTTTGCTTCGTTCCAGAGGGCATCCATCTCTTCAAGCGACATATCGCGCAGGTTGCGTCCCTGCTTTATCGTGTTCTGCTCAACATAGTTGAAACGGCTGCGAAACTTATTGTTTGTCTGCTCCAAGGCATTGTCGGGGTTGATGCCATAGAGACGCGAAGCATTCACAAGACTGAACAGAAGGTCGCCGAACTCCTTTTCCATGTCGGCTGCATTCCCTTTTTCCATTTCGGCCTCAACCTCGGCAATCTCCTCCTTCACCTTTGCCCACACATCCTCTTTCTTTTCCCAATCAAAGCCCACATTGGCAGCCTTCTCCTGCATGCGATAGGCCTTGATGAGTGATGGCATTGAGTTGGGGACACCGCTGAGCAGGCTCTTGTTGCCATCCTTCTCTGTCATCTTCAACTGTTCCCAGTTCTTGCACACCTCCCCGGCGGTTTCGGCAACAGCCTCGCCGAATACATGGGGGTGACGATAGATAAGTTTGTCGCAAAGGCGGTCACAAACATCCTTCATGTCAAACTGCTGCTTTTCACTGGCAATCTTCGCATAGAATGCCACATGTAGCAGCACATCGCCAAGTTCCTTGCAGATGTTCTGCGTGTCATCGGCAATCAGTGCGTCCGAAAGTTCAAAACACTCCTCTATAGTATTAGGGCGCAAGCTGCTGTTTGTCTGTTTCCTGTCCCAAGGACATTTCTCGCGGAGCTCGTCAAGGACATCAAGAAAGCGTCCGAAAGCATCCAAAATTTCATCTCTACTATGCATATCAAATATTCTTTATCACACAAAAATAAGATAAAAGAGTGAAATGAGAAACCGTTATAAAGATTTTGCCACCACGGAAACCATTTTCGTTATTTTTTTGCCTTGAAAGGCGATTATTTTGATAATAAGAGTTAACTTTGCAATTTGGAAAACATTTAATTTGGAATAAAAATATAAAATTCAAAATACTATGAGCTTAGCAAGCACTTACATACCCGCAGAGGTTGAAGAGAAATGGTACGAGTATTGGTTGAAGAACAACCTTTTCCACTCGGAGCCAGATGAGAGAGAACCTTATACAATCGTAATTCCACCACCAAACGTAACCGGTGTGTTGCACATGGGTCACATGTTGAACAACACTATCCAGGATATTCTTGTACGTCGTGCGCGCATGCTTGGCAAGAATGCCTGCTGGGTACCCGGTACCGACCACGCTTCAATTGCCACCGAGGCAAAGGTTGTGAAGAAGCTTGCCGGTCAGGGCATAAAGAAGAGCGACCTCACACGCGAGGAGTTCCTCAAGCATGCATGGGAGTGGACCGACGAGCATGGCGGCATCATCCTGCAGCAGTTGCGCAAGCTCGGCGCATCATGTGACTGGGACCGCACATCGTTCACCATGGACGAGATTCGCAGCAAGAGCGTAATCAAGGTTTTCTGTGACCTCTACAACAAAGGGCTCATTTACCGTGGTCTTCGCATGGTAAACTGGGATCCAAAGGCACAGACAGCACTCAGCAATGAGGAGGTAATCTACAAGGAGGAGAAGAGCAAACTCTACTACCTTAAATATTATGTTGACGAGGCTGCCGGCAGCACCGACGGTGAAGAGGCCGATGCTGTGACACTTGCAGCAACCGACGCCTTCGACCCGACAGTGAAGCACCAGATCCTGCACCGCGACGCAAATGGTCGCCGCTATGCAGTTGTTGCCACAACCCGTCCCGAGACAATCATGGGTGACACAGCAATGTGCATCAACCCAAAAGATCCAAAGAACAGCTGGCTCAAGGGAAAGCGAGTTATCGTACCATTGGTAAACCGTTCAATTCCTGTTATTGAGGATCGCTATGTAGAGATCGAGTTCGGTACAGGTTGCTTGAAGGTTACCCCTGCACACGACACAAACGACTACATGCTTGGAAAGACACACGACCTCGAGACCATCGACATCTTCAACGCCGATGCTACAATAAGCGAGGCTGCCGGTATGTATGTAGGCCAGGATCGCATGGATGTACGCGTACAGATTGCCAAGGATCTTGCCGAGGCCGGTCTCCTGGAGAAGGTCGAGGACTACGAGAACAAGGTGGGCTACAGCGAGCGTAACGCAGACACAGCCGTTGAGCCACGTCTTTGCATGCAGTGGTTCCTGCGCATGCAGCACTTTGCAGACATCGCATTGCCACCGGTAATGGAGGATAAACTGAAGTTCTACCCAACAAAATACAAGACTACATACAACAACTGGCTTGCAAACATCCAGGACTGGTGCATCAGCCGCCAGCTCTGGTGGGGACACCGCATCCCTGCATATTTCCTCCCTGTAACTGAAGGCGCAGAGGAGAAGTTCGTTGTTGCCGAGAGTCGTGAGGAAGCTCTTGCACTTGCAAAGGCAATCCCAGGTTATGAGAACATCACTGCCGAGGAGCTCCGTCACGACGAGGATGCACTCGATACATGGTTCAGCTCTTGGTTGTGGCCAATCTCACTGTTCAACGGCATTCTTGAGCCGGGCAACAAGGAGATAAGCTACTACTACCCCACAAACGACCTCGTTACAGGTCCGGATATTATCTTCTTCTGGGTTGCACGTATGATTATGGCTGGTTATGAGTACGAGGGCGACATGCCATTCAAGAACGTATATTTCACCGGTATCGTACGCGACAAGCTCGGCCGCAAGATGAGCAAGTCGCTCGGTAACAGCCCCGACCCACTCGACCTCATCGCACGCTACGGCGCCGATGGTGTACGCATGGGTATCATGCTCTCTGCACCTGCAGGCAACGACATTCTCTTTGATGACAGCCTTTGCGAGCAGGGACGTAATTTCTGCAACAAGATATGGAACGCATTCCGCCTTGTAAAGGGTTGGAACGTGAGCAGCGAGATTGAGCAGCCCCAGAGCAGCAAGCTTGCCATCAAGTATTTTGGCGAGACACTTGCAAAGGCTGCAGCAGAGCTTGACGACCTCTTTGGCAAATACCGTCTCAACGAGGCTTTGATGACCGTTTACTCACTCTTCTGGGACGAATTCTCGGCATGGTACCTTGAGATGATCAAGCCTGCATATGGTTCACCTATCGATGCCGTCACATACGAAGCAACACTCGGCTTCTTCGACAGCCTGTTGCGTCTGTTGCACCCATTCATGCCTTTCATCACCGAGGAGTTGTGGCAAAACATCAAGGAGCGCAAGGACGGCGAGAGCATCATGGTACAGAGCACAAAGGAACTTGCAGCAGAGTGCGACGAGGCATTCCTTGGCAAGATTGCAATAATGAAGGAGGTTATCGGTGGTGTACGCGCTACACGCCAGCAGAAGAACCTGTCGCCACGCGAGCCTTTGGCATTGCAGATTATTGGTGAGTCACCGGTTGCCGGCCTTGAGTGCGTGATGACAAAGATGGCAAACCTCTCTTCACTTGAGTGCGTTGCAACACCCGATGACACAGCTGTATCGTTCCGTGTAGGCACCACAGAGTTCGCCATTCCAATGGGTTCACTCATTGACAAGGATGCTGAGATTGCAAAGATGCAGGAGGAGCTCGCATACCACGAGAAGTTCCTCAAGAGCGTTGAGGCAAAGCTTGGCAACGAAAACTTTGTGAGCAAGGCTCCCGAGAAGATTATTGCCATTGAGCGCAAGAAGCAGTCGGATGCAATGGAAAAGATTGCCATGCTCAAGGAGAGTATTCAGAAATTGTCAAAGTAACAAATTTACGAAATGACAAAGAAGGATAAGAAAAAGATTATAATCATATCACTGAGTGTGCTTGCTGCCGCTTTGGCAATAGGTATGACCATCGTCCTGATAAATCTCAAGGAGAGCAAGAAGCAGAACAAAGAGTTTGAAGAGTACATCTCTCTTGAAAAAGAGGAGATGCTCAACGACCTCCAGAATGTACAGATGCTGTACGAGGAGGAGAAAAGCAAGGTAATCAGCAACGATTCGCTATTAGTCAAGCTTGAACAGGAGCAACTGCGCACACAGCAGTTGCTTGAAGAGTTGCAAAACACTAAAGCAACAAGTGCAGCCGAGATCAAACGACTTAAAAACGAATTGAAGACTTTGCGCGAGGTTCTTGCCGACTACACAAGGCAGATCGATGAACTCTACCGCGAGAATACCGAACTGAAGGATGAGAATTCCAAACTCATTGCAGGAAAGAAAAAAGCCGAAAGAGAAAAGATAGAACTTGAAAAAGAGAAAAAGGTACTAGAGGAGAAGGTAGATATTGCCGCTCAACTCGATGCAACGAATATTGAGATAAAGATGTTGCGTAGCAATGGCAAGGAGACAAGTAATGTAAAAAAGGCAAAGCAGATTAGCGTAAGTTGCACCATCTCGAAGAATGTAACAGCAAGCACCGGAGACAAGGTTGCATATGTGAGAATCATGCAACCTAGCGGTGAGCCTTTGACAAAGGGCTACAGCAACACATTCAAGTATCAGAACCGCGACATGAGCTATTCAATGTGCAAGGAGTTCGAGTTTACCAGCGAGAAGTTGGATCTTGAGTTCTATTGGAACATTGAGGAGACCTTGCAGAAAGGGAACTACAATGCATATATCTTTGTTGACGGTAACATGATTGGCGAAGGAAGTGCCTACTTTGAATAATAAAAGGAGATGAAAAGAATACTTGTAACAGGAGGAGCCGGTTTCATTGGTTCTCATCTATGCGAGCGACTGCTCAATGACGGAAACGACGTCATCTGCCTCGACAACTATTTCACAGGCAGCAAGGACAACATCCGCCACCTCATTGGCAATGACCATTTCGAGCTTGTCCGCCACGATATTACACAGCCCTACACGGCCGAGGTCGATGAGATATACAATCTTGCATGTCCTGCATCGCCCGTGCACTACCAGCACGACCCTGTAAAGACAATACAGACATGTGTGATTGGTTCAATGAACATGTTGGGTCTTGCAAAGCGAGTAGGAGCAAAGATACTGCAAGCATCGACAAGTGAGGTATATGGCGACCCGCACATACACCCTCAGGTCGAAGAGTACTGGGGCAATGTAAACCCCATTGGCATACGCTCATGCTATGACGAGGGCAAGCGTTGTGCCGAGACTCTCTTCATGGACTATCATCGCCAGAACAACCTGCGCATAAAAATCATACGCATATTCAACACCTACGGTCCACGCATGAGCATGAACGACGGCCGCGTGGTGTCGAACTTCATAGTACAAGCTCTCAAGGGTAACGACATCACCATCTATGGAGACGGAAAGCAGACACGCAGTTTCCAATACGTCGATGACCTTGTAGAGGGCATGGTGCGCATGATGGAGACCGGCGACGACTTCACTGGTCCTGTGAACATCGGTAACCCAGGAGAGTTTACCATGCTCGAACTGGCCGAGAAGGTAATTGAGCTCACAGGCTCAAAATCAAAGATTGTATTCGAGCCGCTGCCACAGGACGACCCACGCCAGCGTAAACCGGACATTTCACTTGCCAACCGCATGCTGGGTGGCTGGCAGCCAAACATAAAGCTCGACGAAGGTTTGGGACACACAATAGACTATTTTAAGAAACTAATATAAAAACACAATAACAATGAACATTCTAGAACTTAGCGAACAGGAGATTGTACGCCGCGAGGCACTTGCCGAGCTGCGCAACTTGGGCATTGAGCCCTACCCCGCAGCCGAATACCCAACAAATGCATTTTCAACAGATATAATTGCTGAATTCAAGGACGAGGACGAGCCTCGTGAGGTTTGCATTGCAGGCCGCATGATGAGCCGCCGCGTAATGGGTAAGGCATCATTCATCGAGTTGCAGGACTCAAAGGGCCGTGTACAGGTATATATCACACGCGATGACATCTGCCCGGGCGAGAACAAAGACGGCTACAATGTACTCTTCAAGCGCTTGCTCGACATCGGCGACTTCGTAGGTATCAAGGGTATCGTGTTCCGCACACAGACAGGCGAGATCACAGTTCACGCAAAGGAACTCACATTCCTTTCAAAGAGCATCCGCCCATTGCCAATCGTGAAGTACAAGGACGGCGTGGCATACGACCGTTTCGAGGATCCCGAGTTGCGTTATCGCCAGCGTTACGTCGATCTTGTTGTAAACGACGATGTGAAGGAAATCTTCATAAAGCGTAACAAGATCTACAGCTCAATGCGCGAGTTCTTCAACTCAAAGGGCTACATGGAGGTTGAGACACCCGTATTGCAGTCAATCCCCGGTGGTGCTGCGGCTCGTCCGTTCATCACACACCACAACGCGCTCGACATTCCTCTCTACCTGCGTATCGCAAACGAGCTCTACCTCAAGCGCCTTATCGTTGGTGGTTTCGAGGGTGTATATGAGTTCTCAAAGAACTTCCGCAACGAGGGTATGGACCGCACACACAACCCCGAGTTCACTTGCATGGAGATATATGTATCATACAAGGACTATAATTGGATGATGTGCTTCACAGAGCAGATGCTCGAGAAGATTGCACTCGATGTAAACGGTACAACAGATGTTCAGGTTGGCGAGCACACCATCAGCTTCAAGGCACCATTCCGCCGCGTTACAATGCTCGACTCTATCAAGGAGTTCACAGGCTACGATCTCAACGGCAAGAGCGAGGAGGAGATTTTCGCAATCTGCAAGGAGTTGAAGATGGAGGTTGACGAGACAATGGGTAAAGGCAAGCTCATCGACGAGATTTTCGGTGAGTTCTGCGAGGGCAACTACATCCAGCCAACATTCATCACAGACTACCCCATCGAGATGTCACCTCTGTGCAAGCGTCACCGCAACAACCCCGACCTCACCGAGCGTTTCGAGCTCATGGTCAACGGTAAGGAGCTCTGTAACGCATACAGCGAGCTCAATGACCCAATTGACCAGGCCGAACGTTTCCAGGAGCAGTTGCGCCTGAGCGAGAAGGGCGACGACGAGGCTATGTTCATTGACAAGGACTTCGTACGCGCGCTTGAGTATGGTATGCCTCCAACATCGGGTATGGGTATCGGCATGGACCGTCTTGCAATGCTCATGACAGGCCAGACAACCATCCAGGAGGTACTTTTCTTCCCACAGATGCGCCCCGAGAAGAAAGTCCCAAAGGACAACGCGGCTGCATTTGCAGTCATCGGCGTTCCCGAGGAGTGGGTGCCTGTACTCCACAAGGCCGGTTACAACCTTGTAAATGACCTCAAGGGCGGCAATGCCCAGAAGATCCAGATGGAAATCGGCGGCATCAACAAGAAGTTCAAATTGGGCTACACCACACCATCGGTAAACGATGTTGCTGCGTGGATTGAAAAGCTCGGTTAACACTAAAATACAGAATTATGGAACTATCCAACAAACAGGTTGCCATTATGGGTGGCGGCAGTTGGGCAACGGCTATCGCCAAGATTCTGCTCAATAATGTCGAAACCATAAACTGGTACATCAGACGTGAGGACCGCATCGAGGATTTCAAACGCCTCGGTCATAACCCGGCTTACCTTTCATCGGTAAAATTCGACACCAACAGAATCAACTTCTCGTCAGACATCAACAAGATTGTAAAGGAGAGCGACATTCTGGTGTTCGTTACACCATCGCCCTACCTCAAGAACCACTTGAAGAAACTGAAGGCCGACCTCGAGGACAAATTCATTGTCAACGCCATCAAGGGTATTGTGCCGGAGGAGAACCTCATCATCTCGGAATACTTCAACAAGGTATATAAGGTGCCATACGACAACATTGCAGCTATTGCAGGTCCTTGTCACGCCGAAGAGGTGGCGCTTGAGCGTCTTTCATACCTAACCGTGGGCTGTGCAAACATTGATCACGCAAAGCAGTTTGCAAAGAAACTCGGTAGCAGTTTCATTAAGACATCGGTAAGCGACGACGTTGTGGGTATTGAGTATGGTTCGGTTCTCAAGAACATCTATGCTATTGCAGCCGGTATCTGCAGCGGTTTGAAGTATGGCGACAACTTCCAGGCCGTGCTCATGTCCAATGCAGCCATTGAGATGAACCGTTTCCTCAATGTGGTACACCCCATCGAGCGCACCATCAACGACTCGGTATATATGGGCGACCTTTTGGTTACCGGTTACTCAAAGTTCAGCCGTAACCGCGTATTCGGTAGCATGATCGGTAAGGGTTACTCAGTGAAGAACGCGCAGATTGAGATGGAGATGATTGCCGAGGGTTACTATGCAGCAAAGTGCATCAAGGAAATCAATGAGCACTACCGCATCAACACCCCAATCATCGACGCCGTGTACAACATTCTTTACGAGGGCATCTCACCGGTAATTGAAATCAAACTTTTGACAGACTCATTCAAGTAAAATAGAATAACAATGAAAAATATAACACTTAACATTGACAAGGTTACAGGTTTTGTAACCCGTGAGCAGATTTTGGCTCTTGAGCCACAGGTTAAACGCGCACAGGCAGCTCTTGAGGACGGTTCACTCCCAGGCAACGACTTCCTTGGCTGGTTGCACCTCCCATCATCAATCACAAAGGAGCACATTGCCGACATCAACGCTACAGCACAGACACTCCGCGAGAACTGCGAGGTTGTGGTTGTTGCTGGTATCGGTGGCAGTTACCTTGGTGCACGCGCCGTTATCGAGGCACTCAGCAACAACTTTGCAGCTCTCATCGGCGACAACAAGAACCCACGCGTCATCTTCGCCGGCCATAACATCAGCGAGGACTACCTCTATGAGCTCACAGAGTACCTCAAGGACAAGAAGTTCGGTGTAATCAACATCTCAAAGTCTGGTACAACAACCGAGACAGCCCTTGCATTCCGTCTCTTGAAGAAGCAGTGTGAGGACCAGCGCGGTAAGGAGATGGCAAGCAAGGTTATCGTTGCCATCACCGACGCAGTGAAGGGTGCAGCACGCATCACAGCAAACAAGGAGGGTTACAAGAGCTTCATCATCCCCGACAATGTAGGTGGCCGTTTCTCTGTTCTCACACCGGTAGGCTTGTTGCCAATCGCAGTTGCAGGCTTCGACATCGAGGCACTTGTACAGGGTGCAACCGATATGGAGAAAAACTGCGCTCCCGAGGTTCCATTCGAGGAGAACATTGCAGCAATGTATGCAGCTACACGTAACGCACTCTATGCCGATGGCAAGAAGATTGAGATTCTCGTGAACTACCAGCCAAAGCTCCACTTCACATCCGAGTGGTGGAAGCAGCTCTACGGCGAGAGCGAGGGCAAGGAGAACAAGGGTATCTTCCCTGCATCGGTTGACTTCACAACCGACCTTCACTCAATGGGTCAGTGGATTCAGGAGGGCGAGCGCACAATCTTTGAGACAGTGCTCTCTATCGAGAAGCCAAACAGCTCACTCACCGTTCCAAGCGACGAGGAGAACCTCGACGGTCTCAACTTCCTCGCAGGCAAGCACGTTGATGAGGTAAACAAGATGGCCGAGCTTGGTACACAGCTTGCACACGTTGACGGTGGCGTGCCCAACATCCGCATCTCAATCCCTGAGCTCAACGCATACTACATCGGGCAGCTTCTCTACTTCTTTGAGATTGGCTGCGGTATCAGCGGTTATGTATTGGGCGTGAACCCATTCAACCAGCCGGGTGTAGAGGCTTACAAGAAGAACATGTTCGCATTGCTCGACAAACCAGGTTACGAGGAGGAGAGCAAGGCAATCCGCGCAAGACTGTAATAAGAAAAAGTGAAAAGTGAAAAGTGAAAACGGAAAAGTGAAAACGAAGTTTCGATAACATGAGCAGCGGATGGTCGCAGGTAGCACGGCTGTAGGTCGTGCCCTGCGGGACGCGATAAGCGAGTGTTGTCAAAGGTGAAAACTGCAAGTAAGCGAACAAAAGCAGTTTCAATCACCCTGACTTTTTGAGGAATCTCATTCAAATAATTAACAAACAGTCTTTAATGGATTACAATAAAGCAATTCAAGATTATAAGCAACTGCAAGGTCACAAGGCCTTGCAGTTGCGTGCTGTATTGTTCGACATGGACGGCGTGCTGTTCGACTCCATGCCCTACCATGCCGATGCCTGGTCGCATGTGATGACCGATGCCGGTTTCAAATTCTCACGCGAGGATGTATATATGAACGAAGGCCGCACCGGTGCCGACACCATCAATACCGCCAGCCTCGACCAGTTCGGCAAGCCCGCAACAGAGGAACTTATTGACGAGCTGTGCAAGGCAAAATGCGCCATCTTCGACACCTACCCACCCACTCCACGAATGCCGTTTGCGCTTGAACTGGTGCAGAAGGTAAAGGCTTGCGGACTCACCCCGATGATTGTAACAGGCAGCGGCACCCCTACCCTGCTCGACCGCATACAGAGCAACTTCCCCGGCCTTTTTGCCGAAGGTCATGTAATAAGCAGTTTCCACGTAAAACGTGGAAAGCCCTACCCAGACCCATATCTTTTGGCGTTGGAACGCGGCGGCTTTGCCCCCGACGAGGTGATAGTTGTAGAGAATGCACCGCTTGGCGTAACAGCAGGCGTTGCAGCAGGTCTTTTCACAGTAGCAGCCAATACAGGTCCATTAAAGGATGAGGTTTTGAGCCAGGCAGGAGCAAACCTTGTATTTCCATCAATTGAAGCACTCTGCAGCGAGTGGGAGAAACTATTCAATGCCATAAACAGCTAAAGCATTATGAAAGCAATTGCCAAGCAGATAAGCGAAGGACTCTCAGGCTATTATACGTCCGGCGAAGTCTCTGCGCTCACACGCATAATTGCCACGGAGTTGCTTGGTGTGTCGCAAATGGCATACTTTCTAAAAGACAACATCACCCTCACAGCCGAACAGGAAGCGTTGCTCGACAACGCCATTGAACGACTCAAAAAGCTGGAGCCGATACAGTACATTCTTGGTTACAGTGACTTTTGCGGCTTGAGGTTCAAGGTTACACCGGCGACGCTGATTCCGCGCCCCGAGACAAGCGAACTTGTGGAGTGGATTGCGAGTGAAGCCACAGGCAGTGAGAGCATCCTTGACATTGGCACGGGAAGCGGTTGCATTGCTGTGAGCCTTGCCCACAAGCTGCCACAGAGCAAGGTAACGGCATGTGATATTTCGCACGAAGCCATTGCCGTTGCAACAGAGAACAGTAAAGCAAACGGTTGCTCTGTTGCTTTTGAGCAGGTGGATATTCTGGCATACGAACCCACCGGCGAGCAGTTCGACATTATCGTAAGCAACCCGCCATATATAAAGGAGAACGAGAAAGAGACAATGCACAGCAATGTGCTCGACTGGGAGCCCCACACTGCCCTGTTTGTGCCCGACAGTGACCCGTTGCTGTTCTACCGCGCAATAGCCGAAAAAGGCTTGACTATATTAAAACCCGGCGGCCGTCTCTATTTCGAGATTAACCGCGCCCACGGCAAAGAGACAATGGAGATGCTTGCTGCGCTTGGCTACACAAGCATTGAACTGCGCAAGGACTTTGCCGACAACGACAGGATGATTAGAGCCGTGAAACCAAAGGGGAAAGGGGAAAAGTGAAAACTGAAAAGTGAAAGGTGAATGAAAAAACCACTTACTCCCGGTGAAGCACTGAACAAGGCTGCAGCCTACTGCACGCTGTGCGAACGCTGCATTAGCGAGGTGAGCACAAAGCTCACTGCATGGGGTGTACCACATGGAGAGCAGGAGAAAATCATTGCAAGGCTCACCAATGAGAAGTTCATCGACGAGGCACGCTACTGCAATGCTTTTGTCAACGACAAGGTAAAGTTCAACCGTTGGGGGCGCATAAAGATAACCGCAGCACTGCGCGAGAAGCACCTGCCACCGGAGCACATAAAGGAAGCCATGGAGAACATTGACGAGGAGGCATACATGCAATCACTCAAGGAGGTTATAGAGATTAAACGCCGTGAGCTAAAAGGCAAGGACGATTTTGCCACACAGCAGAAGATAATACGCCACGCAGCAAGCCGCGGCTACGAGCCTGCACTCATATTGAAAACCATTAAATACAAAGGCGATGAAATGGATTTCTGACCTCGTGGATCTTATCTTTCCGCGCCATTGTTGCGTGTGTGGCGAGATACTCTCACGCCAGGAACGTGACATATGCCTCAACTGCCTGTGCACACTTCCAAAGATTGAGCCACACCACAAGGAGGAGATAGAAAAGACATTCTGGGGCAAGGTGGAGATTGAACGTGCCACATCCTTCATGTACTACCGCAAGGGCTCTCCCTACAACGCACTGATCCACAAACTGAAATACCGCAACGCGCCCCAAATTGGTGTGCGCCTTGGCGCCATGGCTGCCGATGAGATACTCGAAAGCGGTTTCTTCGACGGCATCACACTCATTGTCCCCCTGCCGCTATCAAGGAAGAAACAGCGCAAACGTGGCTATAACCAGTGTGACTACATTGCCCGTGGTATATCCGAGATAAGCGGCATACCGGTGGCCACAGACCTGATAAAGCGAACCAAGGCCAACGAGACCCAGACCCACAAGACACGCGATGAGCGTTGGCAGAATGTCGAGGGCATCTTCTCTGCCACCAATCCCCAGGCAATGGAAGGACAGCACATTCTTTTGGTAGATGACATTCTCACCACTGGTGCCACCCTGTGCAGCTGCGCAAGTGCCATAAAGAGCTGTTGCGACTGCAAGGTAAGTATCCTCACACTTGCCCTCACGTACAACGGTATTTGACCGTTTCATGGCATTTTATGCCCCTCAAAATTTGTATTGACAAATAATATTCCTACTTTTGTAAAGTTATGGCAGCGTTGCGTTGGCAACGCTACAGCGCCCGGCACCAGCCGTCACACTTTATAAAACAACAAAGAATCATGAACAAGAAAGTATTTGTATCGGGATGCTACGACATGCTCCATTCGGGACACGTAGCATTTTTCAAGGAAGCATCGACACATGGTGACCTTTACGTGGGTATTGGTTCCGACGCCACAATACGCGAGCTTAAGGATCGCAAGACAATAAACACAGAGCAGGAGCGCCTGTACATGGTAAAGGCTATCCGTTATGTCAAGGACGCATTCATCAACAGCGGAAGCGGCATGCTCGACTTTGAGGAGGATGTAAAGCGCCTTAAACCGGATATCTTTTTTGTAAACAGCGACGGCTACACACCCGGCAAGAAACGTTTCTGCGAGGAGAACGGCATTGAACTTGTAGTGAGCACCCGCATACCCGAGGCCGGTCTGCCCACACGTTCAACAACAGCATTGCGTCAGGAGTGCAAAATACCTTACCGCATTGACTTGGCAGGCGGTTGGCTCGACCAGCCATACGTGAGCAAGCACCACGGCGGCCCCGTACTAACCATAAGCATTGAGCCCGACTACGACTTCAACAACCGTGGCGGTATGAGCACATCATCGCGCAAGGCTGCCATCGAGATGTGGCATGTTGACATTCCACAGGGCGACCGCGAGACACTTGCCAAGATGGTGTTCCGCTACGAGAACCCTCCCGGAAGCCCCTACATCAGCGGTTCACAGGATGCAATCGGCATTGTCATGCCATGCCTCAACCGCCTGAACTACGACGGTGGCTACTGGCCCGAGAACATTGAGACCGTGAAGGACGATGACGTGCTCGACTTCATTGAGAAGAACCTGTGGCTTGTACCACTTGCACCACGCGACAACAGCTACGATGTACTTGCCGACACACATATCGGCAAGGAGGGAGCAAAGGCGCTTGCCGATGCCGCAGACGACTGTTGGAAAGCACTCCTGGCAAAAGATGTAACAGCATGGGGCAAGGCCTGCACAGCATCATTCGAAGCGCAGACAGCAATGTTCCCCAACATGATTTCACCTCATGTACAAAAGGCCATTGACGAATACAAAGAGCGCGTTAAAGGCTACAAGATTACCGGTGCCGGCGGTGGCGGTTACCTTGTCCTCATCAACGACAAGCCAATTGAAGAGGCCATACAGATAAGAATCAGACGTAAATAATTCATACAAGCCAGTTTCAATTTTAAAACTTACCGCCAAATATAAATACAACTTTTGCTAAGACATATATTGTTCAACACCGACGATATGACAACAGAAAAGCAGATAAAAAAGTCGCGCGACGAAATTGCCATTGACATGGTTTCGGGAGTTGCTGCGGCATTGACATATAGCAATGAAGAAATATATGACACTTTTTCAGCAGAAGATGCCGAAGAATTCATCCAATTAAGAGAGGAAGTCGAGCAAAACATAGAGCATGGACTTCCCGACATAAATATTGGATACAGTTGCGACGACAATGATTTCTCCTTGGCTGCCGAGGACGAGGCTGAATATGGACAATAAACAGTTGTCATAAACCAAGAAGAGTTTCACAATCCCCTTCCAGCAATGCAAGTAGAGAGCAAAATTACAGGACAGAAAGAGACAGCCACAATTGTCGAGCTATTCTTTCACCTCATAAGGTGCGGAATGGGAAAGGCAAAAGAGTTGCCGCGTACTCCCGGTGTACAGGAGTGGGATGAGTTATTCAGCATTGCAAAGAAACAGACATTGGCAGGCATTGCATTCGCAGGCATTGAAAAGCTGCCACAGGAACAGAGACCTCCCAAAACCATTCTGCTGCAATGGTACAACCTTGCCACACTTATAAAGAAGACAAACGCCGACCTCAACAGGAAATGCGCCATTGTCTCGGGCAAGTTCAAGAGCGAGGGCTTTGCCAACTGCATACTCAAAGGACAGGGACTGGCACAGCTATACCCCGACCCAACCCTGCGCACTCCAGGCGACATCGACATATGGCTCGACGGTGGCGATACAAAGGCAATAGAATATGTAAAAAGATATTTCCCTGAATGCAGCCCCACCTATCACCATGTCGACTTTCCAATAAGCAACGACCTGGATATAGAGATCCACTACCGCCCAAGCTGGTCCTATAGTCCAATCACAAACAAAAGGCTACAGTGTTTCTTCTCATCAACAGCACAGGAACAGTTCTGTAACCAGATAAGCACCCCCGAGGGAAACTTCCCCACCCCCACAGCAGCATTCAACAGAATATACATTCTGCTGCACATATACCGCCACCTCTTTTTTGAAGGCATCGGCATGAGACAGGTCCTCGATTACTACTATGTATTGCAACAGGAGATGAGCGATGCAGAAAAGGCAGAATATATCTCGGCACTCAAGCAGTTCAAACTGATAAAATTCGCTGGAGCAGTCGTGTATGTAATGCAGCAGATATTTGGTCTTGACAAGGAACACAGCATCGTCAAGCCCAATCCTAAACTTGGCAAGTTCGTCCTTAAAGAGATAATGATTGCCGGCAACTTTGGCCAGTACGACCATCGCTACAACCTTGGCAAGCACGAGTACACTTTCAAAAGAGCCATCGAGACCATAAAGCGCAACGCCACATTGATAACGCGCTTCCCCGGCGAAATACTTTGGAGCCCCTATTTCAAGACATGGCACTACTTCTGGCGCAAGCGCCACGGATAATTCCAACAGGAGATAAAGACAATTAAGGTAGTATACAATAACGAACAAAAGCGAGGAAAACCTCGCTTTTGTTCGTTATTGTGTTTCATCCGGCAACTTTAGGGATTGAATAAAAAGCAAAGATCAAGGCTTGCGCAAGCGAATTAAGCATAAAGTTCACTTTTGTGATTGAATAAAAAGCAAAGATCAAGGCTTGCGCATACCTTTAAACCGGAGTTTACATGAAGTAAATGAGGATTAAAGGACAAGCATAACGACGAAATTTGTTTTTTAGTCACTCACAACCATCAACACATCCTGTCCCTATAATCCTCATAACCGAACACCTTATACATCTCGAGCTCGCCGTTTGTGTGCAAGAGCGCGATGCTTGGATGCGATATACCGTTGAACATGTTTGTCTTCACGGTGGTATAGTGTATCATATCCTCGAACACTACCCTGTCGCCAACTTTCAATGGCTGTGGGAACTTCCAGCTACCCATGTAGTCACCGCTGAGGCAGCTGTTGCCACCAAGGCGGTAGATATTCTCCTCGAATGGAGCACCCTTCACAGCATCGGCCTCGAGCGACTCGGCGCATGTTACCTTTGGCTGATATGGCATTTCAAGACAGTCGGGCATGTGGCAGGTGAAACTTACATTGAGAATTGCAGTGCGTATGCCGCGACTCTCCACTATGTCAACGACCTCGGAGACAAGCGAGCCTGTCTGCCAAGCGAATGCCGAGCCCGGTTCAAGTATAACCTGCAGGTTAGGATAACGGCTGCGCAGTCCCTTGAGCAAACCGATGAGGTGCTCAACATCATAGTCCTTGCGTGTCATCAGGTGGCCACCGCCAAGGTTAAGCCATTTCACCTTGGGCAACCACTTGCCGAACTTCTCCTCTATGTGCACGAGAGTATTCTCAAGAGCGTATGAACTTGACTCGCAGTGGCAATGGCAATGGAAGCCCTCGATGCCTGCAGGCAACTCCTCGGGCAACAGGTCGGCAGTAACACCAAAGCGACTGCCAGGCGCGCATGGGTTGTAGAGTTCGGTCTCAATCTCGGAATACTCGGGATTGATGCGTATGCCGCATGAAATCTCATGGCCGGCATTCTTTGTCAATGGATAGAAACGCTCATACTGTGTGAGCGAGTTGAACGATATGTGGCTGCTGCAACGCATCATCTCACCGAACTCCTCGGCTGTATATGCCGGCGAAAAGGCATGGGCACGGCTACCGAACTCCTCGAAAGCCAAGCGAGCCTCGTGTATGGAGCTGGCTGTTACCGAGTTTATATATTCGCGGAAGATTGGAAAGCTCTTCCACAAGGCAAATGCCTTGAATGCCAGAATTATCTCAACACCGGCCTCACGCGCTACGCGGCTGATGAGTTCCAAATTACGGCGCAACAACGCCTCTTCCATCACATAACAGGGCGATGGTACCTTGTCAATCATTTCCTTGTCCATTATCCTATAGTTTTCAATTTTGCAAATTTAAGCAGCAGTGTCTTCACACCTGCGTTCTGGAATTTAATTGTAGCCTTTGCGTTCTCGCCCGTGCCCTCGGTTGACATCACCTCACCGACGCCAAAACGGTCGTGCTGTACAATTGCACCCACCGAAAGGCTTGAATGCGAGCTACCGGCAGCACCATGGCTGTAACGCTGCACATCGGACACGCGATAGAGGTTCGACGGGCGCGATGTGAATGATGGTGTAACAGCCTGGCGTGTTTCGGGCTCGCGAGTTCTTTGCGGCTCGACCGTGCGGCTTGCAGCACTGCGACTGAATTGCGGTCGTCCGTTCTCTTCCTGGCCATAATTATATGATGAGCGCCTGCTATAGCCACTGTTTGTAGCACCGAACATTCCACCCTGGCGGAACGACTGCTGTTGCTGTTGTTGGCGCGGCATTGCGCCACCCTGCATTGTCATGTATGCAGGATTTATCTCCTTGATAAAGCAGCTGGGCTCGCAGAAACCGAACTGTCCATATTTGTATCTACTCTTGGCAAACGAAAGGATACAATGATCCTTGGCACGCGTAATGGCCACATAGAGCAGGCGGCGCTCCTCTTCCATTTCACGCAATGACTCGCGCGCACCCGAATTGGGGAACAAGTCCTCCTCGAGACCGACGATGAACACCGTGGGAAACTCAAGTCCCTTTGCCGAGTGGACAGTCATCAATGTAATGCGCTCGCCGTCGCCACTATCCTCGTTGTCAAGGTCGGACATGAGTGAGACCTCGGAGAGGAAATCGGACAGCGAGTTCTGCTCGTTGCCCTCCTCAAGGTGCATATCGACAAACTCCTCAATGGCAGCCATCAGTGCCTCAAGGTTCTCTTGGCGAGCCTTGCCCTCGACACTCATGTCACGGTACAGTTCCTCGCGCAGGCCACTCTCCTTTACCACGGCACGCGCCACCTCAATGGCATCCTTTTCGGCAGCCAACAGTGAGAAACGGTCAATCATGCCCGTGAACTGCATGAGCTTGGCAAGTGTACCCTTGTTCACATCAAGCCCACACAGGAATGGATCGGCAAGCACCTGCCACAGGCTAAGGCCACGCTCAAGCGCCAGGTCCTTCACCTTCTGGATTGTCTTGTCGCCGATGCCTCGCGCCGGGTAGTTTATTATTCGCTTGAAAGCCTCCTCGTCGTCCTTGTTGCATATAAGACGGAAGTACGCAATCACATCCTTAACCTCCTTACGCTGGTAGAACGAGAGACCGCCGAATATGCGGTAAGGGAATCCCCTGCGCCTGAACGCCTCCTCAAATACACGCGACTGCGCGTTAGTGCGGTAGAGAATTGCAAAATCACTGAAGCCAAGCCCCTCGCGACGGCGCAACTCGGCAATCTTGTTCGCAACAATCTCCACCTCTTCCAAGTCGGAGTATGCAGGATAGAGTTCAAGCGGAGAACCCTCGCCACGCTCCGAGTAAACATTCTTCTTTATCTGCTCGCTATTCTTGGCAATGAGACTGTTGGCAGCGTTCACAATCATTCTTGTAGAACGGTAGTTCTGCTCAAGCTTGAATATCTCGGCACCGCCATAACGCTCGGTAAAGCCAAGGATATTACCAATGTTCGCGCCGCGGAACGAGTAGATGCTCTGCGCATCGTCGCCCACAACGCAAATGGCCTTGCGCTCCTGTGTCAATTGCCACACGATGCAAGCCTGCACATAGTTCGTGTCCTGGAACTCATCGACCAGAACATAGCGGAAGCGCTCGGTATAATAGCGACGCACATCGGGAAAATCCTTGAACAGACGGTAAGTATTCACCAACAGGTCATCGAAGTCCATGGCGTTTGCCAGACGGCAGCGCTCGGCATATCTGTTGTATATCTCATAGACCGCCGGTATGCGCGCACGCTTGTCATCGCCACGCAGGCCCTGGTCATTCTCATAATCAGAGGGAGAAATCAAGTTGCTCTTTGCCGACGAGATACGCTCGGCAACAGCATTTGGCTTGTAGATCTTGTCATCGAGCTGCATATCCTTTATGATGCTCTTCACAAGACTGCGTGAATCGCTCTGGTCATATATGGTAAACTGCGGATTATACCCTATGTGCACAGCCTCACGGCGCAGAATCTTTGAGAACACCGAGTGAAATGTACCCATCCACAGCATCGAGGCAGCCCTCTCGCCCACACGCGACGCTATTCGCTCCTTCATCTCATTGGCTGCCTTGTTTGTAAAGGTGAGCGCAAGTATTGACCACGGTTCGAAGCCATTCTCAAGCAGATAGGCAATCTTGTATGTGAGCACGCGTGTCTTTCCCGAACCCGCACCGGCAATCACCAGCGAAGGCCCGTCAAGATAACGCACTGCAGCGCACTGGGCTGCATTAAGTTCTTCCTCGTAGTTTATCATCGCAATATAATCCGTTTTTCCCACAAAGGCGCCCGTGCTGGCAAGCGCCAATAATTTGCGAAGATATGCAAAAAAAGGCACAATAGCGAACATCACGCGCAAAACCTTGTTTAGTTTTTACACCTAAACAATAAAATATATGAGTACATACACCACAGCAACACGCACCGGCTTCGAGATGCCGGCGCTCGCCTACCCTGCGGGAGCCCTGGCACCCGTCATCAGCCAGGCCACAATTGAATGCCACTATGGCAAGCACCTGAAGACCTACATCGATAACCTGAACAGACTTGTCACCGGCACCGAATACGAGGATTACACCCTGCGCGAGATTGTAGAGCAGGCACCTCCGGGTCCACTGTTCAACAATGCAGGCCAGGTGCTCAACCACTCGCTCTACTTCGAGCAGTTCACCCCCAACCCGCCGGGCAACAACCGCCCCACAGGAAACCTGAAGGATTTCATACACTTCGATTTCGGGAACTTCGACAACCTGAAAAAAAAGATGGAGGATGCAGCATCGGCACTCTTTGGCAGCGGCTGGGTATGGCTGGTACAGGAGGAGAACGGCAAGCTCTCAATCATCAACTGCCACAACGGCGACACCCCCATGCACCGCCGCATGACACCGCTCTATGGAATTGATGTGTGGGAACACGCCTACTACCTCGACTATCAGAACCGCCGTGCCGAGCATGTGAAGAAACTATGGGAAATTGTCGATTGGGAAGTCATTGAAAGCAGACTGGATATATAATATTATGGAAAAAGAGCACTCATGAGTGCTCTTTTTCCATAATATCGTACTAAAAATTTTCTCCTTGTATACTCGACAGAGCCTTTATATCCAAAGCAACGCAGTAGATTGCGCGTTATCACAGCCGGCAAAAGGTTTGTCAGAATGCGTAAGATGCAAGGCGCTTGGATTCAAGGCGAAAGGAGTGTACCTTTGCGTACTCGACTGAGCCTTTACATCCAAAGCAACACAGCAGATTGCGCGTTATTACAAACCGATTATTTTGCTTCTTTTATAAGGTATACAATCACCGGCAAGTGGTCGCTATAACCATTGAGCCATACGCCACCGGCGTGGGTACGCTTGGTATTTCCTTTGTAGCGTCCCTCCTCCTGGAACATGTAGTTACGGGAGAATATCTCGGTTTTGTAGAGTTTCAGGGTTGAGCGGTCGGTACCGATGAGATTACCGCTGAGAATAATCTGGTCAAAAAGATTCCACTTGCCTTTGTACTTAAGTGTACCCATGCCTTTCTTGCGCAGGATGTTCCACCAGGGATTGTAAAGGTCGCTTGCAGCCTGTATCTCTTCTTTCTCACGCACGGCACCAAGACATGTCTTCATGCTCTTGTTGTCGGGGTCGTCATTCATGTCACCCATGATGAGAACCTTGGTATCGGGCATCTCGGCCATGATAGAGTCCTTTAGTGCACGCACAAGAACACCTGCACGCTCACGAGCCGGAGACTTTGCATAACGCGAAGGCCAGTGGTTCACAATGATGTGTACAGACTCGCCACCCATCTCGCCATTTACAATAAGGAAACCACGGGTCTTGTATGTAGTATCATTGTCAACAGTTGTATATGGTGCCAATTTTGAGCAGATTGGCTTGAAGAGTTTCGGGTTGTAAAGAAGTGCACAATCGACGCCACGTTTGTCCGGTCCCTCAATGTGGATAAAATCCCAACCGCGTGGGGCAAGGATTTCATGATTTACCAAATCCTCGAGCACGCGTGAGTTCTCAATTTCGGAAACACCTACCGCAGCCATACCAATGGGCAATACATCGGTTGCCATTTCGTTGAGCACGGTAGCCATGTTCTTCTGTTTGTTGGTGTACTTCAATGTACCCCATTTATTTGCACCGTCGGGCAGGAATTCATAGTCGTTCTTACCTGCATCGTGGATTGTGTCAAAGAGGTTCTCAAGGTTATAGAAACCTACGCTATAAACCTCATACTTTTTCTGGTTCTGAGCCTGCGCAGTGAACAGGACTGCAAAAAGCATCACGAACGCCAACAGACATTTCTTTGTTCTCATTATTGTCTTTGTTTTGTTTTTATTATCTTACTGCGGGTAAAATTAGTAAAATTTATTGGAAAATTTGTTTTGTTTTTATCAATTTTACAATTACTTTCGCAAACCGAACAAAAAAGGTAATACCTTTCTCGCTCAGAGAGAGGTTTTTTTGATTATTCCACAACATAAATAATAAACTAAAAAAAACAATACAATTATGGCACAGATGAATTTTGGCGGCGTGGTTGAAAACGTCGTGACACGCGAAGAATATCCATTGGCAAAGGCGGTGGAGACATTGAAGAATGAGACTATTGCTGTTATCGGCTATGGTGTGCAGGGCCCAGGCCAGTCGCTCAACTTACGCGACAATGGTTTCAATGTTATCGTGGGACAGAGAAAGGATTCAAAGAGCTGGGACAAGGCTGTTGCCGACGGCTGGGTGCCGGGTGAGAATCTCTTTGACATTGAGGAGGCTTGCGAGAAGGCGACTATCATTGAGTACTTGCTCTCTGATGCCGGTCAGATTGCCGTGTGGCCTACTGTGAAGAAGCATCTTACTCCGGGCAAGGCACTCTATTTCTCTCATGGTTTCGGTATTACTTACAAGGAGCGCACAGGCATTGTTCCACCGGCCGATGTTGATGTTATTCTTGTTGCTCCAAAGGGTTCGGGTACTTCGCTTCGCCGCATGTTCCTGCAGGGTCGCGGCTTGAACTCAAGCTACGCCATCTTCCAGGATGCAACAGGCCGTGCATGGGACCGCGTGATTGCGCTTGGTATTGGTGTGGGTTCGGGTTATCTGTTCGAGACCACTTTCAAGCGCGAGGTTTACTCTGACCTTACCGGTGAGCGTGGTACTTTGATGGGTGCTATCCAGGGTATCTTTGCAGCTCAGTACGAGGTGTTGCGCAAGAACGGACACACACCTTCAGAAGCTTTCAACGAGACAGTCGAGGAGCTTTCACAGAGCCTCATGCCGCTGATTTCAGAGAACGGTATGGACTGGATGTATGCAAACTGCTCTACCACAGCACAGCGTGGCGCGCTCGACTGGTGGAAGAAGTTCCGCGATGCTACTATGCCGGTGTTCGAGGACCTCTACAGCGAGGTGGCTTGTGGCAACGAGGCACAGCGCAGCATTGACACAAACTCACAGCCCGACTACCGTCAGAAGCTCGAAGAGGAGCTCCGCGAGATGCGTGAGACCGAGATGTGGCAGGCAGGTGCAGTTGTACGCAAGCTCCGCCCCGAGAACAACTAAAAGAAATTTATAACCTGCAATCATGAACTGACCGGCAATTTCGTCGGTCAGTTTTATTTAACCCCCTGTCGTCCACCATTCAAGCACAAAACTAAAAAATATTAGAAAAAATTTACATATCTCCACTTTTTTTAGCAACTTTGCACGAGATTGGGTTTGTTGTGCAAGGCCATTTACACACGGTTTGCGCCTCACTCCAATAATTGATTGTAAATTAACTTATTATATTACTATGACTAAATTAACAAAATTTGCTGCACTCCTGTTGCTGTGTTTTGTTTCAGCAACAAACGCACAGGAAGCACAAGCTTTGAACGGGCAAGGTATGATAAAGGAACAGCCGGCAAGGATGCTCCATGCCGACACCCTGCTCAACAAGACAAACACAGTTGACAACATTATTGTCATCAACGACGACAACGAATCCTACACATTCTCCGAAGGCCAGCTTGGCGAGGACGAGGATTTTGCAGGTACAACAGCCATGATTTCATCGAACGATGACTACTTCCTCTCCGAAGTCGGCTACCTCTTCAGCGCAATGCGTTTCCGCATCCGTGCTTACGAATCGCAGTACAATAATGTATATGCAAACGGTGTAATGCTCAACGACGCCGAAAGAGGCCAGTTCAGCTATGGTATGATCGGCGGTCTCAACGACGCCACACGCAACAAGGAGGGCGCAACTTACACCGAGCACAACGGTTTCGGTATCAGTTCAATTGGCGGTGCAAGCAACATCAATATGCGTGCGAGCCAGTATGCAGCAGGTCACAAGGCATCTCTTGTAGGCTGCAACCGCAATTATCTTGCCCGCGTAATGTACACAGGTTCTACAGGTCTCATGCAGAACGGATGGGCATTCACCGGCTCGGCATCGTACCGTTGGGCAAACGAGGGTGTCATCGAGGGAACATTCTACAACTCAGCAGCATACTTCCTTGCTGCCGAGAAAAAGTTCAATGACAGCCACAGTCTCTCTATCGCGACATGGGGTTCACCCACAGAGCGCGCGCAGCAGGGTGCTGCCACTGAGGAGGCCTACTGGCTTGCAGGCAGCCACTACTACAACCCTAACTGGGGATACCAGCAGGGCAAGAAGCGCAACGCACGCGTCGTTAATTCATACGAGCCCGCAATGATTATCACTTGGGACTACAACATCAACGACAAGATGAAGCTCACAACATCATTGTTCGGCAAATATTCAATGTACAGCACATCGGCTCTCGGTTGGAACGGCAACGCCGCCGACCCACGCCCCCACTACTACCAGAACCTGCCAAGTGCAGCGTATGATGTTTGGGATTTGGAATACACTCCTACCGATGACGAACTTGCCGACTACAATACACGCTTTGAGTACTGGACATCGAGCAAGGCCAACCGCCAGCTCAACTGGGACTACATGTACTTTGCCAACCAGCAGGCAAATGCTGCCGGCGGTGAGTGTCTCTACTATGTGGAGCGTCGTCACAATGACCAGTTGACATTCAACCTCGGTTCAACACTCAACATCGATTACGACCGTTTCAACAAAGGTACTGTGGGCTTGCAGATTGGAACAACCAAGGGCATGCACTACAAGACCATGGACGACCTTATGGGTGCAGACAAATATACCGACATCGACAAGTTCTCTGTCGGCGACTTCGGCCTCAGCAGTGACTATGTGCAGAACGACGTGGACAACCCCAACCGTCAGATTGGCGAGGGCGATGTATTCGGCTACAACTATGACCTTTTTGTAAACAAGGCAAGCCTTTACTACCAACACCGTTTCGACAAGGGCATCTTCCACCTCTTTGGTGGTGCCAATGTCGATGGTACTACAATGGAGCGTTTCGGTCACATGCGTAACGGCCGCGCCATGGAGTTCTCAAAAGGAAGCAGCGGTGTTGCTACATTCCTTGGCGGTGGCGCGAAACTGGGCATGGTATTCACTTTCGATGCACACAACACATTGTCTTTGGGCGGTGGTTACGAGAACCGCGCGCCACTCGCCTACAACTCATTCATCGCACCACGTATGCGTAACGACTTTGTCCCCGGTCTCAGAAATGAGGATATCTACAACGCCGAGCTTTCATACAGGTTCGAATATGGTCCTGTGACAGCAAAAGTAAGCGGTTACTTCACACAGTTCAACAACCTTGTCGAACAGAGTGCATTCTACAACGACCTGGAGTCACAGTTCACATACCTCACAATGACAGGTGTGAACAAGCGTCACTATGGCGGTGAGTTGGCAATTGTGTATAACATCACATCTTCACTCTCAATCAATGCCGTTGCATCGGTTGGTGATGCCGAGTACACAAACAATGCGAACGGTTTGCTCATCAGCGAAAACGAGAAGGTGTGGAAGAACGACCTTGTATATATGAAGGGCGTGAAGTCCGACGGCACTCCACTCACAGCAGCAAGCCTTGGCGTTGACTATAACATCAAGGGTTGGTACTTGAGCGCGAATGTAAACTACTATGACAGAATATATGTTGACGCATCAAAATATGCACGACTAGCCGAGGTTGTTGGTGCGCCTGTCATCGACACCAATACAGGAGAGGAAGTTATCAACATTCCATCACAGTACAAGGGTAAAGGCGGTTTCATTGTTGACGCATCAATAGGCAAGAGCATCAGCCTGCGCGGTGGCAAGAAGCTGAACCTAAACCTCCAGCTCTGCAACCTGCTCAACAATACAAACATGATTACAGGCGGTTATGAGCAGAACCGTGGCGACAGCTACGCCGATGGCGAGGCACGCACATACAAATTCTCGAAGAACCCATACCTCTACTATGCCAACGCATTCAACTTCTACCTGAATGTAGGTTTCCGTTTCTAATAAGACCTTTATAAATAAAAGCAAATTATGAAAACAATAAAATATCTATCAATGCTTGCCCTGTCGCTCATTATGGCAACATCCTGCATGAACGACTTCGACGAGCCTACATTTGAGCAGCCACCATTCGGCAACAACGAGATTGGCGAGGCCAATATGACAATAGCCGAACTGAAAGAAAAATATGCAAGTACAATTTCGGCAAACGGTGCGAAGGAGGTTACAGAAGATTGTATCGTAGAGGGCGTTGTTGTTGCCAACGACGAGACCGGCAATGTTTACAAGCAGTTCATCATCAACGACGAGACCGGTGCAATTGTTGTAGGCGTGAACGATGTAGGTCTCTATGCAATGCTCCCCATTGGACAGCGCGTGCGCATAGACTGCAAAGGCCTGCATGTAGGTGGCTACGGTTACATGGCACAGATTGGCGGTCTCTACGATGGAAGTATCGGACGCATGAACAAGAGCGTATTCCCCAGCCATGTACGCATTATCGGTGCCCCCGACTCCACAGAGCAAGAGATGAAACCCGAAGTTATCGACGATTCATTCTTCACCAACGACAACAAAGCAAAACTTGCGAAGTATGTCCGTCTTGAGGGTGTTGAGATTACAGAGGCCGACGGCACAGCATTGTGGGCACCCGAAGAACTCAAGAACAGCAGCAATGTTGTAGAGCGTCACATCAAGATGGGTAATACAAATATCATATTGCGCATGAGCACATACGCCGACTTTGCAAACGAAGCAATCCCAACAGGTGAGCTCAACATCAACGGCGTGATGACACGCTTCAAAGACTACTGGCAGCTCGTCATCAGTTCAACAGACGACATTGAACAGATAAGTGAATAACAATCAATTTATAATTAACTAAAAACTATTATTATGAAATTCAAGAAACTATTATTTGCAGCACTTGGCGTATTTGCTTTTGCTGCATGTAACGAGACTCCCGAGTCGCCCTACAACCCCGGCGGCAATGGTGGCAATGGCGGTAATGGTGGAACCACAACCGAAGGTGTGTACATCAACGAGACATTTGCGACAAAGTTCGGTGTGTTCAGCACAGAGGAGACTGTAGGCAACTATCCTTGGGTTATCGACTACAGCACAGCAAAGGCGACATCATACATTGATGGCGAGAACAAGGCTGCTACAAGCTGGTTGATTTCAACTCCCGTTGATTTCACAAACGAGACCGAGGCTTATGTAGCATTCGACTACATCATCCGTTACTCCGAGAGCGGCAAGGTTGCAGCCAACCACCAGCTGCTCATCAGCAACAACTATGCAGGCAATGCTGCCGAGGCAACATGGACAGACCTCCCCTACAATGCAGTAGAGGGCAGCGACTGGGCTACATTCTACAAGGCAAACGTTGACGTTCCTGCCGAGTTCCTTGGCAAGAGCGGTGTTGTGTTCGCATTGCGTTACACAGCTACAACAAAGGCCGGCACTTGGGAAGTTAAGAACTTCAAGGTAGCTCACGGCAAGGCCGAGGTTGTTGAGCCCGAGGAGGCTAAAGAGTACACTGTTGCCGAGGCTCTTGCAGCATTTGGCGGCGCAGCAAAGCCTGCTGTTGTAAAGGGTTACATTGTTGGTACAATCAATGGTCAGGTTTACGCAGAGGGTTGTGTATTCAGCGGCACAGCAGAGTCAAAGACAAACATTCTTCTCGCAGACACTCCCGATGAGACAGACTACAACAACTGTATTCCTGTACAGTTGCCTCCAGGAGCAGTGCGCGACGCTTTGAACCTTGTTGACAACCCTGGTAACTACCAGAAGCTGGTTACTCTCACAGGTAGCCTTGAGAAGTACTTTGGTGTTGCAGGTTTGAAGAGCGTTTCAGCATACTCAATCGATGGCGAGACACCTGAGGAGCCAGAGACTCCGGAGACACCTACAAACACATACGTAAATGAGGCATTCACAAACGGTTTCGGTGCTTTCACAACACAGGAGACTGTAGGTGACTATGCATGGGTATCAGATGCTACTTATGGTGCAAAGGCTTCTGGTTATGCCAACGGTGCAAGCCAGGATGCAGAGAGCTGGCTCATTTCACCTGCTATTGATTTCACAAACGAGACAGCGGCATACATCGCATTCGACTATGTAATCAACAAGGGTGATGCAAGCGCAGCTGCAGCAAACCACAAGCTTGTTATCACAAGCAACTACACTGGCGATGTTGCAACAACAGAGTGGACCGAGATCAACTATGGTGCAGTAAACAACAACAGCTGGACATTCCAGAACACAGGCAAGATTGCACTTCCTGAGTCAATGATGGGCAAGTCTGCAGTTGTATTTGCATTCAAGTACATGTCAACAACAGCCAACTCAAGCACATGGGAAATCAAGAATGTAGTCGTTTCAAGCGGAACAGGTACAACACCTGAGACACCTGAGACTCCTGAGACACCTGAGGAGCCAGAGACACCGGAGACTCCAGACACTCCATCAGTTCCAACAGAAGGCAACATCCTTGAGAACGGCAGTTTCGAAGAGTGGAACGGGAACGTTCCCACAGCATGGGGAAAAGACGACAGCAACGCTTCAGCCCACAGTGCAACAATTGCACAGAGCACTGACGCACATGATAGCAGCTACTCTGTAATTGTCAATGGCGATGCGAAATCCAACAAGCGACTTGCATCAAAGAGCTATACATTGCCCGCTGGTACATATACATTCAGCATTTATACCAAGACAAATGGCAGCGATGCAGGACACTGTCGTATCGGTTATGTACCCATCGCTGATGGTAAAGCAGGAACATACGTTTATGAAGAGGCTGCAGCATCAGCTGTTTCTGCAAATTGGAGTGCAAGAGCCCTTGAGTTCACTTTGACAGAAGAAACAACTATCGCACTTGTTGTAATGAACAACAAGACTGGCAATGGAGCATCGTTCTTGGTAGACAACGCAACATTGGTAAAAAAATAATCTGTTTCCAATAAACACCTATACAAATGCGATGGACTGGCAGTCCATCGCATTTGTTGTATATACGTCACCACACCACTCCATTTCTTACTTTTTTATTAAAAAAATATGCCAATCTATAAAATATAACAAAAATGGTTGTAAATTTGCCATATGAGTAAATACAAAAGAGGCCTTTCGTGCAACATACATACAATTACTCAAAATTATACAAATCATTTAATATCCAACCATTCCCACACAGGAATAAAAAAACACAACACTATGAAAATCAATTACTTAAGAATGGGGGGGGTATTTTATTTGCATTACTTTCACTAGCGTCTTGCAACACCCCTAAATTTACTGCAAGCTACGTACCCGAAGAGAGCGGACTTAATCTCATGAAGATTACCGACGAAGCGACCAACACCGTAGCAGGTAACAGAACAAGTTCTTATTCTATTCAATCCGATTGTTGGGGTTATTGTCAAAATGAGTCTTTCGCATGGTCAACTGGTCGCTTGCTGGCAATTTCTCCCGACGGAACAGAGCTGGCATTTGTTTCAATCATAAACAACCAGTGGAATGTAATGGTGCGTAAGTCCGGTCCACAAGGTAGTGCAACCCAAAGAACATTCAGAAGCGTAAACGACTTCTCATGGGGTATTGACGACAAACTATACTTTGGAGATGCTGTTGACTACAACCGCTCTCAAATTTCTTCTACCGATGCACATGCCGGTAGCATCATGAGACAGCACACTAGCAATAATTTTGACAGCAATCCTATTCTATCAAACGACGGTAAAAAGATATACTTTACCCGCACAGATAAATCGGGAGCATCAGTGTGGTCCTATGACTTGTCAAACGGAGCAATCACATCGTGCAGCCGTGGCTACAACCCATACCCTGTAGGTGACGGTTCCGAAGAGTTTATATGCGTAAGAAACTCAAGTTTCGGCACAAGCGAACTGTGGCTCGTAAACTATGAAAAAGGACAGGAGACCCTCATCCTGACAGACAAAAACAGAGGTTTCTCAAACCCATGCCTTTCCCCCGATGGAGAATGGATTCTTTGCCAGGGTAACAGCAAATCATCGATTTCAAAAAAGAACAATCTCGACATTTTTGTTGTAAAGAAGGATGGAACAAGCTTTATTCAGTTAACATACCATCCGGCAGACGATTGCTGCCCCGTATGGTCCGAGGACGGCAAGCACATCTATTTCATATCATCACGCGCCAACGAACGCGATGCATTCAATATCTGGAAAATGCGATTTGACTTATAAGCCATGAAAAGGATAGTAGGAATTATGCTATTGCTGTTTGTCACAATGTCGGCATCGGCACAAATGTGGGGACATAGTGCTCATGGCAATAGTTTTGGCTATGGACGCAACTCATCCGACAGCTACCTGTCAACAGGCTATCGTGGCATGGTAGAAATGGGACATGGAGTTGGTATGATAGATGATATTTATCTATTCAAACTCAGCGCTACATACGGATACCAGTTCAACCCATATCTCTATTTAGGTGGATTCGTAAGTTTGGGAACTTCAGAAGCCTATAATGATAATTACGGGCAGGATGATTACAGAGAATTTATCCCTGGTTTCAATTTCCGTCTTGGTGCAGACTTTAGAGCATATCTACCCAAAGGACGAATCGCGCCATTTGCAGGTGCACAATTGGCGTTTGACTATGGTAAATACCACGGGAGCAATGCGGCTGTTTACTTTGCCCCTCAAGTTGGAGTTAGAGTTGCTTTAAAAAACAAAATGGGACTAAACTTGGCCGTTCAAATCGGTTTAGGCAGTTTTGAAGCAGGAATTGAACCTCTTTTCAAACTCGGTTATGAGTTTTAATGTCTAAAAATCAAACCACATGAAAAGGATAATAGGAATTATACTATTGCTGTTTGTCACAATGTCGGCATCGGCACAAATGTGGGGACATAGTGCTCATGGCAATAGTTTTGGCTATGGAGGCAACTCATCAGGAGGCTATCTATCAAAAGGCTATCGCGGCATGGTAGAAATGGGATATGGAGGGGCTGTTAGCTCTTACGAGAAAGGTGGGCCTCTATTCAAGATTAGCACAACTCACGGATACCAGTTCAACCCATACGTATATTTAGGCGGATTTGTAAGTTTAGGAACTACCGAAGTAGAGTGCTGGTACTTGGGCGGGAACTATCCTAACTGTGAAATTAATAGCAACTTCAATTTCCGTATTGGTGCAGATTTCAGAGCGTATATATCAAAAGGACGGTTTGCACCATTTGTAGGTTTACAATTAGGATTTGATTATGCTCATAGCCCTAATTATTACTATACCGAGTATATATATAACGATTACAAAAATGTATATTTAAGTGCTAATTTAGGTCTTAGAGTTGCTATAAAAAACAGGATGGGATTAAACCTAGGCGTTCAGGTCGGCTCTGAGTACTACTTTAAAGCATGTGAAGTACTTTTCAAACTCGGTTATGAATTCTAGAGTCTAAAAACAAATCACTACTTGATATTAAGGGGGATAGAATTCTATTCCCCTTAATGCATTTTTTAGGTTCTAAAACACCACCCTACTTATTTTTTAATAAAAATATTTGAGAAAGTGTAATTTAAAATCAAAAATGGTTGTAAATTTGCCAAACGAGTAAATTTGAGAGAGTATTGCATACTCTATTGACTTGTCATCTCGAGCGCATGCGAGAGATCTCAAAAAAGCAACACTTAAAGAGATTTCTCCTCCGATTGTCGTCGAAATGACAACCAGGTGCAGTGTGTAACAACAAAAGACATTATACTTTTAAACAAAAATAAAATGCTTACACTCGACAAAATCTATCACGCATCGTACGTCCTCAAGGACGTGGTACGTCGCACAGAGCTGATACCGGCTCCTTATTTGAACAAGAAGGGTAATGTTTACATCAAGCCCGAGAACTTGCAGTTGACCGGTTCTTTCAAGGTACGCGGTTCATACTACAAGATTTCACAGCTCTCGGCCGAGGAGAAAGCAAAGGGCGTTATCGCATGCTCGGCAGGTAACCATGCTCAGGGCGTTGCGTTGGCAGCAACAAGAAACGGCATCAAATCGACAATCTGCCTCCCCGACTGTGCTCCAATCTCAAAGGTTGAGGCAACAAGAGGCTACGGCGCAGAGATTTGTCTTGTAGAGGGCGTGTATGACGATGCCTACAAGCGCGCTATTGAGTTGCGTGACGAGATGGGCTATACATTCATCCACCCATTCGACGACATTGATGTAATCGCAGGTCAGGGTACAATCGGTCTTGAGCTCATTGACCAGATGAAGGATGTTGAGGTTGTTGTTGTGCCCATCGGTGGCGGTGGTCTCATCTCGGGTGTTGCATTTGCCTTGAAATCATTGAACCCAAACATCAAGGTATATGGTGTTCAGGCTGCAGGTGCTCCAAGCATGAAGAACTCTGTTGAGCACAAGAAGATTGAGCGTCTTGACTCTGTTTCTACAATTGCCGACGGTATTGCAGTTAAACAACCGGGCGAGAACACATTCAACTTCTGCAGCCAGTATGTTGACGGCATTGTAACCGTAACAGACGATGAGGTTTCATCGGCAATCCTCTCAATGCTCGAGCATCAGAAAATCATCACCGAGGGTGCGGGCGCTGTTGCAGCAGCTGCTGTAATGTTCGACAAGATTCCTGTTGAGGGCAAGAATGTAATCTGCGTTGTATCAGGTGGTAACATTGATGTGAATATCCTTGACCGTGTAATCAAGCGTGGTCTCTTCACATCGGGTCGCTCTGCCCTCCTCAAGGTCGAGCTTCTTGACAAACCAGGCCAGTTGGTACAAGTATCAAAGATTATTGCCGACCTTGGCGGTAACGTGATTGGTGTACACCACGAGCGTACAAATGCCAACACAGGTGTGACTGGTTGCTGGATACGCATAGACCTTGAAACCCGCAACTTCGAGCACATCAACAAGATTAAGGCAGCGTTGGTTGAGGCAGGTTTCAGAATTCTGGATTGATTTATTCCATGATTGTTTCTAACTATTAAAAATAAAATAACTATGTTGAAGAAAGTTTATACAAGCAATGCTCCCGAGGCTATCGGTCCATACTCACAGGCTATCATCTGTGGCAATATGTTGTTCACATCGGGTCAGATACCTATCAACCCTGCTACAGGCAATGTTGAGGCCGAGGGCATCACAGACCAGGCTACTCAGGTAATGAAGAACCTCTCTGCAGTTCTTGCCGAGGCAGGCACATCATTCGAGAAGGTTGTAAAGACAACATGCTTCCTCAGCGACATGGCCGATTTCGCGGCTTTCAACGCTGTATATGCCGAGTACTTTACAAGCAAACCTGCACGCTCATGCGTTGCTGTGAAGACACTGCCAAAGAATGTTCTTTGCGAGGTTGAGGTAATTGCAGAAATCTAAGAAGTCATTTCTTACATGTATATAAAAAGTCTTTGCCGGTAGGCAAAGACTTTTTATATACCTTGATATGTCATTTTTTTCATTTTTATTTACTATCTTCGCAGAAACAACAGCACATGGCAGCCCAAGCAGAGCTGCCTCACACAAAAGAATATAAAAGAAACGACATATGACAAGAGTAATTGATGTTGCAAAGAAGTGCTTCCAGGACGAGGCCGAGGCAATCCTAAACCTGATACCGAAACTTGACGAAAACTTTACAAAGGCCATTGAGCTCATCATTGAGAGCAAGGGCAAGTTCATTGTAACCGGTGTTGGAAAATCGGGCCACATTGGCGCCAAGATTGCATCTACAATGGCAAGTACAGGAACACCTGCATTCTTTGTAAACCCACTTGACGCTTTCCATGGCGACCTTGGCATGATTGGCGAGGGCGATGTCGTATTAGCCATTTCCAATTCTGGACAGACCGATGAGCTCCTGCGTTTCATTCCGCTGTTGAGGGAGAGGAATATCCCCATCATATCAATGTCGGGTAACCCGACATCACTGCTTGCAAAATACTCGGACTGCCACCTTAATGTCTCTGTTGAAAGAGAAGCATGCCCACTGAACCTGGCTCCGACATCATCCACGACAGCGACACTTGCCATGGGTGATGCCATTGCCTGTGCACTGATGACCGTGCGTAACTTCCAGGCACAGGACTTCGCACAGTTCCACCCCGGTGGTTCATTGGGTCGCCGTCTGCTCACAAGAGTAAAGGACTACATGATTAGCGATAACCTTCCCATTGTGACACGCGAGTCAAAAATCAGTGACACACTGATGCAGATTAGCCGTACAAAGATGGGTATTGCTGTTGTTGTAGAAGACGAGAAGATTCTCGGTGCTGTAACCGACGGTGACATCCGTCGTACAATGCAACGTGACCAGGATCGTTTCTTCCAGCTCACAGTCAAAGATTTGATGAACACCAACCCAAAGCTCATCAAGGAGGATGCAAAGCTGTCACAAGCCGAGGAGGTAATGCGCAACCACAACATCAAATCACTGATTGTTGTAAATGAGGAGAACAAGCTCGTTGGTGTTATCGACGCTTTCAGTTGTCTTTAATCAGCAGAAACCATGAAGGTTGTAGCATTTGTCCCCATCAGACTCAACAGTAAGCGCGTTGTCGGCAAGAACCTGAAGATTCTTGGTGGCAAGCCACTGATGCAGTATATTCTTGAAACGCTCGTAAAGGTAAAGAACATTGACGAGGTGTATGTTTATTGCAGCAGCGAGGAGGTTATCCCCTACTTGCCACAGGGTGTAAAGTTCCTGAAACGCAGCACTGCACTCGACGGTGACGAGACTCTTGGCAAAGAGATATACGAAGCCTTTGTAAAGGAGGTTTATGCAGATGTATATATGCTTGCACATACAACATCTCCTTTTATCAAGGTTGAGACAATAGAGAATGCCATTGACAAGGTTGTAAACGGTGGGTACGATTCATCGTTCAGCGCACAGAAGATACAGACCTTTACATGGTACAACGGCAAGCCTCTTAACTACTGCCTGAAAGACATTCCGCGCACACAGACTATTGAGCCTGTATATGTAGAGACCAGCGCGTTCTACATATTCCGCCGCGAGGTGTGGACAGGACTTGGTCAGCGAATTGGCAACACGCCACACATGGCTATCATTGACCAGATTGAAGGCATAGACATTGACTACCCCGAGGACTTCGAATTTGCCAGCAAGATTGTAGGAATCTAGTTCAAGAATTCTTGCACTGCAAAAACTGACCCAATAAACAGCAACAATGACACCAATAGAGACCAAAGAAGCCAAGAAAATTCAATTAGAGATTCTGGACGAAATTGTTGCATTTTGTCAAGAGAACAATATCAGGTACTATCTAGCCTATGGTACGCTTCTTGGAGCTGTACGTCATAAAGGTTACATTCCTTGGGACGACGACATAGACATACATATGCCACGCCCCGACTATGAACGTTTCATCACAACATTCAACACCCCGGGCAGCAGACATGCAGTGGTCACCCATGAGCAAGACCGCCGTTACCATGTACCATTTGCTAAAGTATATCGTAAAGGGACAATTGTCAACGAATTCTTCTACAAGCAGAGCGTGTTCGGTGTATATGTAGATATATTTCCGCTTGATGGAATAAAATCGAAATGGCAAGCATATTTATGTGGGCAGTGCATACGTTTCATGTACATAAAGACAATGATTTTCTGCAATCGCCAAACACTCAAACGTAAAATGCGATTGGCAATAACCAAATTGATCCTGCTGCCATTCTCTTCACATTTTATCTTAAAGACAATGAGACACATTGCAACAAAACACAAATATGAAGAGTGCAAGCATATATGCAGCTTCGGCTCACGCACAGCATTGAAAGAGATACTTCCGCGTGAAGTTTATGACAAAAGCATCACTGTCACCTTTGAAGGCAACGAATACTGCGCACCGGAAGGATATGATAAATACCTGACGCAGAAATATGGAGATTACATGCAGCTGCCACCAAAAGAGAAACAGGTTTCAACGCACGACTCACAAGCCTACAAACTTTAACCCAAATGAAAAAAGTAATCACATACGGCACATACGACCTGTTGCATCAGGGACACATCAACCTGTTGCAGCGTGCCAAGGCCTTGGGTGACTACCTGATTGTCGGGGTCACCAACGACAATTTTGACCGTGAACGTGGCAAACTGAATGTTGTAAACAACGTACTTGAACGCGTCGAAGCAGTCAAGGCGACAGGACTTGCCGACAAGATTATCATAGAGGACTATTTTGGGCAGAAAATCGATGACATACAAAAATATGATGTTGATATCTTCACCATTGGCAGTGATTGGATGGGTGAATTTGATTATTTGAAAGAGTTCTGTGAAGTTGTCTATCTGCCACGCACTGAAGGCATATCATCAACTATGCTACGTGGCGAAAAGCAAAAGAGAACACGCATAGGCATTGTTGGCTGTGGAATAATCGCAAAACGCTTTGTACCGGAGACAAGCTATGTAAGCGGAACAGAAATCATAGGAGTGTACGATATTGACAAAGCTATTGGTGATGAATTTGCAAGAACAAATAACATCCCAAACAGCTATGCTTCGTTCGACGAAATGTTGCATGATGTAGATGCTGTATATGTAGCCACACCACACTTGAGCCACTACGAATACTCAAAACGCGCCATAGAATCCGGGAAGCACGTTCTTTGTGAAATACCATTGGCTTTGGACAAGAAACAGGCCGAAGAGTTGTATTCACTTGCCGAGCAAAAAGATGTCATACTCATTGAAGCGAACAAGACTGCCCACTGCCCTGCTTTCAATCATCTTATGGTTATGATAAAGAGTGGAGCAATTGGTGAGGTTGTTGACGTTGAAGCATCACTTTCACGTTTATTGCCCGACCGCACACGACGAGAGTTCGACGCTGCACAAGCCGGTGGTTCAATGTATGAATCGGCAGTATATCCCTTGCTACCAATATTCAGGCTCTTGGGTACAGAATATGACGAGATGCACCTTTATTCACGTATGGAGAATGGTGTAGATATATATACAAAAGGCGTAATACGTTATCCTAAAGCTGTATGCTCGTTCAAATTGGGTCTGGGAGTAAAGACCGAGGGTAACCTTGTCATTTCCGGAACAAAAGGATATGCATATGTACAGGCACCATGGTGGAAAACAGACTACTTTGAACTACGCTACGAGGACCAGAACAAAAACAAGAAGTTCTTCTACAAATGGGATGGCGAAGGACTCAGATATGAAATACAGGAATGGATCTCGTGCATCATAAACAAGCGCCACGGCAGCGCACGTCTGACTAAAGATGAAAGCATTGCCATGGCAGGAGTTATGCAACAATTTACAGAACGTAAAAATTTCTCCGAGATATGAAAACAGCAATAGTCACAGGTGGAACATCTGGTATTGGATTAGGAGTAGCCAAAATGTTGCTTTCAATGGGATATAAGGTTTTTGCCACATATACCGGAGAAAAATTCAACGAGAGTTACGAAAACTACGAGGCTATAAACATTGACCAGAGCAAACGTAACGAACTATACACATTCATATCCCACATAAAAAAGGAATGTAAAACAGTTGATTGCATAATATGCAACGCCGGAATGAGCATCAGGAAACAGTTCACTGAAACAACCGACAATGACTGGGACGCTATGATGGAGGTTGCAGTGAACTCACATTACATTCTCATTAGAGAGCTATATGACCGAATCCCACACAATTCAAGAATCATATTCACCGGCTCACAAATGGGGCTCATGCCACACGCCACCGTATTGGGATATGGCGTAACCAAAGCAGCAGTTCACGCTCTATCCAAAAACCTTGTAAAGGAGTTTGAAGGAACAGGAACTACCGTAAATGCCATTGTTCCAGGATTTGTTGAGACGCCATGGCAAAAAGAGAAGCCCGAAGAAATTAAACAGAATATATACAGTAAGACAGCCATACACCGTTTTGCGACAATAGATGAAGTCGTTGAAGCATACCGTTTCTGCATTGAGAATCCTTTTGTCAACGGCAGTCTTATTGAGGTCAACGGAGGATATTGTTATAAATAAAAGAAATGATATGAACGAGAACAGCGGAAAAGGTTGCCGATGGAGAAAAAATGCGGCATACAGTATTGCCATAATTGCAGGTCTTGCAGTTTTGGGATATTTCGTATCTGGCGGACTCAAAAGCATTGCAGGTGGTCTTAAAAGCATTGCCTATCAAGACCAGTATGTAACAGTCAAGGGACTCGCCGAGCGCGAAGTAATGGCCAACAAGGTAGTGTGGCCACTACCTTACAAGTGCGTCAGCAATGACATGAAGCAGCTCTACAATGAGATTGAGCGTTACGGAAATGTAATAACGGATTTCCTTAACAGCAATGGCATAGAAGACGACGAGATCATCGTTTCGGCACCTACAGTCACAGACCGCGCTGCACAAAGCTACGCACCCGAGAACATCAAATACCGTTACCAGGCCGAAGCTGTCATTACCGTGACATCTTCACAGGTGGAGAAAGTTATGGAACTCATGAAACAGCAGATAACACTGCTTGAGCAAGGAGTAGTAGTGGGCACAGAGTATGGATATGAGCCACGCTATGAATTCACCGACCTCAACAGCATAAAGCCTGCAATGGTTGAAGAGGCAACACGCAATGCCCGAGCTGTGGCACAGAAATTTGCCGAAGATTCCGACTGCAAGCTTGGCAACATAAGACAGGCAACACAAGGACAGTTCAGCATCTCGAGCGACGAGACAACGCCACAGATAAAGAACATCAGGGTCGTTACTACCGTGAAATACTCATTAAACTGATAGAAATAGAACAAGATATTATACAAGAAGCAGGGTGACCGGACCGGTCACCCTGCTTCTTGTATAAGTAAATCCGTTCTTACTTCTTCTTTTTCTTCAGTCCCTTACATATTATATATCCGACAACCAGAACAACCAGAACAATAAACACCAAGCCAATTGTTCCGCTGTGCTCTTTCACGGCTGCCATAACAGCCTCTTCGCTATCCATTCCAGGCACATATTTCATTGAGTAACCGAGCACCGCAAGGATTATATTCCAAGCACCGGCACCAAGTGCTGTAAACAAGAGGAAGCGTTTCATTTTCATGCGCACAAGACCTGCAGGGATAGAGATGAGCTGACGCACGGCAGGTACCAGACGACCAACGAATGTCGACACGGCACCATGTTTCTCAAAATACTCCTCGGCATGTCTAACCTTCTCTTCATCGAGCAGGCACATACGTCCGAAACGGCTACGTGCAAAGCGGTAGATGATTGGACGACCAAGCCACAAAGCAAGGTAATAGTTTATGAGCGCACCAATGATGGCACCGAATGTAGCGAATAGAACAACAAGTACAATATTCATATCGCCCGATGTAGCCGCCTTCCATGCAGCCGGAGGCACAACAGCCTCCGATGGGAATGGAATGAAAGAGCTCTCGATTGCCATGAACAGTGTCACAGTTCCATAATTCAAGTGTTCAAGACAGAAACCTACAAGTTTCTCCATAAAGGACTTATCGGTATCAGTTGTTGCGAGCACAGCTGCTGCAGCAGTTTCCGTAGCAGCCGGTACCGGCTCATCTTCAACTGCGACATTCTCATTCTGGACCGACTCAACGGCAACTGCATCATTCTCGGGGGTATCTGTAGATTGAACAAGGAGTGTTCCATTGCAGTCTCCAGTCATGGCATCCCCTGCAGATACAGGAGAAGAATCAAGGAGCAACAGCAACATTGCAATAAGTGCAAATACTTTTTTCATCGTGTGTTTATTCTTTTTTATATTAATATTCATTTCATCAATCAGCGGCGTTTCTTTGAGAACAGGCGAAGTAACTCACCTACCCACAACACCAAAGATGTTGAAGCAATTATAACGCCCCAGCTTTCGGCTGTCAAAGGTACTACATTGAACATCTCGCCACCAAAGGTAACAATAAGGAATTGTCCGAACACTATAATGAGACACACAAGCAAGAAACTCTTGTTCTCCCACAATCCCTTGAAAGCCGAAGTACCCGAAAGATAAGCCTTGGCGTTGAACATGTTCCAGAACTGCAGCATTACAAAGAATGTAAAGAACTCGGACTGTCTATAAGGTGTCATTCCTCCATTAGAAGACATCCACAGCAGCAAAGCCACCTGTACGGCAACAAACATTGCACCCACAATGAATATGCTGCGTGTCATTGACTTTGTAATGATGAAATCGCCATTTGCACCACTCTTACGCGGACGGTCGTTCATCACCGTCCAACTTGGAGAGAGCGAAGCAAGAGCACCTGCAGCAAAGGTGTCCATAATGAGGTTTACCCACAACATTTGGGTAATTGTGAGTGGCGATTCTGTTCCAATTATAGAACCAATCATAACTATGAGACATGCCGCAACGTTTATGGTGAGCTGGAACAACAGGAAACGCTGTATATTACGATAGAGCGAACGTCCCCACATCACAGCACGGGTTATACTGCTGAATGAATTGTCAATAATAGTAATATCGCTTGCCTCTTTTGCTACAGATGTACCGTCACCCATTGACAAGCCCACCTGTGCAGCCTTAAGTGCAGGAGCATCGTTTGTTCCATCACCGGTAACAGCAACGACAGCATCCTGTTCCTGCAACAGGCGAACAAGGCGCTGCTTGTCCATTGGACGCGCACGGCACATGACCTTCAACCCCATGACGCGCTTCGCAGCCTCATCGTCGCTCAAGGCTTCGAATTCTGGACCTGTTATAATTGCCGCAGCAGGTGTAGCGCTGTCGCAGATACCGATTTGACGACCAATCTCACACGCTGTGCCAGATGTATCACCTGTAACAATCTTTACATCCACGCCGGCATCGAGACAACATTTAACAGCCTCGGGAACATCGGCACGTACGGGGTCGGATATTGCCACAAAACCAAGGAATATGAGGTCTGTTCCGCTCAAACGACCGTTAGCGTATGGTTCAACATTTGCATCGTCATCAAGTATCTGATAAGCAAATCCCAATGTACGCATTGCCATACTCTGATATTCGAGCAGCTTTGCCTCAACAGCCGGACGCTGTTCATCCACACCGGCGAAAGTGTTGCCGGGCATCTCTACACGCACGCAGTTGGAGAGTACGATTTCGGGAGCACCCTTTACATAAAGTACATTCTTGCCCAACGCTGCCGATTTGACAACCGTAGCCATATACTTGCGTTCGGTCGAGAAGGTCAGACGGCTGAGCACTTTAGCCTGCTCACGCAATGGATTATACTCAACCCCCTGTTTATCGAGCCACAGGAGCAAGGCCGCCTCCGTAGGGTTACCTATTGTTTTCACGTCACCATCCTCGCGGTTAAGGTTTGCAGTAGCATTCACGGCAATCCCCTCCTTTACAAGCGCACTGACTGTATCATTGCCAAGTACCTGATTTTCGAGCGCAAAAAAGTTGCTCTCGTGCACCTGCATCTTGTTCTGTGTGAGAGTACCGGTCTTGTCGGTACAGATTACGGTTGCAGCTCCCATGGTCTCGCACGCATGCATTTTGCGCACAAGATTGTTGGCCTTGAGCATACGGTTCATGCTGAGAGCGAGGCTCAATGTCACAGACATCGGCAGACCCTCGGGGACAGAAACTACAATAAGCGTTACTGCTATCATAAAGTTATGCAACATTGACGATACGATGCTCATTGTAGATATGTCGCCACCAGAGAAGAATGTCTTGCACGACAGTAGTAGGAATGTTATGCCGGCTGCAGCATATCCAAGCTTGCTGATGACACCTGCAAGACGCTTCAGTTGCACCTGTAACGGGGTGTCAATGCCGTTCTCAATCTGCGCGCCCTGGTTCACCTTGCCATATTCGGTTGCATCACCCACAAGTTCAACGCGCATTATACCGTTGCCATCCACAACTGTTGTACTGCGCAGCACCTTGTTCGACGGATATGTTGCCTCCTCGTCAAAATCGGCTTCAACGGTTGTCTTTGCAATCATTGGCTCACCGGTTAGAGTTGACTCATTTATCTGCAATGACTGTGACTGGAGCAAGACGCCATCGGCAGGCACCTCGTCGCCGGTATTCAGTATGACAATATCACCAACAACAACCTCCTTTCGCGATATTTCCTGTACCCTGCCGTCGCGTTTCACCGTTACCATCACATCGTCGTTGACAGTGTTCAGCACCTCGAAAGCCCTGGCAGCCTTCACCTCGAAGATGAAGCCGATGCCGCTTGCAAGCACTATCGCAAAGAATATGCCTATGGGTTCAAGGAATGCCGAGAAACCGGCCTTCTCTGGCCCCCAGCAATGTACGCACGAAATGACCATTGACAGCAACCATGCTATGAGCAGTATGCGGATGATAGGGTCCTCAAACTTCTCAAGGAACTTTTTCCACAACGACTCGCGCGCCGGTGGAGTGAGAACATTCTCGCCATACTTGCGGCGACTCTCCTCTACTTGTTGACCTGTAAGGCCCTGTATTTTCTCTTCAGACATTTTATATGGTTTTTAATTCATTTTCAAAAAAGATTCGGTTTGTTGGCACGCGCCTCATCAAGCGAACGCAACGGCGCTGCAGCTTTCTGCGCCACGCCATCCCGCAATGCCTGCTGCGACACCTTCAATTCAGTAACGAATGTATCCTTGCGCCCGGCACCTCCAAGCAACTCGGCTGCCACAACCACATTCTGCGAAACATCCTTCACATGCACCACCACTCCATCATATTCAGGAGCAATCTTCAAGGCAGTATGTAATGGACTTGTAGTAGCACCGGCAATCATTACCGGAACCATAACACCGGCATTCTTCAACTCCTTAACAACAGTAATCATCTCCTCAAGCGACGGGGTAATGAGACCGCTCAACGCCACAATATCGACCTTCTTCTCAATTGCTGTTGCAACAATCACCTCGGGAGGTACCATGACACCCAGGTCAATCACTTCATATCCATTGCAGCCCATTACCACGGTGGCTATATTCTTGCCGATGTCGTGTACATCACCCTTCACTGTTGCAACAAGCACCCTGCCTGCCGATTTTACATCATCGCTCTTGGCCTGCTCAATCAATGGTTGCAGAATTGCAACAGCCTGTTTCATTGTACGGGCAGCCTTAACAACCTGTGGCAGGAATAGTTTACCCTGCCCAAAGAGCTCGCCAACAACACCCATTCCATCCATAAGAGGACCACCGATTACATCGACAGCTGTATGGTATTTCTCAACAGCCTCGGATATATCCACGGCAAGATACTCGCTCATTCCCTTGAGCAACGCCCATTCCAGACGCTTCTCGACAGGCTGTTCACGCCAACTCTCATCGGCGGTCTGATGCACGGCCACGCTCTGCTCCTTCAGTTCCCCAGCCATGGCAATGAGTTGCTCGGTGGCATCGGGAGTGCGGTTAAGCACCACATCCTCAAGCACCTCGCGCAGTGGCAATGGAATATCGTCATACTGAACCGCGGTCTGCGGGTTCACAATGCCCATATCCATTCCGGCAGCAATCGCGTGATAGAGGAACACCGCATGCAGTGCTTCACGCACATAGTTGTTGCCACGGAACGAGAACGAGAGGTTGCTCACGCCACCACTCACATGTGCACCGCCAAGGTTCTCCCTGATCCATGCACATGCGCGGATGAAGTCAATACCGTACGCGGCATGCTCCTCAATACCCGTTGCCACGGCAAGGATATTGGGGTCGAATATTATTTCGTATGGTTCAAAGCCAGCTTTCTTTGTCAACAGTTCAAAAGCTCTGCCACAAACCTCAATCTTACGCTCGTATGTTGTTGCCTGCCCCTGCTCGTCAAAAGCCATTACGACAACCACCGCGCCCAGACGGCGTGCCTCAATGGCACGCTCAACAAAAAGTGCCTCGCCCTCCTTTAATGAAATGGAGTTTACAACGGCGCGTCCCTGAATGCACTTGAGACCGGCACGGATAACATTCCAGTCGGACGAATCGACCATTATAGGCACGCGGGCAATATCAGGCTCACCTGCAAGCATATTAAGGAATGTAGTCATCTCGGCACCTGCATCCAGCAGGCCGTCATCCATATTTATATCTATCAGCTGCGCTCCGTCCTCGACCTGTTTGCGGGCAATATCGAGCGCTTCGCCATATTTCTTTTCATTTATCAGACGCAGAAACTTGCGCGAGCCTGCGACATTACAACGCTCGCCCACATTTATGAAGTTCATGCGGCTATCGACCACCAGAGGTTCAAGCCCCGAGAGCCACAGTTCGCTTGGTTTGGCAACAGGGATGCGTGGCTGCACACCATCGACCAAAGATGGAAACAAGGCAATGAACTCATCGGTTGTGCCACAGCAGCCGCCAATGATGTTCACCATACTCTCATCAACATATTCGCGCACGATAGCAGCCATCTCCTCCGGTGTCTGGTCATACCCACCAAGTTCATTGGGCAAGCCGGCATTAGGATAAACGCTTACATAGCATTGGGCAATCTCGCTCAGGCGTTTGAGGAAAGGTTTCATTTCCCTTGCTCCAAAAGAGCAGTTCAAACCAACCGACAACAGATTACGGTTGGCCACAGATGCCATGAAAGCCTCAATTGTCTGACCGGAGAGAATGCGCCCCTGCTTGTCGGCAATGGTAAAAGAGAGCATCACCGGGACATCGCGCCCGGCGACCTCACACGCCTCATCGGCAGCATACAGCGCAGCCTTGGCGTTGAGGGTATCGAAGATTGTCTCGCACAGCAGGGCATCCACTCCACCCTCGATAAGCGCAATCATCTGCTCGCGATAAGCATCGGCAAGCATATCGAAGGTCACATTTCTCAATGCAGGATTCTCAACATCGGGACTTATTGAACAGGTGCGGCTTGTGGGCCCCACTGAACCGACCACAAAACGTGGCTTACCCGGGGTCGAGAACTTATCGGCAAGCTCGCGCGCCATAGCCGCAGCCTTGCGGTTAATCTCGGCACACAGATGTTCGCAACCATATTCGGCCTGCGATATGCGGTTGGCATTGAATGTCGATGTCTCAATGATGTCGGCACCGGCTGCAAGATAACGGGTATGTATCTCGCGTATCACGTCAGGACGTGTAAGCACCAGAATATCGTTGTTGCCTTTAAGCAACCTGCCGTGCTCGGCAAGCAACGTGCCACGGAAATCATCCTCGCACAGCCCATAGCGCTGCACCATTGTACCCATAGCACCATCGAGCACCAATATTCTATCTTTTAAAGCCTCTTTTATTGTCATTGTAAAATTGTATCAGATGAAGAGTTCACCCTAATCAGTCGGATGTAAATAATAACATTTTACTCTACCCTCGCTTAGCGAGGATAGAGCAAAACCCATATCAATTCAGAAATTTCTCCTTATGCGATCCATCTCGCGCTTGTCATCGCGTTCCTTTATGGATTCGCGCTTGTCATACTCATGCTTGCCTCGCGCGAGAGCAATGACAAGTTTGGCAAGCCCCTTCTCGTTTATGAACAGACGCGTGGGCACAATGGTGAAACCGGGATTCTTCACCGCCTGCTGCAGTTTGCGCAACTCCTTGCGATCGAGCAGCAGTTTGCGGTCGCGACGTGCAACATGATTATTATATGAACCATAGAAGTACTCGGACACATGCATATTCTTGACCCATAGTTCATTATTTATGAATGTACAGTAGGTATCGACAAGGCTCGCCTTTGATTGCCTTATCGACTTAATCTCCGTTCCCGTGAGCACAATACCGGCCGTGAAAGTCTCGGTAAAGATGTAGTCGAACGAAGCGCGCCTGTTCTTTATATTTATATTCGGAATTTTCTTGTCCATATCACTCCCCTGCGGGCATCAAACTGTTTTTTAGAAATACTCTATGTAATTGCCCGGAATCACCCAATCCTCGAGACGGCCATTTTTCATTCGCTTAGTGTAAATCTTTGTCTTTAGACTGTCGATTTCGGCAGGCAACAGAGTCTTCTGCTCATCGCTGAGGTAGTCGGCAATATTCCTGATGTCAAATGTCAGCAAAGTCGCTGTCTCTGTATCACTCTCCTTGGCATCAACAAAGAGCTCAAGTTCAACAAATCCTTCGTTCACGCCACGTACGGTCATTGCAAACGAAGCGCCGTCCTCTACGCCCTTGTATTTCACACAAAGGTTCTGCTTGCCTTTCCATATCCATGTCAAAGCCTCGAAACTATTGAAGAAGTTCAGAGGCTGCACACCTGTAATTGGAGTCAAATATGCAGCAGAATCAACTTCGGCAGGAAAAGATAATGGATATACGGGTATTCTCTTGAGAATCTCTCTAATATTCCACTGAGCAGCCTTGCCGCTATAAGCATCATAATAATAGTGCAGGAGAATAAGCGCACGGTCACCGGTCTTTAAGTCATACTCTTCAATATTACGTACAAAGAAAGAGGTATCACTGAATTCAGGCTCCACCGTTGCCTTGTTCACCGTATATAAGCCCTGAAGGGTAAACTCCTGTGTATATCCAACCTCGGCAGGGCCGCATGACCACACAAGAACAGCAGCCGAAAAGGCCGCAATAATACTATAAAACTTTTTCATTTATTCCGTATTTTTAAACAAATTCAACTGCGAAGATACAAACAAAACGGCAAACAGCGCCCCTAATTATGTTAATAATTATTTATATAATATATATTTCACCCATATACACATGACGCACACTAAAAAAAACGCCACAACCTTTGTTAAAGACATTATTTTAGTTATCTTCGCAGACTGAAAGAGACTATGTTTCACATTTTAAACATATAAAAATTATGGTTTATTCACACGAAGTAGAAAACATGTGTGTTGTGAAGAAAGGTCCTAACCACGGTCCAGCTCCAATCCCAGAAGAGGGTAAATGGATTAAGGCTAAAGAGGTTGCCGACATTTCTGGTTTCACACACGGTATTGGTTGGTGCGCTCCACAGCAGGGTGCTTGTAAGCTTTCATTGAACATCAAGAACGGTATCATCCAGGAGGCTCTTGTTGAGACAATCGGTTGTTCAGGTATGACACACTCTGCAGCTATGGCATCAGAGATTCTCCCTGGCAAGACTATTCTTGAGGCGTTGAACACAGACCTTGTTTGCGACGCTATCAACACAGCAATGCGCGAGTTGTTCTTGCAGATTGTTTACGGTCGCAGCCAGTCTGCTTTCTCAGAGGGCGGTTTGATCATCGGTGCAGGTCTTGAGGACTTGGGCAAGGGTCTCCGCAGCCAGACAGGTACTCTCTATGGTACTTTGGCTAAGGGTTCACGCTACTTGGAGATGGCCGAGGGTTACATCACACGCCTCGCTCTCGACAAGAACGATGAGATCTGCGGTTACGAGTTCATCAACCTCGGCCAGCTCATGGATGAGATCAAGAAGGGCACAGACGCCAACGAGGCTGTCAAGAAATTGACTAAGTCTTATGGCCGCTTCTCACAGGAGGCAGGTGCAGTTAAGTATATTGACCCACGTAAAGAATAAGGAGGACACAAGCTATGATAAGACCCGTAAAATTTGAAAGTCAGGATCGTCGTATCAAGCAGATCCTTGCTGTACTTAACGAGAACGGTATCGCTTCTATCGAAGAGGCAAACGAGATTTGCGAGCAGTATGGTATCGACCCTTACAAGATTTGTGAGGAGACACAGCCAATCTGTTTCGAGAATGCAAAGTGGGCTTACGTTGTAGGTGCTGCTATCGCATTGAAGAAGGGTTGCGCAAACGCTGCTGACGCAGCTGAGGCAATCGGTCTTGGTTTGCAGGCATTCTGTATCCCAGGTTCAGTAGCCGACGACCGTAAGGTAGGTATCGGCCACGGTAACCTCGCAGCACGTCTTCTCCGCGAGGAGACAAAGTGCTTCGCATTCCTCGCAGGTCACGAGTCATTTGCTGCTGCCGAGGGTGCTATCAAGATTGCTGCAAAGGCAGACAAGGTACGCAAGGAGCCACTCCGTTGCATCTTGAACGGTCTTGGCAAGGACGCTGCACAGATCATCTCACGTATCAACGGTTTCACATACGTACAGACAGAGTTCGACTACTTCACAGGTGAGTTGAAGGTTGTACGCGAAATCGCTTACAGCGACGGTCCACGTGCTAAGGTACGTTGCTACGGTGCCGACGACGTTCGCGAAGGTGTTGCCATCATGTGGAAGGAAGGCGTTGACGTATCTATCACAGGTAACTCAACCAACCCAACACGCTTCCAGCACCCAGTTGCAGGTACATACAAGAAGGAGCGCGTACTCGCAGGCCAGAACTACTTCTCAGTAGCTTCAGGTGGTGGTACAGGCCGTACATTGCACCCAGACAACATGGCTGCAGGTCCAGCTTCTTACGGTATGACTGATACACTTGGTCGTATGCATTCAGATGCTCAGTTCGCAGGCTCATCTTCAGTTCCTGCTCACGTAGAGATGATGGGACTTATTGGCGCCGGCAACAATCCGATGGTTGGTATGACGGTATCAGTTGCAGTTTCTGTAGAGGAAGCAGCAAAGGCTGGGAAGTTCTAAATAGAAATCACGTAAAATCGTTAAATGTAGATTATAAATCAGGGCAAAACCACAAGAATATGCGATGTGGCAAGCCCTGATTTGTTTTTCTATCTAGAAGTTATCTGGTAAGTTATCTGGTAATTGAGCTTATATAAAATGACAATTTTTTGACCAATCTAGTAGCTTATCTAGTAGCTAAAAGTGCTATCTAGTAACTAATAATTCTTAGTTACCAGATTGGAACGATAGGATAGAGATTCCAAAGAAATAGTTTCCTGTTCTCACAACAAGAAGGAGGAAATTATTATGTCAAAGAATCAAGGAAAAAGGCGAGGAAATGGCACGGGAAGTATCAAGTTCTATAAAGGAAAACCAAAACCATATATGGCTTTAGTTTCCAAAGGTAAGATACTAGATAGGAATGGGAAGACGGTTATCAAGTATAAATCAATAGGATCCTTTAAGACAAGGCAAGAGGCCGAGAATGCTTTAATTATATACGATAGATCACCATTGGATTTTTCGTCCAAAATAAAAACGTTTGAAGATTTGTATAAGGTATGGTCAGCTTCTTATTTTACTAAGATATCTTCATCAGCTGTTAGATGCGTAAATTCTGCATATTCATATTGTTCCGATATGTATACGATGGATATAGTCAATATTGCGCCGGGACATATCAAAGATTTGATGGATAGTGCATTTATTATAGACAAGAATGGCGAGAAGAAGATGGCATCTAAGTGTACACAGGAAAGGATTAAATCAATGTGTAATTTGATGTTTGACTATGCATTAGAGCGAAATCTAGTGTTATACAATCCATCCAGAGCCTTTAAGATAACGCATCTTATTAAAGAAATCGAAGAGGAAAAGAAAGTAAAAGAGCCATTTTGCTGTAAGGATATTCAGAAGATGTGGAAGTATGTAGATGTTACACCATTTACTGATATGGTGCTTATAGGCATTTATACGGGCTTTAGACCGCAGGAATTAGCCATACTGGAGATAGATAACATAGATCTAGAAGAAGGCTCTATAATTGGCGGTATGAAGACTTCAAATGGCAAGAATAGGAAAGTGCCTATTCATCCGGATATAATGCCGTTAGTAGAGAAGAGATACTACGAAGCAGTTGATTTATTAGGAAGTGACAGATTATTTAATGATCTTCGTAGCCAGACCGGAATAAGAATGACTTACGATAAGTATAGACGCAAGTTTGAGTTTGTAATGGCAGACTTAGCCCTTAATGGATTCTCACCACACTGCACAAGACATACATTTGCAACCCAAGCAAAGCGTTGTGGTATGGAACCGGGGATTACGAAGAGGATACTAGGTCATAGTCTTAAGAGTGATGTCACGGAGTATTATTATACGCATCCTGAGTTCAGCGATTTTGAGAATGAGATTAGGAAGCTGAGCTTTAAGTAATCTCCCTCTTGACGATTTCTAATATAGTTGTAAAATATTTAGGAATAAAAAAGAGAGAGAGAAATTATTATGACTTACGAAGAAATAGTAAAAAAGGCGCAGAAAACCGCTAAGGCAACTGACGCAAGCAAGATTAAAGAGCATATCGCAGTACAGATTGATATTGTCGGTGAAGGCGAAGGAGCTTTCTATGTTGAGATAAATGACGGAAAAGCAGTCGTTGAGCCATATGAGTACTTCGATAATGATTGTAAGGTGACAGCAGATGCTGATACTATTTTATCTATCTTTGACGGCAAGTTTAATGTAGCCAAGGCTCTTGCTTCCGGAAATGTTACAGTAGAAGGAGATTCCGGCAAAGCACTCGTTGTTGTTGAGACAATCAAGAAGTCTACGAAGAAGAAAACGACCACCAAGAAAAAGGCTGCAGTTAAGAAGAAAGCTTCTGAGACCAAGGCTAAGGCTAAAAAGAAGGCTGATAACGCCAAGACTACAGCTAAGAAGAAAGCTACAGAAACAAAGATTAAAGCAAAGAAGAAGACAGCTGAGGTCAAGGCTAAGGTAGAAAAGAAGAAATCGGCAAGTAAGGCTTCATCTAAATAGAATAATCAGATAAGTGAAGTGCATAAGAATGGAGGGAGATGTATCATCTCTCTCTTTTTATGCTTTGTGGTATGTAGTATAATTGTTAATGAGATAGAAATGATAATGATTATATATAATATGGGGTTAAGACTATGGATATGAATTTTGATGTTAGCAAGGTCTTTCAAGACCGCTTGGCTTCAAGTATGGGACTTGATAGATATAAGTATATTATGGAGTAGGTGTATAAGACCAATATTGCTACAGATGAAGAATTCCAGCGTACATTCAATGGTTTTTACATAGTTAGAAGAAATGAGGCTTGGAGAAAGAATTACTATAAGTATTTTGAAGAGATAAAGACCGGTAATCCAAGCTTTGAAAGCATAATTACTTACCTTTTCGAGTGTAATGGTACTGTTGAGCCTTCTTTTTCCAGCAAGATGCTAGCCTCTATCTCTGATGAAAAGCCTATATGGGACAGGTATGTTGTTCAGAACCTTGGAATTAAGCTTACAGGCGACACAAAGGAAGAGAAGCTTCATAATGCAATAGCTCTATATGATGATATTGAGAAATGGTATAAGGACTTTATGGATACTGATAAAGGAAAAGAATGCATTACAGAATTCGACCGCGTATTACCGGATTATAAGGATATATCCAATATTAAGAAGGTGGATAGTATCTTATGGAGTATAAGATAGAAGTGCTTAGATGTTGCAAATCAAAGGTATGAAGGGAATATAGCTTATGAAAAGAGTATATGGATTCCTTTTAATTACAATAGTCGCATTCTCTTTATTAGCCTCCGGCTGTGGATGCGGTAAAAGCGATACCAATCCTCAGCTTAATACCACTGACTATGCCAACAAAACCGTTGCCGACAATACTACTAAGACAGAAACACCGAAGCCGGACAATAAGAAAAGTGTCATAGATCTTGCATCTATTCCGGCATATTCCGGTTCGCCTTATGTAGAGATTAACGGTAACGAGCCGTTCTTTGATGAAGACGACAGAAGAAATACCGGAGCATTTGAAATATACAGTAACCTCGATGCATATGGTCGCTGTGGTATGGCATACGCCAACATATGCAAAGACCTAATGTCAACAGAAGAACGAGGAAAGATAGGACAGATAAGACCTTCCGGATGGCATACAGCCAATTATCACGAATTGGTGGATGGAAATTATCTATATAACAGATGTCATCTCATCGGATATCAGCTGGCGGGAGAGAACGCCAATGAGAAAAACCTTATTACAGGCACCAGATACTTAAATGTAGAAGGTATGCTACCCTTTGAAAATAAAGTAGATGCTTACGTTGAACGCACCAATAACCACGTTCTATATCGTGTAACACCTATCTTTGAAGGTGAGAACCTTGTAGCATCCGGAGTTCTTATGGAAGCCCATTCTGTTGAGGATAATGGTAAGGGTATAAACTTCTGTGTCTATTGCTACAATGTACAGCCCGGAATAGACATAGATTACGCTACCGGAGACAGTAAAGTATCAGAGACCAATCCTATAGTCAATAACGCCAACTCAGCTGAAAATGTAACATCAGACTATGTCCTTAACACAAACACCAAGAAATTCCATAAGCCTGATTGTGCATCGGTAAGCCAAATGAAAGAAAAGAATAAAAAATACTTCTCAGGAACTCGAGAAGAAGTCATAAGTCAAGGCTATGAGCCGTGTGGTAATTGTAAACCCTAATGGTAGGATGAAGAGTCGTTGCACCGCAACAGACTTCTTCATTTAGTTTGGCTTGTCTGCCCAGTACGGAAAAAGAGAGAGATGTCAACCCCGTTCTCTCTCAAGAACCTTCCATAGACCGTCACAGTAGTTAAAGGAGATTTCTACAATTCTGTCTCGCCCGAAAGCTTTTATCTTACATTCGAACATTACAGTAGAGTAGTGCGGAGGCTTAGCCGATGCCGACATCCCGCTCTGCCGATATGATTTAACCATATATGACTGATATTCTCCGTCTTCATCTTGAAGGCGGATTTTTAACGGAATAATAGTTCCGTCCTTCTTAAACTGACAGATCACATCAAGTGACTTTTGATGT
>JAZOUB010000038.1:0-6868 GCA_045657945.1 Bacteroidaceae bacterium | reverse complement strand
CTGAGTTGTCATATTATTCAATATTTATTCGGGACAAAAATAGTGTTATTTCTTTAATTTACGGGACAAACCAACTGAAATTTGTCTCGATTTGAATCAAATTTGTCCCGATTTGGAGATTTACAATATCTTATTTATTGTAGGCACAAGGTTGTTGCTTCAATTTCCGCTTCTTCGGCCGAGATGCAAGCGTTTGCAAATACGCGGCAAGGATAACATGTTTTATAATGATTGTAATAATTATGCTACAAAATTACACCTACATTTTAAACTATCAAAAAAGCGCATTCATAAATAGCGCTATAATAAGTCGAAGTGTTCAATTTTGTTTTTTTGCATATTTAATATACCTTTACAAGGTTAAAAGCAACATGTACTACATAAACATTGCAATATGAGACATTTTACTAAATTTCTGTTTGCAGCCGTGACATTGGTATTCACCTGTGCTTGCGGCCTTGAGGATTTATTTGTTGGTGTGGAATCGGTTTCCATTAACGAGTACACGCTGGAGATGACAGAAGGCGGCGAGGTTACACTAGTTGCTACCATCTACCCCGAAAATGCCACCAACAAAAAGGTGACATGGAGCAGCGACAATGCAAGCGTTGCCAGCGTTAACAAAGGCAAGGTTAAAGCAGTTGGAACGGGTACAGCCAAGATAACCGTCAAGACAAACAATGGCGGCAAAACAGCTACCTGCATGGTCTATGTTGCAGAGTCGCTCGGTGGAGATGACGGCAACGGAAGTGATGGCGGCGATAATGGCAACAGCGGCGCAGAGAGTGGCGATATTGAAAACGTGAGCGGTATAAGCTACACGCTAAACACTCCGGCCGACCAGTTCACTGCCACTTGGGAAAGTGTTGAAAACGCTGTCGGCTACAAGTGCTGGTATGTGTATAAGGGCGAGAATGATGGTACAGAGATTGAAGCAGTTGACAACGGCGATGGAACCTGGAGCTGCGGACATGAAGGCTCTATGTACCCCGGCACATATATCCTGTACGTACAGCCAATACCCGCCGAGGGACATGCCCTCAAAGATACCACACCATACTCAATAGAGATTGTCATACCCGAATTCGAGATTACCGGAATCTACTACAGGTTCTTGTCCACTGCGGTAACTCCCGGAGTAGAATATGAGGACAGCTGCTACAACTTGGGTCTCAAATACATGAACATCCAGTACAAGAAGCCCGAGCGTCTGGAAGTTGTTGCCAACAATTGGTACATATACACCACTACACCCGTTGACAATATCCATCACCTGGAGATGTGGTATGGCCTGTATTACGACAACGAGAAGCCATCCATAAGGATATACTCAAGCACCGAGCCGGGAGTGAAGCAGCAGTATCTTGCTCCCGATGGAAAATTGACAAACGGATATTGGAAGGTATATTACACGGTACCCGAAGAGCATAAGTACATTTACATTGAGGGCGACACCAAATACGATTATCTGAGCCGCAATAGCTCGCTCATCCATCATTGGCCCAAGAAATAGACAGAAGAACCCAACAGCTAAACGACAGACGTAAACAGCGGTTAACGTCTGTTTTATTATATCCATATTCCCCTTTTTGTTACCTTTGCCTGCAACAAAGGCACATTATATGAAAACAAGAATAGGCATACTGATTATCAGCACCCTGCTCCTGTGCTGCTGCGGGGCGCATAATAGTAGCAAGGACTGCAAAGATGCACTGTACGAAAACGGTGTTTCCCAACAGTTGGCACAACACCGCAAAGGCAACATCAAGGATTTGGAATACGACCTCTTCTTCTCCATTCCCGAGAAGAAAGATTGTCCCGTCGAGGGAAATGCGAAGATATCGTTTGTAATTGACAGCCCACAGGAGATTATAATAGACTACCGCGATACAGACAATATTGAGAATGTCATCGCCAACGACAAGGAGACAGCGTACGAGCTCCGCAACGAGCACATCATCGTCCCTGCGTCATCCCTGCAAAATGGGCACAACTGCATAGAGATTCTCTTTACAGCTAGCGACCAGTCGCTCAACCGCAACGATGAATTCCTGTACACCCTACTTGTCCCCGACAGGGCAAGAACCCTATTCCCTTGCTTTGACCAGCCCGACATGAAAGCAACATTCAGGCTTGCACTTGATATTCCCAAGGGCTGGTGCGCTGTCTCAAACTCGCCGGTTGAGAGCGGAGAGGAGAACGACGGGCGCAAGGTTGTCACATTCCGCCCTACAGAGCCGTTGAGCACCTACCTGTTCTCGTTCGTGGCAGGAGAATTCAAGAAGGAGATTCACAACGACGGAAAGCACACGTTTGCAGCATATTACCGCGAGACCGACCCTGAACGCATTGCACAGCTGCCGGTGATTTTCGACCAGGTTGCACGGTCAATAGAATGGATGGAGGAGTACACCGGAGTCCCCTACCCATTTGCAAAATACGATTTTGTAATACTCCCGGGATTCCAGTATGGCGGCATGGAACATACAGGTGCGACACTCTACAACGACACGCAGCTGTTTCTTGGCAAGCACCCCACCCCAGATGAAGAGCTACGCAGAGCGCAGCTCATAGCACATGAGACCGCCCACATGTGGTTCGGCGACCTTGTCACCATGGAGTGGTTCGATGATGTATGGACAAAGGAGGTTTTTGCGAACTATTTTGCTGCACGCATGACCGAGCCGCTTTTCCCGGAAATCAACCACAGGCTCAACTGGCTCAGGAGTATTGTCACCCCGGCACTCAGCGAGGACCGTACCACCGGCGGGACTTCAATAAAACAGCCACTTGACAACATGCGCAATGCGGGACTCATATACAACAACATAATATATGACAAAGCACCCGTGATGCTTGAAAAGCTCATTGGGATTATGGGCGAGGAGGCGTTCAGGGAGGGTATGCACGAATACCTGACAACATTTGCCTACGGCAATGCCACATGGGATGGTCTCATTGGAATACTCGACAGCAGGACAGGCGCCGACCTTGCTACATTCAGCGACACATGGGTCAACCAGCGCGGCATGCCACACATTGCAATAGCAACAGAGGGTGACACGCTTGTGGTGAGGCAGAACGACCCGTATGGCAGGGGGCTCATCTGGCAGCATAGTTTCGAGGCAATGCTCATTGGCGAGAGAAGCGAGAGGGTCACAATAGAGGTCACCGACACGTTGATGCGTATTCCATTGGCACAGTCAGCTGCATACATACTGCCCAACAGCGACGGCAAGGGCTACGGATACTTCATGTATGACAGCCGCAGCCTTGACTGGACACTTGCCAACTGGCATACGATAGATGATGAAGTATGTCGCCTGGCACAGTTGATGAACCTGCACGAGGCATACCAGCATGGTGCCCTTGACGCTGCACGTTGGTTGCAGTCGTTGATTGCCGGCCTGCCAAAGGAAGAGAACCCTCTTGTTGCATCGGCACTATGCAGCTACGTGCAGGAGCCGCTATGCGAGACAAAGGACTGCAACGCAGAGAGCAGACTCATGGAACTTGCAGCAACACACCCTTTGATGCCGTGCAGGGTGCAGCTGCTGAGGGCACTTATAGCAACAGCGACATCAACCGAGGTGTGCAACAGGCTATACACAATATGGGAGAAGGGAGCACATCCGCTGCTTAACGAGAATGACTACATGAACATGGCATACGAGCTTGCCATACGCTTCCCCGAGAGACACACCGCAATAATAGCGGCACAAAGGGCAAGAATGGATGACCCCGACAGGATAAGGCAGTTCGACTTCATATCACGAGCTGTCACCCCCGATACCGCTGAACAGGAAGCGCTGTTCAACGCGTTACTGAAGGCCGAGAACCGACGCATAGAGCCATGGGCACTGAAGACACTTGCATACCTGTGCCACCACACACGTACCGGCCAGGCTGTAAAATATATAAAACCGGGACTTGAGGCGATGCAGGAGATACAGCGCACAAGCGACATATTCTTCCCACAGAGCTGGGCACGCACATTGCTGAGGGAGCATAGAAGCCACGAGGCACGTGAGGCTGTCGAGCTGTTCCTGAGCGACAACCCGGACTACCCACAACTGCTGAAGAACAAGATTCTGCAGGCAGCCTGGGGTGTGCTAAGGTAACTTGCACGTACCTACGGTTATCGGTTTCGTTTCATTCATTTGCCTGTACTGCCTTTATTACCTGTGTCATGCAGTGGGCGGCGCCATAGCCTTTTATTAGGGTTTCAAGCGGAATCCACTCAACCTTTACTCCATGCTTGGCAAAAGCGTGCTGCAGCTCACGTGACTGGTTCCCCACTGCCATGATGTGACGGGGCGCGATGGTGAGGAAATTGTTTGCATAGTGCAGTTCGTCCTCGGGCTTGATGGGAATGATTGTGAAGCCTCGTTGCTTCAGGAATTCGACAAAAGGTATCTCCTTCTGTGTCAGGGAATACTCCTTCTCGCCACATCCACGGGTGTAAAGATCGACAGTCACCCATTCAGGGTCACTCTCCTTTGCCGAATAGCGGCTCTCGACGAGCGTACAGAGGTCCTTGTCGATGATGTTGAAATATGTATCAAGGTGCATCTGCATCTGCCACCATTTGTGGTCGTTCACAACGGCTATGGTGTCGTGCCCGAATGCATCGGCATTCATTATTTGCCTTATGGCCTCGATGTTGGTGCGCATTCCGCAACCGATATACGAAATTGTGCCTCCACGCAGATAGTCACCGCCCTCCAGACGTCCGTCGCCGGTGATGGTGAGTATTGGTTCAACGCCCAGCAGTTCGTAGCACAACGATACTATCTCTGTCTCGGCGGCACGCTGCACGGAGTTCATCTTTGAAATGATGTGTCCGCATGGTGTGGTGATGCTCTGGTCTCGGGTGAAATAGAGGTTCATCAGTGGCGAATGTGTATATACTGCCTCGAAGCCGGTGTTGTTGCCGGCACTGTAGAGCTTTACCGTTGGACGCAACAATAGACAACGGATGAGGTCGGCACGTGACATCTCACCAATAACGCTCACACGGTACTCCTCGGACTCGGCAGCAGTTGTGCCCGTCATATTTGAAGTGTCGTACGCAAGCGCCGACATTGCACAGGCGCGCAGTCTCTCAATGGGTGCCTGCTCCAGCAGTTCCCTCACGGTGTGCACCTTGATTCCGTTATTTTCAAGAGCCTTGATATATCCTTTATGCTCCTGGGCAGCCTTGTCAACATCAAAATAATATTCGAACAGGCCTGCATAGGGGTGAATGACACCATCGAAAAGCTCTTCACCTGGGGTATGCATCAGTATCTCTTTTGCACAGTCCCACTCTGAACGGGGAAAAGCAGTCTTGTCCTGGGCTGTGGAGACAAACGACACAACAAAAGTGAGCAGAAAAAGGAATGTACGTTTCATCGTTTTGAATTGCTAATGTGTTTGGAACCCTCGATGCGTCCACATAATCGGACACAACAATACAAATGTACTATTTTTTATGAGAAATTCTTCATCCTTTGGATATTGCTGATACAAGAACAGGGGATACACTATCCAGTGCATCCCCTGATAAAACATGCTGCTTTGTGTTCGTTGCAAAACATCAAGCGAACTTGTGTTTTACTTAACCAGCACTTTCTTGCCGTTTACAATGTAGATACCTGCATTTGTGATGTTCTCAACGCGACGGCCAGTGAGGTCATAGATAACCTTCTCGCCATTCTCTGCCTCAACACCTTCAATAGCAGTGTCACCGATTGTCCATGTGTAACTCTTGTCAACGCAACCGTTCTTGGCGTGCCATTCGTAGTATGTACCCCATTCGTCGCTAACGCTTTCGCCTGCATAGTCAACAATAATGTCCTTCAGGCTCAATGTATAAGTGTCGGGGGCTGTTATTGGTGTTGTGATATAATTGTAACCATCCCACTCTGCGTATGAGTATTCAAGCTTGTTGCTCGCATTATAACTGCTTGGTGTGTATGTGAGTTTGTATTCGCCCTTCTCTCCTTTAAGCATGATCTCGCGTGAAATCTGCTGCCAGTTCTCGTCGTATGAGAGAGTAACGGTTTGGTTGAACTCAATAACAATCTTTTCAATCTGCTCAACAGCGCCCTCAACAGGTGTAACACTTACAACCTCCAATGGAGTGATTGTAAAGGTGTAGAGTACAACATTTATTGTATATGCCTCGTTGGGAACACCATCCATTGTGAAGAGACCCCCTGGAACCCAGTATGTGTATGTGCCATCCTCGGTGAACTTCTCGCCGAATGTCACAACAACCTTGTTGCCGTCCAAAGTAGTGGTACCTGCAACCTCGCCACCACCGGGGAGATATGCATAAACAGGGTCTGCACCCTCTACGAGCTTAACCTCATTTACATTCTTGAATGTGAACTCAAGGTAGTCGGGCAACTCCTTCACCTTGTCACCGTCGTTCAGGTTTGTAGCAAATGAAGGGGTAGGGTCAATAACATTGAATACAACAGACTTGTATGAGTTAAGAGCACCATCCTCGCTAAGGAATACACCCTGATAGAAGTCCAAACCATATAATCCGGGAGTGGTGATAGGCTCTGTAAGCTCCAATGTGACAGTCTTGCGGTCTTCGCTGTATGTCACCTCGCTCTTGATACTTGTATTAGTAGCAGGCATCCAGTAGTTGTTACCGTCAAGGAGTGACAATTTGCCTGTATTGACACTTGCAATTGCTTTTGGGAATTTAACCTCAATCTTGTCGAGTTTTGTCACTGCATCTGCTGGAGAAACACTCTCAATTTCCATTGATGAAGCAATGGTGAATGTAAATGTCTGCTCGGCAAACTCCTCGCCATCAATGCTCTTTATGCAACCAGCAGGGATTGTGTAACTCCACTCGCCTGGGATGTCA
>JAZOUB010000037.1:0-216587 GCA_045657945.1 Bacteroidaceae bacterium | reverse complement strand
CGAGGCTTTCAAGCGCTATGCATGGGAAGAGGCCGAGCATGCCGCAAAATTCGCCGAGCTCCTTGGTGACTGCGTGTGGGATACAAAGACAAACCTCGAGAAGCGCATGAACGCCGAGGCCGAGGCAAACAGTGACAAGTATCGCATTGCCAAGCGTGCAAAGCAGCTCGACCTTGATGCAATCCACGACACAGTTCATGAGATGGCGAAGGACGAGGCTCGTCACGGCAAAGGTTTCGAGGGCTTGTTTAACCGCTACTTCAAGAAGTAATAGACTTAGTAAATAATTAAAGAACTCCGGGCTGATAGTCTGGAGTTCTTGTCTAAAATAGCAACGCGGCATATGATTTTATTCATTTGCCGCGTCTGTTTTGAACTGTGTCGGAATGAGGCGACTCGAACGCCCGACCCCTACGTCCCGAACGTAGTGCGCTACCAACTGCGCTACATTCCGTCACTTTTAGATACCGCGAAGATAGTATAAAAAAACAAAAACGAAAAATTTTTGAAGATTTTTATCAAAATATTTGCTCAAACCAAAAAGTTGTCATACCTTTGCACTCGCAAACAAGACGGTGCCATAGCTCAGTTGGTAGAGCAAAGGACTGAAAATCCTTGTGTCCCCGGTTCGATTCCTGGTGGCACCACTTGCACAAACGTTAATAACTTAAACAACAAGTTGTTAGCGTTTTTCTTTTTGCCCCGTTTTGTCCAACCGGTGTCCTGCATCTCTGGCAGGACATGCAAAATTACGTACAAAAACCTAATTCCCTGAAAGGTCGGTGGGGATGTTCTTTCTCACACAGTGCCGGTTTTTCTTGATATTACCACAGAAAGCGCTAAAGTTCGTGAAATACGCCAATGGATATTCATTGCAGGGTTAGCCATCTTCAATGGGCTGGGGTGGCTGTTGAATTAAGTATCAAAAGACAATAATGATAAACCTTGCCGATGCCATTTGAATCACCGATGAAACCGCTGTTTTTGATGGCGCGGGTAAAACAAAAAGCCTTGACAATCATTTGATTATCAAGGCTTTCTTTCAGTCGGGATGACTGGATTCGAACCAGCGACCACACGCCCCCCAGACGCGTACTCTAACCGGGCTGAGCTACATCCCGCTCTGTTTTGCGTTGCAAAGGTATGATTTTTTTGCTTACAAACAAAATATGTTGCCAAAAATATTTCGCAATTTCTGTTTTCGGTTACTGCCTGTTTTATGAGCTTTTGGTTGATTCTAATGCCCGTTTTGTCAAATAAATGAACAAATCTTTTGAAAGGAGGTGATTATTTTGTTCCTTTGCAGATTGGAGGCTTATCTCTATGAGATAAGATGAGTCTCGGCACAATTTGAAACATAATAATTAACTACAATATGAAGAAGTTTCTAATTTCATTGGTTTGTGTCCTTTCGGCAATGGCCGGTGTCAATGCACAGAACTGGTCTGCTACACTGACCGCAGCCGATGGCTTGCCCGGTGTGGCTATAGACTACAGCAATAGCGGTTCCGGATATTACGAGTTTACTTCGCAGTTGCTTTCTCCGGGCGTACAGACCAACAGGGTGCGTATGACTGTTGTGGGTACCGTAAACAACGAGGCTCCCAATGGCAACAACATCATCTTTTCCCTGTCCGAACTGAAGATATATGACAAGGATGGCCAGGTTGTGCCTTATAAAGCATCGTCAAATGCCGACCACAACTCATTGTCTTGGGAGAGTACAGACGGCTCGGGCCTTTCAGCTCTTTCCGACAACAACTACAAGACCTACTTCCATTCTATGTGGAGCTCTTTCAATGCTGTTGCCGACTATCACTATGTTGAACTGGAACTTAATAGGAGTGTCGATGCTTTCTTCATCGAGTGGGCAACGCGTCTTGGTGAGCCCAAGAACAGCCCGACGGTTGTCGGTATAACACTTGGAACGGATTACTCTCCCTCCTCTGTCGGTGAGGAGTTCGTGCTTGGCGATGCTGTTGTTACCGAAGCGGAACTTGCTGCCGAGAAGCAACTCTTCGTGTTGAGAGGTAATGCCATAAAGAGTTTTACCGCAGCCGATGGAACAACATATTCGGGCAGCGGTCCTGTCTATTTGCAGTATGCCGAGGAGGGTGATGTGGAACCTTCGTCACTTCATGTAATGCAGCTCATTCCAGCCGGTGATGGCCGTTACCTTGTTTACTGGCCTGTTGCCGGCAAGTTCCTTGCGAATTCTGCTTCACATTTCAACGGCTTGAACGGCTGGCAATACAGTACAAATGATTTTGCTTCTGCTGCCAAAGTCAAGATTACGGCTATAGATAACGGCTATTTCGAGATGCAGTACGATGGCGAGAACTCTGCCCAAATGTTGACTCTTTATGTGGGTGCGGAGCTGCGCGATGGTTTAAATTCCAAGATGAAGACATTTGACCTCGTTCATAAGGAGGCTCTTGAAAGCGGTGATTATACAAAGGGCTATGCGTTGCCTTTGGCTTTCAATTGGTCAATATACAAGGCCGGGCTTGATGCATCGACTGTCGAGGACCTGATGATTTCGATTCCACAGTTGGCGCAGACACAACTTAGTGCGATAATCAATGAGGCAACGACATACCTTATGGCATACGGAAATCATCAGGGCTACTGCACCGGTGGTGAGGATGCCACATTGCGTTCATTGGTGAACAGTGTCCAGCAGAACATTCCGTCAATGAAAAGTCTTGATGAAATAACATCGGCACAGAGCTCTCTTTTCCAGGCGTTGTCAAATTATATGGCAGCAGGACTTTCAATGTATGAGGCTCAGGTGAATGAACTGCTTGCAAATTCAACATTCAGTCAATATCCTTATCTGTCCGGTACATACCCAGAGAGCTCACGTACTATACTCAATGGCTTAGTCACTACCATTGCGGGCGCAAAGGAAAAAGCCGGTGTGTACAGTGCGTCGCAGTATGTTGAGATATATGCCCAGATTGAACGCGAGATAGAGCACTTCCAGTCTACAAAGGTCGAGAACGGCGGCGCGTCGGGCGGCGAGGATAAGGAAGAGGAGGAGACACCCGAAGTGGAGCCCGAGGATGGCGAGGTAGTGTATGTATATCTCTCCAATGGTGATGTAGAGGGGTATTCACTTGCATCACTCGACGGTGACTACTACACCGCAGACGGTACTGTATATTTCCCGTTGTCTGGTGGTGAGACTGTGTACTACACCAAGAGTGAGTATGACAGCATTTCTATAGTAAGGCCGGTGTTGCCCACAATGACATCGTTCAAGTTCAACAACAAATATAACCCCACGCTGAATGTGGATGTTGAGTGTGCCGAGATTACAAATGACATCAATCTCAGTGTCAACGCTATTGGCAAGTGGCTCACTGCAAGCTTCCAGTTGAGCGATGACAAGGCTGTCGCTTATGTCGATACCGTGCTCCAGGTGAGCAAGGAGACACGTCAGAGCTTTGCAAAGACCGTTTCATACAAGGTGACCTATCCTGGTTACAACATCGTAAAGAGAATAAAGGTGCAGGATGAGATATGGACTACACCATCCGTTTCGGGCGAGACAAAAGAGGTTGCCCTCACTGCAGATATGCTCTCTACCAACAAGCCTTCTACAAGCAGCAGCGAGTCGCTTGCGAACCTGCTCGACAGTAATCCTTCGACAATATTCCACTCAACATGGGGTAGTGCCAACAATGCGACAGTCAATGTGAATGCATATATCGAGATTGCGTTGCCCGAGCAGCTGGAGAATATACAACTTTATTATAAGTGCCGTCCTCAGTCCGGTTATAATCCGCTTATCTGGGAGATATATGCAAGCAATGACGGCAACAATTGGAAACTTATCCGCACATTGGATTATATTGCCGATGGTATGCCCAGAGGTGGCTACGGTCAGGAGTACACTTCGCCGACCATTTCACTTGGCGGCAAGTATTCATACCTGAGAATCGTCCAGACAAGCGGCGAGTACTCGAAGAACCACCTTGCATTGGCCGAGTTGCGCGTGTACAATGTCATTCCTGCGTCAGCCGAGGAGCCGGTGAAGATTCAGGATGCCGTTTATGAGAACCGTCGTGTTCCGTTCGGCAACATATACAATGTGACAATCGATTGGCTCACCGACAGGATTGCAACAGTGCCACGCATTGATATTGACATTGACGGTGGCCTGTTCGTTACAAGCAAGGACTACTACCTGAATGCGAAGTTCCGCATTTCCGGAAACGGCGTTTATGACAACTTTGAGGATTCTGTACAGATAAAGGGCCGCGGAAACTCGTCATGGAGCGCAAGCAAGAAACCCTATCGTCTCAAGTTTGAGGAGAAGGTGAAACCTTTCGGTCTCACCAAGGGCAAGAGCTGGGTACTGCTTGCAAATGCGCAGAGAGGTTCGCTCATGGCAAATGCCATTGCCATGAAGATCGGACAGATGGCAGGCGCAAAATACCCCAACCACATTATCCCTGTCGAGCTGTACATGAACGGTATTTATATGGGTAGCTATATGTTCACCGAGAAGGTGGGAATGGCAAACAACAGTGTAGATATTGACGAGGAAGACGGTTATGTAGTTGAGCTGGATACATACAGCAGTTCCGATGAGCCCATTTACCGCACCGGCAACTATAATCTGCCGGTCAAGGTAGCCGAGCCCGACCTTGCCGAGTATGAGGATGTGGATTTTGCAAAGGCACGCCGTGCGGCAATACTTGAGGATTCAAGGGAGATGCAGAATACCGTATATCTGGGCGAAGGCTTGGAGGATGTGATGGATGTGGATGCCACAGCGCGCTTCTTCCTTACCAACGACCTTGTACTCAACCAGGAGATCAACCACCCCAAGAGTACCTTCTACCACAAGAACGAGAGCGACCCCGAGGGCAAGATTGCCTTTGGTCCGCTATGGGATTTCGACTGGGGATTCAACTATGAGAACGGCAGCCAGTATTGCTATTCGGGACAGACATCAAGTGTCATCAAAACTTCAATGGAGGCATATATGTTCTGGCAGGATCTGACAAATGCTGAGGCCTTCAAGAAACACTATTACCGCGTGTGGAAGGAGTTCATGGAGAACAACTCGATTGCCGAGCTGCACGATTACATCGACAGCTACTACAACTTTGCAAAGACCTCGTTCCAGAACAATGCCTATGAGTGGGGTAGCAGCTATGGTTTCGGCGAGAGCGACCGCGACCGTGCGAAGCAGTGGCTTACAGAGCGCGCAAACTATATCTACAATAACCTTGATGAGTATGATGTAAATGACCTCATCTATGCCATGCTTGGTGATGTCAACCTCAACAACCAGTTGACAGTCCATGATGTGACAGTGATTACAGCATACATTCGGGGTGATGTATACAAGAGATTCAGCGAGGCCAAAGCCGATGTCAATGCCGACGGATACATTGACCTCCTTGATGCTGAGATGACTGCCGGTGAGGTTATGATGGCTGATGCGCCTTCGGCAATGTATGCCTACGGAACACCGCTTGCAGCTGGCGAACTCTATGGCAATGATGCTGTGCTTGCGCTTGGCGAGGATGTGATTATGCCATTGAACCTCATGCGTTACAGCAGCGAAGACTACACTGCAATGCAGTTCGACATCAAGGTACCCGACGGAGTCTTCATCAATGACATTGTACCAGCCGAGGCTCTTGCTTCACATAACTTCACCTATGAGATGCTCAACATGAACACATATCGTGTAGTGCTCTATTCCGATGATAACACAACCATAAGCAGCAGCGACGATGTGATTGTAAACCTTGACGCTAACGCGACATCGGTTATTGAAGAGGATGCCCGTGCAATTGAGATTCTCAATGCATACGCCGTTGACGGCAATAACGAGGAGGTGCGCTTCGATGATGTAAAGATTGCCTTCAGCCAGTCAACAGGCATATCAGATATCTATGCAACATACTCTGTAAAGGGCGGCGACTGCATAACAATAACATCCCTTGAACCACAGGAATTTGCTGTCTATTCTGTTGATGGTCGTCTCGTGCGCAAGGTACGCGTCAACACCGGAACAACGAGAATTCAGGTTCCTGCAGGAATGTATATAGTAGGGAACAATAAGATTCTTGTTTACTAAAACAAAAACAATAGGACGGAGGTTTACTTCACAGTGAACCTCCGTCCTATTTATAGTAATATATATTTCTCAAATCCTTGATGCGCTACTGTCGCTGAGCACATCGCGCACTACATCACCAAGCATTGCCTTGAGTTCCTCGATGAAGGTCTTTGCCTCGTACTGCCGTTTCTCGATGTCGCGCAGTTTCTTCTCCCACTGGCCGGTTAGCTCGGCACTTTTCAGGAGTTCGTTCCTTATTGTGCCAATGAGTTCAATGCCTGTGGGCGTTGCAACAATGTTCTTTTTCTCGCGCTTTATGTAGTTGCGCTTGAAGAGTGTCTCGATTATTGCCGCACGGGTTGACGGGCGGCCAATGCCGTTCTCCTTCATCGCATCGCGCAGTTCCTCGTTATCCACAAGCTTGCCTGCCGTTTCCATTGCACGCAGCAGTGTGGCCTCGGTGTAGTATTTTGGCGGCTGTGTCCACTTCTCGGCAAGGCCGGGGGTATGAGAGCCGCTCTCGCCCACGGTGAACGAGGGCAGCAGATTCTCCTTCTCCTCCTTGTCTTCGACCTGTTCACCGGCAAACACTATGCGCCAGCCCGGCTCTATGATTTCCTTGCCCGTTGTCTTGAACTTGACATCGGTACTCTCGCCAAGCACTGTTGTGGTGCGGAACTTGCAGTCGGGGTAGAAGACAGCAATGAAGTGCGTTGCCACAAGATTATAGACCTTTTTCTCAAGGTCGGTGAGTCCCTGGGGATAGACTCCTGTGGGGATTATCGCATGGTGGTCGGTAACCTTCTTGTTGTCGAACACCTTTTTCGATTTCACAAGCGGTTTACCGAATAGCGGCGCTGTGAGCGCCTGATAGTCGCGCAGTCCTTTAAGGATGTTCTCGCACTTGGGGTAGATATCATCGCTCAGGTAGGTGGTATCTACACGCGGATAGGTGGTCACCTTCTTCTCATAGAGTGACTGGATGGTCTGCAGTGTCTGCTCGGCCGAGAGACCGAACTTCTTGTTGCAATCGACCTGCAGCGATGTGAGGTCATAGAGGCGTGGCGGCAGTTCAGTACCGTTCTTTGCTGTGATATCGGTCACCGTGAACGGTTGCCCTGTTATCTTTTCAAGTGCCTCACGCGCCTTTTCCTCGTTGTCGAAACGGCCCTCGGTAACGCTGAATGTGGTGTCGCGATAGAGTGTCTTCAGTTCCCAGTATGGCTGCGGAACAAAGTTCTGAATCTCCAATTGGCGTTTTACCACAAGCGCAAGGGTAGGGGTCTGCACGCGGCCTATGGAGAGCACCTGCTTGTTCTTCGCATATTTGAGTGTGTAGAGCCTTGTGGCATTCATTCCCAGGAGCCAGTCGCCGATGGCACGGCTCAGGCCCGCCTCGTAGAGCGGCTGGTACTCGCTCTGGTCCTTGAGGTTGGCAAAGCCTTCGCGGATGGCCTCCTCGGTGAGTGACGACACCCACAGGCGCTTCACCGGGCACTTTGCCTGCGCTTTCTGCATCACCCAACGCTGGATGAGCTCTCCCTCCTGGCCGGCATCACCGCAGTTTACAATCATATCGGCGCTCTGCATAAGTTTCTCGATGACGGCAAACTGTTTTTCAATGCCCTTGTCGTTTATGAGCTTTATGCCGAAGCGTGGCGGAATCATTGGTAGGCTGCCAAGGTTCCAACGCTGCCACATGGGGGTGTAGTCGTGAGGTTCCTTGAGCGTACATAGGTGACCGAAAGTCCATGTCACCTGGTAACCGTTGCCTTCAATGAATCCCTCGCGGCGGTTCTTCGCCCCAAGAATATCGGCTATTTCCTTGGCTACACTTGGTTTCTCTGCTATACAGACTATCATTATTCTTTTAGTATTCTATTGCACAGCAAAGCCCTTAAGGGCGTTTGACCTTTAAGGACTCTGCAATTTATTTCACTTTTTTATTTGTCAAGCAATATCTTCATCAACTCACACGCTGCCTTTGCCACGCTTGTACCGGGACCGAAGATTCCCACAACGCCTGCGCGGTACAGGAACTCATAGTCCTGTGCAGGGATTACTCCGCCGGCAAACACCATGATGTCGCCACGGCCAAGCTTGTCAAGCTCCTCAATGAGCTGTGGTACGAGTGTCTTGTGGCCTGCCGCAAGCGATGATACACCGACGGCGTGAACATCGTTCTCCACTGCCTGGCGTGCAACCTCGGCCGGTGTCTGGAACAACATTCCCATGTCCACGTCGAAGCCACAGTCGGCATAGCCCGTTGCTACAACCTTGGCGCCACGGTCGTGACCGTCCTGACCCATCTTGGCAACCATAACTCGGGGACGGCGTCCCTCTTTCCTTGCAAACTCGTCTGTCAGACGGCAGGCCTCTCTGAAGCTCTCGTCGTCCTTGCTTTCTGCTGAATACACTCCCGATATTGTTCTGATTACTGCCTTATACCTGCCGGCAACATCCTCGCAGGCATCTGATATCTCTCCCAATGTGGCGCGCAAGTGCGCAGCCTCAACTGCTGCCTCGAGCAGGTTGCCCTCGCCGCTGCGTGCATATTCGGTTATCTTTGCAAGTGCGGCCTTCACTGCTGCTTCGTCGCGGCCTGCATTGTTGCGCTCAAGTGCATCGAGCTGCTCCTTGCGCACTGCGGTGTTGTCAATCTCAAGAATGTCGATTGGCTCCTCCTCCTCGAGCTTGTAGGCGTTTGTTCCCACGATAACCTGCTTGCCGCTGTCAATGCGTGCCTGTGTGCGTGCCGCAGCCTCCTCAATGCGCATCTTGGGAATACCAGTCTCAATTGCCTTTGCCATGCCGCCAAGTTCCTCAATCTCCTGAATGAGTTTCCAAGCCTTCTCGGCAATCTCCTTGGTGAGGCTCTCCACATAGTATGAGCCGCCCCATGGGTCAACCACGCGGCATATATTGGTCTCCTCCTGCAGGTATATCTGTGTGTTGCGCGCAATGCGTGCCGAGAAGTCGGTCGGCAAGGCAATGGCCTCATCGAGCGCATTGGTGTGCAGCGATTGGGTGTGTCCCATGGCTGCCGACATGGCCTCGATTACCGTGCGTCCAACATTATTGAACGGATCCTGCTCGGTGAGCGACCAGCCCGATGTCTGGCAGTGTGTGCGCAGAGCCATTGACTTGGGGTTCTTGGGGTTGAAGCTCTTTATTATCTTAGCCCATAGCATTCGCGCCGCGCGCATCTTGGCAATCTCCATGAACGGGTTCATGCCAATGCCCCAGAAGAACGACAGGCGTGGAGCAAATGCATCAATGTCAATACCTGCATTCACGCCTGTGCGTACATACTCCAGTCCGTCGGCCAGTGTATATGCCAGCTCAATGTCGGCCGAAGCACCGGCCTCCTGCATGTGGTAGCCGCTGATTGAGATGGAGTTGAACTTCGGCATCTTCTGCGATGTGTAGGCGAAGATATCGCCAATTATGCGCATTGAGAATGCCGGTGGGTATATATAGGTGTTGCGCACCATGAACTCCTTGAGAATGTCGTTCTGTATTGTACCGGCCATCTCCTCGAGCTTCGCGCCCTGCTCGAGCGCGGCGTTGATGTAGAAGGCAAGCACAGGGAGCACCGCACCGTTCATGGTCATTGATACAGACATCTTGTTGAGCGGAATGCCGTCGAACAGCTGCTCCATGTTCTCCATGCAGCATATTGATACGCCGGCCTTGCCCACATCGCCCACAACGCGTTCATTGTCGGGGTTGTAGCCGCGGTGTGTAGGCAGGTCAAATGCCACCGACAGTCCCTTCTGTCCCGACGCAAGGTTGCGGCGGTAGAATGCGTTGCTCTCCTCGGCGGTAGAGAAACCTGCGTACTGGCGTATTGTCCAAGGACGGAATGTGTACATCATGGAGTAGGGGCCACGCAGGAACGGCGGTATGCCGGCAGCATAGTCAAGATGCTCCATCTCCTTGAGGTCGTCGGCGGTATAAAGTGGTTTTACTTTTATCTGCTCAGCTGTCTCCCAAACCTCGTTGTTCTCTGCTGTCTTTGTGCAGCAACCTGTTGCCGCTGTGCAGCAAAACAGGTCTATGTCGTTGAAATTCTTTCTCATGATGCCTGTCTTTTATATGCCCAACTTCGCGTTCAGAGCCTTCAGGGTCTCAAGAACATTGGATCTCACATTTATAAAGTTCACTATGCCTGCAGCCTGCAACTCCTCGGTGCATGCAGGTGCTCCGGCAACAATGAATATCGCCTTGTCTCCAATGGCCTGGTATGCAGGGATTGCATACTCGGCATACTCGTCGTCGCTCGAGCAGATGACAACAATGTCGGCGTTTGCCTCCAAAGCGGCCTTCACGCCATCCTCAACAGTGGCAAAGCCAAGATTATCAACAACCTCATATCCTGCTGTGGCAAGGAAATTGCAAGAGAACTGTGCTCTTGCCTGGCGCATCGCAAGGTTGCCGATAGTGAGCATGAATGCCTTTGGACGGCGGCCACTCTCTTCGGTGCTCAGGCGCAGTTGCTCGAACTCCTCGGCAAGGCGCCTGATAGCCAATGTCCTGCCGCCGGTCTCCTTTGCGCCGTCGCAATGGCAACCGCAGTTGCAGCCCTTTGATGCAGGGCGGCGACCTTCGGACAGTTCGCCGAAGTTCGGGTACTGGTTCGTGCCGAGCAGAATCTCCTTGCGCTTTGCAAGTGCAGCGCGGCGCTCGTCGCCCGAAGCCTCAACAGCCTGCTGTATGCGACCTTCCTTCACAGCCTTGTGGAAACCGCCGACCTCCTCAATGGCAAGGAACTGCTTCCATGCCTCGGCAGCGATAGATGCGGTAAGACTTTCGATATAGTATGAACCACCGGCAGGGTCGGCAACCTTGTCGAGGTGGCTCTCGTGTTTCAAGATAAGCTGCTGGTTCTTTGCTATGCGCACAGCAAAATCCGTGGGCGCCTCATACACAGCATCATATGGTGTAACGGTTATTGACTCCACACCTGCAATGGCGGCACTCATGGCCTCGGTCTGTGTGCGGAGCATGTTTACATAGGAGTCGAACAGCGTGAGGTTGAACTCCGATGTCTCGGCGTGGATAATCATCTTACAGGCGCATTTGCACTGTGGCTCGTACTGCTCCACAATCTTTGCCCACAATGTGCGTGCTGCGCGGAACTTGGCAATCTCCATGAAGAAGTTGCTCGAGATTCCCATGTTGAACTTTATGTTCTTTGCAGCGACATCCACAGGGATGCCGGCCTCGGTGGCAGCGTGCAGATACTCGTTACCCCAAGCAAGCGCACAGGCAAGCTCCTGGGTGATGTAGGCACCGGCATTGCTCAGCTTGCCGCTGTTCACCGCAATGCAACGGTACTTTGGCATAGCGGCAGTTGCAGCAATGAGAGCCTTGATTACCTCGGTATATGAATCGTTGACCTTGCCGGACATCATCTCCTTGCCTATGGGGTCGTAGCCGATGCTGCCCTTCACCTTTTCAAGGTCGAAGCCACGCTGGCGATAATACTCCACAAGCAGCTGTGTGAACTCCACAACCTTGCCCACACATACATTGAAATTCAGCTCTACACTCTCAGCGTCAATGCCGTCAAGTAGGGCCGGTATGAATTCAGGGTTCACCTGTTTGCCTTTTATGCCAAATGCAATGGAATCGACACCCTCGGCAATAAGTCTCTTTGCCTTTTCATTTGCCTCGGCTGCCTCGGCAACCTTAATGTCCTGCCTTATGAGCCAGCAGTTGCATGCCTTGTTGCCTCTGGTGTAAGGGAACACACCGGGCTGTGCCTTGTCGCACCCCTCGGGCAGGTCCTCCTTGCGGTAGAACGGGTTTACTTGAAAACCCTCCTGGGTTCTCCAAATCATCTTCTTGTCATAGTCGGCACCCTTGAGCTCCTCTATGATCTTGTTTTTCCAATCCTCGGACGATACAGGCGAGAAATCGCTAAAAAGCTTCTCCTTTTCCTTGTTCATAATATTTAGAAGTTGTTTAAATTTCTAATAAAAATATCTTATATCGGAAGCTGCAATTTCGTTATTTTTTATGTTCAAAAATGTCTGTTTATCTCTTTATTCGCGGTTACATAGCCCGCTATGCGCCCTTGAAAAATAAATAAACATCCAATTTTTGCCCTATAAAAACTAAACGATATAAATTCAAACAGCTTCTGAGTTTTGTAATGATGTTCATTCTTGCGTTGCCATTACCAGGCAAACCGAAAGCAAACTTACACAATAAATTTTTATTTATCCAAGAAATGGAGATGTTTTTATTCACAGATACAAAGCATAGTGAATATTTGTTTATATGGTCGTAGCCATTATTAAAAATAATGAGTACCTTTGCAAGGTAAAACAAACGACAAAAACAAAATGAAACGCTTTATTTCATCAATATTCCTGCTTCTTTTAGTGGTTTGCGCCACAGCGCAGAAGGAGTATTACACATCGGTCGATGGTGTAAAAGGCGGTGCAGCATTAAAAACCGCACTCCATGAACTCATCAAGAACCACAAGAAAATAAGTTACGGAAGTGGCGAGGATAAAACCTGGGGAGCTTTCTACACTACTGATGCAGTTGTTGAGAACGGTAAACGCCGTGTGCTCGACATGTACTCGCCCGAGAAACGCTATTTTGGCAGCAAAGGTTCTGCCATCGGTGGAATGAACATTGAACACAGTGTTGCAAAGAGCTGGTGGGGTGGCAACCAGAACAATGCTTATTGTGACCTACACCACCTGAACCCATCGGATGCAAATGCCAACAGTGCCAAAAGCAACTACCCGCTTGCTGAAATTCAAGGTAACCCAACCTGGGAAAACGGTGTTACATTTATAGGCAATGCAACTATTAACGGAAAATCGGAGAAGGTTTTTGAACCTTGTGACGAGTATAAGGGCGATTTTGCACGCACATATATGTATATGTTCACCTGCTACCAGGACTTGACTTGGAAATATACCTGGATGAACTATGAAAAGAACGCCTACCCCACCTTGAAGCCATGGGCTGTTGACTTGCTCCTTAAATGGCACGAACAGGACCCCGTGAGCGAGAAAGAGGTAAATCGCAACAATGCCGTGTATTCAGTGCAGGGCAACCGTAACCCATTCATTGACTACCCACAGCTTGCCGACTATGTATGGGGCGATTCAATCAACTATGTTTTCCACCTCACAGGCGAGGTTGAGGGCGGCACAGGCGGTGGAAACGGAGGAAATACAGACGGTGGAAATGACGGCAGCGATGATGTTGAAATCATTGACGGATGGAAGATTTACCTCAATGAGAACTTCGATGGTACAACAATGAAGTTCACAACTTACGAAGGCGTCGGTTACTACCCTTGGACATTGAACAGCCAGTATAAATATGCCGTTGCGTCATCGTATGAAAGCAGCAGCAAGACAAACAACGATGCCGAGAGTTGGCTGCTGTCACCATCTTTTGATTTCTCTAACGACAGCATTGCCACCGTTTCATTCGATTATGTAATCCGCTATTGTGAGAGCGGAAAAGCCGCAGAGTACCACACGCTGATGATATGTTGCGATTTTGAAGGTGACCCCGAGGATGCGACATGGGAGAAGATTGATTTTGGCGCAACCGAGAACACCACAGACTGGACATTGACAAAGACAGGCGACATCAAAATTTCACAGAAATACATGGGTGAGAAGGCTGTAACCCTTGCATTCTTCTACAAGGGCACCGAGAGCAAGGCAGGCACATTTGAGATTGACAATGTAATTGTAAAGGCTATGGAAGGCGGCAACGACGGCGGCAATAACGACGGTGACAATGGTGACGACAGCGAGGATAACGGCGGCGACAGCGGTGATGACAACAACAATAACAACGAAGGCAATGACGGCAACTTCAGTGGCGGTCAATTCGTGCTTGTAACCGATGCGGCACAGCTCACAGTTGGCGACTCAATTGTAATAGGATATGAGAACTATGCAATGGGGCAGTCTGCCGGCAACTACAGATACAAGACCGACATGATGACAAGTGGCGGTGTAATTACATACCTTGCCGATGACGTTCAGATTATTCTGCTTGAAGAGGGTGTTGTAGAAGGCACATATGCATTCAATGTCGGTAACGGCTACCTTGCTGCATCATCAAGCAGCAGCAACTATGTTGCAACCAGCACAACACTTGATGCTAATGGCAGTTGGAAAATTGTTATCAATGACGGACTCGCTGTAATAACAGCACAAGGTGACAATTCACGCAATATCCTGCAATATAATACAAGTGCTCCGCGTTTCTCTTGCTACAAAGGCACGCAACAATCGGTAAACATCTATGCAAAATCACCTGTTGCCAGCGGAATTGAAGATGTGAAAACGGAACCAACGGTCGACGCAAGTCAAAACGGAGAGGCGAAAGCCATCTACGATTTGCAAGGAAGAAAAGTTGTGAACCCAAGCAATGGAATATACATTATCAACGGCAAAAAGATATTTGTAAAGTAAAACAGTAGAAAATATTTGTCTGGTATACTTAAAGCGTTGGCCGTGATAGCGGCTGACGCTTTGTCGTAATAAAAATCATACCTCATATAAAATAAACTCCTCTTTTTGTAGTTAATATATAACCGGCGTCTGTTTACCGGTTATTTTTTGTGTCTAAGATTCTGAATAACATATCAATTCTGCTTTGTGTGCTGCTTGCAGCAGCCTGCGGCAGCGAAAAGGCCATCAAAAAAGGTGACCAGTATGCTGCCGTGATGGAGTATCACGAGGCAGCCAAGGAATACAAGAAGGGTTATCGCAAAATTTCACCAAAAGACCGTGAGTTGCGCGCCGAGGTGGCATGGAAAATGGGCGAGTGCTACCGCAAAAGCTACAATTCCGTTATGGCTGTGGGTGCATACCAGAACGCAGTGCGCTATGGTTACCCCGATTCCATTGCTCTGCGCTATCTTGCCGATGCACAGCTTGTTAAGGGCGACTACAAGGCGGCCCAGAAGAGCTATGAGGAGTACCTCTTGTTGGCTCCGGGTGACCGCATGGCGCGGGTTGGTCTTGAGTCGGCAAAGCAGTCGGCCGAGTGGAAAAAGAACCCTACGCGTTACATTGTAAAGAAATCGAAGGAACTCAACGGACAGCGTAGCGACTATTGTCCGGCGTTTGTCGGTGAGGACACGACAATGATTGTTACCACCAGCACGCGCAAGGAGGCAACAGGCGAGGATTTGAGTTGCATTACCGGCCAGAAGAGTGCCGACATCTTCCTGACAAAGCGCGATGAAAAGGGCAAATGGCAAAAGACCGAGAAGATTGAGAGCGATATAAACGGCGAGTACGAGGATGGTGCATGTGCTTTCACGCCCGACGGCAAGGTGATGTACTTCACCCGTTGCGCAATGGACGAGCAGTATCCCCGTTATGCAACAATTTTCAAGAGTAACCGCAGTGATGCCTCATGGACAAAACCCGAGCAGGTGGTTGTTTCGAGTGACACTCTCTCGGCCTACGCGCATCCGGCTGTCTCTCCTTGCGGTGAGTGGCTCTACTTTACATCCAACATGGCAGGTGGCTGTGGCGGTCTCGATATTTGGAGATTCTACATAGGACAGAGCAGGGCAATGGAGGGCGTGCTTGAGAACTTGGGTCCCGGTATAAATACCGAGGGCGATGAGCAGTTCCCGGCATTCGGCCCACAAGGCGAGCTTTTCTTCTCGTCGAACGGCTACCCGGGGATGGGTGGTCTTGACATATACAGCGCAGTGCAGGTGAATGACACTATTTGGGATGTGAAGAACCTTGGCGCACCTGTCAATTCCAATGCCGATGACTTTGGCATAACATTTGCACCGGGTCTGTATCGTGGATATTTCAGTTCGAACAGGGGCGATTCCCGCGGTTGGGACCACATCTACTCGTTCATGCTCCCCGAGACCGTGCATACACTTCACGGCTGGATATATGAGAAGGATGGCTATGAGCTGCCCGAGGGTGTTATATACATGATTGGCAGCGACGGCACGAATACCAGCTTTGGTGTAATGAAAGACGGTTCGTACAGTGTGCGTGTAACACCCGGGGTGGAGTATGTGTTGCTTGGTACCTGCAAGGGTTACCTGAACTACATGCAGGAGCTGAAGACCACGCTTGACGAGGGCGAGCACAAGTATCAGCGCGACTTTATCCTTCCATCGGCGGCGCGTCCCGTACTCATCGACAATATCTTCTACGAGTATAACAAGGCGACACTGACAGCATCATCGGCTTCCGCGCTCGATGAGCTTGTCTCTTTACTTGAATTGAACCCCAATGTCACCATTGAACTTGCGGCGCATTGCGACAACCGTGGCGGCGACAGCTACAATAAGAGGCTTTCACAGGCGCGTGCAGAGTCTGTCGTGGAATATCTTGTGAAAAAGGGTATAGAAAAGGAGCGTCTCACGCCTGTGGGATATGGCGAGAACACTCCTAAGGTGGTCACTAAGAAGATGGCCGAGCAATATGATTTCCTGAAAGAGGGCGATGTGCTCACCGAAGAATTCATAAAGACTCTTGACAAGGATGAACAGGAGCTGTGCCACCAGTTCAACCGCCGCACCGAATTCCAGGTACTGCGTACAACATACAAGTTGTACGAATAACAGACCTTGTGCCGTTTACTCCTGCGCGGCAGCCTCTTCGAGCAGGGCTTTTACCTCCTCATCTACCATTTGCAGTTTATTGCGGCAGAAGAGCACGAGTTGCTGTGCCTCCTTGAGCATGCCCGAGAGCTCATCGACATCAAGTTTTCCGTTCTGCACTCTGTTCATTATCTCGTCGAGGCGGCAAACAGCCTCGTTGTATGTCATATTCTCCATGGTATCGGTTATTTTACTATACTTGTGAATTCTCCGTTCGCGACTGTTGTCTGCAGTTCGTCGCCGGTTTTGAGCTCTGCCGCGTTGCGCACTGCCTTGCCGTTGATGCGTGTGATGCTGTAGCCCAGTGATAGAATGTGCTCGGGCGAGGCTGCGTCAATGCTTCTTTGATGAAGCTCCAGCTTGTGCTGCTGTGCCTGCATGAACAGGGCTGTGGCAACAGGTATGCGCCCCACAATGGTCTCAATGCGTCTTTTCTCGTTTGCAATCCGTTCAGTTACTGCGTTGGCAATGCCGTCCTGCAACCCGGTGAGCATTGACTCGTTGGCAAGCATTGCATGTATGAACAGCTCGGCAACGGCAGTAGGTGTCTTTGCACTTGTGTGCGCGACAATGTCGAGCACGCTCTCGTCGCGCAGGTGGCCTATGCCGGTGATTATCGGCAGTGGAAACTGTGCGCAGTTGTTGGCAAGGTCATAGCTGTCGAAGCAGCCAAGGTCGCTTGTCGCGCCTCCGCCGCGTATTATGACTACAGCGTCCCAGCACTCGGCATGCGCCGCAATGCGGTCGAGCGCGTCAATTATGCCCTGCTCGGCAGTGTTTCCCTGCATGGGGGCAGGGAACAAGTATGGATAGAAGACAAAACCGTATCGGTTGTTCAGCAGCTGGTCGCAAAAATCGCCATATCCTGCGGCGGTTGCCGATGATATTATTGCTATGCGTTGTGGCAGCAGGGGAATTTCCAGTTCCTTGTTCAGGCCAATGACGCCCTCTTCGGTTAGCCTTTTTATTACAAGCATGCGCTGGCGAGCTATGTCGCCCACGGTGTATGCCGGCTCAATGTCGCAAACATCAAGCGTGTAGCCATACAATTCATGGAAACTCACGGTCACCTGTAGCAGAACCTTTAGCCCTGCGGCGAATTTCTGTCCGGTCTGTTCAAGGAAATATGGGCGCAGCATCGAGTATATGCGTGCCCAGATTGTGCCACGCGCCTTGGCTACCATCTCCTGTGTCTTCTCATCGTGCTGCACAAGTTCAATGTAGCAGTGTCCTGTTGCGGTCTCCCTCACCTCGCTCAGTTCGCCGGTTACCCAGTAGCGTGACGGCATGGCGTCGGCTACCGCGTTGCGCACGAGGTTGTTCAGTGAATAGAGGGTCAGGGGGGTGTCAATGCTGTTCATCGTTCTTTGGAATCCATTGGTTAATGCCTCGCTGGTCGGCAATGAACGCACCGCCCACAACAGTGTTGCCATGGTAGAACACTGCCGACTGTCCGGGCGTTATTGCCTGCACTGTGCAGTGCAGGCGCACCAGCCAGCGTCCGTCTCCTGTGGCTACAGGGGCGTCGCACGCTACGGGATGGCTACGGTAGCGCACCCTCACACAAAGGTTTTCTGGGATTTTATCGACCCAAACGGGGACATCTATCAGCATGTGCCGGGTGAGCAGCTGCTCTTCGCGGCCAAGCATCACGGTGTTCTTTGCGGCGTTTGTCTTCAGTACATAGGCAGGGTAGCCAAGGGCTATGCCCAGTCCTTTGCGTTGTCCCACTGTGTAGAAGGGGTAGCCGTTGTGCCTGCCAAGCGTGCGGCCTTCGCTATCGACGAACGCTCCGCCTCCAAGGCGTGTGTCAATGTCGGGGATGTTGGCACGCAGAAACTCGCGGTAGTCACCGGGAATGAAACAGACCTCCATGCTCTCGCCACCTTCGGCCGCGCTCTGCAAGCCCTTCTCCTTGAGATAGGCAAGTACATCGGGCTTCTCCATTCCGCCAAGTGGGAATATCACACGCGCAAGCTGCTGCTGCGTGAGCCTCCACAGGAAATAGCTCTGGTCCTTGCGGTCATCGTCGCCCGTGACAATGTAGTATCTGTTTTGCCCGTCGTCGGCAGGCTCCTCCTTTATCTTGACATAATGTCCCGTTGCAATGTGGCGGCAACCCAACTTGTCGGCCCACTCCTGTAGCAGGCGGAACTTTACGGTGGGGTTGCAGTTGACACATGGGTTGGGCGTCTCTCCGCGCATATATGCATCAATGAACGGCTCTATCACCTGTTTGCGGAACTCACCGCGCACATCGGCGATGTGATGCGGAATGCCAAGCCTGGCGGCCAGTGCTGCGGCATCGTCTGCGGCCTTCATGCCACCGTCGCAGGTAACAAAGGTGAGTCCCTCGACCCTGTATCCCTGCTCGAGCAGCATGCTGCACACAGCAGTGCTGTCAATGCCACCGCTCATTCCAACAAGTACGCTCTTCTCTTCAAACATATATCTGCAATTTGATAATTTTACATAATGCCACCTTTGCAGTCAAAAAAAAAGATTATTTTTGCAATATATTCGGCTTCTGTGGCATATTGCATATACAAAGGTATATCTTTTTTGTTGCCACAATGCAATATTTACAAAATTTATGAGCAATACGACTACAAAAAAAGTACCTACCGAACTTGGCACTGAAAGGGTGGGAAAACTGCTTATGCAATATGCCATACCGGCAATCATTGCGCAGATAGCGGCGTCACTCTATAACCTGATTGACCGTGCTTTCATCGGGCACATGCCCAATGTCGGTCCCGATGCAATCTCGGGACTTACGAACACCTTCCCGTTCATGAACCTTTCAGTTGCCTTCGGTGCAATGATTGGTGTGGGTGGTGCTACACTGCTCTCGGTGAGGCTGGGACAGCGCGACTATAACTCGGCAAAGAATATTCTTGGCAATCTTGTGACGCTTAATGTCATTGTAGGAATTCTTTTTGCTGCGGTGTCATTCCTTTTCATAGATGACATACTGCTGTTCTTTGGTGCAAGCGAGAACACCTTGCCTTTTGCCCGTGACTACATGGAGGTCATCCTGCTCGGTAACATAATAACGCATCTTTATTTCGGTATAAATGCGGCCCTGCGCTCATCGGGGCATCCGCAGCAGGCAATGACGGCGACAATCATGACCGTGGTGATGAACGCAGTGCTCACTCCGCTCTTCATCTTCGGGTTCGGCTGGGGAATACGCGGTGCTGCGCTTGCGACAATCATCGCTCAGGCAATAACTCTCATGTGGCAGACAAAACTGCTGAGCAACCCCAATGAACTGCTTCATTTGCAACGCGGAATATATAAGCTCAGGGGCGAGGTGGTGAAGAAAATCCTGCGCATTGGTATGTCACCATTTCTCATAAATACCGCTGCCTGCATGGTTGTCATCATCATCAATCAGGGTTTGCGCGAGAACAGTTCTTCGACAGCTGACGGTGACCTTTCGACTGCGGCATACGGTATCTCCAACAGCATGCAGTTCATCTTCGTGATGATAGTGCTCGGCCTCACTCAGGGCATGCAGCCCATCGTCAGCTACAACTATGGTGCCAAGCAACCTGCCCGTGTGCGCAGTGCACTGATGCTGACAATGAAGTGGGCTACTCTTGTCACCACAATCGGTGGAGTGGTGTGTGTGGCCTTCCCGGGACTTGTGGCGCGCATATTTACATCGGATCATCTGCTCATAGAGCGCGCCTCATGGGCTATGAGGGTGATGTGTATGTTTATGCCGGTTATTGGATTCCAGCTTGTTACAACGAATTTCTTTCAGAGCATAGGCAAGGTGAACAGGTCTATCTTCCTGTCGCTTACACGTCAGGTGCTCATGCTTATACCGCTGCTTCTTATCCTGCCCAAATATTACGGCGTTGAGGGTGTATGGTACAGCATGCCCATCTCGGATGTGGTGGCAGCGATGCTTACTGTGGTTACCCTGATGCTGCAGTTTAAGGAGTGGAAACGCGAACAGATAAACAACCTTTGATATGAGACAGTTTGTAATTACCATAGGCCGTCAGCTTGGTAGCGGCGGCAAGGAGGTTGCCGAAAGGCTTGCACGCGAGTTGGGCGTGAAGGTATATGACAAGGCTCTGCTGCAGGCGGCTGCCTGCGAGAGTGGCATTGATGCTTCGCTCTTTGAGAAGGCCGACGAGCGCGAGTCAAGTTCGCTGTTCGGTGGGTTCTTCAGCATCCATGGTTCAATCTCGGAGTATTTCTCGGGAGGCAGCTGCATCGACAACGACAAGCTCTTTGAGATTCAGAGCGAGACAATACGCAATATCGCGCAAAGCGAGAGCTGTATTATTGTGGGCCGTTGTGCCGAGTATGTGCTGCGCGACCACCCTGCAATGCTCAGTGTGTTCATTACCGCCGACCATGACGACCGCGTCGAGCGCATTATGCGCGGCGAGGGTCTGGAACGCGATGCTGCAATAGAGTTCATTGAGAAGAACGACAAGAAACGCCGCTCATATCACGACTACTATGCAACTACGCATTGGGGCGAGGCAAGCAGCTATGACATTTGCGTGAACCTGTCGCGTCTTGGCGTTGATGGGACTGTAGAGTTGATCAAACAGTATCTTACAGCACGTATCGGCAGATGAAACGCATTGGAATCCTTTCCGACACGCATAGTTTTTGGGACGACCGCTATCTGTTGCATTTTGCCGATTGTGATGAGATATGGCATGCCGGTGACATCGGTAGTCCGTTGATTATTGACCGCTTGCAGGAACACTGCCCGGTGCGTGCCGTGTGCGGGAATATTGACGGGCGAGAACTTAGCCTCCGTTTTGACGATGTGTTACATTTCAAAGTAGAGGAGTGCAATGTGATGATGACTCACATAGGTGGCTATCCGGGAAAATACTATCCGGGAATACGCAAGGAGTTATACAGTGCAAGGCCCGATCTTTTTGTTGCCGGGCACTCCCACATACTCAAGGTTATGCACGACGATGTCTTGGGATGCCTGCATGTAAACCCGGGCGCATCCGGAAAACAAGGATGGCAACTTGTACGCACGCTCGTGAAACTTACAATAGACGGTAAGGAGATAAAGGATCTTGAGGTCATTGAACTCTCGTAAAATTTTCTCATCTGCCGTAATTTATCTATCTTCGCGAATCAAAACAAGAAAATTGTATAGAAATGGACAATATGGATTGGTCTGACATCGGTTTTGGTTACAGGAAAACCAATGGTAATGTGCGTTGTCATTATAAGGATGGCGCATGGGGGGCTGTAGAGGTTCATACCGACGAAAATATAAACATTCACATGGCGGCAACATGCCTCCATTATGGCCAGAGTGCCTTTGAGGGTCTCAAGGCCTTCCGTGGCAAGGACGGCAAAATCCGTATCTTCCGCCTCGAGGCAAACGCCGAGCGTCTGCAGAGCAGTTGTGACGGAATACTTATGCCACGTATAAGCGTGGAGCTTTTCCGTGAGATGGTTACAAAGGTGGTGGAACTGAACAAGGAGTTTGTTCCGCCATACGAGAGCGGCGCTTCGCTCTACATACGCCCATTGCTCATTGGTACCAGTGCACAGGTTGGTGTGAACCCTTCCAGGGAGTATCTGTTTGTTATATTTGTGACTCCGGTGGGGCCATACTTCAAGAAAGGTTTTGCTGTCAACGATGTGGTGATTTACCGTCACTATGACCGTGCTGCACCTTTGGGAACAGGCCGTTTCAAGGTGGGCGGCAACTATGCTGCCGGAATGAAGGCAAGTTGCCAGGCGCATGGCGAGGGTTATGCATGCGAGATGTATCTCGATGCCAAGGAAAAAAAATACATAGACGAGTGTGGTGCTGCAAATTTCATTGGCATAAAGGGTAATAGTTATGTGACGCCAAAGTCAACATCCATCCTGCCTTCGATAACAAACAACAGTCTCATGCGTCTTGCTGCCGACATGGGCATGACCGTGGAGCAGCGACAGATTTCAGAGGAAGAACTCTCTGCATTTGATGAGGCCGGTGCATGTGGTACGGCGGCGGTAGTTTCACCGATCGGGCGCATTGATGATGTTGAGAAGGGTGTTTCTTATGTGATTTCAAAAGACGGCAAGCCGGGTCCTGTGCTCACAGAACTCTATAACCGCTTGCGTGCAATACAATATGGCGATGTTGCCGACCCTTATGGTTGGATAACCGTCCTTGAATAATGATATATAGTTATGGGAAAAGGTAAACTGAAGAAATTTGCCGACATGGCAGCTTACCAGAATGTCATTGAGCATCCTTACTCAATGATTGACGATGTGGAGTTTCCACTCAAAGGCAATTGGGGACGCGACTTTTTCAAGAATGACAATCCGATAGTGCTGGAGCTTGGTTGTGGCAGGGGTGAATATACCGTAGCACTTGCCCGTCGTTTCCCGGGGAAGAACTTCATTGGCGTGGACATCAAGGGTGCGCGAATGTGGACAGGAGCAACCGATGCTCTTGAGTCGGGACTTTCGAATGTGGGTTTCCTGCGCACTAATATCGAGATTATCGACCGTCTTTTTGCTGCAGGTGAGGTGAGTGAGATATGGCTCACATTCCCCGATCCGCAAATGAAGAAACAGACCAAGCGTCTCACATCGTCGCTTTTCCTTGCGCGTTATCGCAATATTCTATCAAGTGATGCTGTAGTGCACCTGAAGACCGACAGCAACTTTATGTTTACATATACCAAGTATATAACCGAGGTAAATAACCTACCGGTTGTGGAGTGTATTGAAGATGTGCATGGACAGGAAGAGGTGAGCGATGTACTGCAGATACGTACCTACTACGAGTCGCAGTGGCTATCGCGCGGAATAACAATAAAGTATATAGCCTTCAATCTGCCGGCAATGGAGCAGTATGTTGAACCCGATGTGGAGATTGAACTGGACGAGTACCGCAGCTACGGACGCAGCAAGAGAAGCTGTCTTGAAACTACCAAATAATAAGTAAGAAGGAATTATGTTCAAGCATATCGTTATGTGGCGCTTCATTGATGGCGCAAATGGAAAGAGCAAGGCTGAGCATGCCTTGTGGGTGAAGGAACATCTTGAGGCACTCGTCGGAGTAATCCCCGAAATAAAATCGCTTGAGGTGGGTATCAATGTGTGTGTTGCAGCTACTGCATACGATGCAGTGCTGGTTTCGGCGTTCGAGGATGCCGATGCTATGGAACGCTACAAGGTACACCCTGCGCATCTGGAGGTTGCTGCCTATTTCAAGGGAATAACGGAGGGACGCGCCGAGGCCGACTATTTAATCTGAAAACGGAAAACTGAAATCTGAAAACTGAAAACTGAAGGCGGAAAGCTGAATGTTGAAAACGGAAAGCTCGCTTAAACGCTGATTTCACCTTTAACCACACTTCGTGTGCTTGAACCTGCTACCGCTCGCTGTAAAAGCTCAAGCAAGCTTGGCTTTTGCTCGCTTAACCGCAGCTTTCACCTTTAACTTTTCACCTTTCACTTTTAATAACTATGGCACTTTATCCAAAACTCATAATGGACGCACTTGAAAAGGTGCGTTATCCGGGAAACGGCAAGAACCTTGTCGAGGCCGGAATGGTCGATGACAACATACGCATCGACGGCAACAAGGTGAGCTTTTCGCTCATCTTTGACAAACCCACAGACCCATTTATCCGTTCTGTGGTCAAATCGGCCGAGGCTGCCATTCACATGTATGTGGGCAAGGAGGTTGAGATTGAAGGTAATATCAGCGTGGTGAGCCGTCAGGCAATGCGTCCCGAGGTGGGCAAGTTCCTGCCACAGGTGAAGAATGTCATTGCCGTTTCATCGGGAAAGGGTGGTGTAGGCAAGTCTACCGTTTCGGCGAACCTTGCCATAGCATTGGCTCGTCTGGGTTATAAGGTGGGTCTGCTCGATGCCGACATCTTCGGCCCTTCAATACCAAAGATGTTCAGCGTAGAGGACGCACGCCCCTATAGCGAGAATATTGACGGACGTGATCTTATCCTCCCAATAGAGAAATATGGTGTGAAACTCTTGTCAATAGGTTTCTTTGTCGATCCCGACCAGGCAATACTTTGGCGTGGCGGAATGGCAAGCAATGCCCTGAAGCAACTTATTGCCGATGCCAATTGGGGCGATTTGGATTATTTCCTCATTGACTTGCCTCCCGGTACAAGCGACATTCATCTCACCATCGTACAATGCCTTGCCTTGACAGGCGCCGTTGTGGTGACAACACCTCAGGAGGTGGCTCTCGCTGCAGCCATCAAGGGCGTGAATATGTTTATAAATGACAAGGTGAGCGTGCCCATCCTTGGTTTGGTAGAGAATATGGCATGGTTTACGCCTGCCGAGTTGCCGGGTAACAGATACTATATCTTTGGCAAGGAGGGTGGCAAGCGCATGGCCGAGTCGTACGGAATTCCTTTGATTGGTCAGATTCCTCTTGTACAGAGTATATGCGAGAGCGGAGATGCCGGAATACCTATTGCGATGAAAGCCGATACCCCCGACGGACAGGCATTCCTGCAGGTTGCTGCGGCGTTGGTTGAACAGACGGCAAAGAGGAACGCGGAATTACCGGAGACCAAGATTGTCGGTACGAAATGATTTCGTAGGAATTAAGAAACAACAAAGAGCAGTGCCGGGACACTGCTCTTTGTTGTTTTATTTTACTCCTTTAATCTGAAAGAAGAAGTATATCGCTGCAGCTATGAATAGCACACCGACTGTGCCATATATCCAGCGTGCGCCTTTACGCTTGAATTTCTTTACAAGGTATCGGGTGTTCTCGGTAGTGAAAAACCACTCCCAGTCAAACAGCGATGCCAGCAGGGATGTAAGACCTGCCAGCAGGAATATGGCCTGTATGATGTGGTGTACAATCATGGCTTACTTCTCTTGCGATGTCCAGCCCTGTGCTTTCAGCTGCATCTCAACGCCGTCGCGTGTGATGAGTGCAAGTCCCATTGTGTCGCTGACAATGTGACCTACAACGCGCACATCCTTCATCGCAGCAACCTTCTCATGGTCGGCAATGGGAACTGTGAACAGCAGTTCATAATCCTCGCCACCGCCCAATGCGCAGGTGATGACATTGAGGTTCAGCTCCTCGGCCATGATGGCAGTCTGGTAGTCAATGGGGATGCGCTCTTCGTATATGCGGCAACCAACTCCACTCTGCTTGCAGATGTGCATGAGTTCCGATGCAAGACCGTCGCTGATGTCCATCATTGCTGTTGGCTTGATGTTCTCGTTGCGCAGCTTCTCAATGATCTCCTTTCTTGCTTCTGGCTTCAATTGGCGCTCAAGGATGTACTCCTTGCCCGAGAAATCGGGCTGCATGTCCTTGCCTGCGGTTGCAATCTTCTCGCGTTCAAGCAGTTGCAATCCCATGTATGCTGCTCCCAAGTTTCCTGTCACGCAGATGAGGTCGGTCTCCTTGGCGCCATCTCTTCTCACAGCGGTTCCTTTAGGCGCGGTTCCGGTTGCAGTGATGCTTATGGCAAGGCCGGTGAGTGACGAAGTGGTGTCGCCGCCCACAATGTCAACACCATACTGCTCGCACGCAAGGCGCATGCCCGAGTAGAGTTCCTCTACATCCTCAATGCAGAACTTGCGGCTGAGTGCAAGCGATACGGTAATCTGTTTTGGAGTGCCGTTCATCGCGTAGATGTCCGATATGTTGGCAACTACGGCCTTGTAGCCAAGGTGCTTGAGCGGGAAATATGTAAGGTCAAAGTGGACGCCCTCCATCAGCAGGTCGGTGGTGACGAGAACCTCCTCGTCACCGCAGAACTGCAATATTGCTGCGTCATCACCAACACCCTTTATCGTCTCCTTGTTGACTGGCGCAATATCCTTTGTCAGTCGTTCAATGAGCCCGAACTCGCCGAGTGATGATATTTCTGTACGTGTTTTAGTGTTCATGGCTAAACTTTATGCACGGTTTACGATTTCGCGGAATATTGTTGTCATCTTTGGCTGTGCCTCGTCGGCAGCCTTCTGAACCTCCTCGTGGCTGCACTCAACAACGATGCCCTCAACGCCAAGGTCGGTGATTACCGAAATTCCGAACACGCGGATGCCGCAGTGGCGCGCAACGATAACTTCGGGGACTGTTGACATACCGACTGCGTCGCCACCCATGCGGTGGAACATGCGGTATTCTGCCGGTGTCTCGAAAGTAGGACCCTGTGTGCCAAGATATACACCCTCAACAACGCGGATACCCTTCTCTGCGGCAATCTCCTTTGCCATAGCGATGAGGCTCTTGTCATAAGCTGCGCTCATGTCGGGGAAACGGTCGCCGTAAGGTATGTTCTTGCCGCGCAACGGGTGCTCGGGGAAGAAGTTGATGTGGTCATTGATAATCATCAAGTCACCGATGATAAAGTCGGGGTTCATACCGCCGGCTGCGTTGGATACGAACAGGGTCTTGATGCCCAACTCACGCATTACGCGTACGGGGAATGTTACCTCTTTCATTGAATATCCCTCGTAGAAATGGAAACGGCCCTGCATTGCCATAATCTCCTTGTTACCTAACTTGCCGAAGATAAGCTTGCCCGAGTGTCCCTCTACGGTTGAGAGCGGAAAGTTGGGGATGTCCTTGTATTCAATCTCGTATTTGTCGGTAATCTCGTTTACAAGGCTGCCAAGGCCTGTACCCAATATAATTGCAGTTTCGGGGGCTGTAGTCATCTTTCCTTTGAGGAACTCAGCTGTTTCTTGAATTTTCTGTAACATAGTTGTATATATTTTGGTTAAACATTTTTCCTTCTTTATTAAGTATCTCCATTTCAATGGGCATCACATATGTGTTGTCATGCATTGCTTGTGGTAGTTCCTCGCGGTTCAACAGTCTTGACGCATCCTTCTCTGTAGTTACAATCATATCAAAGTCGCCATTCTGGAACTTCCGGGAAATCTCCTCGAACTCGGCACTGCTGAAGTTGTGGTGGTCACCATACTGCATTAGTGTCACACTGGCTCCACGGCTCTCAATCTCTGCCTTCAGTGGCTGTGGTTTGGCTATGCCGGTGACAAGCAGGACCTTGCTTCCGGTGGCGATTTCAGCACCTCTTGCAGTGTCGTGCAGATGGTATAAATTGCCATATCTTATACTTGAAAAGTACATCGGTATGTTTCTGTAGCGTCCAATGAACTCGCGGCAGGCAGTCATCTGTTCTTCGGTCATCTCTCGGCATTTAGTCATTATAACAATGTCGGCGCGCCTTATGCCCGAAATCCTCTCTCGCAACCGGCCGAAAGGCATCACGCAGTCGTTCCACACAGGACGGTTGCTGTCAATGAGCAGTATGTTCAGCCCGGTTTTTACATGGCGGTGCTGGAAAGCATCATCTAGCAGAATTACCTGTAACTCCCTGTTCTCTTTTGTCAACTGTTCAATGCCATAGACACGCTTCTCGCATACAGCAACATCAATCTCCTTGAATTTGTTCTTTATCTGGAACGGTTCGTCGCCAATCTGCTGCATGGTGGAGTGGCTGTCGGCCTTTATGTATCCCTTGCTTTTTCTCCCGTAGCCACGGCTCAGCACGGCAATGCGGAACTCATCTTTCAATAGCCTGGTGATATATTCGATGTGCGGTGTCTTGCCTGTTCCCCCAACCGAGATGTTGCCCACGCAAATGGAGGGGATGCCGAACTCACGGCTTTTGAGCACTCCGGTGTCAAAAGCCCTGTTCCTTATTGCCATTACCCAAGCATAGGGGTTGATGCAGTCGGTCAGTTTGCGCAATATGTTCCTTTTGATTCTTTGCATCTAATGTGGGATATATTTATGCAAAAATAGGAAAATATTCACAAATCTCGGGTGCTTTCCCGGCTTTTTTATATAGCAGGCTTATTGTCAAATGTTAAAAAAACTTATTTTTGTTATTTTTTTGTCATGAAGGCAATGATTTTTGAATAATTGTTTACCGATTCGAAAAAAAAAACTACTTTTGCCGTGAAATAAAGTGCTGATTAGCGAAAAAAGTTGTAACTTGCAACCCGATTAGTGGCAGACAGTGCCTTTGGAAAGATGCTCGAGTGGTTGAAGAGGCACGCCTGGAAAGCGTGTATACGTCAAAAGCGTATCGGGGGTTCGAATCCCCCTCTTTCCGCAGATGTTTTGAAAAAATTAACTTGAAATATTAACTAAAAATTACACAAAATGAAAAAACTTTTTGCAATTGTTGCAATGTTGGGTTTGTTCTCAACAACCCAGGTTTGGGCAGCTCAGGACGAAAAGGCTGCAGATACCACAACTGCTAAACAGAAGGAACTGGTTGACAAAGTTGAGAAGTTGAATGTTGACCTCAAAGCAATGACAGATGCAACTTCAAAGATGAATGAGGCTGTGTCAAACAAGATGGCTGAACTTGCTAAGTTGCAGGCAGATACAGCTGCTGCAATTAAGAAATCAGCTGAGCTTGAGAAGAATTGCGCGACTCTTACTGCTGAGAGTGCTGCCGCAAAGGAGGCTTCTTACAAGTTGAAGATTGAGCGTTTTGTTCAGCTTCTTTCTGTTGCTCCAAAGGCTGCTGATGTAAAAGCAACTGAGAAGAATATTGCTACTAAAGAGGCTGAGTATGCAAAGAAGAGTGCAGAACTTGAGAAGAGCCAGAAGGAGCTTGAGGCTGAGAAGGCTAAGATCGAGACTGGTAAGGCACAGATCGCTGATGCATCTTTCAAGAAGGACTCTTTGGGTCGTATCGCCGAGTACATGGGTATCCAGGTTGACTCTTTGAACCTTGAGGTTGCTTGTGCACAGTTGAATGCTGTCCTTGCTGGTAATCCTGCTGACGCTCAGACATATCAGGCAACTCTTGATAGCTTGAGTGCTAAATTGAACGGCAAGGGTGCTGAGATTGAGACTGTAAAGAATGCGTTGGCAGCACTTATCAATGCAAAATATCCACCAGTAGAGGAGGTTGAGGAAGAGACTAAGGAAGAGGTAACAAAGGTGTCAGAGAGCGGTATCGACGCTGTACACAAGAACTTGAAGACAAAGTTCATTGAGGGTGGTCCTGAGTTCATGGCACTCGTGTCAATCGCTTTGGTTATCGGTCTAGCATTCTGTATCGAGCGTATCATCTACTTGAGCCTTGCTAAGGTTAACGCAAAGAAGCTTATGGGTGCAATCGCTGAGGCTCTTTCTAAGGGTGATGTTGAGGCTGCCAAGGAGGTTTGTCGCAACACAGCTGGTCCTGTTGCATCTATCTGCTATCAGGGTCTTCTCCGCATTGACGAGGGTCTTGACACTGTAGAGCGTTCAGTTGTATCTTATGGTAGCCTCCAGTCTTCATTGCTCGAGAAGGGTTGCTCATGGATTACATTATTCATCGCGATGGCTCCATCACTCGGATTCTTGGGTACTGTGATTGGTATGGTTATGTCATTCGACGAGATCCAGCAGAAGGGTGACATCTCTCCAACTATCGTTGCCGGTGGTATGAAGGTGGCTCTTATCACAACTATCTATGGTATTATCGTAGCTCTTGTACTCCAGGTGTTCTACAACTTTATCCTCACCAAGATTGAGTCTATCGTTGCTGACATGGAGGATTCTTCAATCACTTTGCTTGACTTGCTCACAAAGTACAACCTTAAGAAATAATAACTGCTAAATAAATATAAATTATGAAAGCAGAATTGTATTCAAAAATCTCGAACTACATAATGTACGGTCTCTTTGCCGTGATTCTGATTGTTTTCGCCCTCTTCTTTGCTGCGGGTGAGACCCAGATTTTGCCACCGGCTTCTGAGACTAGTGGTGAAGAGGGCAAACCATATCCGGAATTTACTTCATTGGCAATATACTTGTGTTATGCCATGGTTATCATTTCGGTGATGTTGGTGTTCGTGTTCGAGTCAATAGCACTTGTGAAGAGCTTGCGCTATAGCACAAAGGGCTTGCAGAAGAGAATTGTACGCATTCTTGTAGTGGTTGCGGCAGTTGTGGGCTTGTATTTGTTGTCACCATCCAAGATGGACTTCGTACTCTATTTGCAGTATGCTCTCTTAGGTCTTGCAGCATTGGCGATGTTCTTCAGTTTTGTGATCTCAAAAATGCGTTCTTGATTAACCCTTTTATAACAGAGTTAAATAATGGGAAAAAGTAAAAGAAAAGTTCCGGGAATCAACGCCAGTTCAACCGCGGATATCTCGTTCATATTGCTTATCTTTTTCTTGGTCGTAACTTCTATGAACTCAAACTTCGGTTTGCCGGTGATGTTGCCAAACCCACCGGAAGAGAAAGATTTGCAGGATCCACCAGAACTTAACGAGCGCAACATTATGAAGGTGTTCGTTAATATGAACAACGAGATCATGGTGACTCCGGGTTCTGCCGGTCCTGAACAGTTCTCTGTTGATAACCTTGACGAGCTGCGTGAGTTGGCAAAGGTGTTTATCACTGCCAATACTCCCGACGGTACTATAAACGAGCACTATCCTCAGCCAAAGAAGGAACCTTACAAGGTTGAGTACACTAATGAAGATGGTGTGGTCGTTACATATCCTAGCGAGGTTATTCTGAACCAGCATGTCATTACTTTGCAGACAGACCGTGCTACAAAGTACGAGGTCTATTTCAAGGTGCAGGAGGCATTGTATGGTGCGTATAACGACTTGCGTAGAGATTTTGCGCTCGAGGTATATGGAGACAGGGAACTTACTGCCGATGAGCAGGGATTGTGTCACAGACGCTATATTAACATGATTTCTGAGGCTCAGCCTCTTGAAATTGGTAAGAGAAGATAATATGAGTAAATTTAGCGACAAAGGAAAGGCAGAAATGCCTGAATTGAACACCTCGTCATTGCCTGACTTGATCTTCTCAATCCTCTTCTTCTTCATGATTGTAACATCAATGCGTGAGCAGGAGGTGAAGGTGCAGGTTGAGTTGCCTAAGGGTACTGAATTGACGAAGTTGGAGCGCAAGACTGCGATTACGAATATTTACATAGGTGCTCCTATGAATAACGCTGAGACTCAGGAGGCTGGTATCCAGCTCAATGACCGCCTGCTCTCTCGCCGTGAGGTTCACAACCTCAAAACGTATATCGTAGAGGAAAAGGAGCGTCTTGGTAACGATGCTTTCAAGATGAAAGTAGCTCTTAAGATTGACAACAATGTTGATATGGGTCTTTTGACTGATGTTAAAATGCAGTTGCGTAAGGCATACGCCTTGCAGATTGTTTACTCTGCCAACGAGGCAAAGAGTAGCACTGGCAATTGATACATAGCAACATGTACTTGATAAAAAATATGGCATCCGTTGGGATGCCATATTTTTTGTTGTTTTTGTGATTATTTACGTCTGATGTAAGTGGTGAAGCGGTAGTTGAAGTGATGCTTCTCGTCCGTGCTATGCTCCTCCTGCTCAATGGTTTCCCACTCGCTTTTTGCGAATTGGGGGAAGAATGCATCGGCTTGGCTTGGTGTGTCATCTATTTCTGTGAGGCAAAGAATATCGGCCATCGGTAGTGCGGCCTTGTACAGCATCTCACCACCAATGATATATACTATCTCTTCGTTGTTGCAGTTTGCAAGTGCCTCTTCAAGCGAGCTGAATGTTTCACAGCCTGGGAAACATTTCTCCTTGCGCGAGAGTACGATGTTGCGTCTGTTTGGTAATGCACCCTTGGGTAGTGAACGGAATGTGTTGCTGCCCATGATGATGGTGTGTCCGGTTGTCAGTTCCTTGAACCTCTTCAGGTCGTTTGGTAACCAATAGATGAGCTTGTTCTCGTGGCCTATGGCGTTGTTCTTCGCTATGGCGGCAATAAGTGCTAGCTTGTACATTGTTTTTTTTGTCTGTTTATACGGCTACGACACCTTTGATGTGTGGGTGAGCGTCGTAGTCCTCGAGTGAAAAGTCTTCGAACTTGAATGAGAAAATATCTTTGACATCGGGGTTGATGACCATTCTCGGTAACTTCTTTGGCTCGCGTGTAAGCTGTAGCTTGGCCTGCTCAATGTGGTTCAGGTACAAGTGCGCGTCTCCCAAAGTGTGGATGAATTCGCCGGCTTTCAATCCGGTCACCTGTGCCATCATCTGCAATAGAAGTGCGTATGATGCAATGTTGAAAGGAACGCCCAGGAAACAGTCGGCACTGCGCTGGTAGAGTTGCAGGCTCAGTTTGCCATCGGCTACATAGAACTGGAACATTGCGTGGCATGGTGGCAGGTTCATGTTCTTTATGTCGCCTACATTCCATGCATTGACAATTATACGGCGCGAGTCGGGGTTGTGCTTGATTGTCTCTACAACCTCCTTTATCTGGTCAATATGCTCACCGTTGTATCCCGGCCACGAACGCCATTGGTAACCATAGATATGACCCAGGTCGCCGTTCTCGTCGGCCCACTCGTTCCATATCCTCACACCGTTCTCTTGTAGGTATTTTACATTTGTGTCTCCATTCAGGAACCAAAGCAGTTCGTGGATTATGGACTTCAGGTGCAGCTTCTTTGTCGTCAGACAGGGGAAACCGTCCTCAAGGTTAAAGCGCATCTGATGGCCGAACACGCTTATTGTGCCCGTGCCTGTACGGTCGTCTTTTTTTGTGCCCTCGGTCATGATGCGGTCGAGCAGGTTTAGATATTGTTTCATTGCAAATGATTTTTCGAGAATTTATTCTGCGAATATACACATTCGCAGCTAATATTCCTAATATTCCAAAATTATTCTTCTCATGCTGTCAAATGATAGGTGTATTGCTCCTCGTTTGATATTTTTTAACCTAAAAATACCTTATTCCTGTCATATTTTTGTATCTTTGCAGTGATTGTGCCTTTTTGTGTACATATAGCAGTTGACTCTGTTGAAGGTTATGAAACTTGATGCTGAATTTGTAGTTAGGACGGAGAATCTTTTCGGTAAGGAACGGTTTACACGTTTTTCGCAGGCTCTTGACAGTGAACCTGTGGTCAGCATACGTTACAATGTTGCCAAGCAGGGTGCCGACGGGGTAAACGAGCCTGTCCTTTGGGCAGCCAATGGCCGTTATCTCTCCAACAGACCGGTATTTACGGCCGACCCGCTGTTTCATGCTGGTTGCTATTATGTGCAGGAGGCATCGTCGATGTTCATTGAACAGGTTGTAAAGCAATATGTGCAAGCTCCGGTGCGTGCGCTCGATTTGTGTGCAGCGCCCGGTGGCAAGACAACGCATCTGTTGTCGTTGCTGCCTCAGGGGAGCCTGCTTGTCTCGAACGAGCCCGTGCCGCAACGCGCCCAGGTTCTTGCCGAGAATGTTATAAAATGGGGAAATCCGTCGGCTGTAGTCACTCGTAACGAGCCTGCCGATTTTCGCAGTTTTGGAAACTTCTTTGACCTTGTCGTTGTTGATGCACCATGTTCCGGAGAGGGCATGTTCCGCAAGGATTATGGAGCGGTGGAACAGTGGAGCCTTTCCAATGTGGAGCAATGTGTCAAGCGTCAGCGACGCATACTCTCCGACATCTGGTCTTCGCTCCGTCCCGGTGGTCTGTTGGTCTATAGTACCTGTACATTCAACAGCGAAGAGAATGAGGAGTGTGTACAGTGGATAGCCGATGAGCTTGGAGCAACGCCGCTGACGGTTGAAACTGATGCCTCTTGGGGAATAACAGGTTCGCTTGTTGCTGAAGAAATACCGGTTTACCGCTTCATTCCGGGTTACACTGCCGGCGAAGGCTTTTTCCTTGCCGTGTTGCGCAAGAACGGTGATGCACCTTTGTCGCAACCACGCCAACAGCGCTGGCAACCCGCACCGGCAAAGCTGAAGGCGATGGTCGAGGAGTGGCTCCTGTCACCTACGGGTTTTGACATAATGCAGCAAGGTGAGAGGCTGGTGGCAATGCCACGTGAGCACACTGCGGCAATACTTGCTCTGCAGCAGAAGCTTAAGGTTCTGCACTTTGGCTTGCCACTTGCCGATGTAAAGAACAACAAACTGCTGCCCTTGCACCAGCTTGCAATGAACTGCGCACTGAACAAGGACGCCTTCTGTATGGTAGAACTTGAGCGCGAACTGGCGCTTGCCTACCTGCACCGCGAGGCTTTGACATTTGCACAGCACCCCATGGGTTACTTGCTGCTCACATACAAGGGTGCGCCAATTGGCTTTGCAAAGAATGTTGGAAACAGGGCCAACAATCTTTATCCTGCCGAGTGGAGGATAAGGAAAAACCCTGTAGAACTTTAGTAATAACTATTAAAACATATTACAATGAAAAAACTTTTTTTATCACTATTGTTGTTGGTTGCCGCTTTTCAGGTAAGTGCGCAGCAGCCGGTTAAATTCGATCACGAGGTAATTGCCGAGGGTTCTGACGCCAAGATTGTTTTCTATGCTACAATAGAGGAAGGTTACTACATGTATTCTACCGATATTCCTAAAGGTGGCCCAATGCCAATTACTATCAGAATCACTGAGAGTGTGGGTGTTGAGATGGTTGGCAACCTTACACCGGTTGACGAACCGAATACAAAGTATGAGTCTGCTTTTGACATGAATGTTAACTATTTTACAGAGGCAGCCGATTTTGAACAGAATTTCAAGATTCTTGACGAGAACTATGTCATTAAGGGATACCTGCGTTATCAGGCCTGCGGTACTGCCGGTTGCGTCCCCGACCGTTATAAATTCACAATAACCAATGGCAGTGTAGCTGTAGAACCAGTCAAGTAAGGAACAACCTGTTTTTGAAAATAAAGGATAAAATATATTACAATGAAAAAACTCTTTCTACTACTCCTGATGTTTGTCATCACCTTGCAGGTAGATGCTAAACAGCCGGATATGAACGGTGTTGCAGTAACAAGTACTGAGGTTACCGGCTTCGTGAATGCCGGTGTCAATGTGGCCGATAAAACAGAAAACACAGAAAATACAGAAAAGGCTCAAAAGAAGAGGGTACTCACGGAACAGGAAAAAGAAATTGATGCAGCGCTTCCCGAAACTTGGAGGGCTGTTGAAATTGATGACAAGGATACTGCCGGAACAATATGGGGAATTTTCGTCCTGGGCTTCGGCGGTGGTCTCTTGGCTCTTCTCACTCCCTGCGTGTGGCCAATTATCCCAATGACCGTCAGTTTCTTCCTCAAGCGTTCAAAGGAGAAAAAGCAAGCTATTCGTGAGGCAATTATGTATGGTATATCAATCATTGTCATATATTTGTTGCTTGGTTTGGTTGTTACATCCGTTTTTGGAGCAACAGCACTCAACGCGCTTGCCACCAATGCCTGGTTCAATGTCTTTTTCTTCCTTATGCTGCTTGTGTTCGGCGCATCGTTCCTTGGTGGCTTTGAACTCAAGTTGCCTTCATCATGGACAAATAAGGTAGATACAAAGGCAAGTAACACAACCGGTGTGTTAAGTATCTTCCTTATGGCATTTACATTGGCGTTGGTATCATTCTCATGTACAGGTCCTATTATTGGCTTCCTGCTTGTTGAGACAGCTACATCGGGCGACATCCTTGCCCCGGCTGTGGGTATGTTCGGTTTTGCATTGGCGCTTGCATTGCCATTTACAATCTTTGCAATGTTCCCTTCATTGTTGAAGAAAGCCCCACGTTCTGGCGGCTGGATGAACACCATCAAGGTTGTACTGGGATTTGTGGAAATTGCCTTTGCCTTGAAGTTCCTTTCGGTAGCCGACCTCACAATGGGCTGGAGAATCCTTGACAGGGAGACATTCCTCGCTTTGTGGATAATACTCTTCACAATGCTTGGTCTCTATCTGCTCAAGATTATCCGTTTCCCACACGATGATCCCGAGGACAAAAAAGCGAGCGTGCCAGGATTCTTTACCGCATGGGTATCATTGGCATTTGCCGTTTATATGATACCCGGTCTTTGGGGTGCTCCTTGCAAAGCTATCAGCGCATTTGCTCCTCCTATGTGGACACAGGATTTCAGCCTTTATGACAAGACTTTTGCATCTGTAATTGACTCTCACGATTATGATGATGCTATCAGGATGGCCAAGGAAGAAAATAAACCTATCCTGCTCGACTTTACCGGTCATGGATGCGTGAACTGCCGCGAGATGGAGGCTGCTGTGCTGAGCGATGGCGATGTGTTGAGCAAGTTGGACGGGGAATTTATCGTTGTGTCGCTTTATGTTGATGACAGAACAGAGTTGCCAGAACCATTCTGCGTCCTTGATGATGAATATTACGAGGTTGGCGAAAAGTGGAGTTTCTTGCAGAAACACAAGTTCGGTGCCGCTGCACAGCCATTCTATGTGGTAGTGGATTCTGACGGCAAACTCATGGGTAAAAGAACATTCTCTTTCAATAAGGATGTTGAGGACTTCAAGAAATTCCTTGATGAAGGACTTGATGCTTTCAACAAAAAGGATTAAAACAAATGTGCCGGCATGGCCGGTAAAAAAACATTGAACAATGAATATCACTCCATTGACAAGACCTGTCTTCAATAGCAGGGTCAAGAAATTAGAGAAGTATGCTACACACGCCGAGGAGATACAGCGCAATGTGTTGAAACACCTCATAAGTGAAGCCTCAGGCACAGAGTGGGGAATAAAGCATAACTATAGCGACATCAAACAGTATGAGCAGTTCGCTAAATCAGTCGGCGTCCAAGACTATGAGACACTGAAACACGACATTGACCGCATGCGTCGTGGCGAGAAGGACGTGCTCTGGAAAGGCGGTTGCAAGTGGTTTGCAAAGTCATCGGGTACAACCAACGACAAGAGTAAGTTTATTCCGGTTACACCAGCCGGCTTGCAGAGAGCACACTACAAGGGTGGTTTTGATGTCGTTGCCATGTATTTGGCCAACAACCCCAAGAGCCGTCTATTCTCGGGTAAGGCTCTTATCCTTGGCGGAAGCCATGCGCCAAACTACAACTTGCAGAACAGCCTTGTCGGTGACCTCAGTGCCATTCTCATAGAGAATACCAACTTCTTCGTCAACATGATGCGTGCTCCCAAGAAGGAGATTGCACTCTTGAGCGACTTCGAGGAGAAGATGGACAAGATTGCCCGTACCGTATCAGGCCAGAACGTGACCAACCTCTCGGGTGTACCTTCATGGATGATGGCTGTGCTCAAGCACATGCTTAATATAACCGGTAAACAGGGCGTTGAGGAGTTGTGGCCAAACCTCGAGGTGTTCTTCCATGGTGGCGTGGCCTTTACCCCTTATCGTGAGCAGTATCATCAGCTCATCCGTAAGAGCGACATGAAGTACATGGAGACCTACAATGCCAGCGAGGGATTCTTCGGTATTCAGAATGACCCACTCGATCCGGCAATGCTCTTGATGATTGACTATGACGTATTCTATGAGTTCATTCCGCTCGATGAGTTGGATTCACCTAACCCACGCGTGTTGCCGTTGTGGGAGGTTGAGGTTGGCAAGAATTATGCAATGCTCATCTCAACATCTTGCGGTCTGTGGCGTTATATGATTGGTGATACAGTGCGTTTCATGAGCAAGGATCCATATAAGATTGTGATTTCGGGCCGTACAAAGCACTTCATCAACGCCTTTGGTGAGGAACTCATTGTAGAGAACGCCGAGAAAGGACTGGAGAAGGCTTGCCTGGTGACCGGTGCCAAGGTACTTGACTACACTGCAGCTCCGGTATTCATGGATGCCAATGCACAGTGCCGTCACCAGTGGCTTGTGGAGTTTGCCGAGCCTCCATGCTCTGTTGAGAAGTTCGTTGAGGTGCTTGACCTGACTCTCCAGCAGATAAACTCGGACTACGAAGCAAAACGATACAAGAATAAGACAATGCAGCAACTCGAACTTGTAGTGGCTCGCAAGAACCTCTTCAGCGACTGGCTCAAGAGCAAGGGTAAACTGGGTGGTCAGCACAAGGTACCCCGTTTGAGCAACAGCCGCCAATACATTGACGAGTTGCTTGAGTTGAACAAGTAATGCGATTCTGGAATTCAGCAATATCTTTAGTTGCGTCACTGCTGCTTGCAGCATGTGCCAGCATAGGAGCGCCCGATGGCGGCCCGTATGACGAGGACCCACCAGTCCTCGTCAAGGCTACCCCTGTGCTTGGTGCTACCAACGTAGAGGCAGCAAAGATTGCGCTTGAATTCAATGAAAATATAAAGCTCGAGAATGCCTTTGAAAAAGTAGTAGTCTCTCCGCCTCAGTTACAGATGCCCGAGATAAAGTACGCAGGCAAGAAGGTGACAGTTGAACTCTTTGACACTTTGCGCCCCAATACCACCTACTCCATAGACTTTGGTGACGCCATAGTTGACAACAACGAGGGTAACCCCTACGAGAACTTCGCCTATGTTTTCTCTACCGGCGAGCAGGTCGATACCCTGGCGGTATCGGGCACAGTGCTCAATGCCCAGGATCTTGAACCCGTAAAGGGCATTATTGTAGGTCTGCACTCATGTCTTGACGACACTGCCTTCAGCAAGTTGCCTTTCGAGCGTGTATCCCGCACCGATTCGCGCGGGCGTTTCACCATCAAAGGTATTGCTCCCGGCAAATACCGTGTCTATGCGCTTTCCGATGCCAATCAGAACTTCCTTTTTGACCAGAAGAGCGAGGCTGTGGCTTATCTCTCCGGTCTCATTGAACCGCATGCAATGCCGGCTGTACGCCCCGACACCGTGTGGCGCGACAGCTTGACAATCGATACCATCAGGAACATCAATTACACACGTTTCCTGCCCGATGACATAATGCTCCGTGTCTTTAAGGAAGATTTTACATCCCAGTACCTCATCAAGCGCACTCGTGACAGCCACAACAAGATAACCCTCTTCTTTGCTGCCGAGAACAAGGAACTGCCGCAGATAGAAGGTCTCGGTTTCGATTTCTCCAATGCATATATACTTGAGAAGAGCCTTAAGAGCGACACCCTTGTCTATTGGCTCAAGGACTCTCTGCTCTATCGAAACGATACATTGGCTCTGAAGCTATCATACCGTGCAAGTGATGTTGACGGCAACTTCTTTGATCAGGTAGATACCTTGTACATCTCGGCAAAGAGACGTTGGGAGACTGTGCAGAAACAGCGTCAGAAGAAGTACGAGGAGGAGATGAAAGCATTCATGCGCGAAGCAAAGAAATCTCCCGATTACGACGAGGCCAACCCTCCGGCTTTTGTTCCCAAGCCCGTGCCCCTGTCGGTGCGTTTCTCAGGCTCATCCTCAATGGATGTCGATGGCAGTTGCAAGTTTACCTTTGATGAGCCATTGCTATCGGTCAACCCCGATGCAATACATCTCTTCCATAAGGTCGATACACTATGGGTGCCTGTAGAGCATGTCTTCAGCCAGGATACAGTAAACATACGTAAATATGATCTTTTTGCTGAGTGGCGTCCCGAGAATACCTACAAGGTTGTTGCCGATTCGGCAGCTTTCAAAGGACTCTATGGTGGAGTATCTGCAGAGTTCACCCGTGAGATGAGCTTCCGTTCGCTCGACGAGTATGCCGTGCTCTATGTAAATGTGTCAGGCGTAGGCAACAATGGTATATTACAGCTTCTCGATTCCCGTGAGAGCGTTGTAAAGGAGGAAAGAACCGTCAACGGCCGTTGCTCCTTCTACTTCATACGTCCCGGACAATACTTTATGCGTCTCATCTTCGACAATAACGGCAACGGCAAGTGGGACACCGGCGACTATGCAAAAGGTATTCAGCCCGAGCACGTCACCTATTATCATCATGCACTTGATCTCAGGGCGCTATTCGAATATACCCAGGAGGATTGGGACATCGGCAAGCCTCTCAACGAGCAGAAACCGCTTGAGATAACCAAGCAGAAGCCCGACAAGGAGCGTCGCAAAATGAACCGTAATGCAACACGTAAATTCAAATAACAGATAATATATACAGAGATATGGAAAACAAATTCATGATATACAACACGCTCTCTCGCAAGAAAGAGTTGTTCGAGCCGCTCCACGCCCCCAATGTGGGACTCTATGTCTGCGGCCCCACAGTATATGGCCCCGCTCATCTTGGTCATGCGCGCCCTGCGATAACCTTCGATGTGCTGTTCCGCTATCTTCAGAACCTTGGCTACAAGGTGCGCTATGTGCGTAACATCACAGACGTGGGTCACCTTGAGCACGATGCCGATGAGGGCGAGGACAAGATTGCAAAGAAGGCACGCCTCGAGCAGCTTGAGCCAATGGAAGTCGTTCAGCAATATACGCTCCACTACCACAAGGTGATGGATGCGTTGAATGTCCTTCCCCCAAGCATTGAGCCCCACGCATCGGGTCACATCATTGAGCAGATAGAGCTTGTAAAGGAAATCCTCGACAACGGTTTTGCTTATGAGAGCCAGGGTTCGGTCTATTTCGATGTCGCAAAGTATGACAAGGCACACAAATACGGTATCCTCTCGGGTCGTAATCTCGACGACGTGCTCAACACCACACGCGAACTTGACGGCCAGGACGAGAAGCGTAACCCTGCCGATTTTGCATTGTGGAAGTGCGCGCAGCCCGAGCACATCATGCGTTGGCCATCGCCATGGAGCAACGGTTTCCCCGGCTGGCACTGCGAGTGTACAGCCATGGGGCGCAAGTACCTTGGCGAGCAGTTCGACATCCACGGTGGCGGCATGGACCTCGTGTTCCCTCACCACGAGTGTGAGATTGCACAGGGCATGGCAGCCATGGGACATCATGTAGTCAAGTACTGGATGCATAACAACATGATTACAATCAACGGCACAAAGATGGGCAAGTCATTGGGCAACTTCATCACCCTCGACGAGTTCTTTACCGGCTCACATCCGCTGTTGGCACAGGCCTACTCGCCAATGACAATACGCTTCTTCATTCTCCAGGCACACTACCGCAGCACCGTTGATTTCAGCAACGAGGCATTGCAGGCAGCCGAGAAGGGAATGCAACGTCTGCTCGAGGCATACAAGACCCTCACAAGTCTTTCTGCGTCTGGTGAGACAACTGCCGATGTAAAGGGTCTGCGCGGCAAGTGCTACGATGCAATGAACGACGACATGAATACCGCGCAGGTAATCTCGCACCTCTTTGATGCTTCGCGTGCAATCAACCAGCTTGCCGACAAGAAGGCCACCATCAGCGAGGCCGATCTTGCCGAACTCAAGGAAACATTCCACCTTTTTGCATTCGATATCCTTGGCTTGAAGGAGGAGCGTGGCTCCGACAGCGGTCGCGAGGAGGCATTCGGTAAGGTAGTGGACATGCTTCTCCAGCAGCGTCAGGTAGCAAAGGCCAACAAGGACTGGGCTACAAGCGACCGCATACGTAACGAACTTGCCGAGCTTGGCTTTGAAATCAAGGACGGCAAAGAGGGTACAACCTGGAAATTAAACCGATAAACCATGTTACACAAGGCATTCGCATTGCTACTGGCTTTTCTTCTCATTGGCTGTGGTGGCAATTCAAGGATTGATACAGCAGTCGCGGCAAAACCCTCCGGCGAGTCATCATCGCAGCAGGGTGGTGCGTCGCAGACGGTTGAAACGCTTGCAATCGTGCCCCTGTTCGACGCCGACAGCGCATACAGTTTCGTGGCACGCCAGGTGGCCTTTGGCCCCCGTGTCCCCGGTACCGCAACTCACCGCAACTGTGGCAATTATCTTGTTGACAAACTGCGTTCATACGGCGCCGACGTCATTACACAGGATGTCGATCTCAAGGCCTACAACGGTGACCTCCTCAAGTCGCGCAACATCATTGCCCGTTTCCAGCCCGAGAAGGATAAACGCGTGATGCTCTGCGCACATTGGGATACACGCCCCTGGGCCGACTCCGACCCCAATAAAGCCAACCACTACAAGCCCCTTCCGGGTGCCAATGACGGTGGCAGCGGTGTTGGTGTGTTGCTTGAGATTGCGCGTCAGCTTGCGGCTGTCCCCACAACCGTTGGCGTTGATATTATACTCTTCGATGCCGAGGATTACGGCCTACACGAGAACGATGTCGAGAAATACGCATCAGTGAGCAACTCATGGGCTTTGGGTTCGCAATATTGGTCACGTAACCTTCACGAGTTTGCCTACAGCCCCAAATATGGCATACTGCTTGATATTGTAGGCGCACCCTCTTCGCAGTTCCGTCAAGAGGGATACTCGTCGCACTACGCCCCTGCGGTTGTGCGCAAGGTGTGGAAACATGCCAAGAATGCAGGCTACTCAAACTATTTCGTTGACAAGGAGGGCGGTTACATCACCGATGACCATCTGTATGTGAACAAGACCGCAGGCATTCCCTGCATCGATATCATAAACTATGATCCCGAAAGCCCCAATGGTTTCGGCCCCTATCATCACACCATGAAGGACGATATGGACTGGATAGACAAGGAGACCCTTAAGGCTGTGGGGCAGACAGTGTTATATGTAATTTATAGCGAGAAATAATGGCAACAATCCAGGAAGCACAGGACGAGATTATCGCCGAGTTCAGCGATTTTGATGACTGGCTCGACCGCTACCAGCTGCTCATTGACCTTGGCAGCGAACAGGAACCACTGCCGGCCGAGTACAAGACCGACAATAACCTCATAGAGGGCTGTCAGAGCCGCGTATGGCTGCAGGCCGATTATGTTGACGGCAAGGTTCATTTCCGTGCCGAGAGTGATGCCATGATTGTCAAGGGTATTGTCTCGTTGCTGATAAAGGTATATTCCGGTCGTACCCCCGATGAGATACTCAACACCGAGCCGCGCTTTGTCGAGGCAATAGGCCTGAAAGAGCATCTCTCCCCCACACGCAGCAACGGTCTTCTGGCAATGATAAGGCAGATGAAGTTATATGCATTGGCATTCAAAACTAGAGGATGATACAAAAAAATACGCTGAAGTGCGCTTCAGCGTATTTTTTTGTATCAATTCAATCGCAGCAACCGTGCTCGGTCTTTACAATCTTGTAGAGCTTGTCGCTTGGGCGCACCTTGCAGGGTACCTTGAACGAGACTCTGTCGCCCTTGTTCACCTTTTCTACCGGTTCAAGGTTCACGCGCGGGTCTTCAAGCTCCAGATATACGGCACCGGTTGTTGGGCCGGTGATGAGAATCTTCTCGCCTGCATCAATGGTGCCTGCCTCAATGAGGAACTCGCCCACGCCAAGCTTTGAGAAGTGTTTCATGGCCTTTCCGATATATACCTTGCGCTCGGTTGCCTGTGAACCGTAGATGTTGCTCCACTCGCCAAGCTTCTGTCCCTGGTAGTAGCCGTCCCAGAATCCGCGGTTGAACACGGTTGCCAGGCGTTCGTCCCAAGTGTCCTTCTTCTCCTCGGTGAGTTCGCCGGCGAGGTAGGCCTCAAGTGCCTCGTTGTAGCAGCCGGCAACAGTCTGCACATATTCGGGGCCACGGGCGCGGCCTTCTATCTTGAACACGCGCACGCCGCTCTCAATCATGCGGTCAATGAAGCGTATGGTCTTGAGATCCTTGGGTGACATGATGTATTTGTTGTCAACCTCCAGTTCAATGTCGCTCTCGCGGTCCTTTACAATGTAGCCACGGCGGCACACCTGCATGCACTCGCCACGGTTGGCGCTGCGGCCGAGCTGGTGAAGCGACATGTAGCACTTGCCCGAGATTGCCATGCACAATGCTCCGTGGCAGAACATCTCTATGCGTAGCAGCTCGCCCTTGGGGCCGCGTATGTCCTCGTCAATAATTACCTTGTGTATTGCTGCAACCTGCTCCATCTTCAGCTCGCGTGCAAGCACTACGACATCGGCAAACTGTGCATAGAATTTCATTGCTTCGCTGTTGCTTATGTTGAGCTGTGTAGAGAGGTGTACCTCAACGCCGACGCGGTTACAGTACTGCATCACTGCCACATCGGCTGCAATGACAGCCGAGATGCCGCTCTCCTTGGCAGCATCAATAATCTGGTACATCATTGCAAGGTCATCCTCATAGATGATGGTGTTCACCGTGAGGTAGCTCTTTATGCCGTGCTCATCGCATATCTGTGCAATCTCGCGCAGGTCATTTATTGAGAATGCGCTTGCCGAGTGGGCGCGCATGTTAAGGTGCTCAATACCAAAATAGATTGAGTTTGCTCCTGCCTGAATGGCTGCAGCGAGGCTCTCGCGCGAACCCACAGGTGCCATTATCTCAAAATCGCTTCTCTTGTAGTTCATGGATTGTTTGTAATTTGCCTACAAAGATATATCTTTGCAAGGAAATAACAAACTCATAGCAGATTATTAGACAATGAAGATTGCCAATATTGAATTCGGGAAATATCCCATCTTTCTTGCTCCAATGGAGGATGTGACTGACGCTGCGTTCCGCTTGCTGTGCAAGAGGTTCGGGGTTGATATGGTATATACCGAGTTCGTGTCGAGCGATGCTCTCATACGCGATGTGAACAGCACGGTGCGCAAGTTGCAGGTATATGACAAGGAACGCCCGGTTGCGATACAGATATACGGCAACGAGGTGGAGCCTATGGTCGAGGCTGCCAAGCGCGTTGAACTTGCAAAGCCCGATATCCTTGATATCAACTTTGGCTGTCCTGTCAAGAAGGTGGCGCGCAAGGGATGCGGTGCCGGCATGTTGCAGAACATCCCTAAACTGCTTGAGATTACAAAAGCTGTGGTGGATGCGGTGAACATCCCTGTTACCGTGAAGACACGTCTTGGCTGGGACGAGAACAGCAAATGTATTGTGGAACTTGCCGAGCGTCTGCAGGATTGTGGTATAGCCGCCCTCACTGTGCATGGCCGCACACGAGCGCAGATGTACACCGGCGATGCCGACTGGACACTCATAGGCAAGATAAAGGAGAACCCCCGAATGCACATCCCCATCATTGGCAACGGTGACGTGAAGACTCCCGAGCGTGCCAAGGAGTGTTTTGACAAGTATGGTGTGGATGCGGTGATGATTGGTCGTGCAAGCTTCGGTCAGCCATGGATTTTCCGTGATGTGAAACACTATCTCGAGCATGGCGAGCCAGCAGTGCCATTTACATTCACCGAGTGTATGGATATCCTGCGTGAGCAGGTAAGGGACAGTGTAGAGTGGCTTGGCGAGCGCCCAGGAATCCTGCATGTGCGCCGTCATCTTGCAGCAACTCCACTACTCAAGGGACTCAACGATTTCCGCCCACTGCGCATTGAGATGCTCCGTTGCGAGAAGATGGACGAGCTGATGTCGATACTTGACAGGATTGTAGAGATTTACGGCTGATCCTTTATGATTTCGGCGCTGGTGAGGCCGCTTATTTGTCCCACTACATAACATTCGCCGGCAGGCTCTTTGCCATAGCGTGTAAAGTTCTCCATGTAGAGTTCGCGTCCTTTCTGTATCATCAGGCAGGTGAATGTGTCGCCCGGTTTCATGCTTGAGTTCTCGCACTTCACGGCAACATAGCGGTTGTTGCCAAGGTATTCCACTTCGCAAACCCTGTCGGGCTGCCAAGCAATGCGCACCTTTGTACCGGTAGCGAGGTTACAACTGTTTATGGCATCGGCAGTATGGAATAATTCAGAACATTTTTGCAACTTTTCGTGTAAGTACTTGCAGTATGTCTCCCAGTCGGCATGATCCACAAATCTTGCAATAACATCAAGCGTCCTTATTGAAATCTTGCTTGCATTGCGGGTGGAGTAACCCCAGATGCGCTCGAGTGTGGTCACGGAGATGTGCTCCTTGCACTTGTAGCCGATGAGTCCCGAAAGGTGTGTGAAGTTCGAGTGCGAGTACATCTTTCCAACCAACTCCTCTATCTCCTCGCGTAGTGCCGCAAGTTGCGGTGAATCTATGTCTATGCTCATATTTTGCTTTGTACTGATTGTAATCACAAAAATAGTGCTTATATTTGAAAAAAAATAGTACCGGCGTTTGTCTTTATTTGTCAATTTGATTAGCGGCAGCAGTGAAATATTCAGTCCTGCCTGCGAGGAAGTGGATACCTCGGCAGGCTATTCGATGCCCGAGGTATATGCTACAACCTCGCAGGCAGTGCTCTACCGTGTCCGCAAAGCCGGTAAATACTTCATCATTAAGACCCCAAGGGAAAAGTCCGGGCAGTCGCTTGCAATGCTCAGGCGCGAATATGAACTCTCTATCGGTCGACAGCATCCCCATGTGGCGAATGTGTTCACTTTTGAGGAGTCCACGGTTGTGGGGCCGGGTATTGTCATGGAGTATGTCAACGGGCGCCCGTTGAGTGCTTTTCTTGCCGAGAACCCCTCGATGGCAATGCGTCGCAGGGTGTTTGAGCAACTGCTGCAGGCTGTGGCATATATACACCGCAGCGGTATTGTGCACAATGATATTAAACCCGAAAACATTTTGATTACGCGTGCCGACAATGATGTGCGCATCATTGACTTTGGTCTTGCCAATGATGATGCACATTTCCTTGCGCGCACATTGGGATGCACGCCGACATACGCCTCGCCCGAACTGCTCATGCAGGAAAAGGATATTGATGCGCGCAGTGATATCTATTCGTTGGGTGTGATAATGATGGAACTTTTCGGTAACCGTTATATGCGCATAGCAGGGCGTTGCCTGTCAGCCCAAAGAGAGAAACGCTATGCCAATGCCGAGCAGCTGCTTGCCGCATTCAGACACCGCAACCGCCCTTTGAAGATTTTTGCAACAGTTGTCACTGCGTTGCTGTTGTTGCTGCCGTTGTTGAGTGCCTACCATTCAAGTGTCAGGAACGCGCGTGAGATAAGCCGTCAAAAGGCTGTCGCCGAGCAACGGGTTGTTGTGCGCGACTCTCTGCTTACAAGTGTTGAAAATGATGTGGCTGCAATATACGGGTGTGTGGACGATTCTGTTTCCAATGCCACATATTTTGAATTTGCCAACAATAACATTCTCTCTTTTTATGAGATGATGGGTGAATATAATGAGGCGAATATATCTTCTATTGCCGACCCGGAAATCTCTTCGATTGTTACAGACCGTTATATGCAGTTGTTGAATAAAGCTCAGGCTCGGCTGTGGGATAAGGCAAATCAGTTGCCCTCTTTCTATAAAAGCGATTTGCCTGTGGATGCAATTCTTCATTATGACAGTCTGTTCTCTTGTCGCAAGCCATTTGTTCCTTATCACGAATAAAGCGTGACATTCATTCTCGGCTCCGCTGCCGGGAACCGTTGCTTCAACCTGTATTTATTAAAATCCAAAACAATTCATTAACATTTATTAACAAATCGGGGGGGGTAAAAATTGGGAAACGTATATATTTGCAAATGCAATATCTTGATTTGCAAATTCTGATTGGATGTTTTATGCTTTTTTAATATTTGTCGCAAACTGACAAAAAATGACAAAGGTTTGTATTTTTTAATCTTTTATATTTGCATGTAGTTTAAAAAAAGCAACAGACTCTTGTGTTTTGTTAATTTATTTTAGTAATATTGCATTGTTGAAATAACTGATTGAAACACGCGAGTGTTTGACATTCTCGCTGATGAACCTAGGAAATTCATTAACGGAAAGAGAGTGCAAACCCTGTCGCAATGTTGTTGTGCTTGCATATATGGTATATATATGTGATGCATGGCATGTATTGGCGTAGGCTGTTGCTTTCCTCTTTTTCAAGGTTTTCCTAGGACCTATCAGCGGAGATTAAGCAATTAGTCTGCGCTTCTTTTTTATTCCCCCAAGCGTAGGATGATATTGCCCAACTTGTGATACCGTATATTATTGGACAATTTTTAAAATATTATAAACATTACAAAACTATGGCAAGCAAAGTAAGAGTTTACGGTAAGGCTCAAAACCGTACAGCATTGGGTATTGCGCATGCATACATGGTGATGTATCCTCAGGCAACATTGGAGGACATCCGCAAGTCTTTTCCCAACGATTTGAACCCTGATAAGGGAACAGAAGAGATATTTATTTATGCCGAGGAAAAAGGTACAACTGCAGATTGGGACGGTTATTTCAAGGCCGAAGATGAGTTGCTCACAATGGGTGATGGCCGCAAGGTCTCAGTTGTGAAAATGTGGACAAAACCAAGTTTCGAGCGCATGGTTTCTCATGCCAAATTGTATGATATTGAGATTGCGCAGTTCGAGGCAGCCGACAAGGGTGGCAAGAAGGGTGGCTTCCGTCTTGAATACTTGAACGGATATGTTCCGCCAGTGCCCGAGAAGAAAAAATCAAAACTTTGGTTGTGGATTATCCTCTTGTTGTTGCTCATTGGCGTGGTGGCATTCTTTGCGCTTGGCAAGAAAGATAAAGAGGTAGTTGAAGTTGAGAAGACAGTCGAAGTCGAGAAGGTTGTAGAGAAAGTCGTTGAGGTTGAAAAGGTTGTGTATGTAGATAGAATTGAGGAGATTGAGAAGAATTTCAATGCAGCTCAGTTCGAGAAGGGAAAAGCTAATCTTTCAGAGGATGCAAAGTTCGTTCTTCACGATTTGGCTCAGGAGATGCAGAAGCACCCCGAAATCAAATTGCGCATTGTTGGTCACACATCGGCCGATGGTGACCCAACATTCAACCAGAAGCTCTCTCTGGATCGTGCACAGGCAGCGGTGGATTTTCTTGTTAGCCGTGGCGTGGATATTAACCGTCTGGAGGCTGAAGGCAAGGGTTCGAGCGAGCCTCTTGATGTAAACAACCCCGAGGTGAATCGCCGCACAGAATTTGTGGTATTGGATTAACAATATTAAAAACAGATAATTATTATGGCAGTAAAGAAAACAACGGTCAAGAAGACCAAGGATGGTACTGTGGACAAGCGTACTAAAGAGGGCAAGGAGATTGCCGCCCGCATGGCAAAGGCTCGTGCCGAGAAGAATAGTTTGAAAAACAGAATTAAAAGGTGGTTTAAATAATATATAATATGAATACAGATATCAAACATATTGCAGCATTGGTGGCAACGTCAATCTGGGCCGATGGCGAATATGATGCAGCTGAAAAAATAGTCGTTGAGGAAATTGCCGATGCTTTTGAATTGAATGCCGAGGAATTGGCTGCGGCTGTTGAGGCTGAACTCGCGGTAATTGAACCAATGGATGAGGAGGCTGTTGAGGCTTATATCCTTGAACACTCGGCCGAGGTTGATGATGACGAGGCCGAAATGTTGTTGCAGGCTGTTCTGCAGGTGGTGATTGTTGACGGTGTTTTGGGTGAGGAAGAGGTAGAGAATGTGTTGTCTATTGCTTCGGCACTTGGAATCGATGACTCACGCGCTGTGCTTATGCTTGCCGACCTTGTAAAGGATGAGCCTGAATTGCAGATTGCACTTTAATTTTTTTAGTCCCAAGGAGGGTGATATTTTCTTGGGGCGCAATTATTACATTATAAAAATATTACTATGGGACTTTTGAATAACTTGATGGACAGATTCAAGAATGCTGAATTTACCGTTGCTCCAAATAAGAAATTGAAAACTATTTCCGCTGATTTCAAAAAGTCATTTGACCTCACATTGGTGTTCTATAAAGGTGCTCAGATTGCCGATGGCGATTTGACTCTTGCTGCTCTTAACAAGAAGACTACAAAGGATGTGAAAAGTACAGCCGACGGTCTCAAGATAAAGGCGAGTATGAAGGTGGGTGCTGCCGAGAAATTGTTCGATACAAACTTTGGCGTCACTGTACAGATTAAGGACAAGAGCGGTGCAAAGCTCGTTCCAAACGAAATTACAATCGGCCAGGCTGCTCGCGGCGAGTATTGATATATGAACGACACTAACAAGGGCACCGGAATTGTATTGAACCGCATGTATGTGGGTGATTATCTCGCGTCCAATCTTGGACACGAGATAATAAACCTGTATCAGGCCGACAACGGTGGTAACTACATATACCTTAACTCAAGCGGAGATTTTGTCAAGGCTCATCAGGGGCAGATTGGCTATATGCTCTTTGTCAAATATTACGGTATTGGCGAGGTCGAGGTTATTGGTATGGCTACAGGCCTCAAGGATGTCTACTGTGCCGACCAGCAGTTCACAGGAAAATACAAGGGTGTAAACAAGGTGATTTTCGACCAGCAGCAACGGTATGTCAATGCCGAGGGTGGAATCACATATGGTGGTGTCTCCATATTCGATATCTTTGGCGAGGCCGGCCAGCAGAGTGTCTTTATAACCTACAAGGCAGCTAAGGTATATGTCCCCAAGGAGGGCAAGAGGCTTTTCGTCCGTTTTCATGTGGCCGATGCAACAAAATATCCCGTACATGCGAGTGGTGACATTGTCGTGACGCTTGACGGCTATCAGCAGGCCAAGGCTTCACTCAAGCAGTATATATACCCCGACGGTACCTACTCGGGCGATCTTGCAAAGCAGAATGTCGAGGAGAAGCGTGAGGATTATGACAGAATACGCTCTGTGCTCATTGATAACATGTCATTGTGGCAAGAGACCAACAATAGGGTCGATGATGAGGAGTTGGACTGCGTAAATGAACGCAGGGTCACATTGTTCGACATCTGTCAGATACAGAACGACGAGAACAAATTCTCCAATGCGCTTGCCTATTTCATGCTGCAGTACCGCGCATTGTGGAGTGAGTTCTTCCTTCGTTACAATGTGGAGCTGGGCGACAGTTTCACGGTAGCGCGCGAAGAGTCATCAAAGATTGAGGACAGCAAGTATAATCACAAGAAATTCCCGAGCGGCGGCCGCATTGACCTGCTTGTGCGCACCGGCAATGATCTGGTGGTTATTGAGAACAAGATAAAATCGGACATCAACAGCATAGAGGAGGATTGCGAAGGAAAGCAGTTGCGACGTTACTATAACTATGCTATGTGGTTGTCAAAGAACAAAGAGTGCGATGATTACAGAAAGACACCTCGTTTCTTTATCCTCACCCCCAAATATAATATTCCGGTGATTGAGGATGCCGAGATGAAGGAACTGTATGCCATCATCACATATGCCGATGTGTATGACTACCTGACCGGGAAGTACAGTGAGTTCAAGGACGACATCAATTTTGTCGCATTCTACGAGGCTATGTACCGTCACACCCACGACAATGTGAACGATTATCTCTATCACGAGATGCAGGAGAAATTCTTCAGGAGAATAAGAGAAAACTTAGATTGAAAATAACTTTATTTATTAACCATTTAAAAAAGAAAGAATTATGGCAGAATTTAAATTGGATGGCCGCATGAAGGTCAAGACATTGAAGGAGAACTACAAGAAGAACTTCGGTGGTACTTTGAGAGTTTACAAGAGCGTTACTTGCAAGGGTGCTATGGCCGATGAGGATGCAACATTGGCATCACTCCGTGCTGAGGGCAAGAAAGGTGGCGAGCTCACAGTAGGTGGTAACCTTAAGGTTGGTAACTTCGAGAAGAAAATCGCTGAGATGTACGGTATCGGCGTTCAGGTTGCTACAAAGGACGACAGCAAGCTCGCTGACAACGATTTGACTCTCGTTGCTGCCGGTAAGTAATCCTTACAGCATTTTAGGTATGTGGGGCTTGGTTGCCCCACATATCACAAATTAACTAACCAAAATATTGAAATTATGGCAATAACTACAAAGAAAACTACCACCCCTGTGAAGAAAACTGCAACAGCGAAGTCATCAGCAAAAAAACTGACAGCAAAAGAGGTTCTCGCAATGCTGAAGTCAAAGTACGATGAAGTTTATGATGATGGTGGTGTATACTCTATTAAACTTAATGGTAAGTGGGGATTTGCGGATGCCAATGGTGTTGTTAAAATTAAGCCTTCTTTTACTGGAATTGGCGAAGAATGGGTAGAAGATATTATTACGACATGGGGTAATGGTGGTGTAGGTTTTGTAAACAAGAAACTCGAAGAGATTTCTAAACCACAGTTTAGTGCTGCAGGTAACTTCAAAAAAGGCGTAGCAGCTGTTAAGCAGAAAACTGGAAAGTGGGGATTTATTGATAAGAAAGGCAAGACAGTCGTTCCTTTTGTTTTTGACAATATAATCTCTTTATCGGGCGGAAAATTTCAGGTGGAAGTAGGTCCTTTTGTATTCATAACTAAATAAAAATACTACCATGAGCAAAGAATATTACAGAAAGAAAATCGTTGAATTGCGCGCGTCAATAGCAAGAGAAAAGGAAGCAAAAAAACGCGACAATGAGAATTATTCCAGATGGATAAAGAATGCCACTTCTCCATCGACCAAGGCTGGTTATCGCAAGAGTAAAATCGATGCGGCAGCCCGTCACGAACGTCAGATAGAGAGCTACAAGCGCCAGATTGAAAGTGCTAAGGATTCGCTCAAGAGATGTAGATGAAAACCTGGAATGTGCAGTGAATGAGATTTTTCTACTGTATGTTCTAAAATGTAACTGACTAAATAAAAACAGAATTATGGCTACAACAGCAAAGAAGACCACTGCAGCAAAACCTGCAGCAAAGAAGACTACTGCAGCTAAGCCTACTGCAAAAAAGACCACAACTGCAGCAAAACCTGCTACAAAGAAAACCACTGCGGCGGCTAAGCCTGCTGCAAAACCAGTGGCAAAGAGTACTGATATTTCTGTAACCGGTAACAAGAAACTGGATACACTGCGCAAGGAGTTTAATAAGAAGTTCCCTTGTCTGCAACTTGGTATATTCTATAGCTATGCCCGTCAACAGGTTGCAAAGGGTGAGAGTATTACCCAGATTGATGGTACAAAGACATTGGCTTCAGTGCGTCGTGCCGATTCAGGTGGAGATATCTCAATCTCGGGAAACAAAAAGATAAAGACACTTGAAAAGGAGTTTGATACAGTGTTTGGCTTGTATTGCCAGGTTTGTTATTACTCTCCCGAAGGACGTGGCTATTATACCAATGGTACAACTGATGAAATGACACTTGCAGCTTTCAATGAACAGTGCGAAAAACGCGGATGCCCTAAAAACAAGTGGAAATAATGCGAATCCTGCTTACCGGCTTTGAGCCGTTTGGTAAATATAAGGAAAATTCATCGTGGGCGGTTGCCGAAAAGGTTGCCGCCTGCGGCTTTGAAGGGGTATATGTCGTTCAGTTGCCTGTGACATTTGCCGGTGTTACCGCAGCTTTGCGCAGGGCTGTAGAGAAGTATCGCCCCGATGCGGTTGTCATGCTTGGACAGAGTGCTCTCATCAACTATGTGAAATTGGAGCGCATTGCGATAAACATGATGGATTCAGCTTCGGCCGATAATGATGGGTATCTCCCCAATGAGGAACCAATCTGTCCGGGTGGTGAGGCTGCCCTGTTTACAAATACCAAGATAAAGGAACTGTGTCGGGAAGTCGTGGGGCAGGGTATTGCAGCAAAGGTTTCCAATAGTGCCGGGCTTTATGTCTGTAACCGCCTTTACTACGAGGCTTTGTCTTTTTGCAAGGATATGCCCGGGATGAAGGCGTTGTTCGTTCATCTGCCAATGTACGAGGGGCAGCCATCGGCAAATGATGGAAAAAATACTATGCAGCTGAATGATATGACAGAGGCTGTAAAAATTATTATTCATAAGATAGAACAATGACAGGAATCAGAAAATTCAAGGAGAAGTTGGCGCGTGTGTTTGACAATGACATGCGCACAAAACAATGGGAAAATTATATTGATTATATAATTATTGGTCTCATTTTTATAAGTACGCTTTCGGTGTTCATTTCTACATTCAATATTTCACCGGAGTGTGAGAGAGTGTTGTCGGTAATAGACATTGTCACAGTAATAACCTTTACCATTGAGGTTACACTGCGCATCTGGGCTGCCGATCTGCTCTCACCTAAATACAAAGGCTTCTGGGGAAGGATAAGGTATTGCTTGACTTTCTATGGCCTTATTGATGTGCTCTCGACATATACTTTCTATGTGTCAATGTTCATTTCATTGCCATATTCGGTGTTGAAGGCTTTGCGCGTGCTGCGTCTGTTGCGTGTGTTCCGTTATATGCACTCGTTCCGTCTGTTGCAGACAGCCATCTCTTCCAAGTCAAAGGAGTTGTGGGTGTCGCTCCAGTTCCTTATCATTGTTACATTGATGCTGTCGTTCGTGCTGTTCTTCTATGAGCACAATGCGCAGCCCGAGGTGTATAACAATGGTTTCAAGTCTGTGGTGTGGGCTTTCGCCCAGTACATCGGTGACCCGGGTGGCTTTGCCGATACCCCACCAATAACACTTGTGGGCAGAATTATTGCAAGCATAATCGGTGTTCTTGGTATTGCTTTGTTTGCCGTTCCTGCCGGTCTTGTTGGTTCGGGTTTCTCCGAGGCAATGGAGGATGATAAGAAGAATGCATTCATAAAGAAGAATGTCGGCAAACTGCACCTTGCCTTTGAACGCAAGCTTGACCGTCCTACCGGTTTCAGGATAATTCCCCAGCACTTGTCAGTATGTGACATCCAGGCAAGAGTGGGAATGAAGGCCGATGATATTATTGATGCTATTGAGGAATCGGAAAATTTCCGTTTAGTAAACCTTGCTGTTACGCAGACTATAGATGAGCATCCACAGGATAAGCTGGCTGTTGAGCATTTTATGGTTAACCGCCCATATGGTTGTTGTATTGACCGTGGTTCAAAGATTACGATAGTTTCGGCCATAAGTTTCATAGAGCCTTCTGCCGGAAACTTTTCTTACTATGTGGCCTTGATGGGTGGTTTTAACTATATAAGCCGCGAATTGGGCGAGAAACGTCCCTATCGTTCATTCTATAAATTCAACAATGCAAATGATGTGCCGGGACTTGCCGAGTATATGGAAGATCTTAACCGTCTGACAGCCCGTGAGGATGCTTGGGCCATTGCATTGCTTCCTGCTTCGGGAGCCAATGAGCCTTCGTATCCAACTCAGATACACTTTGTGGCGGGTGGTAAGAGTGGCGTTGAGGACATCTTTGCAAATAGCCCAACCTTGATTGACAAGGCTCTGTTCAAAGGTTTGTATGATGATGCAGCTGAGGTATTTGCCAATGAGTTTAACTTTGGAACCGATTTCCAACGCTATCATGGCGATTCCTCCGGTTTTGAGAAACTCTATACAAATAAGCTGGATAGAACTGCTCCTTTGAACAGCTTTACAATGCGTATCGCATGGAGCGTGACCTTGTGGGATTCGCGCAGAATAGCTTTTGCCAAAAAGTTGGCCGAACTCTTTGCCAAACACATTGAAGGTCGTGCGGAATTGGAGATTGACCCAGATCTAAAAGTGACAAAGAGTGGATATTAAACATTAAATCTAATTTACTATGAAAAAAATAATTTTGTCTCTTTTGATGATATTCTCTTTTGCAGGTCTCTTTGCGCAGGAGGTGGAGTTTACTGCTGACCGCCCGGGTGCTTCTACCGGTCCTTCGACTGTTGCCAAGGGCGATATACGCCTGTGCAATGACGAGATGTTCCCCGTTGATATTCTGCACAAGTATGGATATGAGTGTGTGGCAGGTGGGCGCACCGATGTTGTAGCTCTCAAGGAGCGTGGTTTGGAAACGCCATGCTGCAACATTGGCTGCGGTTACTACAACGCTCACAAGCCCGATGAATATACGATGTTCACTCATCTTGAAAAGGCCTTGGCTTTTGTGAGTGAGTTATTGAAGAAAATGGTTTAAATCCCTTGAAGATATGTATATAGTAAAAATTACAAACGGTAGGGTGGAGCTCTACAATGAAAGAGGGTGCTATCAAAGGACAATCGTCAACAGCAATGCTGTTTATGCCGATATTGATATGACCCAGACGAAGATTGTCGTTACAATGACAAATGGCAGGGTTGAACTCTATGATGAGAGAGGTTGTTATCAAAGAACTATTTTCAGTGGTAATGCAACTCAGGCTCGTTGGGCCGGTAGCGATATTGCTGTATATTCCAGCAGTTGTGTAGAATTGTATAGCGACAGGGGATGCTATATCAGAAGAATCTGACAATTTGTAGATAAAACAATGTGGGAGCCACCATGGTGACTCCCACATTGTTTTTATTCTTCTACAGCCTTCAGGTAATTGATTACCGGGTTGGCATACATCTCGAGTATCTTTGTGCGGCAGAACTCGTTGTCGCGCTCCGGCAGGTCAATCTTCTCAATCTGTCCCTGCATGTAGGCATCGAGCTTGGCTTTGTCCTCGGCTGTGTAGTTGTCGGCAAAGCGTGTATCGCCGGTGAACAGTTCATAGAAGTAGTAGTTGATGGGCCAGAACTTGTAGTTCCTGTGTATGTGGCGGTCGATGATGCGTGCCACGGCTGCGGTCTTCTCGTTCTTTCCCAGTGTGCGGTCAATGGCGTCAATCTCTTCATTGATGCAGTCTGCAATATGGTAGTGAATGTTACCCTTGTAGCCGAACATGCCGGTCTTCATGTTGATGAGGTCGTCCTGTGGCGCCTTCTTCCACTCGGGGTTGTCGCGTTTCTGCTGGAACTCCTTGGCCTTGAGGTAGTCACATGGGTCATACTCGTATGATATTGTTGTCGGTGCAATGTTGAGCACCTTCAATGCGTCGATGATGTCGCCGGCGCTGTACATTGAGAGCATCTTGATGAGACCCTCCTGTGTGCGGTCGTTGCTGTCCTTGGCGCGGCCTTCGCGCTGTGCAAGCCAGATTGGCTGATGGCGCTCGGTAATTGTGTGGTGCATGTATGATGACAGGCGTTTTGACGATGCGAGCATCTCGCGTATGCTTGCCGAGCGCTGCACGATGAAACTGCGGTTCACGCGTACCAGTTTCTTTATCCATGGACGAATGAGCAGGTTGTCGCCAATGGCAATCTCAACAGTGTTGCCCACTGCCTCAATGAACACGATGCAAAGGAATGCCGAGTCCATGATGATGTCGCGGTGGTTGGAGATGCAGAGTGATTTTGCCATGTTCTTCTTGTTCTCAATGCTGACGGTGAGTCCGCTCGAGAGTTTCTGGATCACACCCTTGACAAAGGGGTATACCAATGCTTTCTGGAACTCGATGTTGCTCTTTGATGCACGCATCTGGCCTGCGATGTACTCGAATGGGATGTCCTTGAAAGCCTGTCCCATTACAGCCTGGAATTCAGGGTCGGCAATGAGCTCTTCGAAAATCTGTGGAAGTTCTTCGGGGTTGTAAGGACGGATTTCGTCAAATTCAGCTGGTATCATAGTGTTTTATTTGATTGTTTACTAATCGTTTATGGGCTTGCGTGCTCGTGGCGCTATCCATTATGCAATGCAAGATACGGCAAATAAAATCAATACGCAAATAAACATTCAATTTTTGTTGTGATATGCAAATCTACACTTTTTTTTGTTTAATTTTGCATTTTGATTTTGTCTGCATGCGCAGACTGCAACATTAAATCTAAAAATGACCTTTTCATTACTATGAAACATTTTAAAAAACTTATTTCATGGATACCGGGCGGAGTGACAACTCTGGCGATATTCATTCTATTGTTCGGCTATTTGGGCTATAAGATGGGTACAGCAAATATGCTGAACACAATCATGAATACATCACACGATTTGTTGCTTAATACGGTATTCTACCTGATGGCAATATGTGTGTTGACCGGTGCCATTGGTAAGGTTTTCGTAGAGTTTGGCGTTGTTAGGCTGCTTGAGAAACTGTTGCGCCCGTTGATGAAGCCGCTCTTTAACCTGCCGGGTGTGGCTTCGCTTGGTGCGGTGCTTACATTTTTGTCCGATAATCCTGCCATTATCTCATTGGCAAAGGATAAGAAGTTTGCGTCATACTTCAAAAAGTATCAGTTTATTTCACTTAATAACTTCGGAACATCTTTCGGTATGGGTCTTTTGGTTATTGTGTTTATGATAGGCCAGGGCTATTTTGTGGAGTCTTTTGTGGGATTCATAGGTGCTATGATAGGTTGCATAGTCTCTACAAGGCTTATGCAGTATTTTGTAATAAAGGCGTATCCCCGCTTCAAGGAAGAAAATGTGGCGGAATTGGATGAGGTTGAGGAGAACAAGGAAGAGCATGCCAACAAGTCGGTTTTCTTGCGTGTTCTTGATTCATTGCTTGATGGCGGACGCTCAGGTGTAGATGTAGGTATGATGATTATTCCGGGTGTGCTTGTAATATCTACCATTGTGATGGTGCTTACATTCGGCCCTGATGAGACAAAAGGCTATACAGGTGCAGCATATCAGGGGGTGGAGCTGTTGCCATGGATAGGTGAAAAATTGGATTTTGCTTTTGAATGGCTCTTCGGTTTTACCGATCCACATCTCATTGCGTTCCCGATTACGGCTATTGGTGCTGTAGGTGCTGCTCTTGGTCTTGTACCTAACTTTGCTGCCGAGGGGTGGATTGACGGTAATGCCATTGCTGTGTTTACTGCCATTGGTATGTGTTGGAGCGGTTTCTTGAGTACGCATACAGCAATGCTTGACGCGCTTGGTTATCGAAAGCTCACTTCAAAAGATATACTTTCTCATACGATAGGTGGCCTTGTGGCCGGTATAGCAGCTCATTGGATATATGTGGTTGTTTCTCTGCTCTTCTTTTCGCCGGAACCTGTTGAAAGTCTTGTCAAACTTTCCGACAAATCTCCTGTTACTATTGAATGGAACAACGGTGAGTATGTATGGGGCAATGTAGATGCCGACAATATGGCTATGCAGAAAGTGAAGGTTTCTGTGCCCGAAAAAGGAACATTGACGGTGGTGCTCAACAATGCCGAAGCTTCAGAGCCTTTGAGTACATACGGTGTGGTATTGACCGATGAGAAGGGAAATACTCTCAAGTCATCATACCATATAGGTGTTACAAATTCTGGAACAGGAGTGCGCTATACACTTGTAGATGTTGAAAAAGGTGTTTATCCCTTGTGCTGCTATGTTGTAGGTGAGGAGGCTCTTGCTGATGCCAAGGGTTCTACGGTGCTAAAGTTCGAGTCGGAGAGAGGTGCGGAGTTGCGCAAGTTGGAGGAACTTGTTATGCTTGCAGGAATAGCTATAGAGAAGAATGAAGTGACTTCGACTAATGTGGCAATGCTGAAGCATGTATATGAGAAAACGAAATCATTGTCTATGTCGGCTGATAACAAGAGTGCTACAATAGAGCAGATAAAGGCTGCATGCAATGAACTCAGTGAGGCATATGCCCTTTATCTCGGTATAGCGGTGAAATGACTTTAATGAAAACCGTATGATAGTAATCGTTTGAATGATATGAAAATTGGTGTTTTGACAGCAATGACCTCGGAGTTCGAGCAGCTTGCAGCAATGCTCGACGGGGTCGTAAAGTGTGAAAAAAATAACATAGAGTATCTTGTTGGTCGTGTAGGCGAGAATGAGATAATACTGCGCCAGTGCGGTATCGGTAAAGTGAATGCTGCAATAGGTGCTGCCGAACTCATACGCGCCTTTGCTCCCGACGCAATGGTCAGCACCGGTGTTGCCGGTGGTATCGACTGCTGTCTTGGGGTTATGGATGTTGTGGTGAGCTCATCAATCGTGTATCACGATGTGTGGTGCGGTATGGGTTGCGAGTATGGTCAGGTGCAGGGAATGCCTGCAGTGTTTGCCGCCGATGAGGCCATGTGCCGTGCTGCGCAGTCGCTAAATGATGAGCCTGATAATGCAACACGCATACATGCCGGCCTTATATGTACCGGTGACCAGTTCATAACCAACCGCGATGAGCTCGACAAGATAAAGGGTAATTTTCCTGCCGGTCTTGCTGTGGACATGGAGTCGGCCGCAATTGCGCAGACTTGCCACATCTATGGCGTTCCGTTTGTGAGTTTCCGCATAATAAGCGACACTCCGGGCGTCGATAAGCATATTCAGCAGTATGAAAACTTCTGGGGTGAGATGGCCGACCGTTCATTCGGTGTCACACGCCGTTTTCTGATGAAACTTTAACAGAATGTAGTTATGGAAAAGATACCAAGTTTTACAATTGACCATATACGCCTGCTGCGTGGTGTATATGTATCGAGGCAGGATGTTGTTGGCGGCGAAGTTGTGACAACCTTTGATGTGCGCATGAAGGAACCCAACCGCGAGCCTGCACTCAGCCCAAGTGCAATACACACAATGGAGCATCTTGTTGCGACATTCCTGCGTAATCATCCGGTGTGGGCAAGTCGCATCATCTATTGGGGACCTATGGGTTGCCTGACTGGAAATTATCTCATTGTCAGGGGTGATGTCCCTTCGCGCGACATTGTTCCTCTGTTGCGTGAGGCATTTGCTTTTGTGGCATCTTATGAAGGTGAAGTGCCCGGCGCCACAGCGCGCGATTGCGGTAACTATCTTCTCATGAACCTGCCCGAGGCGCAATGGGAGGCACGGAAGTATTTAAGTGAGGTGCTTGACAATATATCAGAAGAAAATTTGAACTATCCGGAATAATAAAGAACGAGAAGCGATTGTGCTTCTCGTTCTTTATTATTCTATATACTCATATCCCAACTCCCTTATGGTTGCGATGACGGTATTGCTGTCAACATTCCTGCCCTCTATGTAGGCTATGCCTTCACCAAGGTCAACCCGAACTGCTGTCACGCCCTCTATCCTTGCAAGTGCCTTTTCTACATTTGCCTTGCAGTGATTGCACATCATCCCGTTTATCCTGTAGCTCTTCTGCATGCCTGATGTCTTGCTTTTGCGCAGGCGCAGTATGAACGCAATCACAAGCAACGAGACGAACAAGATGCTCGATGCTGTCTGCCACCATGGTGCGTTTGCTTCGCTGCACAGGCTGCAATGGCTGCCGCAACTCATTGGAGTGAACCATTGGGTGGGGAGCAGGTAGTCAACTATCAGTCCGAAACTTACAGCTCCAATGATAATTGAAAGAAGGTAGATGACGAGAGTTCTGCGGCCCAGCACCTTGTTTATCACCAGCATCGCTGCCATGTTTGTTGCTGGGCCGGCTATTAGTAGCACCAGTGCCGCTCCTGGTGACAGTCCCTTGAGCATGAGGGCTGCGGCAATGGGTATTGAACCCGTTGCACATAGGTACATGGGTGCCGACAGTACTAGTATCACCAGCATGTTGAGTAAAGGAACGTCGCTTAAGCGTGTAAAGAAATCATCGGGTACAGCAACTGTAATTACTGCGGCAATGACAAGTCCAATGACAATCCATTTGCCAATGTCCTGAATCATGTCAATGAAACCGTAGCGAAGTGTATCAGCACATTTTTTCCAGAAGCTTTTGTGCGTGGGCTGCGGTGCGCATGCTATTGATGATTTGCCTTCAGCATCCTTGTCCCAGTGGTTAACGGCACATCCGCCGGCCAATGCTGTAAACAATGCAACCACCGGGCGGCAGATGGCAAATGGTATGCCAAGTACCGATGCAGTTGCAAAGATAGAATCGACGCCTGTCTGCGGTGTTGATATAAGAAATGACACTGTTGCTCCACGTGACGCTCCTTCGCGTCTGAGCGATGCAGCCGTAGGTATCACTCCGCATGAACATAGTGGAAGGGGGATGCCCAGCAGTGCTGCCCACAGTACAGAACTGAAATTGTTCATCGATAGTCTCTGGGCATATATCCGGCGTGGCACAAACTCCTTGAGAATTCCTGCAACAAGAAAACCGAGCAGCAGGTATGGAGTCATCTCGTTAAGCAAGTCTATGAGTGGGTTGATGTATTTTTCCATATATAGTATTTTGCATCGTCTTTCAAAGACGATGCAAAAATAGAACTAAAATTCCTAAAAGTACCTAATCATTTGTTGTTAAAATCAACGTTCCTGTTCCATATTTCTGCTATGCTCAATTATCTGAAGGTTTATCATGGCCTGTTCATTGCCCATGCCTGCAGCCTTTGCAAAGGCCTCTTCAGCTGCATAACGGTGGTGCAGGCGGTATTCGATGATGCCTTTGAGGTTTAGGACACGTGGGTCGTCATTGTATCGGTTGAGTTCGGCAAGTAGTTTGTTGTAGTCGGGTGAGGGGTTGTATATGAGTTCATCTACAATCCTGTTGAGGGTTATTGCTGTGCTGTCGGGTCTGTTGTGATAGTATATGCCTGTGCAGCATGCCATTCTGTGCGCCGGGAAATAGCGTTCCTGCAAAGCCTTGTAAAGTCTGCCGTCATCGTATTGTTTTAGCATCTTCTCGCGCTTGCCGGCATCGGGTTCATTACGCAGGGCGCTGATGAGTTCTCTGGCATCAATGATACCCAACTCTTCTATATCCTTGTAAATGATGTTCCAGTTACGTCCTCCGCCTGCGACTTCGAAGATGGAGTCGGGCAGCTGGTGATGCTTGCGTATGTGGTCGCGCAGGGCAATGGCACGGTTCAATCCTCTTTGCGTATCCTTGTCCTCATATCCCTCTGGCGATGTGTAGCCTGCAATCTGCACTGCTTCAAGGTTGGTTGTGCTGTCGGTAAGAATCTCGCCAATGATGTACATTATCTCATCAATGGACTTGGCGTTGTTCAGGTATTCGGGATTGAGCTTGCTGCTGTTGCTTGCGTATCGTACAATACTTGGCGTAATGGTTGCCTCTGATGCGCTTTTGCTGGTGAGCGGTGTGTAATATTTTATGCTTTTAACTTGTGGATGTTCGGCTGCAATGTGGTCGGCAATACTCTTGTTGGGCTTAATCCTGTGGCAACTCATTGGTGGACATTCGGGCATGCATACTGCTATAGTATCGCATGTATAGACAGTCCCGTATCTGTTACTGTACTCGCAATAGGTTATTCCGTACATGGTGTCACTTACCGCATACTCGGGCAAGACGAGTGTGCAGTTGCTCGGCCCATGTTTTTGCAAGGCTGGCTGGAAACCATGTCTCTTTACATACCGTTTAGCGTAACGTTTACCCTGAATGTGTCTTTCGGCTGTGCTTATACAGGTGTCGGGTGTACACAGGTGCGTGACGATGACCATCCCTTCATTTGAAGAGGGCTTGGGTATGTCATAGTCAAAAGTGAAATGCCAGCTGCTGTCACTGTGCATTGTTGTATAGTCCTGGGGTGAAAACTGCGCGCTGGCGATATTGCATGCTACAACAAGCAGTGTCGCGATGATAAACTTCTGTTTCATAATGGTCTCTTTTGTTGGTTAACAATAGTCTGTTTCCATTATAAAACATAGAAGTGGCGCTTATAGTTCTGCTGTGTCTATTTTCTTTATTACGGCAGGTAATTGTTCAATGTTGCCTATTGTTGCAGTGGGAGAGTGTCCCTCCACAATGGGTTCATTCTCCCAGCAGATATTCTTGAGCCACACAGTCTTGCAACCAAGGGTTGATGAGGGGTAGATGTCCTTGCGGTAGGAGTCGCCGATTACAACAATCTCCTCGGCCGGCAGCCCCAATGCATCCACCCCCAACGCAAATAGTGCCGGGTCGGGCTTGCGTACGCCAACAACCGAAGATTCTACAATCTCTTTGAAATGGTTTGCCAGGCCGAACTCGTCGAGTACAACAGGCATATTACCATAAAAGTTGGTGACAAGCACCACGGGGTACCTACTTGCTAGCCCTTCGACAATTGCGCGGCTTGTACCAAGTGTCTCTTTTACCTTGTTATAACAGCCGTCGGCAATCTCATTGGCTTTTTCTGTTGTGTAGCAGTTGTTGCCGGTCTGCTCTCTCAAGTATTCGAACTGTATCGTGATTTTCTTTCGGAGCAGTGTATGGAAGGTGTCCTCGGGCATTATAACAGGCGATTTAGCCAATGAACGCTCGCCGTGTATATATGCGTTGCGGTAGAGCTCGCGTTCAATGTCAATGCCGGCAAGCTTGTATTGCTCCGCAATGACCTCGCCCCAATGTATTCCATTGGTGTCTATGGTGCCGCCATAGTCGAAGATTATTCCCTTAATTGTACTCATATCCGTTCTCTATCTTTTCGGTCAGTCTCTTGCAAAGCTTCTCGTGCTTCTGTTGTGTGTATATGAATAGTGCCATGAGTATTACAAGTTCAAAGAAAAGATATATCCACAACTGTCCTATGATCATTGTAAAGCATAGCATTATGGCGCGTGAGTTGAAAGTGAGTATGTTTGTGTATTTCATGAGTGGTAGGCTGCCTTTGCGGAATTCCTTGCGCAGTGAGCCGGGTATCTCTGTGCCATACTTGTCGTGTACAATCTTTATAAAGCGCTGGAAACGGGGCGACATTCTCTCTTGGTTGCCAACGTATGCGATATATGCATTAAGGAATATCTTCCAGAAGAAATTGCCGCGCCATGGTGTCTCCTTGTACTCCTTCTTTACGGCAGTGGAGTTGTGGAACTCGTTGCCGTTCTTCTCGTTTGTAAAGTAGAGGTGTATGTTGCGGTAGTAGTCGGCCAGCTGGCATTGCGAGCCGTGTACCCAGAAACCGCTGAACGATGCCAGTATCCATATTATCACTCCCCAATTGTATTCAGGGGCAAAGGGTATCGGCTGGAATGTCGAGCGTGCAGCAATGGCAAAATATATGCAGAAGAACCAGCAGTCGCCGGCAAAACCGTCGAGGATTCGTCCCCAGCGTGTCTTTTGCCCGGTGATGCGCGCCAGCTGTCCGTCGGTGCTGTCATAGAGATTGGCCCACATGAGCAGCAATATACCCAGTATATTCCAGCGAAGGCTCTCCTGTATAAAGCATACACCGGCGGCAACACCCAGGAATATTGATATTATCGTAATTACATTGGGGTGGATACCGCGGTTACGGAAGAACAGCGCGCAACGGAAACCCAACGGGCGGTAGAACCACATATCAAGGAACTCTTCGGTATCCATCGATTTTATTGATGCCTGATACATCTTTTTTTCTTCTGCGTTCATTCTTCTATTCTGTCTTGTTCATTATAATTCCGGCAATCTCCTGTGCTGCCGCTTCGCGTATTGCAGTGAAGCTCGGGAAATCGTTGATGTCTATTATGCTGATGTCTCCTGCCGGGCCGATTATGGCATCGCCGCCAAATATCTCCAGTCCAATGGCCTTGGCAGCCCTTTGCGCAATCTCCTTTAGTCTGTCTGCGTCAAAGCTGTACTCCTGTGGTGCACCGTTGATCTCTTCGTGACCGAACTTGCCGCCTGTGGGATAGATGTGGTGGAACAGCCTGTCGCCAATGCCATAGAACTTTACGATGTCTCCGCGGCAATGCTGCATCTGTATGACCTGTCCAATGCCGCGCGAAGCCAGTTGCTCCATTGCCCAGATGGCTTCTTCTCGGCTCTGTACGAAACAAACATCATCCTTGTGCTTGCTCCAGCCTTCGGCCTTCTTTATCCAACAAGGGAAACAATCATCGAGCAATTCATCGGCCGTGTCAACAATTCTGTAAAGCGGTTGCGGAATGTTGTTGTCGCTCAGAATTTTCATGAATTCGATGCGTGAACATCTTTCCACAGCAGTAGTAGGGTTCAAGACTTTTCCGCCTCGTGCTTCGGCATCCTTCAGCCATTGCAGTGTGCTTGTCGTGCGCGACATTGAGCATACAATATCAATGTCCTGTGGTATCTTTGTGTTGTTTCCTATCTCTACAACCTCCACGCCACCTTCTCTCAGCATAGTGCTGATCCGTTCCAGAATCGCTGCATCGTTTGATGCCATGTTGGGCGAGTCTGTCTGGTCGCGTGCAATGATTGCAACTTTTATCATTCTGCAAGAAAACTTTCGGCCTTGGCAATATCCTCAGCGTGGTCAATATCAATTATCTTTCCAAACGGGTGGGCTTTCAGTTTAAGGCCGTTCTCGACAAGGCTTCGCTGGAAATTACGCATTCTCTCCTTGCCTGCAGCCATGCAGCAGTCAAGTATGTCAAGAGCATTTTCCTGTAAGCCGTATATGCCTCCCGAAATATATTTCGATGCGGCTGTCGGTTTGTCATAAAAGGCTGTTATGTCCCAAGTCTCGTCGGTCTCCACATAAAGCGGCTTCTCGTCATCAATATAATCGGTGACAGCCATGAGACCGTCGCATTGGTTTGTTTCAAAAGCCCTGATGTACTCTGCGAACTCCTTCTCCCGGAAGATTGTATCTACGGTAGTCAGGCAGAACTTATCGTCGCGTAGCAGGTGGCTCAGAGCATGAAGGCTGTGCATGGAACTTGGTGTGTCCTTGACAACAAGTTCTATGGGGTATCGCTTCTGCAGCTTCTGCAACAGTTGCAGTGTCTCGGGTTGTTGGTTGTTGATTATTATGCAGATGCTTTTTGCATTCAATGATGCAAAAAGCATTACAAGGCGTTCTATGATGGGAATGCCTTGTAATTTGATTAGTGGCTTGGGTTCCTTGACACCTTCCTGTGCCAAGCGTGAACCTTCGCCGGCTGCTATTATCGCAAATTTCATTCTGTTTTGGAGTAAACGGTCGTTTAATCGTTGTCGGCTTGCTGCAGGTTCAGACGGTTGCTGTCGTCACGCTTCTCAAAGTAGAGCTTGCGCAATGGATTACGACGTGCTTCAGCATAGAACTTGCGGTTGCGCAGAATGTCTATGGCCGCATATATTGCCTGGCGGAACGAGTTCTCGTCAGCGATGCCCTTGCCGGCAATGTCAGCGGCAACGCCGTGAGCCGGTGATGTGCGTATGATTGGCAAACCAGCAGTGAAGTTAACGCCGTTGTTCATGGCAAGTACCTTGAATGGAGCAAGACCTTGGTCATGGTACATTGCAAGAATGGCGTCAAAGTGGTCGTATTTTCCACAACCCATAAAGCCGTCCGCTGCAAAAGGACCGTAGCAGAAGATGCCGCTGTCATTCATCTTGCGTATTGTAGGGCCTATAATCTCAATTTCTTCCTTGCCAAGCAGACCGTTGTCGCCGGAGTGCGGGTTAAGGGAGAGAACTGCGATTTTTGGTGCATCGATGTTGAAATCCTCTTTCAGACTACTGTTGAGAAGGGTTATCTTCTCTTCGAGCAACTCGGGAGTAATTGCAGCAGGTATATCACGCAATGCAAGGTGCGATGTGGCAACCGCGATGCGCAGGTCGTCACTGCACAGTATCATTAGTGCCTTGTGCTCCTCGCCACTGCATTCCTGCAGGTATTCTGTGTGTCCCGGGAATCTGAACTGCTCACTCTGTATTGCGTTCTTGTCAATGGGCGCCGTTACAATGACATCTATTTCGCCTTTCCTGTAGGCCTCGACAGCTTTTTCCAATGCCTGGAATGCTGCCTCTCCGGCTTCGGCACTGCTGGTGCCTAGTTCAATGTGCAACTCATCGTTGTTGCAGTTGACAATGTTCAACTTGCCGGCTTGTGCGTCTGAGGCTTTTTCAATGGCATTATATGTAATCTCCATTTCAAGTGCCTTGCGGTGGTATGCTGCAGCTTTGGGGGAACCGAAGACTATCGGTGTGCATATATCGAACATCTCCGGGTTTTCAAATGTCTTGAAAATTATTTCGTAACCGATTCCGTTGATGTCTCCTTGTGTGATTCCTACACGTACTTTTCCTTTTTCGCTCATTTTATATCGGTATTTTGTATGCTTTCAGTTGCTTTCTCTTGTCATTCAAGGTCAACAGGGAGCTTAAGGGTGTATAGTGAAGCCTCAAGCTTGCGGATGTAGCCGCGCTTCTCTTTGTTGGGGGCATAGACAAATGCCTCTACAACAATAACCCTTCCATTCTTCTCATCCACAATTGAGTGTGAGACGAAAGGACCGCCACCGAACATCTCATCGTTTTCCATGTACCAGCTGCCACGGGCAATGCTCATGTATTTTCCATTATATGATGTTGGTTCTATGGTCACTGTTTTTGCGTCGGTCTGTATGTATGAACCGGGAACTCCTCCGGGGATGTTCTCTTTCATGAATGCATTTCGTTGCTGTATGAAATATTCCTTTGAGAAATTATCGGTCGAAGTATAAGGGTAGCTGTACACCGCAAAATTCATCATGTCGGTCTTGCTCGGGTTGTTGTAGTCCGAAATCCAAAGGAAATCCTTTCCTTCCTTGCGGCCTGTTATGTCCGATGGTGTCAACATTACGCATCCGAATTTCTGTTTTATCAGCTCCGATATGCTTTTGTTGTGGCTCTTTTCAAGTGTTTCAATCTGACGCTCGCGCTCCTTCTCTGTGAAGAATTGGACGATTACGTTGGCATTGCGGTAAACGAAATTTCCAAATGACCTGTTGTCCGGTGCAGAGATGACAAGGACTATCTGATTCTCGGCATATACATCTCTCTCGGAACTCAACTTGCACTTGCTGTGCCTGCTGTCTATGTCAACTATAATGACGTTGCGGAACAACTGAGCTGTTGAGTTGAACTCACTTTTGCTACGTCTTGTTACCTTGAACGATGCTTCGGGTTGTGGTATGCCCGGTACCGGAGTGTCAAGGGCTTGCTCAAGAGCCTGGCCTGCCGATGAATTCCAGACATTGTCATCGCATACAAGCATGACTTCAAAAGGTGCTCCTGCCGATTTTTGTCTTATGTCTCCGTCGCACGATGTGAGCAGTACTATTGATAGTAAAAATAGAAATATCTTTTTCATAAATGTATTAGGTTTGTTATTGTTCCTTTTCCTGTTTGAGTGTAGATAACATTCCGCATGCTGCAAAGATGTCTTCGCCGCGTGATGCCCTTATTGTGGTGAAGAGTCCGTTATGTGTCAGGAAATCGCGCAGTCTTGTCATCTCTTCATCGTTAACTCCATCAAGTTGCACGCCTGGTATGGCATGGTAACGTATGAGGTTGATGCGGCAGTCAAGACCATCAAGCAACTGAATCAGTTTGCGGGCGTGGAATGTCGTCTCGTTGACACCTTTGAATACGATATACTCAAATGTAAGCCTTCTCTGATGGCTGAAATCATATTGTCGCAAAAGGTCGAGCACCTCGGTTATCGGGAATCCCTTTTCGGCAGGCATAATCTCGGCGCGTTGCTGTGGAATAGGGTGGTGCAGGCTTATTGCAATGTGGTAGTCACCCGAGTCGAGCAGTCGCTTCAATCCCTTGCGTATGCCTACCGATGAAACGGTGAGGCGGTGTGGGCTCCATCCAAGGCCATATTCTGATGTCAGAATCTCAATGGCAGGCAATAAGTTGTCAAGGTTGTCGCATGGTTCGCCCATTCCCATGAAAACAATATTCGTGAGTTTCTCGAACTCGGGGAGTGCCAGAATCTGGTTGATTATTTCATTAGTGGTTAGATTGGCTGTGTATTTCTGCTTTCCAGTCATGCAGAAAAGACAGTTCATCTTGCAGCCGACCTGTGACGAGACGCATAGTGTGGCGCGCTCACCGTCCGGGATATACACGGCCTCCACAAAGTGGTTGTTGTCAACCCTGTACAGGTATTTGACGGTACCGTCGATTGAACGGGCTGCATCGGCAGGCGCGGCATATCCGACCTCGAACAACTCGTTCAGCCTTGCTCGGTTCTTGAGCGAGATGTTTGACATCCCGTCAATAGTCTGTACTCTTTTCTTATATACCCAATCGGCAATCTGTTTGGCGGTAAACGCCGGCATGCCGGCCTCTTTGACAGCGTCTGTCAAGTCGCCAAGTGTCATACCAGCCAATTTTCTTTTCTTTTCTTCCATAATGCACCGTGGGTTTCTATTTCTTTGCGAAGATAATGCAAAAAAGTGATTATTTCGTTATCTGTTCGCTTTTTTAATAATGAATAATATTTTATGTGGTGACATTGTTTGTCTGCCGTGCTTTTTTTATATAATTTCGCGATAAACAAATCCAATGATGAAAAATTATACGATAGAAATATTTCTCCCGGGTGCAGGAGATGTCCTGCTTTCAGATGTTGAACAGTTCTTGAATAATCCTTCTGTAACGGCTGTCTGGCTTCTGTGCCCATCGCCCTCAGCAGTTGTGTTGCCACCGAAAGTGAATGTGTTACATGTCGATTCCCTGTCTTCTACAGCGACTTTCATGCTAATTGCAGAGAAATCTACTGCGGATTACCAACTGTTTATTGGCAAAAGGGGTGTTGCTGTCTATGATAATATGCTGGATAGGCTGTGTGAAGCGATGCCGCAAGAGGCGTCTATGGCCTATTCGCACTATCGTAAGATGATTGATGGCCAGAGTATGGATGCACCGACCATTGATTGCTTGCCCGGTAGCCTGCGCAATGATTTTGATTTCGGTTCACTGCTCCTGTTCAGGAAGAAGGCTTTGAAAGAATATCTTGCCATGTCATTGGATGAGTATGAATTCGCTGGGCTCTACCAGCTTCGTCTGGCAATGGGCCGTGTGGGGCCTCTGTTCCATTTCTGTGAATATGTTTACGTCGAGGATGAATCAGATCTGCGCAAAAGCGGCGAGAAACAGTTTGATTATGTAAATCCGGCTCAGCGTGGTGTGCAGGTTGAAATGGAGAAGGTGTGCACTCATCACCTTAAGATGATAGGTGCTTGGTTGCCGCCGTGCAAATATGAGAAAATAGACCTTTTTATCGGAGAATTTCCAGTAGAGGCTTCGGTTGTTATACCAGTGCTTAACCGTGAATCGACAATTGCAGATGCCATATCATCTGTGTTGAAGCAGAGAACTTCGTTTACATTCAACATTCTAGTGGTTGATAACCATTCAACCGACGGTACACCGGAAATTATAGAATCCTTTGCCGATGAAAGGGTGGTGCATATTGTGCCGTTAGATAAGGGGCTTGGTATCGGCGGTTGCTGGGATTTGGCTGTGAATGACAGCCGTTGCGGCCGCTTTGCTATTCAGCTTGACAGCGATGATATATATAGCGATGAAAATACCTTGCAGCGGGTGGTCGATGGTTTTTATCAGCAGCAATGCGCCATGCTCATAGGAACGTACAGGATATGCGACTTCGACCTCAATACATTGCCTCCGGGTGTGATTGATCATCGTGAGTGGAGCGAAGAGAATGGTCGTAACAACGCATTGAGAATAAATGGTCTTGGTGCGCCTCGTGCATTTTATACTCCGATAATCCGTGAGGTCGGCTTCCCGAATGTCAGCTATGGCGAGGATTATGCTGTGGGGCTGCAGATTTCGCGTCGTTACAAGATTGGCCGCATATACGATGTTCTCTATCTGTGCCGTCGTTGGGGCGGAAATTCCGATGCTGCATTGTCACATGAAAAGGTGAATGCCCATAATTTTTATAAGGATACTTTGCGCAATGAGGAACTGAAGGCGCGTCAGTCTTATGTTAAAGGACTTGAAATTATCCCGGAGGAAGGAATGTCGGAGTTCTTTAACAAACAGTTGTCCCAGTGGCCCGATGTGGCTGAACGATACGATATGCTCGCTGATGTAAAAGTCCGCAATTTTGGAAATGGCCTGTGCGTACAGTATAATCCTACGCGTGTTGTCTCTACTGCTGCAAAAGTTGACGCGGCGTCGCTGGCGGCACGTCCGTGCTTCCTTTGTGCAGCAAATCGTCCGTTGGAACAGATGACAGAGAGTGTGATGGGGACGATGGAACTGCTTGTTAACCCATATCCAATATTGCCATATCATTTTACTTTGCCTTTGAAACGGCATGTGCCGCAGGAACTGGGTACGATGTATGCAGATATGTTGCATCTTGCCAACAGATGGCAGTGTATGGCTGTTTTTTATAACGGTGCAAAATGTGGCGCTTCTGCTCCCGACCATGCTCATCTGCAGGCAGTGCGCCGTGCCGATGTTCCATTGGTCAAGGCTTTAAGTGAAGGTGGACTTGTATTTGGGGAGCCTGTGTGCTTTACCGGGAGTGCATGTCTTTATAATGTGGCAGGTTACGTTGTGCCATGTATCGTTATTGTTTCACAGCAGGTGTCTCACTCGGTGGAGTTGTTGGAGCGCCTGATTGCGGCAATGCCATCGAAAGATGGTGAATCGGAGCCTCGTATGAATGTTATTGCCTACTACACTGCATCCGAGGGGTATGTTACGGTGGTGATTCCTCGTGCAGAGCATCGTCCGCAGTGTTATTATGCAAACGATGCTTCCTGTCGTCTTGTAAGTCCTGGCACATTGGATATGGCAGGCCTGATTGTGACACCACGTGAGTGTGATTTTGAAGCATTGACGGCTGATGAGGCTGTAGCTTTGTTACGCGAGGTTGCCATCTCGAAAGACGATGTTGATGTCATTGCTGAAAGAGTCGGGGCTGTATGAGAAAGGTTGATGTCGGCATATTGCGTGCTCCCAGAATAACATTTGATTTGGTAGGGGAATTCTGCTCTGAATCGTGTGCTTGTGCTGCAAGAAACAGCGTTTCTGTCGAGAACTGCATGCTTTGTTGTAATGGTAACGTATGTAGTGAGTTGCTTTTTGTTCCTTGTACTGATGACTCGCTCTTTACACTACACGATGTGGTGATTGGCGTGAATTTCCATTGGCAGAGAAAGGAATCACTGACTTTCAAGGGTGCACTACGCCTGATAGTTGAGGATGGGGAGGTACGCGCGATAAACCGAATAGATGTTGAGGAGTATCTTGTGAGTGTTATATCGAGTGAGATGTCGGCGACATCTTCATTGGAATTCCTTAAGGCGCATACGATTGTTTCGCGCAGCTGGCTCTATGCTCAATTGCTGCGTAAGGAGAAGGTGCAGCAGGGTGTTCTGGGTTGGGAGAATGATGATGAAATTATTCGTTGGTATGCACGTGAGGATCACACTCTCTTTGATCTTTGCGCCGATGATCATTGTCAACGTTATCAAGGTGTTACAAGAGCGCATAACCCCAATGTAGTGCAGGCGGTCAAGGCTACAGCCGGCATTGTGCTCATGTATGGCGGCGAGGTGTGTGATGCACGCTTCAGTAAATGTTGTGGCGGAGTGACAGAGCGCTTCTCGGCATGCTGGGAGAATGAGAATTTTGATTATTTGCAGGCATTCAGGGATTGCGGAACTGTTGAGCCTTTGCCCGATTTGACAACCGAACAGGGTGTGCGTGAGTGGATTGAGAGTACCCCGTCTTCATATTGCTCAACTACAGACAGCGGCGTGTTGTCACAGATACTCAACGGGTATGACCGTGAGACGAATGATTTCTATCGTTGGACGGTCGTCTATTCGCAAAAGGAACTCTCGGAACTTGTCTCGGAACGCTCTGGAATAGACTTTGGTACGATTGAAGAACTGGTGCCTGTTGAGCGTGGCGCATCGGGGCGAATAGTGAAGCTCAGGGTCGTTGGCTCAAAAACAGCAAGAACTATCGGCAAGGAACTCGAAATCCGTCGCTGGTTATCAAAAAGTCATCTTTACAGCTCGGCCTTTGTCGTTGACAAAGTCCGTGATTCTGCCGGTGAAGTGCAGTTTGTCCTTAAAGGCGCGGGTTGGGGACATGGCGTCGGTCTGTGTCAGATTGGTGCTGCGATGATGGGCGAAAAGGGCTTCTCCTGTGAGCAGATTCTATCTTTTTATTATCCAAAAAGTGTTTTGGCGCAGATTGAAAAGTGACCAAAAGCCAGTTCTGTTCAACGCTTCATGTGTTTTTTGTGAATTCTGTCAAGATTTTCCCGGTTACATTGGTTTTTGATGCTTATTTTGTCTATCTTTGCAAGATACCGCAGATTTTGGAACGTCTGCGGTGTAAATGCCTGTTGCCGGCATTTTTTATGTGGTGTGAATTTATTTAGAAGCACACACAATAAAAGACAAAATAAGTAGTTACTATAGAAAACAATATATATTGCGTGATGGAACAACCTGTCTTGAGTCCGGTTATTCGTGATGGAATGAATCTGTTTGAGCGTGCAGTGAAGCGTTCTTTTGATTTTGTGGCTTCGCTGATAGCACTTATCATACTCTCTCCTCTCTTTGTCGTTATCTGTATAGCTCTTCTGTGTCAAAGAGATGGTACAGTCCTTTTCAAGCAAGAGAGAATAGGCTACAAAGGGGTGCCTTTCAATATCTATAAGTTCAGAACTATGCGTTCCGACTCTGAGAGTGACGGAAAACCACGTCTTGCAACAGTGGGGGATGATAGGTTGACGAAAATCGGACGTTTCTTGCGCGAACATCACCTTGACGAGTTGCCTCAGTTACTGAATGTGCTCAAGGGTGACATGTCCTTTGTTGGCCCACGTCCCGAACGTCGCTATTTCATTGATAAGATACGCAAGGAGAATCCCAATTACGATTACATATATTTGATGCGTCCGGGGTTGACGTCAATGGCCACATTGCACAATGGTTATACCGATACGATGGAGAAAATGCTCATCCGTCTTCAAATGGATTTGGATTATCTATCCAAACGTTCTCTGTGGCTTGATGTGAAGCTTATATTCAAAACATTCCTGTACATTGTAAACGGTAAAAAATTCTGATACAAGATGATAAAGAAAATCTTTTTTGTTATTGCGTTGTCGTTCTCTTTCCAGTGGGTGACAGCGCAAACTGTCTCTGATGAACAGATTATTAAAATTGTCATGGCAGAGAAAGAGCGCGGAACCGATGAAGCCGATATTGTTCGCAAACTGTTGCAGGGCGGTGCTACTCCGGCACAAATCCGTCGTATCAAAGAAAAATACGAACAGGAACAGAAGGGACTCGGAGCTGTCAATCTGACAGGTGATGAGGAGAAAACCAAACGCCTCAGGGACGGAAAGGGCAAAAAAAAGATTAACGGAAACTACGCTGTATCAAAGGATGAAACAACCGACAAAAAAGAACTTGAGACAGGGATGCAGAAGGAAATATCATTCCTTGACCTTGATTCCGTAGTCTATTATCAGAACTTGTTGAAAGAAAAACCGGGAGTGTTTGGCCGCAACCTGTTCAATAATGAGTTGTTGACTTTTGAACCGGCAATGAACATCCCGGCACCAGCCGATTACGTGCTTGGAGCCGGTGATCAGGTTATAATTGATGTATGGGGTGCTTCGCAGGTGACATTCGACAATGTTATTTCTCCCGATGGATTTATTGTCATTGAGGGGGCAGGCAGAGTGAAGTTAGCTGGGCTTACTGTTGCCGATGCCGATAAATATGTAAATACGATTCTCAATGAATACTACAATGGCTCGTCAATATGTCTTTCAATTGGCGAAACACGTAATGTCAAGGTTGAGATAGTTGGCGAGGTGGTCGCTCCAGGCTCTTATACATTGAGTGCATTTTCAACCCTGTTCAATGCTCTGTATATGGCCGGTGGAATCAATGACCTGGGTACATTGCGTGAGATAAATGTCTATAGGAACGGAAAAACGGTGTCAAAGATTGATGTCTATGACTACATCCTGAACGGAAATAATGCCGGCAATATCCGTTTGCAGGACAATGACCTCATTGTTGTTGGTCCTTACAACGCAATTGTAAATATTCAGGGTAAGGTGAAACGTCCAATGATGTACGAGATGAAGGCTGATGAGACATTGTCGAAACTGCTTTCTTATACAGGTGGTCTCACTGGTGATGCCTATGACAAGAATATCCGTGTGATACGCAAGAATGGCAGGGAGTATTCAATACACACTGTTGGAAAAGCTGCTTTCGGTTCATTCAGTCTTGTCGATGGCGACTCCATTTATGTCGATTCTATCATTCCCCGTTTCTCAAACATGGTTGAGATAAAAGGTGCTGTGTTCCATCCCGGAATGTATCAGATGGATGGTAATATCAGAACTGTTCTTGATTTGATTGAGGCTGCCGATGGATTGTGCGAAGATGCTTTTCTTGCGCATGCGGTAATGCATCGTCGCAAGGCAGATAGACGTCTGGAGGTGCTTGCTGTTGATATTGAAGGAATTATTAACGGAACATCACCCGATGTGGAATTGCGCAAGGAGGACATTCTTTTTATACCTTCAATAACAGAAATGCGAGGTCAGGAAACCCTCAAGATTTCGGGTGAGGTGAACTATCCCGGTGTATATGAATTTGCCGAGCGCACGACTCTTGAAGATTTTGTCTTGCAGGCCGGCGGATTGACCAATGTGGCCTCTACGGCAAAGATTGATATCTATCGTAGACTTTATGACCCCAAGTCAGTGGAAGGCTGCGACACAATAACCGAGGTGTTCTGCTTTGCACTCAAGGATGGTTTTGTGATTGATGGAACTCCTGGCTTCGAGTTGTTGCCCTTTGATGAGGTACATGTGCGCAAGAGCCCTGTCAACAACCCAATCAAGAGCGTTTCTGTCGATGGTGCAGTGAATTTCAAGGGCGACTATGCCATGAATTCGCACAATTATCGTTTGAGCGAGCTGGTGAAGGATGCCGGTGGCTTTGCCTCGGCAGCATATCCACAGGGCGCGCGTCTCTATCGCAAGATGTCCGAGGAGGAGAAGGCACAGCGCGAGAATATGATCAAACAGTCTCAGAAGCAGATTTATGAGGATGCATTGCGTTCTGATAAGGAGTTTGATATGGCTATATCTGATTCCTTGATAAATTTGAATGCGGCACTTGGTGACATCTATCTGCTTGATATTGATTTGAAACAGGCTGTCGCAGAGCCTGGAGAAGAGAATGATATTGTGCTTCGTGAGGGTGATTTGTTGATTGTTCCAGAATACTCTGCAACGGTGAAAATAAGCGGTGAGGTACGTTACCCAATTACCGTTACATACAAGGAGGGCAAGAAACTTGATTATTATGTGAAACATGCCGGTGGTTATGCCGACAGGGCAAAAAAGAATGGTGTTTATGCCATATATATGAATGGCGGTGTAAAGAAAATCTCTAAATTGTCAAGTAAGGATATACAGCCCGGCATGGAAATTGTTGTGCCTGCCAAGAACTTGAGAAAGAAACTCTCTACAGCCGAGATAGTGACAATTGGCTCCTCTGCAGTATCTATTGCCACAATGGTAGTCAGCATTGTCAATTTGCTGAAGTGATGATTTGCGGTTTTCCTGAGAACCATTATTGAGGATGAGTGACAAACGAATAATGAAGAATACGGTTATCCTTTACTTAAGGATGATCTTCCAGATGGCCGTGTATCTTTACACGTCGCGCGTTGTCATAGAGGCTCTGGGACTGCTTGATTATGGAATTTATGATGTTGTGGGCAGTGTTGTTGTCGCAATGATGTTTCTCAACAACTCTATGCTCAACTGCACGCAGCGTTTTATTACATACACTCTTGCCGAAAATGATAGGGAAAAACTGAATCAGATATTCTCGCACAGTATAATGATTCATGTTGTCTTTGGAGTGGTTATTGTACTTGTGGGTACTCTTTTGGGTACAATATACATACAGAAGTACATGAATATTCCTCAAGACAGGATACAAGACGCTCTTTTTGTCTTTTATATCTCTTTGGCAAGTGCTTTCGTGACAATTGTAAGTGTGCCATATAATGCCTTGATTGTGGCAAAGGAGCACATGGGGGCATTTGCAGCAATAACTATTGTGGATGTGCTTCTCAAACTGTTTGTAGCGACATCGTTGTTCCTCTTTGAGGACGGCAGGCTACGAATGTATGCCCTGTTGCTCTTCATTGCATCGTTGGTGGTGCGTCTTATATATGGTGTGTATTGCCGTGTGGCATACAAGGAGGTTCGTTTTGTGATGAAACCCGACAAGAAGGTGCTCAAGAGTATGCTTGGATTTCTTGGTTGGAATACAATTGGCAACACTGCCATAATGTGTAATACTCAAGGCTTGAATCTTTTGTTGAACATGTTTGGTAGTCCGTTGGTGAATGCCGCACGAGGAATCGCTTTTCAGGTGCAGACTGCTACCATCTCATTTATAAATAGTTTTCAGACAGCTATCAATCCACAGATAACAAAGAACTATGCAACAGGGAATGTCGGCAAGATGAACTCTCTGGTTCTGACCTCTTCAAGGGTCTCATTCCTGCTGATGTTGTTTATAATAGTTCCTTTGCTAATGCTGACCGATAATTTGTTGGCTTTATGGCTTACCGATTATCCGCCATATGCGGTGACTTTTGTACGCTTGCTCATTGGAGTGTCGGTGGTAGATGCCATATCAAACCCCTTGATGGTCGGAGCATCTGCTACAGGAAATATCAAGAAATATCAGCTGCTTGTGGGTGGATGCATGCTCTGCACTTTGCCCATTGCCTTTGCTGCGTTGAAACTGGGTGCCAGCCCCAAGTCGGTGTTCTGGGCATTGATGGCAACTACAATAATGGCGCAGATGGTGCGAATGTGGCTCTGCCGCAACCTTTTCGGTTTCTCAATCTCAAACTTTTGTTTCCAAGTTCTTCTCCCGATTCTGAAAGTTGCTGTTGTATGCTTTCTCCCTTTGTTGTTGTTGCGGCCATATTATGCTGACTGTTGCGGAATAAATGTTGTGTTTACTGCTTTGTCACTTGAGTTTTGGGTGGCTCCATGCATATATCTTTTTGGTTTGACAAGGCACGAACGTGAGTTCTTGTCTAAAAAAATGAAGTCTATTATGAAACAATTCTTTGGTAAATTGATAAGAGTAATCTCTTTGCCTATGGCTTTTATCTGGAATGCCAAGGTTTCGGCCATGTTCAATTCAGTTGTCAATAGAATCTATTCATGTATTATGGAGCGCCGCTTTTTGGGAGCTAAAAGGTTGCGTGTTTTTGGGCGTCCGATAATGGTGACAGGCGGGCGCTTCATAAAGGTTGGCAAGAATGTTGAAATATGTCGATATGCAAGGATTGATGCAATCAGCAGCTTTCCTAATACTGGTCAGAAGTTTGTACCCCAATTGGAACTTGGTGACAATGTAGTTATTCAAATTTCGTGCCACATCGGTTGCATAAACAAGGTGAAAATTGGAGATTATACAACTATTGGAGCAAGAACATATATAACCGACCATACTCACGGAACTGTAGAACTTGAAGACTTGAAATTGCCACCAAGGCACAGGAAGTTGTATTCTAAAGGCCCTGTTATAATAGGCAAATATGTCTCAATTGGCGAGGGGTGTGCAATAATGCCGGGAGTTACAATTGGTGACAATGTAGTAATTGGAGCAAATTCTGTGGTGACCAAGGATATTCCTTCTTACTCTGTGGCTTGTGGTAATCCTGCAAGAGTAATACGTAATCAAGTGGATAAAAATTAGAAAATAGATATATATGGAACCTATTGTGAAAAACGAAATACGCATAGATTTGGTGTGTAGGCTGATAAAGGAAAACTGGAAAAGGTTTATTGTTGTAATGTCAGTTACATCTGTGGTTACATATCTGATAGTATTGGGTATTCCCCGTTACTATGTCGTTGATGTAAAGCTTGCTCCCGAGTATGGTGAGCAGTCTATGGGAGGTAGCAATGCCTTGAATGCAGCTGCTTCTATGTTTGGGGTAAATATCGGCCAGGGTGGTGCCGATGCCATTGTACCTGAGTTCTACCCGGATATTGTACAGTCAACAGATTTCCTTGTTCCCATAATGGAAACTGAGGTGGTTACACAGGATGGAGAGTTCCGTGGAACTTACGGTGAGTATATACTGAAACGCGAGAAGTTTCCTTGGTGGATAAAACTATATGCAAAGATAAAAAGTTTCTTTGTCTCAAAACCGGCCGGATATAGTGCCGATGCAGAATATAAAGTGGATCCATTCAAACTGACAAAGGCTGAGACTGACCTTTTGAAACGTGTGTCCGCCTCTGTGAGTTGTGCGGTTGACGAAAAGACCGGAATCATTACTCTTGGGGTGAAAGCACAGGATCCGTTAGTGGCAGCAACCATGGCAAACAAAGTCAAGGATGAGTTGCAGAACTTCATGACCAAGTACAGGACTGAGAAGAACAAGGAGGAACTGAAACATGCTATAGCTATGTGCGATACGGCCTATGCCGGATACATCAAAGCTCAGAAGGAGTATGCCGATTATGTTGACAAGCATCAGGGACTCTCAAAAAAGGCTTATCAGGTAGAGGAGGAACGTCTTGCCGGAGAGATGCAGTTGGCATTCAATATATATAATTCGTTGTATCAGCAGAGGCTGCTGTGTGAATCGGAGGTGCATAGACGTACACCGGTATTTACTATTCTGCAGAATGCAACTGTGCCTGTTGAACCAACGGGTCCAAGAAGACTTCTGATAACAGCAATTATGGCAATAGTGTCAGCTGTCGTATATCTTGTAAAACTGATAATCAAGAACCGAAGAAAAAACAAGACACAGACTGTTGTAGCCGAAGGATAAGTGAATTATGTATGTAGCAATACTGTTTGTAATATTATTGGTTATTGCCTTTCTTGCTTTCTTTGAAGATAAGGAGATGCAGGAACATAGATGGTTGCTCTTTACTGTGGCAACCATATTGACTTTGTATGTAGCATTCCGTCCTGCAGGCATAGACAATGATTACAACTCATATTTGGGCTATTTCAAGAACCCCACCGGTGTTGCTGCACTCTTGACTGAACCGACATTCAAAATGATAAATGGCTTTGCGCGCTATTGCGGAATGCCTTTGCTCTTGTTCGTTATATATGCGTTTCTGGCTGTACCCTTGAAAATATGTGCAATAAAAAGGATGTCACCCTATTGGTATCTTTCAATTGTCATTTGGGTTACCCACCTGTTTGTCATTCAGGAGATGACACAGATACGTGCCGCGGTCTCTACCGGCATATTCCTGTTTTCATTGCCGGTTCTTGCCGAGGGGAAAAAACTGAAGTTTGCATTGTATGTAGTTCTTGCAATACTGTTCCATTATTCTGCATTGGTACTATTGCCTTTGATTCTGATAGGGAATAAGAAACTCTCGCGTTTTGCCCGTCTTCTCCTTATCATTTTTCCACTTATAATGTATTCATCTCCAATGGCAACCATGGATATGCTGAAGATGATACCAATTCCGTTCATACAGCAGAAGTTGCAGATGTATGAGGAACTTATGATATATGAGGGTGGAGTTTGGGGCGATATAAATGTGTATAATATCATGGCGCTGTTCCGTCTGTTTGCATACTATGTGCTGATATGGAAATATGATTATCTGTCCGATAAGTATCCGTATATGCCAATGTTGCTGAAAGTATTCTGCTATTCGATATGTATGTATGTGGGTCTTTCGTTCCTACCACCGATTGCCATGCGAATAGGGGAGTATATATCAATTATAGACTGTGTAATGTTCCCGTTGCTGGCAGTACTCATAAGACCTCATTGGTTGGGTCGCTTGTTGGTGTTGTTATATGCGATAGGCATTCTTCTTGCGAATGTCTTCTTATATAAGCTTTTAAAGATTTAACGACCGTTTATTTATAAAGTTCAGTGTTCTCTATGTCATCATTGAAAAAAAACATATTCTTGTTATTCTTTTATACGCTGTTTTATTGCGGCAGTGCATTGGCACAGGGTTCTTTGTCAATTAAGGACTATGTCCAGTTGAACGCGATTGGTTCGGTCGGTGACAATGCTCCGTTCTGGCTTGTTTCCAACAAGGGGGGAGTCTCTTCTTTGGAGACTCATAACGGGTATATACGTTATGGCGTTGCAGTTGACGGTTCTATTGGTAGGAACAGAGATTGGAACTATTCTCTTGGACTTGATTTGAAGACCGGTTATAATCAGAGTTACAATCCTGTTGTAGGGCAACTGTATGCCGACATCTCTTATAAATGGCTGAACTTTAGTATCGGGGCAAAAGAACGTTTTGCCGAGATGCGCAGCTTCTGTTCTCTTGGTGGTGTGAACAGAAATCTGGTTTTGAACTCCTTTCAGGCCTTGGCTTTCAATGGATTGGGCGATTTGGGTACTGGCGGTCTTGTGTATAGTGGAAACAGTTCTCCAATACCCCAGGTACGTCTTGAAGTTCCAGAGTATGTGACAATAAAAGGGACTCGCTCTCTGCTGCACATGCGCGGACATATCGCATACGGCGTGTTCCTTGATAGTGAATTCCAGGAGAATTTTACTGCTGTAAATCCAAAGGCAAAGTATAACAGGTATGCCCTTTATCATAGCAAGGCATTCTTTATGAAAGTGGGTAATGAGGCAAGGTTCCCATTGGAGGTCGAGGGTGGTCTTGAAATGTATGCCCAATTCGGTGGTGACATATATACTCATGCCAAGGGCAAGTACCTGTCAATGCCAACCCGTTTCAAGGACTTCCTGAAGGCTTTTATTCCGGCCGGTGGCGATGAACTTGTGCCGTTTACAGAACAATCCAATATCACCGGTAACCAGGTTGGAAACTGGCATTTGGCATTGACATTACACACTAAGCCGGTTGATATTCAACTATATGGCGAACATATGTTCGAGGACTTCTCACAATTGTTCTTCATGGAATACCAGAACAATATCAATAATAAAAGGACATGGGTATATTATCCATGGCGCGATATAATGGTAGGCTTGTCAATCAAGAATAAGAGCGGCATATTGGATTTCATATCGAATATCCAGTATGAATATGTCTCAACCTACGACCAGAGCGGTGCCGGTTATAATGACCCCAGTGACTATTTTGTGGAGCAGATGGATGGTCTTGACAACTATTACAACCATGCCATTTATAGCGGCTGGCACTATTATGGAATGGCTCTGGGTAATCCATTGGTGTTCTCTCCGCTCTACAACACTGATGGTAGCCTTGAATTCAAGGCAAACCGCATGCGTGCACATCATGTAGGTGTGAATGGCGCTTTCGGTCGTGAAAAGGAGTTTATGTACAGGCTTATGTACACATATAGTGAGAACTGGGGAACCTATGTCAACCCATTCTTCGAAAAGAAATATACGACATCCCTGTTGGCCGATTTCATATACTCACCGAACGGGAAATCGTGGCTTGTGTCGGCCTCGGTTGCCTATGACCATAGTAATCTCATAGGTAATAATGCCGGTGTCATGTTGTCATTTGTCAAGGTAGGACTTTTTAAATAGTGAACGTATGCTCAGGAAAATATTATATATCTGTTTGTTTATACTTCTCTGCTCTTGTGAGAGAATATTCATCAATGGAGAACTTGACGGAATGTGGAGATTGAGGCGTGTGGAGAGTGATTCCATACAGGAGACGCCTGACAGTATCTTCTACACATTCCAGCGTCATCTTGTAATGATGGGAATCTATTCCGAGACAGAGCATCCGAAGAATTGGTATATGGGCTGTTTTGAGTATCGTGGAGATAGCATAACAATGAACAATTTCTACCGTTATCCCGGTACCGATGGAATCTGTGTGCCTCAGGAACTGAAGAACCTGTATATATTTGATACCATAGCGAAGTTTAGAGTAGAGCATTTGAGCAATAATGTGCTCATACTTTCATCTTCCGGTACAGAATATACATTTGACAAGTGGTAATTATATTATATTGTTGAACATGGAAAAGGTAACAGTTCTTTTATCTACATATAACGGTGAAAAATACCTTGCCGAGCAATTGGAGTCTTTAGTTGCCCAACAAGGGGTCGAGGTAGAACTGCTTGTGCGTGACGACGGTTCAAATGATAGAACTGCTGCAATTCTTGATGAATGGCAGGAAAGGGGCTTGTTGTCATGGTACAGAACTGCAAATATGGGTCCAGGCAAGAGTTTTATGCACCTTCTCCAAACAGCCAATGCCGGCGGTTACTATGCGTTCTGTGATCAGGATGATGTCTGGCTCTCCAACAAACTGCAAATTACTATGGAGAAGATGAAGGAGGTTGAATTTGCCAATCCGGGTAAGCCTGTCATTGTGCATACAGACATGAATGTGGTTGATGAGAAACTTAATGTGGTTCATGACTCCTTTTGGCGTTCTTCGGGTCTGCGCCCCGACGTGTTGCGCACATTCCCGTTTCTTTGTATATGTAACTGTGTCAACGGCTGTACAATAGTAATGAATAATACAGCCCGCGAACTGATACTCAATAAATATGTGGAGCATGATGTTATAATACATGATGTAATTTCTGCGCTTACAGTTGCCTATCATGGTGGTGTCATTGAATATGTCGATGCCCCGACGGTGCTCTATCGCCAGCATTCGGACAATGTGGTGGGCGCTGTCTCATATAGTAAGTGGGGTGCAATAAAAAACAGGATGTCAAACATTGGCAGTGTGATGAGGAAGAACATCCGATTGTTTAAGGATGTGAATACGATAGGCCGGATAAGTGTATGCTCTTATCTTTACCATAAAGTGAAATATATGTTAATGCGATAGTGATGCAGCCGAAGATTTCAATTGTAACAATTACTTTCAATAGTGAAAATACTGTTGAAGAGACTATAAAGAGTGTGATTTCTCAGGATTATCCCAATTTGGAGTATATCATAATTGATGGTGCTTCAAAAGACGGGACTATGAAGGTTGTGAATAAATACCGCGACAGTATTGCAAAGATTGTTTCCGAACCCGACAAAGGCATCAGCGATGCATTCAATAAGGGAATTTTACATTCTACAGGAGATGTCATAGGTATAATAAACTCTGATGACATCCTGCTTCCCGGTGCTTTGCAGGCAGTTGCTGATGCATATGAAGAGGGAGTGGGAGTATATCGTGGAAATATCTTTATATGGGACAGTAAGAGCGATACCAGAATACAGGCTTGCCCCTCTATGAAATTCCCGTTGCACACATACAAGAAACGTATTGTGTGTCATCAGGGAACTTTTGTGGCAAAATCAGTTTATGAGAAATATGGTGCGTTCAAGACACACTTCAGGTTCATGATGGATGTTGATCTGCTCATACGCTTGTATGAAGCCGGGGTAAAGTTTAAACATATCCCTACGGAACTCGCCATGTTCCGCTTGGGTGGTGTCACCAGCAGCTCTTTCCTTAAGAAAACCGGGGAGTTGGAGAGGCTTTTCCGCGAAAACGGTGCCGGTTGGCTCTATGCCAAAAGTCATGTTGTACTTTTTGCCATTACAAATTCCATCCTGACGGTGTTACGCTCATTGGGGCTTGGAGTTCTTATCAAAAAAATAAAGTTTCGCCTTTGCCGCTGAAAAATAATGGCAAATCTTGGAACAGAACGGTTTTTTGTCGTATATTTGGGTGTAAAGAATGTTTTAGAGCTTGGTTTGTCCAAGCCTTGATAGAAGAAGATGCGTGTATTGCAAGTCATAACCCTGTGTGAGTTGGGCGGTGCCCAAACCGTTGTCGCGAATATTGCAAACAATATTTGCGGCAATCATGATGTCATTGTCGCTTCGGGCGAGGGAGATGGCAAGATGTGGGATATGCTTGACCCCAAGGTACAGCGTGTACATTGTAAGCATCTGAAAAGGGATATATCATTCTTTAATGATTTGCGTGCATGGTATGAACTCAGGAAATTGTACAAAAAATTCAAACCGGATGTAATTCATCTTCATTCATCCAAGGCCGGCGTCTTGGGCCGTTTGGCTTTTCCGTCGAAAAAGGTTGTCTATACCGTCCACGGTTTTGACACAGTGCGCCTTGCGAACCGCAAATTCCTGTTCTTGGAAAAGATGATGCAGAGGTGTTGCAGAGCGATAGTCGCTGTGAGTGAATACGACAGGCGTAACCTTATTGCCGAAAATATAAAGAGGAATGTCTCCACTGTATACAATGGCACATTGCCATCGGAAGTTACAGAGGGCCTTTCGTTCGGTATCTCGTCAAAATACAAAAAGACAATCCTGTGTATTGCAAGAGTGTCATATCCAAAGAACAGCGTTCTTTTTATGGAGGTTGCCAAGCTGTTGCCGGAGTATGCCTTTGTTTGGATTGGAAATAAGGAACCTGTTGAGGGTGCTCCCGCGAATACATTCTTTCTGGGTAACATTCCCAACGCGGCCATGTATTGTTCTTTGGCTGATGTGTTCATGTTGCCATCTGACTATGAGGGGCTGCCAATCGTTATCATTGAGGCTATGAGTTATGGCAAACCCATTGTGGCCTCAAATGTGGGAGGTATCGGCGAACTGGTACATAATGATGTCAATGGCTTTACTCTAGAGAACAAGGCTACTCTTTTTGCCGAAAAAATAAATCATATACTTGAGGATTCCAAAGTCTATGACCGTATGTCCAAAGCATCGAAGAGTATGTACGATAAAGACTTTACCATGGAAAAAATGGTAGGAGAGTACAGGAAGGTATATAATGCCATGCTCGGCAAGGAGTGCTTCTGAAAAAACGCGATGTTATGAAAAAACACTTTCTTTTATTTTTGTTGTTACCGTTGTTCCTTGGTTCATGTAACGATTTGTCCGATATAGAGAACAGGGTAGATGCCATGGAACAGCAAGTGAAGAGCTTGCAAGAGACTTTGGATGCCCTTGAAAAGGCATGCAATAACAGTCTTGCCATAAATAGTGTTGAGCCATTGCTGACCACAAACGGCGGATGGGTCATTACTTTCTCTAATGGAAAAACCATTGAGGTAGTAAACGGGATAAAGGAGTATGCTCCATACCTGCTGGTAGATCAGAATGGTTTCTGGTGTGTTTCATATGATGGCGGTGTCAGCTTTACACGTATTATGGACAGTGCCGGCAATTATATAAAGGCAAAGAGTGATGACGGTGAGGAAATCTCTGTCAAAGTCTCTGTTGACAAGGATGGACATTATGTTTTTGTCCTGTACAATAAAACTGCTCCCGAAGTGGTAATAGATACCATTGGAACTCCATACCGGCCATCATCATCCAGAATTATCGAATCGATAAGCCAGGACGATTTGACAAATATAATCACGATCACATTGGGCAATGGCAAGACTTTTGTTTTCAACAAGGAGTATGCTTTGCCTGCAAGTATTGCAATTTTGAGTACCAAGGGAGTTGTTCTGGGTGCCGGTACTACGGCCCAGATTGAGTTCCGTGTGAATCCTTCGAATGCAAGGTTCAATTACGATGTCGAATCACCCGAGTGTGAGATAGAACTGGATTTTATCGGTAGTACAAGGAGCGGTTATACAACCGCTCCCGAGAATTACAAGTTGTCAAAGGTTGAGCTCGTGTATGACAAGCAGGGTGTTGTCAAGAAAGGACAGTACCGTGCTCATATCACGGACTTGAATGTGGCTGAGGGATATTCTGAAGATGTTGCTCTGGTCCTGACTGTAAACAACATGAACAATGAGCAGGTACAGATTTCATCAACCGCGTTCAATGTGATGTTCTCTGAGAACTTGTTCCACTCATTCTCTTTCCTCAAACAGAATAATGCAAATGTCATATATGATGTAGAGGTGCCAATCAATGGTACGGATATGGAGATTTGCACCCCATTGGTGACCGATGCCAGCAATCTGGTAGCTACATTCACCACAACTGCGGAGCGTGTATATGTAAATCATGTGGAGCAGATAAGCGGTGTTACTGCAAATGATTTCACAGAACCGGTGCTGTATACAGTGGTCTCTGTCGATGGCAATGTGAATACATATAATGTCTCGGTTTCAAATACCGGGCTTCCGGTAGTTGTCATTGAGACAGTCGGTGAAGCGGCCATACCCCCAAAAACTGAGGATTGGCTTGCAGGAACGTTCATTAAAATATACAATGCCGATGGTGTACTGGATTACGAAGGTAGAGAAGACAATATCCGTGGTCGCGGAAACTCTACATGGGAGTTCCCCAAAAAACCATATGCAATAAAGTTGGATAAAAAGGCTTCAATTCTTGGTATGCCCAAACACAAGCGTTGGGTGTTGTTGGCGAACTGGATGGACAGAACGATGTTGAGAAATTCTGTTGCCTTCAGAATATCGGAACTGACGGAGTTGGAGTGGACACCACGTGGTCAGTCTGTCGAGGTCATTGTAAACGGCAAACATGCGGGTAACTACTATTTGTGTGAGCAGATAAAGATTGACGAGAACAGGGTGAATGTCAATGAATTGTCCGATACTGATGTCGAGGGTGATGCAATAACAGGCGGCTATCTGATGGAACTTGATACATACTTCGATGAGGTCAACAAGTTTAAGTCAGAGGTGAGGAATTTGCCTTATATGTTCAAGGAACCCGATGAGGAGACACTGAACTCTGAGCAATTCGCATATATGCAGGATTATGTGAATGATTTGGAGAAAGCTTTGTATGATGATAACCTTCTTGCTTCAAGCGAATATGCCAAGTATATCGATATAGATTCCTATATTGACTGGTGGTTTGTGTATGAATTGGCACAGAACAGCGAGACCGGGCATCCCAAGAGCTGTTATATGTTCAAGGACAAGTCAAAGAAGATGAAGGCCGGCCCTGTCTGGGATTTTGACTGCGCAACCTTCAAACCCAATGTCAAAAACTACAGTTCACGAGGTTCTATTTATTACCCCAGGCTGTTCATGGATCCTGTCTTCGTCCAAAGGGTAAAGGATAGATGGGCAATGTTGAAGCCTGGATTTGAGACAATTGGCAGTTTCATTGATGAACAGAAGAACAAACTACAGAAATCGGCCGATATAAATATTGGAATGTGGCCAATCAGCATACGTGTCAATGAAGACGAAGAACTGCCGTTTGAAGATGCAGTGGAGCGTATGAAGACTGCTTATAATGAAAAACTCCAGTGGCTTGATGCCCAGATTACAAATATGTAGGAACCGTTGTCCTTCAGGTAGAAAAAGCAGGATGATTCACTTTAATAGAATCGTCCTGCTTTTTCTGAATAAAAGAGAAACAACTTATTTCTCGACTTCACAACCGTTGAACATGAAATCCTTCTCGGCCACATCTTTGGGGAATGTGTAGTATGTCATCTCGGCGCTTGAACGCACTTCGCCGTCATATATTATCTCAGCTTCAATGAACACGAACATACGTTTCACCTCTTTCACGCGGCCGCGTATCTCAAGAGTGATATCCTCGCCTGTAGGGATGGGTTTCTTGTATTTTATGTTAAGGCTGGTAGTCATTCCCGATGTTTGGAACTTGCGGGCGATTATCCAGCCTCCAAGTTCGTCTAGCAGGGTTGCCTGAATACCGCCATGCAATGTGTCCAGCCATCCCTGATAGTTGCTGCCGGGTGTCCACAGTGAGACAATCTCATCGCCATCTTCGTAGAACTCCATTTTCAAACCATAAGGGTTTGTGGGGGCGCATGCGAAACAGTTGTAACCTTTGTCGGTAAGGTCAATCCATGGGTTAATTATCTTTTTCATGAAAATCTATTTTTTACAAATTTAGTACACAATGTGCTATGGTGTAGAATCTTAGGCTGTTATTTAAGTTTTCTTAATATTTGCAATCCTTTTTTGAACATATTTGTTGTAGCTTTTTATTATCTTCGCGTATAGTTAAAACAAAGTATATGAAAAAGGTTATTCTATCCCTCCTACTGGTTTTTGCCTCATGTGTTGTGTGCAATGCCCAACTGCTGTATAAAATATCCCATAAAGACCTTTCCAAACCATCGTATGTCATAGGAACATATCATCTTGCGCCTGCATCGTTTGTGGATTCCATTCCCGGCGCCAGAGCTGCACTTGATGCTGTCGGGGTTGTCTGTGGAGAGGTTGTCATGAGTGAGATGGAGAGCAAGGAGAATGAGAAGAAAGTCAAGGATGCAATGATGCTCCCCGACGGTAAATCGCTTGCCGATGTGCTAACTGCTGAAGAAATGCAGCGTTTGAATGATTATATGAGCGCAGTAATGGGGATGAATCTTGAGAATCCGATACTGAAAAGCCAGATGGGCAAGATGACTCCCATGGCAATTTCAACTCAGTTGCAGTTGGTGCAGTACATGAAGAATACTCCCAATTTCAACCCATTGAAACTGATTGATGCCTATTTCCAGAAGGCGGCAAAGAAAGCTGGTAAGAGAGTTGCCGGTCTTGAAACAGTCGATTTCCAGATAAACACATTGTATCTGGGAACATCAATTGAAAGGCAGAAAGAACAACTCTTCTGCATGGTTGACAATAGCGAGTATTATGCTTTACAGATGAAAGAACTATCAGCTGCCTACTTTGCCCAGGATATGCAGGCGCTTTGGGCTTTGACCGAGGAGAAACTTGGCAATTCTTGCGACAGCACCCCCGAGGAGGATATGGCTCTCATCTATGGCCGCAATGCCGCGTGGGCCGAGCAGATACCGGTAATGATTGCCGAGAACCCCACGCTGTTCGTTGTCGGTGCAGCGCACCTTCCCGGTGAGCAGGGGCTCCTTGAATTGTTAAGGGCAAAAGGCTACACAGTCGAAGTTGTAAGATAACATGGAATAATCTCTTGGCCTGTTTGGTTTTTATTAAAATTTTGCTAAGTTTGCACTATAAGTATTTTACTATTTGAAAACAGATAAAATTTTATTGTTATGAAAAAGTTATTTGTGGCCTTGATGGCCGTATTGGTGTTGGCAAGTTGTGGTGGTAGTAAGAAGGAAACAGCTGATAATACGGCAGCTCCTAAAGCTCCTGAAAAAGTAGCAGAACCTCAGAAAAAAGCTGAGACTCCTGCCGACGTCCTTATGTTGACTGCCGATATGATGAATAATGCGGCCGAAAAAATGCAGAAGGCCGAGACTGCTGATGATGTAATCAATGCAATGTCATCAATGATTGCCGAGACAAAGGCGTTGAAAGAGAACTATGGCGATTTGATGGCTCAGTTTGATGAGAATGAGGCTGAAGAAAAGTATGCCAAGGAATTGGAGGCTGTTGAGGAGGCTGCAATGAAGTATTATTCAGTTCTTATGGAGTTGGAAGAGAGAATTGAGATGACTCCCGAGGATGAAGAAAGATTGATGAACCTGTTGCAGAGTGCAGAAGGACTATAATTGATCTTTACATTCAGACAAATAAAAAAACCAACTTAAGTTGGTTTTTTTATTTGTCTGCCATTTGTTTGTTTTTGCTGAATTATGGCTAAGTTTGTCATTAGATTGATCTGTTAAAATCAACCATTAAATTTTATTATTATGAAAAAGTTATTTGTGGCCTTGATGGCTGTTCTTATGTTTGCAAGTTGTGGCGGTGACGGCGATAAAAAAACGAATCCCGGTCAAGTTATTGACAAGATAATTTCAAATACAGAAACACTGCTGCAGAAAGCAGAACGGGCTGTTAGAGCTGACAATCCAGAGATTTTTGTCTCTGCATTTGAGAGGTATGCTGATCAAATGGTTGATATTTATAATAAATATGGTGATACGATGTCAAATATGAGTCGCGAAGAACAGAATAAATATCGTGGCAAGGCTATTGAGATGATGGAGTTTATGGAGGAAGTACAGGGCCTCCTGGAAAATGGATTGAACGAATTGGATCCAACCCCATCACAGAAAAAGAGAGTACTGAGAGCTGCAGAGAAATTGGAAATATTAGACTGATATTCCAAACTGATATTCCAACAAAAAAAGTTCAAGCCAATTGGCTTGAACTTTTTTTGTTGTCCTACCCGGATTCGAACCAGGACAAACAGAACCAAAACCTGTTGTGCTACCATTACACCATAGGACAATCCTTATTGTGCTCTCTTTTGAAGAGCGGTGCAAAGGTATGCATTAAATGTGTAAATGCCAAATAATTTGGGCTGTTTTTGCTTGGGTGTCACCCGCGCGGCCATTAAATCCTGAATGAATTTACGGTTCCAATTACTTTTTCTACATCGCTGTCGCTCATTGCGGGGTGGCATGGAAGGCTCAGCTCACAGGCATGGATGTGCTCTGTTACGGGCAATTCAAGTTCTCCCAGTTCCTTGAGTGCGGCCTGCCTGTGTGGTGGTACGGGGTAGTGGATGAGTGTCTCAATGTCGCTATCCAGAAGGTGCTGCTGCAACTGCTCCCTCTGCTTGCAGAATATGGGGTAGATGTGGTAAACGTGTTCTCCCTCCTTGCCGGTATATGGAAGGCTTACGAGTGGGTTGGCGATTCCTGCGCTGTACATCTTGGCTATCTTCCTGCGCCTTTCGTTGTCGCTGTCAAGCTGCTGTAGCTTGACCGAAAGTGCTGCGGCCTGTATTTCGTCGAGGCGGCTGTTTACGCCTCTGTACGTGTTTATGTATTTCTTGCGTGAGCCGTAATTGGCTATGGCTTTTGCGGCTTCGGCAAGCTGTTTGTCGTTGGTGGTTATTGCTCCTCCGTCGCCCAATGCTCCCAGGTTCTTGCCCGGGTAGAAACTGAATGCGGCGGCATCGCCCAGGTTGCCTGTGTGTTTGCCCTTATACATTGCTCCGTGCGCCTGAGCACAGTCTTCAATGACTTTCAAGGAGTGTTTTGCAGCAATTGTATTTATGCTCTCCATTTCGGCTACAAGACCATAGAGATGTACTGGCATTATCGCGCGTGTACGTTCTGTGATGAGCCCTTCAATCAGTTCGGGATTGATATTGCAGGTCGTCTGCCTTGGTTCGCAGAGAACGGGCTTCAGCCCGGCTTCCATAATGGCGAGGATTGTGGCTATGTATGTGTTTGCTGGTACAATGACCTCGTCGCCGGGTTGCATTGCTCCGGTTTCGCAGTATGCCCTGAGGATGATTGTGAGCGCATCAAGTCCGTTACCGGTGCCAATACAGTACTTGCATCCGCAATATGTGGCAAATGATTGCTCGAATAACTCGCACTCATTGCCGCGTATGTACCAGCCCGATTGGGCTGCTCTTGTCACGGCTTCGGTGAGCGCAGGCTCGTATCTCCGGTTAATCTCTTTCAGGTCGCAATACTTTATCATCTGCAGCTCTCTTTAAGGTCAATGATATATGTGTCATATACTACGGCGCGTCCTCCCAGACGTTCCTTGTAGGCTATGAGTCCGGTGTTTAGGTAGTGTCCACCATCTTCTACCGATATGCCAAAGTCAAAGTATCTCTTATCGGCGAAATGTGTGTGTATGAGGTGTTCGTACAAATGGTCAAGTGCGCTTATGCGACGACCTTCTTCTGTTGTTGCCGAATATTGCATGTGCACGACATTGTCGGTAATGAAAAGCACGACGCCACCAAGCATGTCGCCGCCTTCGTCGGCAACGCAAAATAGTCTTATGTTTTCGGGGAAACGTCCCTTGAGCATTGTAATCTCTTCAATGCTGTGCACCGGTGCTGTACCGTACTTGCTTTGCAGTCTTTCTTCAAGAATGTTCCAGAATGTGGTGAAGTCGTTCTCCTCAATAATGCTCAAGCGGCTTTTCACGCTTTCTGTCAGCTTGCGTCTGCCACTTATCGGCAACGGATTTCCAAGTGGAATGGCCGATGATACCTTGCGTTCGGCAACCGTTGCTCCGCTACGGAACAGGGCGTAAAGGTCCTCTTCGCAGGGATAGCTGTGGTATATGTGTGGCGTGGGCTTGTATATGAACTTTGTAGCGTCGGTATTTGCCTGGATGTATTCCTTGGTTTTGTCAAACAGGCAAAGTACTTCGGCGGTAGTTGTGCCGTGGGCAAGCAATAGGCCACCGTATGTCAGTCCGTTGTGTGAACAGAAACTATCCTCTTTTGTATGTGCGGGAAGTATGGCAATGAGCTCAGTTCCGCGGTAGAACATGAGTGAGTGGTCGGCAAAGCGGTGGGCATGGTAGTCCATGTAACCGCGTATGTGCAGGAATGTGCCGTTGCGGCTGGCGTTGACAAAGTTGTCCCACTCGGCCTGCTTGCCGGTGGTATATCTCTCTATCCTGTATTCGTGTGCCTGTTGTTCCATTATTTGCCAATGTGCTTCAGGAACTCTTCGTATGAGTTTATGTATGTGGATTCGTCATATGAATGTGATGCCAATACGAGCAGTACTGCATCGGGCGAGAAATTTCTTATCTCGTCCCATGTGTCGGGCGGGATAAGCAGTCCCTTGTCCTTGGCATCAAGCAGGTGGGTTGTCCTGCCGTTCTTGTCCTCAAGGGTTATCTCTACACTGCCATTGACGGCTATGACGTACTCCGACGATACTTTGTTCGAGTGCTTGCCGCGCTCCTCGCCCTGTGGGACGCTGTGTATCCAATAGACCCTCTGTATCTTGAAGGGTACTTCGTGTCCCTCCTCGACGATAGTGAGGCATCCCCGGTTGTCGGTATGTGTCTTTAGTTTGTCCATCAAGTGTTCCTTCATATGGCAAAAATATCGAAAATTTGTTACTGTCGCAATTTTTGCAATGAAAAAGATGGATTGGCTCTACAATATGATATTGCATTTTACAGCATTCTGTGCTGTATGCTGCGCAAGTTCCATGGCCGTTATTCCTTTTGCTTGTGCTACCATGGTGTATATGTCGGTAATGGAACTGTGGCTTTCGTCGCTTTCAATGAAGAGTCTGTCGGTTGGGATAGTCTTTGCGCTGTCGGGGTTGAACTGTTCGCCAAGTGATATGTAGAAGCCTACTCTTACGAGTTGTACGGCCTGTTCCGGCTTGCCACGGAAGCCGTGGATTATCCATGCTTGGCTGGGTGAGAGTTCCTTGTGTATGGCGATGAGTTCGTCGTATGCCTTTACGCAGTGTATGATGAGTGGCTTCCCGGCCTTTTCGGCAAGCAGGGCGTGGGTGCGGAATACCTCCTTTTGTAACTCTATGCCTGCCGGTGATTTCAGTTTGTCCAGTCCACATTCGCCAATGGCAATTACATTCAGTTCTGTAACAGCTTTCTCAATGGCTGCGAACTGCTGTTGCCAGTTGTCTGTTATATCCCAAGGGTGTGTTCCAAGTGAGATGTTCCTGCCGGGGATGTGGCAGGAAGTGTTAAGGATTGCATGCCGGCTGTCGGCATCGTTGTTATGGGTGTGTATGTCGATAAGTCGCATTGCCAACTTGTTTTATGGAACTGGGTCATAGCCCGAACCACCCCAAGGATGGCAGCGCAGGATGCGTCTGATTGCGAGATACAGCCCTTTGATGGGGCCGTGCTTGCGCAGTGCTTCAACTGCATATTGTGAGCAGGTTGGGGTGAAACGGCACGATGGTGGTGTCATTGGAGATATTACCTTTTGGTAGAACCTGATAGGTAGTATCAGTATCGCTACAAGGATTTTTCGCATATTATGCCCTCTTTTGTGAGTATGCTTTCCAGCAGTTTAATCATCTTCTTCCTTATAAACGCAGTGCTGTTGTGTTTATTGTCTATGTAGATGATTGCAACGGCCATCTTCTTGCCACTATTTTCCAGCGCCTCGACAAATGGATGCTTGCTTGTGCGGTATGCCTCGCGTATGCGTCTCTTTACGAGATTGCGGTCAACGGCGTGGCGGAACCTTTTCTTTGAGACATTTATGAGAATTGCAGCAGTTGGTTCCTGTGTCTCCTGCTGTTGCTCAATGAAAATCGCACGCATGGGGAATGACGTAACTGAAGTGCCATTTGCATATACCTGCTCAATGGCGCTCTTGCTCTTTAGGTGCTCCCTCAACGGAAATGTGTTACGTTTCATCCTGGCTGTTATTTTTTAATGAATCAGCCTCGTCTTGTGGACGAGGCTGAAGGAATATCTTTTATTTGTTGTTCGCTGTCAGGTATGCGTCCAATGCTGCCGGCATGTTAGTTGCCGCGGCTGACGGTGCTTCAAGGTCGAGTCTCAACCCGTGTTGCTTGATGTACTCGGCTGTCACATTGCCAAAGCATGCAATCAACTGCTCACCCTGGGTATAGTCGGGGACGTTCTTGTTCAGTGAGTCAATACCGTGTGGGCTGAAGAAGATGAGCATGTCGTATGACTTGATGTACTCGGGTGCAATTTCGGTGCTCACGGTGTGGTACATCTCGGCCTGCGAGTGCTGTATGCCGTATTTGTTGAACAAACTGTTCAACTCATCGTTGTGTACATTGGATGTCGGTACAAAGTACGATTCGGTCTTGTGCTTTGCGAACAATGGCTCAAGATCCTGTATATGCCCGTTGCCGAAGAATACCTTCCTCTTGCGGTACTGCACATACTTCTGAATGTACAATGAGATAGTCTCCGAAAGACAGAAGTACTTCATGTCATCGGGTATGGTAACTCTCAACTCCTTGCACAATGTGAAGAAATGGTCAATTGCATGGCGTGAAAGGAATACAATGGCTGTATGGTTCAGGATTGATACCTTTTGCTGTCTGAACTCCTTTGCTGTCACTCCTTCGACCTTGATGAAAGAGCAGAAGTCAATCTGTACATTATGCTTTTCCGCGATGTCAAAATATGGCGATTTTCCAGTAGCCGGTTTAGGCTGTGACACCAAAATCTTACTTACCTTCAATTTTCTAAATTTTAATCGTTATAAATCATCCAAATGTAGCATTGTTTTCCACACTGTGGCGCAGGGTAGAAATTCAAGCGCGCAAAGGTACAAAAAAATATCTACATAAATGCATTTTTTTGCAAAAATGATTTTGTTTAACCCATTGATTATGGTGTACAAGTATGCAATGACGGTCAAAATAGAATAAAATTCAATATATTTCAAAGGTACTTGTGGAATAAATAAAACGGTCAACACGGCAGGTGTCAGCAAGAATCCCCATAGCTTGATGGTAAAGGAGTAGAAACTATCCCACTCGTCGGCAACGCTCTTTGAGAATAGTATGCTGTTTACAATGTAGTGTACTCCTCGCTTAATGAGTACGAACACTGCAGAGAGAACTGCAACCGTCAGTAATATACTTGTTGTTCCGCTATTTGATATGCTTTGGGTGTGTCTGCCAATTATTGTTGTGAACACCAATGTGGCATAAAAGACTGCCTGAAAATCCATTGTCAGGTTGCAAATTCTTGTTATATGCGTTCTGTCGTTGTATGGCAGTGTCTTGCTCTCGTAATAGAAAATGCACTTTGTGCGCTCAAAGATGTTTGCACCGTTCATGATGATGACATACGATATGCCAACTAGATTAAGAATTAGCAGCAACAGTATTATGTTGTCTGTTGCTATGCAGTAGGGTGCCAATGCCTCTGTCATAGTGCTGCGTATTTTCTTACCTCGGCATTCCAACGTGGAGTGTTGCGTATGGCTTCAAGAGCCTCGGCTGGTGTTTTGGCAACGCTCCATATCTTGCTGTGTATCTCACCCATGAAATGCTCTTCCACTGCCTTCTCAAGCTGTGCTATGAATGGGGCATAGTAGCCATTGATGTTGAGGATGACGATTGGGTTGAGGTATAGCCCCAGTTGCTTCCAAGTGATAATTTCGCTCAGTTCCTCAATAGTTCCGCATCCGCCCGGCAGTGCAATGACTGCATCACTAAGGTTAGCCATCATCTGCTTGCGTTCGTGCATGGAGTTTGTGATGTGGAGTTCGGTCAGTCCGGGGTGATGCCAGTTCTGGTCAACCATAAACTGTGGAATCACGCCAATGGCCTTGCCGCCGTTTTCCAGTGCGCCGTCCTCGACCTTACGCATGAGGCCAATGCCGCCTGCGCCGGTAACTACGGTTATTCCCTCCTGGGCAAGAAGCGCGCCAAGCTCGTATGCTGTGTCGCCATAGACCTCAGCAGCCTTGTTGCTCGATGCGCAGTATATGCATATATTCTTTATTTCCATGTGTCTATTGAATTCTGTTTAATTTTAACCGCACTTCGTGCGCTTCCCGTTTTCAGCTTTCAGTTTTAATTGCACTACGTGCGCTTGAACCCGCTCCTGCTCGGCATAGTAAAAACAAGTTTTTCCTCTGCTCTCGCTTACTCGCGGCTTTCAGTTTTAATCGCACTTCGTGCGCTTGAAACTCGGCTACACTCGCAGTAAAATGCTAAAGCGAGCTTTGCATTTTGCTCGTTTGCACGAGCTTTCACCTTTCACCTTTCACCTTTCAGTTTGTTTAAGTTCCCCAACTGCCGCGGTCGAGGTTGCGGTAGCCTATGGCCTCGGCTATGTGCTGAAGAAAAGATTATTTACTCATAATTTTATGAACCACAGTTTGCTCGTTAGCGAAAGTTACACTTATTACATATACATCGGTCTTTGGCACATTGATTCTTGCGTGATTACTGATGCGTGAACGGGTGGCAAGTTCGCGGCCTTGCAGATCGTAGATGTGGCAGCTTGCGCCTTTGGCACCTGATATTACGATGAAACCGTCTTGATAACAGGCTTCAAAGTCACAACTTTCTTCAATTTTTTTGATGCCAGTATCTTCATCTTTTATTACGGTGTAATTGAATGTGGCAATATCGCTGTCTGCCATGCCTTCACGAACGGCGATGGCCTGTAGTGTTACCTGACCTTCTGGCAGGGTGATGGGACCTGTGTACTTCTTGCGGTTCTGCTCATCACAGGGGCAAGAACCGTCAATAGTGTAGTAGATGGTAGCACCCTTTGTGGCACAGGTCAGTGTCAACAGATAACTGTCTTCCATGGTGCTGCCAGAGAGTTTCGAGGCCTTCGGAGTCTTAACCACCTCTTCTTCTTTCGTTACAACGTTTACAGCCACATATTTCTCCTTGCCAGCCTCCGGCATTGAGAGATGGAGCGAGGCGTTGCCAGGCAGCTCACCTGACACAGTGATACTTGCCTTACCCTCATCGTTAAGCGTCACGTTCTGCGCGTCAGTAGCGGCAATCATTGCCGAAGAGGATGTCACCTGTACTATCCTGCCCTTAGCAGCAGCGGCGGGAAGAACAGACAGCTCCAACACACCAGTACCTTGATAGTCAACAGTCATCACAGAATCGCAAACTATATCTGTGATTTCCGATTCAATCTCCACACGCTGCACGAAGTCCTCGGTCATTTTCTTTCCAGCATAGCTTTCCACTTCTTTCTTCACTGTTATGATTACCTCGTCAGTAGTCTTGAATGACTTATTAGGTACGAACCTAATCTTAGAAACATATTCCTCGTTGTTGTAAGGATTCTCTTCTGCATTCAGAAGTTCTACATCACCGTTGGCATTATTACCATTAACTGTTACCGTTACTCTATTACTCTTTGTCAACGTGTTAGGTTTCATGTACTTACTGAAGTCAAGAGTGATACCACTTTCCATTCCCTTCGCACTCTCAACATTCGGTGCAACAGCTTGCGACATCGGGATGTTCACCTCCAATTGTGGGGGAGGCACGGGGAGCCAGTCGGTCTGTGTGGTCTCATAGCCCTCTTTCTCAAAGACAACCTTCCAATTGCCCCGTGGTACGTCCCAAGCATATAGACCTGTCTCGTCTGTTATTTGTGGGTTTATTTCAGAATATTCTTCAGCCTCCCATTTTATGGGGCCGTCATTATCATAATAAACAGTGGCTTTTACACCTTCAATTCTATTCGTTGGCACTGCTTCATAAACATATCCTGAAGGGTCTTGTTTGTCTTCAGCATCGTCTGTATGCTTTCGATTGTTATCATCATCATCGTCATCATTACATGCAGGGTAACTATAAATTGTATTTAAACAATCGCGTCCTCTTGCTGAGAGGCCATCAATGCCTTCACCAAATCCCCTTGCAGCATCAGCAGTTTCCCATGTTTGATGAGCTCCTTCTATCACATTGCCAGGACGTCCACTAGCAGACATCCCAAGATTAATTGTATAAGTAAGGAAACTGCCAATAGAAAAACCTACACATTGTCTGAGATCTTTTATCGCCGTATTTATAGCAATTCTATCAAATTCATCTGCACATTTTAGTCTTTTATCTGCTGCAGATATTGCATTGCGTATAATGTGATCTCTCCAATTGTTAAGTGCATCAGTAGATTGTGGTGTTTTATCAGCATAAGGATCATAATAAAACGCCCTCTTTGGAACCATCTTTGGTTGTTCCATGCTACTTCCACACAGCAAGTTCCAAAAACTGTTACATAAAATGGTATCATTATTATCAAAGTATGAAAATATGAACAAACTATCTTGCTCTTGATGAATAATTTGCGATGCCCCTGTTTCGGAAACAAACAATCTGTTTTCTGAACTTGTACCCTCTACTTCATTGAACATCATTCTATTGTTTATGGTCATCACTCTCTCTTCTTCTGCTTGGGATAGCTTAAAATAGATGCATCTAATAGAAAAATTCTTCTTATGAGAAACAATCTTGTATAAAATGGATTTATCCTTTTTTTCTAACACTTGAACATCTGACACGCTAAACAACTGATTTAAGGCATCTTTGTGATACAATGAATCAACTTCATTGTAATTATGATAATGCATATTCACAGTTATATTCACTGGCAAACTATACATATCAAACGAACTTGTTGCAACAAAGCAATTTAACTTCCCGTCATACATAGCTGGGAGTTTTCTCTTATCGCCATCCGAAGTATAAACATAAAGTTTGACATCAGAAACCTTAGTAGTATCATTCTCGCTCAAGTCAATCAAAAAAGTGAACTCTGGTCTTTGGGGCCAAAATGAATAGCTCTTTGGAGTTGTTGTCAGATTGACAAAGTCAAAAGTCATCCGACTTTCTTTCTCAGCATGGTCAGCTATGGTGTGATATGTATTAATCATTGTCACCGACTTCACAAAGATTGCATTTATATCATATAAACAATCCAACGACTCGGTATTTGTCACTTTTCCATCTGTTCCTGTGCAAACAGCATGGATGCTATGCGTTGATAAGTTATAGGCATTGTGTAACACACATTCTGAAGACCATTTACCGTCAGATAGGGCAACAGTGGTTCCAATTACATAATCTCCATCATATATATCGACTGTTGCCCTGGGAGACGCAATACCTCTTACCTTGATGTTTGGAGTACTTGTCGTTTCTGGCACAAAGAATTTTCCTGAGGAAATGGTAAACACTGCTTGACCGATTGGTTGAGATTTTTCACCTTTGCAATCGAACTCCACATTTGCTGTAGTCAAATATGTTCCAGCTTGTAATGGGTTAATACAAAATCGGATACGACTGTCTATATCCTCCTTTTCTAATGAAATAATAAGTTTGTTTCCATTTTGAGAGTACTTCAAAGCCTTCGTGCCCACAACAACAGAATTGGGTTCAAATTCACAGCCTTCGGGAATGTCGATAACAACATTTACATTCTTTATGTCCTTTATGAATTGTTCTTTGAAATCAACACGGGTTGTTAGTGTGACCAACTTACCTACGGTCATCAGGCTCTTGTCACATAAATAATATGTGTTCTCACCAGTATATTCGAATTTGGAGGCATCCAACTCAGGAACGTCAGCGATTGTCAGCGTAGATATTTGGCCATCATTGACAGCAACATTATTGATAATGTAATCTACGTTTTCCATAAGGCCAAATGCACCTAATTCGCTGATAGACCCAATGGATCCCACGGCACCATTATATCCCATCATCAGTAATTTGTAGTCCCCAGACTTTAGATTTGCAAAAGTGACGCGAGAAGTCGAGAATACTGAACGCATGACCAATTTCTCATCTGCATCATAAATCATCGCAATCAACTGATCATCTCTCATTGACAAACATGTTGCTTCAATACCTCCATAAGCAACTAATGCGAGAGACACTTTAGCTGTGTCATTCGTTTCAATAGTTGCTTCTGCAAAAGCATCGGAAAACTTGTCATTTAGACTATGTGCCGTAATTAGGATTCTGTCACCATTGTCTGCTCCTAAAGGCAAAATAATATTTCCTTGCTGAAGAGAGAAATCTTCAACATCGACATTCTTGGTCATGTTACGAACGGAATACGCAATATTTCGTGTGTCTGAATACCAGTTCTGAATATTAACAGCTTCTCCCGTGCGTATGGCTTCTTGGTAGCTCAGTTTAATTTCTATAACTTTTCCTTTTACCTGTTCCATGTCGATAGTTCCCATCTCACCATTGCTGAGGCTTCTGCGAACAATCTTATTGTCAATGTAATCCTTTGCAGAAATAAGAATCTCGGTCGAGTCATTATACACCTGTATCTCAAACAGACCATTTTCGTTGGTTAGAGCCGTTGTAGTGGTTAGATATTTCTTGTTTAACCATTGGAACACTTCTACATTTGCTTTATATATTGGAATACCGTACGACTGAACGTTTCCTCTTAATGTAATCACATCTATACGTTCTAAATTACAAACGCAAGTACCGTCAGGCGATGGCTCTACTTTTTGCTTTATGACTTCTTTATATAATTGACCCAGCGTTTCATCTAAAAATAAAGAATAGAAGATAGTCTCTCCTTTAGTTACTCCGCCTAAAATACTTCCCGTACCAACTTGATTACCAGAAACATTGTACCACACAACGGATACTCTATCCGTAACATCCACACCATTATCATCAAAAATTTTTAGATTAATTGAGGATGCATCGGAAACAGTTTGAGTCGGGAAAATCTCAACGGTGTTTCTATAGGGCATCAGAATACCTGTGACATCTGCAATGCTACCCTCAGAAACATTTATGTCGTAACCGAATCTGTTAAATATTTGAATCTCCTTATTGTCTTTTATACCGTAGTATTGCGTACCGTCAATCCGAATAGTTAATCCCCTTAAAACTACAAGATGATTCCAAAGTGTGTCACTCAAAGCCTCGTTTATACTTCTCTCCTCTGGCACAACATCATTTCCTTCGGAGACCGAGAAAGTTGTTAGATCGGTTGCTCCGTTTGTGATCAACTCATATTGGCCATTATATAAATGCGCACTGCAATCTATATATCCATTCAGTACTTGACCTGCCACGCATGGAATATCCATGCTGTAGAACAAAAGTGCAGCTGTAGAGTCTTGCACATAGGTATAGCCGCTTTGACTAAATAGAACTTGGGCATTATTTAGCGAAAGTCTAACGCTATCCCCTTCAGATACTTTTTTTACGTCAGCAAAAACTGAAATATTAACAAGATCGTTATGGGATGGCGGCAAATTAACCGAAATTTTATCTATCTGACTATTTGAGTTTACCTTAAAGATTATCTCTTTAGCATCCCCAGTCCAAACAGTCTGATTTCCATCTGTTGTTAATTCACCAACATTTGTGGTTAAATTAAACCTTCCACGATGATAGAAAACTATGGTATGAATATTCGAACCATTTGATAATATTTCACAGGTACCACTATACAATCGCAATTTAGGGGCATTTGCCCAAATACGATTATTGAAGGGCATAGTCTCTACTTTAGGTGATACTATAACGGAATAATCACCGATAGTAGCTATTACTTCCTTAAGGATGTCACCATCAGATGTTTCATTCGTGGACTCACCAGACAAGCCAAATAACTCTTGTCCTTCGTTGTCAAAATCAAAGATTACTTGTCCAAATAAAGGAGTATAACACGACAACAAAGTTGTCAACAATAAGATAAGTTTAGATTTCATTTTCATATCTGTTTTTAGTTATTATTTCTCCATGAATCACAAATACTCTGTTGACTATTGAATTCGCTTATAATATACAAGTAAAGAGACAAGAGCATTTCCTGTTAAAGACATACTAATAATCAGTCGCCCTGCAGAATACTATCTACAATCTGTTCGTCTGTATAGAGGTCGTAGTCCATTACATTGTCAATCTGTTTATTATATAACACGCATTGAAGATAATTATTGTTATATCCCTCTCTCTGCCCAGTTCCCTCTGTCGAGATTGCGGTAACCTATTGCCTCGGCAATGTGCCGGAACTGTATGCTTTCGCTCCTGTCCAGGTCGGCTATGGTACGTGCGACCTTTAGTATGCGGTCGTAGGCGCGTGCCGAGAGGTCGAAGCGTGCCATGGCGGTCTTTAGCATTGCAAGGCTTGTCTCATCAAGCACTGCATATTTTGCTATGAGCTTGGGTGTCATCTGTGCGTTGCAGTAGATGCCTTTCTCGTTCTTGAAACGCTCTTCCTGTATCTTGCGTGCTGCAACCACGCGTTGGCGTATTGTTGCGCTTGATTCACCCGGTGCGGTGTTCGAGATTTCCTCAAATGGTACGGGGGTAATCTCTATCTGCAGGTCAATGCGGTCAAGCAACGGGCCGCTTATCTTGTTGAGGTAGCGCTGTACTTGTCCGGGGCTGCAGGTGCAGTCCTTGGTGGGGTGGTTATAGTATCCGCAGGGGCAGGGGTTCATTGATGCGACGAACATTATGCCGGCAGGGTATTCAACCTTGTAGTTGGCGCGTGCTACGCATATCTTGCGGTCTTCGAGCGGTTGGCGCATCACCTCAAGTACGTCGCGGCTGAACTCGGGCAGTTCGTCAAGGAACAGCACGCCGTTGTGAGCAAGTGAAATTTCGCCGGGTTTGGGGTTTGAGCCACCACCGCACAATGCTACCGATGAGATTGTGTGGTGTGGGCTACGGAAGGGACGCTGTGTGATGAGTGCGGTGCCGTCGGGCATCATTCCGCTGACAGAGTGTATCTTTGTTGTCTCAAGGCTTTCTTCAAGTGTGAGCGGTGGCAGGATGGAGGGCAGTCGTTTTGCCATCATTGACTTGCCACTACCCGGGGGACCAACCATGATAAGGTTGTGCCCGCCTGCAGCTGCAACCTCAAAGGCGCGTTTCACGCTCTCCTGGCCGCGCACCTCGCTGAAATCGAACGGAAAAGAGCTCTGTTTTGAGTAGAAATCGTTTTCGATGTCAACCCTGTATGGTTCAATTTCTTCCTTTCCGTCAAGGAATTGTAGTACCTGCAGTAGATTGTCAGCTCCAAAAATGTCAATGCCGTTGACGACTGCGGCTTCGGCAGCATTGCCTGTCGGCAGTATTATACCTTCGTAGCCCAGTTCCTTGGCTTTGATGGTGATGGGGAGTGCTCCCTTTATTGGCATGAGTTTACCATCGAGTCCCAACTCGCCCATGATGAGGTAGCGGTCGAGCTTTGCTGTTGAGACAATCTCGTCGGCGGCAAGAATGCCTATGGCAATTGGAAGGTCGTAGGCCGAGCCCTCCTTCTTGATATCAGCAGGCGCCATGTTTACGATTATCTGCTTGCTTGGGAAACGCAGACCGTTGTGGTGTAGTGCTGAATTGATTCGCTGCTGGCTCTCCTTTACGGCGTTGTCGGGTAGTCCTACAAGGTAGAACTTTATTCCTCGCAATGCATTCACCTCAATGGTGACAAGCGTGGCATTGATGCCTTGGATGGCTGCAGCATGGACCTTTACGAGCATATATCGATGTTTTATCTTTTTATTCTTTTGTCATGTACCAATGTCAGGGAATCAATGAAAGCGACATCGACACTGTCAATACTGAACAGGTATCTTTCTGTTCGTTTGTATGGCGTCAGCAGGACAGAGAAAGGGAGTGTGGGTATGTTGAATGGTTCCAGTACCTCGCTGTTCATGCCCTTGGGGTCATAGGTGTTGTTGCCTACGATGTTGTTCTCTTCGACGAATTTCCTGACTTCGGCGGTGTCATTGCCTATTGCTACATTGAGGATTGCAAAACTTTCACCTGTCACTTTTTCCTCCACCTCTCTAAGTCCTTTAAGGTATTCACGGCTCTCGTTGCTACCGGTGTCCCAAAATGTAATCAGCAGGTAACGTCCGGAATATGTTCCCAGATCGATCTTCTCGTTGTCTATTGTCGAGTATTTGAAACTCGGAAACATCTTGCTTCTGACATTGCCGTGCTTTTCCTTTAGCCGTCGTTTCAGGTTTGAAAAGTACTCGTGGTTCTGCATCGTTCCGCCAAGTCTTTCAATGGCTTTCATGATGTAGCCGTTGTCGGGCTTTGGTATATCTACAAGGTAGCGTCTGAAGAGTTCGACTGTTACTTCGCTTGTTGGGTATCTGTTCGCAAACTCCTCAATGAGTTTCTTACGTTTCTCAAAGTCGTCGGTTGCGTCAAGTACGCGCGATATGCTGTCATGAAGTAGTTGTGTGCGTCCGGCTGTGACAGCCCATCCGCTTTTTAGCGTACTGTCGGATTGCAGCTTTGCAACGGTTCCCGGTTCTGCAAAAATTGTCAGGCTGCTCTCGTTGGGAAGAATCAGGGTCAGCATAGCTTTGCTATCCAACGGGGTTGACAGCGTGAACTTGTCGTCACATCCGGTCGATGTGAGTTGTTTTAGTACATCGCCTGAGCCGAACAGATATACCGTTCCCGTCCCGACGCCCTCGCCTTGGATAGTATATTCCCTTGTCTCCTTCTCGCCGCAAGCGATGATGAGAATAAGGGAAATGATGTATGCCGATAGTCTTCTCATCCTTTTACTGCTTGTTTGCACGCTTGCGCTCAATCTCGTCGAGGATAATCTTGCGCATGCGCATTGATTTTGGTGTCACCTCAAGGTATTCGTCCTCCTTGATGTACTCCAGTGCCTCCTCGAGTGAGAAGATTATTGGTGGAACAATGCGTGCCTTATCATCGCTGCCGCTTGCACGCATGTTGGTAAGTTTCTTGCTCTTTGTGACGTTAATCACAAGGTCGTTCTCGTGGATGTGCTCACCGACAACCTGGCCGGCATATACATCCTCTTGTGGGCTGATGAAGAACTTGCCACGCTCCTGCAACTTGTCAATTGCATATGCGAACGCTGTACCGCTCTCCATTACCACCAACGAACCGTTTGTGCGTCGCTCAATCTCGCCCTTGAACGGCTGGTACTCCTTGAAGCGGTGTGCCATGATTGCTTCGCCGGCCGATGCTGTGAGCACGTTGGTGCGCAAACCGATGATACCACGTGAAGGAATGTTGAACTCGATGTTAACGCGGTCGCCCTGTGCTTCCATTGAGAGCATCTCGCCCTTGCGGCGTGTGACCATATCGATGATTTTGCTTGAGTAGTCGGTTGGAACATTGATTGTGAGTTCCTCGATTGGCTCGTGCTTTACACCGTCAATTTCTTTGTAGATTACCTGTGGCTGGCCCACCTGCAGCTCATAGCCCTCGCGACGCATGGTCTCAATGAGTACCGAGAGGTGGAGCACGCCGCGGCCGAATACTGTCCATGCATCTTCCTCGGGGTCTTTCTTCACACGCAGTGCAAGGTTCTTGTCGAGTTCCTTGTCAAGGCGCTCCTGTATGTGGCGCGATGTCACGAACTTGCCCTCCTTGCCAAAGAATGGCGAGTCGTTGATTGTAAAGAGCATGCTCATTGTTGGCTCGTCAATGGCGATAGGTGGCAATGCCTCGGGGTTCTCAAAGTCGCAGATGGTGTCACCAATCTCGAACTTCTCAAGTCCTACAATGGCACAGATGTCGCCCGATGACACGCTCTCGGTCTTGCGGCGGCCAAGGCCTTCGAATGTGTGCAGCTCCTTGATCTTCATCTTGCTCTGTTCGCCGTTGCGGTTCACGAGTGTAACGTTTGAGCCTTCGGTGAGTGTGCCGCGGTGTACGCGTCCCACTGCAATACGGCCGGTGTAGGGAGAATAGTCGAGTGAGGTGATGAGCATCTGTGGTGTGCCTTCCAGCTTCTCAGGAGCAGGGATGTGCTCAAGGATTGCGTCGAGCAGTGCGGTGAGGTCGGTTGTCTCGTTGCGCCAGTCGGTGCTCATCCAGTTATTTTTTGCACTACCGTAGAGTACGGGGAAGTCGAGCTGTTCCTCGGTTGCCTCGAGCGAGAACATGAGGTCGAATACCATTTCATATACCTCCTCGGGGCGGCAGTTGGGCTTGTCAACCTTGTTTACAACAACAATTGGCTTCAAGCCAATCTGCAATGCCTTCTGCAGCACGAAACGTGTCTGTGGCATGGGGCCTTCAAAGGCATCCACGAGCAGAATACAGCCGTCGGCCATGTTGAGCACGCGCTCAACCTCTCCACCAAAGTCGCTGTGTCCCGGGGTGTCAATGATGTTGATTTTTGTATCCTTATACTGGATGGATACATTCTTTGACAGGATGGTTATACCTCTCTCGCGCTCCAACTCGTTGTTGTCGAGTGTGAGTTTATCGTTGTCCTGCTCCTTCAGCAGGTTACCTGCCAACATCATTTTATCAACCAGTGTTGTCTTTCCGTGATCTACGTGCGCTATGATAGCGATGTTACGAATATTCTGCATATATCTGTTATTTCCTTGTTTAAGATTTTGTACTGCGTGTTATGTCCCGGGGAGCAGTCGCAAGCGACTGCAAAGTTACAAAAAAATAGCGAGAAAATTACCGTTTCTATGCTCTTTGTGCGTAATTGTTTGAAAATAAGTTCTATTTGGATAGGGTAGAAGAGGATTGTTGCAAAAAAAAATGACGCAAAGTGATTGCTGTTAGGAAAAAAGGTTGTATCTTTGCATCCGCGTTGGCAACATAGTGCGCCCCGGGCGCATTCATTTGTCGGCCAAAAGATATTTTTTAACCTTTTAATACTTCAAATTATGTATTTGGATACAGAGAAAAAGAAAGAGATCTTTGGCACATACGGAACGTCTAGCACTGATACTGGTTCAGCTGAGAGCCAGATTGCATTGTTCTCATACCGTATTGCACATTTGACGGAGCACCTCAAGGCTAACCGTAAGGATTATAGCACACAGAGAGCTTTGACAATGTTGGTAGGTAAGCGTCGTTCACTCCTCAACTACTTGAAGGAGCGTGACATCAACCGCTACCGTGCTATCGTAGCTAAGCTCGGCTTGCGTAGATAATCTGCGACAAGAAAGATTTAACCGCGGGATTTTCGAAAGAAAGTCCCGCGGCTTTTTTATGTTGGTGTTGTATGGATTTATTTCTCTTTCCTTTTTATAAGAATTGAAACCACAATCACCACTCCAATATACATGGGGTAGTAGAGGTTGGGTATAATCTCCAATGGAGATACACCCGCAAGGCTCGATGCCATAAGCAATTGCGCTCCGTATGGTATTATTCCCTGTACAAAGCAGGAGGTAGTATCCATGAGGCTTGCTGCGCGTTGTGGCCTGATGCCGTATTTCTTGGATATGTCGTGAGCGATGTCACCTGTTGTCAGTATGGCAATGGTGTTGTTGGCGGTGCAGACATTGGCGAGCGCCGTCAATGCCGATATGGAGAATTCGGCAGCGCGTTTTGTGCGCATCCTCAATGTTACTATGCGGATAAGGTAGTCCAAACCTCCGTTTATGCGTACAATCTCCAGTAGACCACCGGCAAGTATGGTAACCATGATGAGTTCGGTCATTCCGGTGATGCCGTTGCCCATCTCTGTGAATATGCTTATTTCGCCTACGGTGCCGTAGGCAATTCCTATTGCCCCTGTTACAACGATACCAGTAATAAGTACAACAAGGACATTTATTCCACAAAGTGCGCATATTATTACAGTGATGTATGGGACACACTTTATTATTTCATCAATCGTTACCGCTTCGGTCTCAATATCTTCAATCCCACTGCCGCTGAATAGATATACCATAAGCGTTGCTATTGCTGCCGGTGTGACAAGTTTTATGTTGGTGCGGAACTTGCTGCGCATTGAGCATCCCTGTGTCTGTGTGGCCGCAATTGTCGTGTCCGAGATGAATGAGAGGTTGTCGCCAAAGAATGCTCCTCCCACAACAATGGCTACAAGCCATGCTGTGCTGCAGTCCATCTGCTCGGCAAGGCCGGTCACAACCGGCGTCAGTGCTACGATGGTTCCTACCGATGTTCCTATCGACAGTGAGATGAAGCATGCTGCAATGAAGATGCCGGCCGGCAGAAAATTGCTCGGGATGAGATTCAGCGTGAGCTGCACCGTCGCATCGACGGCGCCCATGGCCTTTGCCAATGCGGCAAATGCACCGGCAAGTACAAAAATCCACACCATGTACATTATGCGTGGGTTGGCAGCTCCCTTAGAGAATGTGTCTATCCGCTCGTCGAGTGTCTTGCCTCGGGTTATTGCCACTGCGTATATTGCTGCAATGAGGAATGCTACGGTTATTGGTATGCGGTAAAAATCACCGGCAATCAATGAACCAGCAAGGTATATTGCAAGCAGTACCATGATTGGAGAGAGGGCGAGAAGCCCGCGGCGTGTGCCTATCTTTTGCATGTCGTGTCGTTTCATGCCGCGAAGATACAAAAAAAGTAGTGCGCCCGAAAGGCGCACTACCATTATGTTGCTTAAGTTGGTCGTTTATTACTTAACCAAAACCTTTGCGCTGCGGATTACATTGCCAAGCTGCATCTTTACAAGGTAAACACCGGCCTCAACTGCAACTGTTGTCGGGTTTTGAACGAACTCAACCAACTTGCCGTCTGCTGTGTAAATCCAAGCAACGTCTGCGTTTGCAATCTCAATTGCACCCTCAACACCCTCAGCTGTAGAGATTTCACCTGCTACATTCTCAACAGATGTGTTGCCATCGAGTAGCTCAGGCTCCTCGGCTTCGCCCTGGTCGCGTGTGTCGGCTGCTTTGCGGCCCGGGTTGTTACCTGTAATCTTCACACCAAAGTCAATTGTGAAGCCCTTGTTTGTCAAACCTGTCGGGTTGAATGCACCTGCAAACCAAGCATCAGAGAATACGATACGCAAGCGGCTGTCGCCCGGTGTTGCATCTGCAGGAACCTTGAATGTGAATGTGATACCGGGGTTCTGAATCTCCGGTGTTGCAGACTCGTGTGTACCAACGAAGAAGATGCGCTCGCCCTCGGGGTCAACTTCTGTTGTTCCCTTTGCAATCTCTGAAGCTGTACGCTCTGTTGGTAGTGGGTGGTCAAAGTCGCCGCTACCGTTGAGGTCCAACCAACCTCCACCATAGCACCATTTCAAACCGTCGTCATAGTTTGCACCAACAATTGTCATTGTGATGTTCTGGCCCTGTTCGATTTCAAGGACATGGCTGCGTGCATCGGCATACTGTGTGCCATCTGCAACCGGGCTATTAGCTGTGTAGTTCAAGTTCTTTACTGCGCCGGTTGTTGTAACCTTTGAAACAAAACGCTGTGCGCGTGCATTTTCAATGCCGTTTGAACTCGGGTCAATCTGGCTCATACCGTATGTGTCCTCCTCGACCTTCTCGGGCAGGTTTGCCTGGTTGCCACGTGGAACCTCAACCCAAACAATAGGAGAGTAGCTCTTGAGGTCGGTAGAAACTGAACGTACACCGATGAATGGAACATCGTTTACACTTGCAAACTCAATGTTACCTACGAATGTTGCCCACTGTGATGTTGTACCCACGAGAGCAACCTTGCCGTCCTCGCCGTTCTTGTACAATACCTCGAAGTGGTCGATGTTTGCCTCGTCGTTGTAAACCAAGCCCCACTCTGCACGTGTCTTTGCTGTTGCATCGACATTCCAGTGAAGCTTCAGATTCATTGTGCTCTTTGTCTCGTTCTTTACCTCTGCAACAAGGTCCTTTACATTTGCCGGGTCAATGTATGTTTCGTCGTTGAGCTCAAGCTTACCGACATAAAGCTGATAGTTGTTGTTGCTGCCCTTTACACGAAGACCGATGCGCTCGATAATGTCGCCGTTGTTGATGCCGTTAAGAGCAATTTTCTTCTCTTCCCAAGTCTTGCCTGCGAGGTCACCATATGGGAACTCCAGCCATGCGTCGCTGCCTTTCTTCTTGAGGATAAGGTAGAGGTTTGATGCTGTAGCGTCCTTCAATGTTTTCACTGCGAGCTTTGCGTAAGCACCGTTGCCGGCCTTTAGGCTTGTCTTGTAAAGAACGATATCTGTGCCTGTTGATGTTGCAGCACCAGTGAGCTCGATACAAGAACCACCTGTGTAGGCATCAAGGTGAGTGTAGTTTACATCAATGTCTGTGCTTACAGTTGTTGTGTTGCTCTTGTAGCGCAACCAACGGTATGTAGGAACAAGGTCCTGTGAACCCATGTTGTACCACTCGCTGTTGTGTGAGTTCTTGCCCTTATAGTAGTAACGGTCACCGTTACCGAGTGTGAAGTGTGTGCGGAAGTGCATATTGCCCTGGATTGCAGAACGCTCGGGAATCCAGTGTGCCATACCTGCGAATGTCTGCAAGGGAAGCTTGCCATCTGCTGCAGTCCAGTTGTTGCCTGTGTTGCTGAGTACCGGTGTGTTGGCAGGGTTGCGGTTACCGCCTGAGAAACCGCGCTCAAGCAGTCTCTGGTAGTTGCCCTGAATGTCATATACACCGTCACCGGCGTTGAAGCTGTAGAAACGGCTCTGGTCGTGCTCGCCCCAAAGGCAGATACTTGTGTTGTTGCCTTCAAGGTTGGTCCAACGACGGTCCATAGATGCAATCCAAACACCGGCGTACATATTGTCTGCCTCACCGTATGCAGCCTTTACTGCTTCGTATGTAGAACCCAAGCCTGCCGCTATGTCATTTGCCTGGTAGTTGAGCATCAGGTCGTGTGTCTTGCCATTTGCTTTTGTACCATAGAGGGCATCGATGGTAGTTGTCTGGTTGCTTGACAATGAAGAGGTGCTTGTGTAGATTGCACTATGGTAGTTGTCAAAGCCCACTCTTTTTGCCTCTGCCCAAAGAGCCTTGTGGAAAGCAACGATGTCGCTGTTGCTCCAGCTGTTGTCCTCCCAGTTGTAGTTGATACCGTCTGAACCGAAGAACATAAGGATGTTGATGAGTGGCTTCACATATTTGTATGTGCCGTCGCTGTTCTTTCTTGTAATCATTGCGCTGAAGGTCTTGTCGCCGTCGCCTGTCCAGCTCTCGAAGAATGCGATACCACTCATAATGTCTGTACCGTTGCGGTGAGCTGCATCAACCCAAGCACCGGCAGCCTGGAAGAAACCATGGTTCCATGAACCGAAGAGATTTGTATATTGCCACATTGAGAATACGTCGGCGTTGAACTTTGCCGAGGGGTGACCCACAGAACCGTCCTTACCGTAATCCATAGGAACATTCATAAAGAGGTTGCGGTTCTCGTATGTGTTGGTGCGTACGCGGTCGGCACGGCTCATGATGTTTGCACGGCGAACGTGTGAACGTACAAATGCAAGGTCTGATGCCTGAATACCGGCAGCTGCGAACTCCTCCATTGTGGGGTAGTTGCGACCTTGCTCCAATGCGCTGTTGAAGAGCTCGAGCATTGATTCAACGCCCCAACCTGAGAAATCGTAGACCTCCTCGCTGTTGCCGCCTGTCTCGCCGCCTTCTTCTTCGTCTGTTACCTCCTCGATGATGTAGCTGTTACCTGCATCAGTTGTTGACCAATCGTCTATTACAAGACCGGTAGCAGTCTGGTTGGGGTCCTGTGAATTCAGGTAGAAGTTACCGATTTTAATCTTCCAGGGATAGTTAGAGTTTCCTGTGCTCTCAAATGTGACGTTTGAACCTCTGGCTGCAGCCCAACTAACTGTGTTTTTGCTGTTTACCATTACATACTGGCCTTTGCCAACACTGTAAAGCCAGTAGTTTGAACCACTCTTTTTGATTTGGAACTGCTGGTTTGTGTCCTGTGGGTTGCGTGTTGCGTTCACAGACTGACCATTGCCAGTTGCAAGGGTGCCCGAGTGAAACAACAGGAATGAACGCTCCGAACGGATTGTGTAAACCTTGTCATCGCTCAACTGTGACAAATCGGTCACTTTAGCTGCCTGTGCGCCAAAAACTACGCACAAGAGTGTAAAGAGCATTAAGTAAATCTTTTTCATAAAGTTGAAGATTTGGTTAGTTTATAAATAAAATATTTTAATTGTCCTAATATCGCTGTATAATTTTAATTAATCGTGCAAATGGGCTGACAATGTGTCATTTATGCCTTTGCGTACGTACGCATTTATAGAGCAAATATCGTTATTTCCTTGGGAAAATCAAACATTTAGTCACATATTTTTGCAGATGTTTTAAATGGTGGAAACGAAAAGATATGAAATAAAAAATACTCCCGAACCATTATCGGTCCGGGAGTATTTTTATAGTGAAAACTGTTTATTAGAAGTTCGGTGCATCAACATCCCACCACAGGCGTGTTCCCTGTTCGTCGGGACCGCCAAGTGCGGGGATACCGCTGAACTCAACCATGTTTACAGAAATCGGGTCTGTAGGCACCCATGGAATACGGCGGATGATGCCTACCTGTGCTTGTCCGGCCTTGCCCTGTTCGATAGAGCCGTCACCGTCGTCGGTGTTCAGCACCTGGAACATCTTTGGGTAGCCTGTACGGCGCATCTCGGTCCAAGCCTCTGTTGAGAGTGGGAACAATGCGAAGTACTTCTGTGTGATGATCTTCTCGAGTTTTGTCTCATTGTCATCTGCCTCGTTCCATTTTACACCAATCTTTGTAACGCTCTCCCATGGAGCACCGTCACCGATTGGGTCTTCATTTACATAGGCAACAGGCTCTTCGCGCAGCATATATTTTTTTACGTAGTTTGAGTATTCTGAACCTGACATGGGGTCTTCGAGGAATGCATTTTCGATACCTCTGTTGTAGAACTCCTCTGCAGTTCCGCCCATGTTCCAACCGCGCAGTGCACCCTCGGCACGCAGGAAATCAACCTCGGACCATTTAATGAAGTATGCAGGGCATCGGCCTGTTGCAAGGACATCGGTGCTTATTGAAGAGTATCCCTGACGCTTGTTCAATGCGTATGTCTGGCCATCGCCTACGAGGACACCGGCACGGATACCGCAAATGCGTGTGCCGGCCTTGAGTGTGTCAACACCGTTCTTGTTAGGAATGTCATATGCGTTTGGCAAGAAGAGGTATTTTGCGTATGGATGGTCAAGACTCATCATGAGGCTCTCGAACGATGCACACAGACGCAAGTCGCCCCAACCGTTGGCAATGTTTGCAAGTGGGTGAGTGAAACTGTATATCAATGGGAATATACCATGCTGGTCGTATGTATCCTCGATTACACCGCCGGCTACAGCCTCCTCGGCCCATTTCTGTGCTGTTTCAAGCTCTACCTTGACAATGTGCATAGCCATACGCAACTTGAGTGAGTTGGCAAACTTGATGTATGAGCTCAGGCTCATGTCGCCTCCCATCAAGTTGTATCCTGTCGCAAAGTTCTCCAAGACAATGTTCTGAATCAGCTCCTTGTACCATTCGGGGCGTGTCTCAAAGTGCTCAAGGCAAGCCACGATAGTGTTGAGGTTCTCAACAATGCCATAGTATATTGTCTTTACATCGTTGTACTCCTCTGGTTCCTGTGAGTTCTTCTTGTCCTCGAGGTATGTGAATGGACCGGCAAGGTCGGCCTGCTCCTGTGCTGCGAGGCAGTAGTAGAGTAGGTTGATGGCCTTTATCTCAGGAATAGAGTCGGCAAGCGGATGGTTCAAGAATGGCATGAACTGGTTCTTGGCCATTGTATATGCACCAAGAGGACCGCCGTTGAACTCTGCCGAGATGTTGTATGTCGATGTCAAGGTACCATACATGAAGTCCTTGTGAGGTACTGTAAAGTACTGTGCATACAAGTCGGGACCAAGGCTGTACTGACGCTGATAGGCGTGGTCGCCCGGCAACTGTCCCTCTTTACCACCGCGCATCATGTAGATGCCGCTGAGGCACTGGCCAAAATAACGGTATTTGTTCTGCAATGTGTCAATTGCTGCCGCAACACCCTCTTGTGTGGGCTCGTTCATGAATGGAATGCTGTCAACATTACCTACATAGTGAGTGGATTCCGTTTCGAAGATATTCTTGTTTACCTCAGAACCCGGGTCGTCAAAGTCAAGACAAGACTGCATTCCTGCTGTGGCGAACAATAGTGTGCCTGCAAGTATTATATGTCTCTTTTTCATAATATTTTCGTTTAATCTGTTTTTAACTGTTTGTTTGCCGCTCTATTAAAGGTTCAACTTGATGTTCAAACCGTATGTGCGTGCCGATGGGTAGTTGAATACATCGATACCGCCAAGACCGTTGGCTGTTGACAATGAGATGTCCGGGTCAACCGGTGCTTCCTTGTAGAGGAAGAAGAGGTTGCGGCAAACGAGTGAGAGGCTCAGGTTCTTATTGCTGCCAAAGAGGTTGCGGAATGTGTAACCGAATGACAACTCACGCAAACGGAAGTTTGTGGCATCGTAGATGTAGTCACCTACATAGCTTGAACCAATGAACTCATAGTAGTCCTGAACTGCTACAAGGTTGCGACCCTCATTGAGGTACATGCCCAAGCGTCCGTCCTCGGTGTAGATACCATTCTCTTCTGCGTTCAGACGGGCTGCGCCGGTACGCTCCGAAACACCGAACTGGTCAAGGTAGCACTCGGTGAGTGAAACAACCTTACCTCCAATGCGTCCGTTGATGAGGAAATAGAGTGAGAAGTCCTTATATGTGAATGTGTTTGACCAAGAGAGCTGGTGGTTGCTGTTTACATTGCCTGCAAATGTCTGGAACTTCTTGTTCTTGTCGAATGTCTTTAGTTTTCCGCCGTCTGTAACATCTACATAGCCACCGAGAGTCGGCTTGCCGCTGGTGAGGTACATGTCGCCGGCTTTGTTCACGAGTTCGCTGATTACATTGCCGTTTGCATCTGTAACCGGAGTCTTGCTGTACTTTGTAACCTGAACCTCTGTAGGAATGCGGTCGATAATTTCAATCTCGGTTGTTGTGTACTTGTAAACATCACTTCTGTAGCGTGTGAAGTCTGTGATGTAGATGTCACCGTATGAACCGCCCTTGCGATAGAGCAACTGTATCTTTCCGTTTGCGAATGAGGTACCCATGTCCTTGTGGTTGCCATATTTGTCAACGCTTGTAGCCTCAATCTCGTTGTGGTTGAATGAGTAGTTGACAGATGTCTTCCAGCGAAGGTCGTTTGTGATTGCCCAATCGTAACCTACTGTCATCTCGATACCCTGGTTGCGGATGACACCGCTGTTTACCGGCTGAGCCTTACCATTTGTACCGGCGATTTCAAGGTATGAGTTGTGCATTGCCGAGTTATAATATGTAACATCGAAATTCAGACAATCCTCAAAGAACTGCATCTCAATACCTGTCTCGAATGATTTTGTCTTCTCAGGTACGGGAGGTGTCAGGAACTCGTTTCTTGAACTGCCCATGGCTGTACCAAGAACTTGGTTGTTACGGCCGCCAGCATAGTAAGTATTGGGGATAGAGTTACCTACTTCTGAATAGCTCAAGCGATATTTTGCGTATGTGAACCACTCGGGCATCTTTATCATGTCGCTGAGGATTGCATTTGCACCGACACCGAAATATCCATAGTTGTCGCTTATACCATATTTGTATTGGAACTGACGGAATGGACGATACCAGTCCTGACGATATGATGCATCAACGAAGAGTACATCCTTCCAACCGATTTGTGCTGTAGCGAGTGCAGCCTGGTCCCAGTTGCTGCTAATGCCCTTTGATGTGACACCGGCACCACCGTATGAAGGCTCGAACATGTTGATTGATGTCGGGATACCGAAGATGTAGCTTCCGTTAGAAACATAGTCTGTTGCTGCACCGATATATGTATTGCTGCTGTTGCCCTTGATTGTGTGGCCTACATAACCTGCTGTGGCAGAAACTGACCAGTCCTTTGCGAACTCCTTGTTGTAAGAGAGCATGTAATCTACATAAATCTCATTTGTGCGGCTGTTGTCCAAGTAGTATGTACCATAGCGATACATCTCGGTGTCGTACCATGTTGTGGCATAACGGCCACCTTCGCCCTGATATCGTGTGTGGTCGAGAGATACGCGTGCCTGCAGGTTCAATCCCTTGATGATCTCAAGTGTACCGCTGAACGATGCCGAGAAGCGGTCTTCGTTGCTCTCACCGGTGTTCATCTTCATGAGCCAGTATGGGTTGTTGATTCTTGGTGATTGGATTGCAAACTGCTGCATTGGACCCTCAAGGAGTACATGACCGCGGTTTTCGAACAACCAACCGTCACCCATATCCTCATAGTATGTCTGCTCACCTTCGCCCTGTGCGTTACCAGATGACCACCATTTTCCCTGAGCACTGTAGTTCTCCTTGTAGTATTCCATATCTACATCGCGTGGAGCTGTGTAGAGGTGATAGATTGGGTTACCGATTGTACCACCACCTACACGGTTCTTGGTCTTTGCCTGGTTGTAGCTTGCATTGGCATTGATTGTGAGTCGATCCCAAAGCTTGTATGTCTGGCGGAATGCGAATGTGTTACGGTCATACTGGTTTGATGAAATCATACCGATAGACTGTGTATTAGAGTAAGATGCGTATGTCTGTACCTTCTCTGTACCACCCGATACTGAAATAGAGTTTGTGGTGTTGATACCGGTGCTGTAGAAATCGTTCAAGTCGTTTATTGCATAGTTGCGCAGGTATGCCTGAAGCATTGTGCCATCCTCAAAATACTGCTTGTCGCCGGCATAAGTGTAGATGTGCTTGCCCTCGCCGCTCAAACGGTCGCCCCAGCTTGTATAAGTGAGTGAACCGCCATTTGCTGCGCTGTAACCACCATATGAGTTCTGGAAGCGTGGAGTGGTAAGAGGAGTCTCGAATGAGGTGTTTGAACTGAATGTAATCTCCATCTTGCCCTCTTTACCCTTCTTTGTGGTAATCATGACTACACCATTGGCAGCGCGTGAACCATAAAGGGCTGCGGCGTTGGCTCCCTTGAGCACATTCATTGACTCGATATCGTCGGGGTTGATCATTGAAAGGACATCGCCACCCTCGGCATTGCTTCCTGATGTCAGTTGGGCTACATCACCAACCTGTCCACGGATGCTGTTTGTCATTGGCACACCGTCAACAACGATGAGTGGGGCGTTGTCACCCATGATTGACTTGTTTCCACGGAGCACAATCTTTGATGCGCCACCGGCACCACCGGCACTTGGGGTGATGGTGATACCCGAAATCTTACCCTCGAGAGAGTTTGCGATGTTTGCATCTGGTGCCTTCAAGAGCTCGTCGGCCTTGATGAGCTGTGTAGCGTAGGTCAATGATTTCTCCTTACGCATGATACCCATCGCTGTTACAACGACCTCGTCAAGAGCTGTAGATTCCTCCTTCATGACGAACTTCAGGCTTCCGCCTTTCCAGATCTGGTCATCGCACTTGTAGCCCATGAGCGTAACGCGGATTGTTGCGCCTTTTTCTACATTGTGTAACTCAAAGTTTCCGTCGAAATCAATAGGACATGAGTTTGTTGTGCCAACAACAAAGGCTACTGCGCCGAACATTGGCTCGCCGAACTCATCTACTACATTTCCCTTGACGGTTCCGTCTTTCTGCTGCATTGTTGCAGCCTTTGCCCAACCTTCGACAGGAACGAAAGTCAGTGCCATTCCCAGGAATGTTGCCGCGAAAAGCGACCTTCCAACAGTTTTTAGTAGTTTCATATTATTTAAATTTTGGAGGATTTATGCATCGCACGTTGTGCATATGCTCCTCCTTAGTTATAAAATTATTCTTTTTTTATAAAATCACATTACATTTTGTCAAGAATCGGGTGGTTGCTACCCGTTTATGCAACTTCAAAAATATACAAATATTTTATTTCGTAAAACATTTTTAAAGAATTTTTCTTCGGGCCAAATTGTTAAAAGCGGATGATAAGCTACAGGACAAAAAACAACGGCAGGATTTTTATCTGTTCCTGTCGTTGTTTTGTGATTCGTTCTTATCTGGAGAAGAATTCCAGGTTTTCTATATCAAGATACAGGGTTGGTGTTCCTTCAATCTGATGATATAAATCCCCATTCTGTGTGCATTTTTTCCAACTCAAATCCTTTGGGTTGAATATTGCAATTCCATTAATTTTATTCCATTCCCAATTTGCCTTGTTGTTTTCAACTGGAATGTACTCCCCATACTCGGTGATTATTGAACATGCGAGATAGTTGTAGTTTCTCCTGTTTGGATATGAAGCATGATTTGACAGTAAATAACCGCATTCGCCGTTGTACTCTATTATGTATACACGGTTCGCGCTGTTTGAAAACAAGTGCTTTTCTCCATCTGCATTGGTGAAGAGGACCATGTTGTACAGTGGCTGGTAATATCCCGGATAATTCTCGAACTCCTTCTTCAGGTCAATAATGGCAACCTTGCCATCATTTGAGATCATGTCTGTCAGTAACCTTATGTCAGGACATAGCCTTACAACTTGTTCCATAAGTCTATAGCATAGAAGTTCCTGAATTGCACCATTGCAATAATACCCTTCGCTCTCAAGCATTGATTTGGTATTGTATATGGAGAAAAATGAGCTGTATATTTCTTCTTTAGGAAATGTCTTCAACTTGCCTTCACTGTAGAGCTGCAACATTTTTACGGCCATGTTGAACTTGTCAACATAGGCCTTACTACTTCCTCCTTCCTCCGAGCAGAAGTGCCAACTGTCCAATGCTATGGCTTCTTCCGGGACACCTTCAAAATAATTGATGATGTTTTTGGGCTTGGGAATGGGATGCAACCAACAGTGGTCCACGGGGAAAGAGATTCTTTCAACATATTTTTGAACGATTACCTCCCTTGTCATTTCGTCCAATGATTCATTGTCATAAATCTCATCTAAAGAACGAATTTCTTTACCGGCAATAGAATTGGTATATCCATCATTACCCTGTGTCTGGGCAATTGCACTATTGTTCCCAATATGAAGTAACAATAGTGCAATAAGGAGTCTCTTCGCGATATTCATTTATCCCTTGAAATCAGTGTGCTACTTTATCTCCCAAGTCTCGTTTGTCTCAAGAAGCTCGTTGAATGTGTGGTATGGTTTTGCTGCCTTCACCTCCTCTATCTGTGCATGGACGGCATCGTTGTAGGTCATTGCCTCAACATCGCGTATGACGCCCAATGCTATCGGGAAGTCGGGGCCTTCCATGAGTGCCAGTTTCAGGTGCAGGGTGGTGTCCTTGCAGTGTGCGTCATGGACAAGTATGTCGTTCTCGGTAATGCCATTCTCGCCAATTCTGACCACCTTGAGGCCAAAGCCTTCCTGCATGAGGCCGAACTCCTTGTTCTCGCCAAAAATCATGGGCTTGCCATGCTCAAGGTAGATGGCATTCTTTGCGCGTCCCTCCTTGGTGTAGACACTCTCGTGAGTGCCGTTGTTGAAGATTACGCAGTTCTGCAATACCTCTACAACCGATGCCCCCTTGTGCTGTGCTGCAGCCTTGAGGCATCCCACAGCTGCCTGCAGGTCGGTGGCAACGCAGCGTGCGAAGAAATTACCTCGTGCGCCAAAACAAAGCTCGGCAGGACGGAATGGGTCTTCCACTGTGCCATAGGGCGATGACTTGCTCACAAAACCGCGTACCGATGTCGGTGAATACTGTCCCTTTGTGAGGCCATATATGCGGTTGTTGAGCAATATCATGTTAAGGTCGATGTTGCGTCTTACTGCATGTATGAAATGGTTACCGCCAATGGCAAGTCCGTCGCCGTCGCCCGAAATCTGCCAGATTGTAAGATTCGGGTTGGCTACCTTTGCGCCGGTGGCAATGGCAGCTGAACGGCCATGGATGGTGTGGAAACCGTATGTGTTCATGTAGTAGGGCAGGCGTGATGAACAGCCGATACCCGAAATTACTGCAATGTCATGTGGGGCAACTCCCAGTTCGCTCATTGCCTTGTGCAGGGCACCCAAAAAAGAGTGGTCGCCACAACCCGGACACCAACGTGGCTGTCCGAACTTATAATCCTGTGCTGTATAGTCGCTCATAGTCTTATCCCTCCATAATTTTAGTGAATTCCTTGACAAGGTCGGCAACCACGAATGGCTGTCCCTTGACCTCGTTGTACTGCTGCAACTCTATGCCGTCTATTCTTGTGCGCAGATAGCCTGCGAACTGTCCCATGTTCTGCTCGGCAACCACAATCTTCTTGTAGCGGCGCAGGACATCTGCTGTGTTTGCCGGCAGCGGGTTGATGTAGCGGAAGTGTGCCAATGCAACCTTCTTGCCCTCGGCGTTCATCTGCTGCATGGTCTCGCACAAGTGACCGTATGTGCCACCGAAACCAACGATGAGCAGGTCGGCATCCTCGAAGCCCTCCACCTGCAACGGTGGCAGGCTCTCGGCAATCTTCGCAACCTTGCGTGCGCGTGTCTCAACCATGTTGTGGTGGTTGGCAGGGTCGTTGCTGATGGCGCCTGTCGCCGCGCTCTTCTCAAGTCCGCCGATGCGGTGTGTGAAACCGGGAGTTCCGGGAACGGCCCAGTAGCGGACATCGGTCTCGGGATTGCGTTTGTATGGACTCCAGCCCTCTTTCACATCATCATTCACATATGGTGGAGTAATGGCCGGGTATGTGCTGATGTCGGGCAGCTTCCATGCTGCCGAGCCGTTGGCAATGAATGCGTCGGTGAGCAGGATGACAGGGGTCATGCGCTCAACCGCAATTTTGCAGGCATTGAATGCCGCGTCGAAACAGTCGGTCGGTGATGTTGCTGCAATCACGGGAATCGGGCTTTCGCCGTTGCGGCCATAGAGTGCCTGCAACAGGTCGGTCTGTTCGCTCTTTGTGGGAAGTCCTGTAGATGGGCCTCCGCGCTGTACATCAATGATGACAAGTGGTAACTCTGTAATAACTGCAAGGTTTATGGCCTCACTCTTGAGACAGATACCGGGACCCGATGTCGATGTGCATGCGAGTGCACCTGCATATGCTGCACCCACAGCCGATGCGCAGCCGGCAATCTCGTCCTCGGCCTGCATGGTTATGACACCCATTGACTTGTGCTTGGCAAGCTCGTGCAGGATGTCAGTTGCAGGGGTGATGGGGTATGAACCCAGGAAGAGTCTCATGCCTGCCTTTTCGGCAGCTGCGATAAGTCCGTATGCCGTAGCCTTGTTGCCGTTGATGTCCATGTAGCGGCCTTTCTTCTTCTCGCGGTCGCTCTCAACGCTGTATGTGTGCGAGATTGATGTGTGGGTGTTGTGTCCCATGTCATATCCGGCACGCAGTACCTTGATGTTGGCCTCGGCAACATCGGGCTTTTTCGCGAATTTTGCACGGAGCATGTTCTCTGCAAGTGCAAGGTCGCGGTCATATATCCAGCATACCAGTCCAAGTGCAAGCATGTTCTTGCAACGCAGTATGCTCTTGTTGTCCATTCCGCTGTCGGCAAGTGTTGCCTGGCAAAGCGATGTTATGGGACAGGGAACAACCTCGCAAGTGATGCCAAGTTCGGCAATGGGGTCATCGGTCTTGAACTCGGCCTTTGCAAGGTCCTTCTCGGTAAATGAGTCTATGTCAATGATGATTGCGCCGGTTGGCTTGCAATGCTTGTGCTGTGTCTTCAGTGCTGCCGGGTTCATTGCCACCAGTACATCGCACTCGTCACCGGGGGTCAGTACCTTGTCTGCTCCAATGTGTACCTGGAAACCAGATACGCCTGTAAGTACTCCTTGCGGAGCGCGAATGTCGGCAGGGTAGTCGGGGAATGTACAGATGTCGTTTCCGACAGTCGCTGAAATTGTTGAGAAGATGTTGCCGGCCAACTGCATACCGTCGCCCGAGTCGCCCGAGAAACGGACTACAATCTGGTCAACCTTCTGTGTTTTTGCTGTGTCTGCCATATTATGGTCTTTTAAGTGTTGTAAAAGTTTATCATTTGTCGCCAAATTTCGTAAACATTTATGAAAAGAGGAAATATTTTTCAACAAAAAACGGCAAATGACAGAAAGTTTCGTTTCTGCCATTTGCCGTATAGCGTTCTTGTCCGATTATTACATCTCGCCCATTCCGCCCATCTCGTCATATCCGCCGCCGTTCTGCATATCCTGCATCTGCTTGGGATTTGGCTTCTTTGCTTTCATGTTACCGAAACTGTATGTAAGGGTGAAACCGAATGTGCGGCCACCGTGTGAGTTCTTGGAGTAACGGTAGAAACTGTCGTTTTCTGTGATGGTCTTTCTGCCGCGTGAATCAAGAATGTCGCGTGCATTGATGCTGAGGCTCCAGTGCTGGTTGAACATCTTGCGCAGTCCAAGGTCGAGCGAGTAGCTTGGTTCGCGGTAACCCTGTGCCACAATGCGCTTGGCATCGTAACGGCCTGTTGCTTGCATTGAAATACCCCAAGGGAGCATGATGTTGGCTGTCATTCGGGCATTCCATGAGAAGTTCTCATCGGCATCGCCTGTGATGGTCTGTCCATTGATGATGTAGCTGAATGCATCGAGTTTGTAGTAGAACAAGTTGACGGTTGTGGTAAGGTCAAGTGCCTTGAACAGTCTGTTTTTGCTCACAATCTCCAGACCGGCCGACTGCGTTTTTGCGACATTCTCATGTGTGGTATAGATTACCTTGCCGATACCGCTGTAGCTTATGCGCTCTATGACATCGTCGGTTGTACGGTAGTAGCTCGAGAGTGAGAGGGTGTGGTCCTCCCAATTCTTGAGGTAGTTGAGTTCGTAGGCATTCGAATACTCGGGTGTCAGGCCGGGGTTACCGAACGAGATGTTTGTTGAGTCGCTGATGTTCTGGAAACTGTTGAGCTGTCCGCCCCAAGGACGGCGCAGACGGCGTGTGTAGTTCACCTGAATCTCCTGTCCTTTACTTATCTCATAGCTTACGAATGCACTCGGGAACAGCTTGAAGAAATTGTTCGATGTGTAGTCCGGAATATTTCCTTTCTGCTCCTGTTCATATCCATAGGATTGTGTCTTTACATTCCAGTACTCTCCACGCAGACCAACCTGGTAACCGAACTTGCCTATTCTGCCCGAATAGGTCGCGTACAGCGCCTGTATGTTCTGCTTGTAGCGGAACTGGTTGTACAACATTGTATCGAGCTGCGTGTGTGCCTCGTCGGTGTATGTGATTACGGGGCTTCTGTCGTCCGAGATGTCACCCTTGTAACCTGCCTCAATGCGGTGGTTCTCGTTTATCTTGTACTCGTAGTCGAGTTTTATCTCGGTATTGTTGTTCCTGTTCTGTCCGTCCTGGAACTGATATGAGCTCATTGTGGTTGTGTCAACACCAAAGAACTCGGTAGTCTGTCGGTATTCGGCATTACGCTGCTGTGACCATTGGTGATGTCCCACTGAGAAATCAAGGAAATGGCTGTCGCTCCAGCGGTGTGTGTAGCCAAGCTCCACGTTGTACATTGTTGGCTTGCCCTTTTGTGTGGTGGTGCGGGTCATGCTCTGTGTAGGGTCGGCGTATGTGCCGTCGCTGTTCAAAGGACCACTCACTGCCGAAATGGAGTTGTTATGTCTGCCACCGCCGAACATTCCCATCACATTGGTATATATCTCATCTTTCTCTGTGAAGCGCCAGGTCAATCCGGCACGTCCGAAAATGTTGTTGGGATTGTGGCTGCCGATGTTTGTCTGTTGCTGATACTGGTTAGAACCATAGTACTTTGTGTCAGTTATTCCCTCGTTCTCGAATCGCATATTGCGGTAGTTGAGACCAACGTATGCGTCGAACTTGCCGCTGCTGTAGTTGACGTTTCCACCGGCATTGTATCCAAGCCTTGAGTCCATGCCACCCTGCACGCTGCCATAGTATCCCGCCTTGCGGTCACGCTTGAGGACGATGTTGATGATACCGGCAGTTCCCTCAGGCGAATGTTTTGCCGATGGGTTGGTGATGACTTCGATCTTCTCGATTGAACCGGCGGGCAGTTGCTGCAGAATGTCGCCCTGGTTATCGCTGGTGAGTCCGCTTGCCTTGCCGTTTATCCACACTGTCACGCTCTCGCTGCCACGCAGGGATACAGTTCCCTCATTGTCAACCTCGACCGATGGAATCTCGGCAAGGACATCACTTGCCGAACCGCCTGTTGTGGCAAGGCTCTGGTCAACGGTGAATACTCGCTTGTCTATCTCAAAGCTCATCTGTGAACGTTGTTCGGTAACAGTGACCTCTTTCAATAGCTTGCGGTCACTCTTGAGCCTTATTTCTCCCAAGTTGACATTGCTGCTTGCGGCAGATATTGTCACTGTGTGGCTGTAGTCAAGGTAGCCGACGAATGATGCTGTCAAGGTGTATTTGCCGGCTTTTACATTGTCGAGACGGAAGGAACCGTTTTCTTCGGTGCTGCAACCGGTTGTTGGAGCACTGTTTCCTTCCGGGGTCAATGCTATGGTTACAAATGGTAATGCCTCGTCGGTCTCGTCTTCAATTATTATGCCTCGTACAGTTCCTGTCACCTGTGCCAAAAGGCTTAGTGGTGAAATGAACAAAAGTGCAAGCAGTATTTTCTTCATTATGTTATAGTATGTTTTTTATTTAAAATTTGAATTCGGGGCGCAAAGTTACAAAAAATGTCTGTAACTTCTGCGCGATGTTGTTGTTATTCAAGGTAACGGCTAATCTCTCCGCTGATGAGCAAGAGGGAGATTTCGCATATCTTGGTGTCATATTCAACAGAGAGCAGTCGTTCTTCGGCCTGCAGGAGACTCTGCTGTGCCTCTCGCATCTCAATACCCGAGAGGTCGCCAAGCATATAACGCTCCTTGGCAATCTCATGGTTCTCGCGTGCTGTGACTACATTCAGTTTCTCAAGGTTCAGTAGCTGCAGGTTGTTCTGGTATGCTTGCCACATGTTGCCCAGGACAGCCTTCAGGGAGAGCACGAGCCTCTCGCGTTGCAGTTTGCCATTCTCTATGGCAATCTGTGCATTGCGTTTCTCGCGTCGACGGTTGCCGTCCCAGATGTTGAAGCCTATGGTTAACGATGCGTTGCCTCCCCATCCGTTGCGGTGAATGTATGCCCCTTTGCCATAGTCGTTGTAGGCATAGTCATAGCCTGCATTCAGCTTGAGATAGGGGTAGTTGCGTGAAAGTACTTTCTTGTAGTCGAGTTGGGTGATGGCTCTGTTGTGGTCGGCAATCACCAGTTCGGCATTGTTTTCAAGCATGCTGTTCCACAGATGGATGAAATCGAGTGTGCTGTCTATTTCAATGGTTGTCTCAATGGTTGTGATAGGGGTATATACCTGTTCTATAGCCATCATCTCGTTCAGTGCGATGCGTGATGTAATCACCACCTCCTGCTGCTTGATGTACTGGGCACTGTCGGCATTGAAATCCACCTTCGCCTGCTGGTAATCAAGGCGCGAGAAACTACCGATATTGTAGCGTTCCTCGACAATGCGCAGGCGTTCCTTTGAAAGCAGCACGGCATTGTAGTAGTTGTTCAGTCGCAGACGCTGCTGCAGGAAGTTGTAATACTCGGCGGTGAGGCCGGCAATGAAATCCTCAATGGCAAGGCGCGTTTCGGTCTCGCCCTTCTTCTCCATCTCCTTGAGTTGCTTGTATGTGGTGCTGGCTTTGAAACCGTCGAAGATGGTCCAGTTCACATCCACTCCGGCACTTATGCTGTTGTCGAAACTGTTGCCGTTGTTTTCAACATCTCCCGTCAAGCGCAACTTTGAACTGTTGCCGCCGAGTGAGCCGTTGTAACCGGCCGCGATGTCCACGGTGGGCAACAGGCCTGCGTTTGAGAGTGTCGCGTTGTTGTGCGCTATCTCCTCGTTATTGCGTGTGATGCGCAAAGAGTAGTTGTTCTCCAGACCCCTCTTCAAGCATTCGCTCAGGGTATATGTCTGCGCATCTGCGTTGAATACAAAGGTCACTATTGCAATTATTGTAAATATTAACCGTTTCATCTGCTTTCCTCCTCTTTTTTCTTTTTATCTTTCCGTTCGGTAGATATGTAGCTGTATATGGCAGGGACTATGAACATGGTGAGTATCGTGGATACAATCATACCACCCACCACGGCTGTTCCCATTGCAATGCGCTGGTTCGCACCCTCGCCGTTGGCGAACATCAATGGTATCAATCCCAGTACAGTAGAGAGACTGGTCATGAGAATTGGACGCAGACGCTGCAGGGATGCGTTCTTTATGGCCTCCATCTTGCTTTCGCCCTCCTTCTGCTTCATGTTTGCGAACTCAACAATGAGGATACCATTCTTGGCAACAAGGCCAATGAGCATGATTATACCAATCTGGCTGAACACATTCATTGTGATGTCATTGTTCTTCATGAAAATAAGTGCACCGGCAACAGCCAATGGAACAGTGAGCATGATGATGAACGGGTCCTTGAAGCTCTCGAACTGTGCTGCAAGTATAAGATATATGAGCACGAGAGCGAGTATGAATGCGAACATGAGGCTTGATGAACTCTCACGGAACTCCTTTGATTCGCCGGTCAGTGCAGTGCGGAATGTGTCGTCAAGAACCTCTTCGGCAATCTTGTCCATCTCATCAAGTCCGTCGCCTATGGTCTTGCCTTCGGCAAGCCCGGCCGATATGGTAGCCGATAGGAAACGGTTGTAGTGGTACAGTTTGGGGGGTGCCACCGACTCAACAAAATCAACAAAGTTCTCCAACTGTACCATGTTGCCATTGTCGCAACGTATGTATATTGATTTTACGCTTGACGGGGTGTTGCGCTGCTGGCGATTGATTTGTCCAATGATTTCGTACTGCTTGCCATTCATGTGGAAATAGCCCATGCGCTGTCCGCTGAGACCATATTGCAGTGTCTCGGCAACATCGCGTACACTCGCGCCAAGAATACCGGCTTTGTCACGGTTTATGTAAACGCGTGTCTCGGGGTTCGTGAATTTCAAATCGACATCGGCCATTTTGAATGTTGGGTTGTCGTGTACACGTTGCAGGAATTCGGGCAGGACTTCCTGGAGTTTCTCGGCGCTTATCGCCTGAATTACGTACTGTACCGGCATGCTTCCGCGGCGTCCGCCGAATGAAGACTGCTGCTGTACAAAGGCTCTGGCCTTGGTCTTCCCGGCAATGGCTGCTGTCAGCCTTTCGGCAGCCTCCATCTGTGTGTAGTCGCGCTGGTCAATATCCTTGAGTGTGATTCGGATGTTACCGCTACCACTGGATACACGCGATGTGACAGCTGCAGCATCGGGTATGATGGAATCGACAATGCTGGTGATTTCCTCGGTGTAGGTACTTATGAAGTCATAGCTTGCGCCTTCTGCTGCACGGGTGTTGATGGTGATTTGAGAACGGTCCTCCATCGGGGCTGTCTCGGCTGGAATCTCGTTCCAATATATGTTGATGAGTACGAACGTTATTGCTAGGATTGGAATTGCAACCCAACGAACCTTCAGGAATGCGTTCAGCGAGTTGTAATAGACCTTGTTTAGACCTGTAAAGAATGGTTCGGTCTTGCGGTAGAGCCACTTTTGTTCCTTGCGACGCTTTAGAATCTTGGTGGCAATCATAGGAGTGAATGTGAGCGCTGCAAATGATGAGATGACAACGGAACCGGCAACAACGAAACTGAATTCACGGAACAGACGTCCGCTGGTTCCCTCCATGAACACAATTGGCAGAAACACGGCAATAAGTGTTATGGTTGTGGATATTACGGCAAAGAAGATCTCTTTAGAGCCTTCGATGCCGGCTTTCAGTGGTCTCATACCCTGCTCAATGCGAATGTATATGTTCTCGGTCATCACAATGGCGTCATCCACTACAAGACCTACCGACAATACAATGGCAAGCATTGTCAGTACGTTGATAGAGAAACCGGCAACATACATAACAAAAAATGCTCCGATAAGTGATACCGGGATTACGATACATGGTACAAGAGTGACGCGCCAGTCGCGCAGGAACAGGAATATGATGATGATAACGAGAATGAACGCCTCGTATATGGTGCTCTTGACCTCGTCGATTGAAGCTCTGATGAACTTTGTGTTGTCGAAACTATAAGTGTATTCAATGTCATCGGGCAGGTCTTTCTCCATCTGTTCCATTCGTTCATACACGGCATCGGCAATCTCAATGTGGTTGGCTCCCGGCTGCGGAATAACTGCAACGCCGACCATTGGGACACCGTTCATCTTCATGTAGCTCTTCTCGTCGGCCGGGGCAAGCTCTGCATATCCAATGTCGCTGATTCGTATGACGTTCCTGCCACTTTTCTTCAGAATTATATTGTTGAACTCCTCGGCTGTATGCATCTGACCCATTGTGCGCAGGGTGAGTTCAACCGTGTTGCCCTCGATGCTTCCTGATGGCAACTCGACATTCTCCTGGTTTATGGCATTCTTTACATCGACAGGTGTGAGCCCATGTGCTGCAAGTTTGGTCGGGTCAAGGCGCAATCGCATGGAGTAGCGTTTCTCTCCCCATATCTGTACGCTGCTGACATCGGGTATTGTCTGTAACTGCTCCTTTACTGTCAAGTCGGCTATCTCGCTCAATTCGAGCAGTGTGCGTTTGCTGCTCTGTATTGCAATCATAAGGATTGGAGTGGCATCGGCATCGGCCTTTGACACTGTGGGTGGGTCGCAGTCGCGTGGCAGGTAACGCTGTGCACGTGAGACCTTGTCGCGTACATCGTTTGCTGCAGTTTCAAGATCGACAGACAATTCGAACTCCACAGTAATGCGGCACTGTCCCTGTTGGCTCACACTTGATATTGAGCGTATGCCAGGGATACCGTTTATGTTTTGTTCAAGAGGCTCTGTGATTTGGCTTTCAATGACTTCGGCGTTGGCTCCTGCATAACTGCACGATACAGAAATGATTGGGTTATCGACCGACGGGTACTCTCGTACACCAAGAGCGTTGTAGCCAATGAAACCGAATATGACAATTATAATTGTGAGCACGGTAGCAAGCACCGGGCGGCGTATGCTAAGTTCGGAAATGTTCATATATCTACTTTTTGGCGTGCTTTACTCGTAACTTTCAATCTTGACAGTGCTGCCTTTGCGCAACTGTAGTGTTCCCGATGTCAGGATTGTATCACCGGCTTGTAGTCCGCTGATTATCTGAATCTCGGCCTCGGTGCGCAATCCGGTGATTACATCAACCGGTTCGGCTTTGCCGCTGCGGTATATAAAAACTTTGCTTTTGCCCATTTCCGGGACAATTGCCTCGGCCGGTACCGAAATAGCATTGTGTATTTCCTTCTGAGTGAGACGTATTCCGGTGTACTGTCCCGGCAGAAGTTTGCCATTCTCGTTATGGTATAATGCTCTTACCGTAAGGTTGTGTGTTTCCGGGTCTATGCTTGATTCTGTTGCATAGACCTTGGCTTCAAAAGATTCAGTATGTCCATCTACATTGAATGTGAGGCTTGTACCTTTCTTTACATCCTGTGCATAGCGTTCCGCTACAGAAAATTCAATCTTGATGGGCGATACCGATGTGAGTGTTGCGACGATGGTGCTTGGTGAAGCATATGCGCCGACACTTATCTGACGCAGACCGATAACTCCATTGAATGGTGCACGCAATTCGGTCATTTTTATCTGTGCCTTTACCTGCTCGATGTCGGCTTTAAGTGTTGCGAGTTCGGTGTTTACAATCTCAAGTGCTTCCTTGCTCACAGCATCGCGTTGTAAAAGGGTCTTTTGGCGATAAACGCGTTCCTCGGCAAGTGGTACCTGTGCTTCAAGACGTGCCAGTTGTGCCTGCAGGTGTGAGTCGTTTACCTTGGCAAGCAGTGTGCCTTTTTCAACATGGCTACCCTCTTCGAAGTGTATTTCTGTGATCTTTCCCGATGTCTCGAATGTTAGCTGTACCTCCTCGTCAGGTACAAGTCGTCCAACGGTCAGGATTTCGTCGGTCAATACACTGGGTTTGATAATCTTGGCTGTTACGCTCAACGCTTTTCTGTTGCTGCGTGCCGGAGCTTTTTCAGCTGCGGCAAGCTCTTCATTCTTTTGCGGCATCAATTTGATGTAACCATACACTCCTGCACCGGCTGCAATTGCTGCCACAAGTCCCCATTTGAGATATTTGTTCATTGTTTTTCTGTATTGTTTAATGATGTTTTGACTCCAATTATGTAAAAAGGTTTAATTTGAAAAACGTTTAATATATTGGCGTATATATTTATGGCGCTGTTCAAAAGAACTGCAAAAATAGCAAAAAAAAGCCTGTTTTTGAATAAAAATCCACTCGTTTATTCGCATATTTGAGCTAAAGCTCCAATATTTTCTAATGGGACGGCAAGCCGCACTCCTTTGGGAAACTAAAGTTTCCGTCGTCGCAAACAACGCTCATTCGCGTTGTCGCTTTGAAAAATACTGAAGCAAGCTTCGTATTTCTCGCTCGTTTTTGCGATATTTGAGCTTAAAGCTCCAATATAATTGGCACTCGCTTTGAAATATTCAAGCAAGCTTGATATTATTTCGCTCGTTTGAACTACTATATTTGCGATAAATCGCGAATATACTCCCACTCGCTGTGAAATAATCAAGTAAACTTGATATTTTTGTTTACACGAAATTCTGCTGCACTCGTTGCGAGCGAAAATGAATTTTCTCTCACTCGTTTATTGAATTTTCGCTCGTTTATTCGTATATTTGCAAAGTTTTTCGAGAAGATAATAGTTTAATTTAAAAAATAGTAGATTTATGATTAATGCAGAAGACATTAAAAAAGGTACAGCAATCCGCATGGATGGCAAGTTGTATTTCTGTATCGATTTCTTGCACGTAAAGCCAGGCAAGGGTAACACTTTTATGCGTACAAAACTTAAGGACGTTGTTGACGGTTATGTGTTGGATCGCCGTTTCAACATTGGTGAGAAGCTCGAGGATGTACGCGTTGAGCGCCGTCCTTACCAGTATCTCTATCAGGAGGGTGCCGAGTATGTATTCATGAACCAGGAGACTTTTGAGCAGGTGACTATCGCTGCCGAGCAGATCAATGGTGTTGCTTTCATGAAGGAGGGTATGACACTTGAGGTTGTCACCGATGCTTCAACAGAGACAATCCTTTATGCCGACATGCCTGTAAAGGTTGTTCTTGCAATTACATACACAGAGCCAGGTCTTAAGGGTGACACTGCTACAAACACAACAAAGCCTGCTACAGTGGAGACTGGTGCCGAGATTCGCGTTCCTCTCTTCATCAACGAGGGTGAGCTTGTTGAGATTGACACACGTGACGGTTCTTATGTTGGTCGTGTAAAAGCATAAATTTAGACTCATTAAAAAGGTGATAACTGCGTTATGCGGTCGTAGTTCAAATATGACCGTATAAAGGCATAAAATACTAAGACTTGTTATACTCTATAATTGTTCCGGTTTATAACAGGCCAGGAGAAGTTAAGGAACTGCTCGACAGCCTGTCGGCTCAGACGGTAAAACCATTTGAGTTGTTGATTATAGAGGATGGCTCAAAAGAACGATGTGATCATTTGCTTGATCACTATCGTTCTTTTTTTACTATCCACTATTACTACAAGGAGAATTCCGGCCGTAGCGAGACCCGTAATTATGGAATGCAGAGGGCAAACGGTGATTACCTGCTCTTCTTTGATTCCGATGTTATATTGCCACCGACATATTTTGAGAAACTTGAGGCTGAAATGGCTGTCGACTATGCAGACTGCTTTGGTGGTCCCGATGCTGCAGATAGCTCTTTCTCTGATATGCAGAAGGCTGTGAGCCATGCAATGACATCGTTCTGGACAACAGGAGGCATACGTGGCGGCAAGGCGGTGATGGAGAAGTTCTGTCCACGAACCTTCAATATGGGCTTTTCAAGGAAAGTGTATGAGGCGGTTGGTGATTTCAAGGATATGATGGGCGAGGATATTGACCTTAGCATACGCATACGCAATGCCGGTTTCAAGATTCGTCTTATCCGTCCGGTATTCGTGTACCACAAACGCCGCATAGACATGAGCCGTTTCTACAAGCAGGTCAATAACTTCGGGCAGGCAAGAATATGGCTGCAGATACTGCATCCCGGTTCTTTGAAGATTGTTCATACGGCACCGGCACTTTTGCTCATTCTCGGCGTCGCTCTGCTTGTTGCATCTATTTTATGCCCATGGCTGTTGTTGTTGCCATTGCTTTATGTGATGCTTATCTTTGGCGATTCATTGTTGAAGAACAGGAACCTGAGGGTTGCATTACTTTCGGTTGTGGCTGCAGCTGTGCAGATAACAGGGTATGGCACAGGTTTCCTCAAGGCTTTGTGGTTCAAGATGATACTCAAACGTCCGCTTGAAACAAAAAAGAACTTGACAAAAATATATAATAGAGGCTGATGAGTGAACTGTTGCAGAAAAAGAGCATAAAGGAGTGGGCTGTAGATGACCGTCCGCGCGAGAAGGCCATGAAGAACGGCATTTCGACTTTGAGCAAGTCGGAACTGTTGGCTATTCTTGTGGGTTCGGGAAACGACGAGGAGAGTGCGGTTGACCTCATGAAGCGAGTGCTTGATTCCTGCGGAAACAGCATATCTGAACTTGCGAAACTCTCTGTTGATGACCTGTGCAGTTTCAGAGGAATAGGTCCGGCAAAAGCCATTACTATCGTAGCTGCCTGTGAACTGTGGAAACGTCGCGAGGGGAGTGAGAACGAACAGGTTTGTATTACGTCTTCGCGTGACCTTTACAGCTACTTCCACCCGATACTTTGCGATTCTCCGGTGGAACGCTGCTATGTGATGCTGCTCAACAGGATGAACCGCGTGATAGATCATGTGCTCATTGGCACCGGTGGCCTTACGGCGACAGTCGTCGATGTCCGCCTTGTCTTGCGCGAGGCGTTGATGAAGCGTGCGACGACAATAGCCTTGTGTCATAATCACCCTTCGGGAAATATAAGGCCCAGCCGCGAGGATGACAAACTTACCGAAAACCTTTGTCAGGCATGCAAGGTTATGAACATACGCATGCTCGACCACATTGTGCTCACAGACGGAGCATATTACAGTTATAACGATGAGGCTCGCTTGTGAGAGTGAGAAAAGATATGGAGAAAATAGAAATAGAACAGAAAATCGTTGAAATGGTAAAGACCGTATATGACCCGGAAATCCCGGTCAATATATACGATCTTGGACTCATTTACCGCATAGAGGTAAAAGAGGATTTCTCGGTGGACATTGACATGACCCTGACTGCTCCTACCTGTCCTGCAGCGGATTTCATGATGGAGGATGTGAGGATGAAGGTGGAGTCTGTCGAAGGTGTCAAATCTTTGAATCTTAATCTAGTTTTTGAGCCTGAATGGAGTCAGGATTTGATGACCGAGGAGGCTAAACTAGAACTTGGTCTGCTTTGACATGAAGAAGATATATATACTTTCCGACCTGCATCTTGGTTCGTGGGCCATTGAGCATCGCCGCACCCATGAGCGCCGTGTTGTCTCGTTCCTCGACAAGATAAAGGATGAGGCTGCTGCGGTTTACATGCTTGGTGATGTGTTCGATTTCTGGTACGAACATCGATATACTGTTCCCAAGGGATTTACTCGTTTCCTTGGGAAAATTTCCGAGCTTACAGACAAGGGTGTCGAGGTGCATTTCTTTACCGGTAATCATGATCAGTGGTGTCTCGACTATTTTGAAAAGGAGTGTGGTGTGATAATACATCGCGAGCCATGTCTGGTTGAACTTTATGGCAATGAGGTGTTCCTTGCCCATGGCGACGAGTTCTCCAGGGAAAGAGGCTACAGGCTGCTTCGTGCTATGTTCCGTAGCCGTTTTCTGCGCTGGATGTTCTCTATGCTACATCCTCGCTGGAGTATCTGGATGGGACTCAGTTGGGCACGTCACAGTATGGTGAAGCATAAGGTAGTGGGTGATACACCTTTCTTGGGTGCAGACAAGGAGGATTGCTTGGTGTTTGCACGTAAATATCTCGAGACGCACAAGTCAATTGACTGTTTTATCTTCGGGCATCGTCACATAGATGTGGATATGCCATTGGACGAGAGTTCGCGTTGCATTTTTCTTGGTGACTGGATTTCAACATTTGCATATGTTGTCCTTGATGGCAAGACGATAGAACGTAAGTATTATATTGAGGGTGAAAGTAAGGAACTCTAACGATGAATGGTTTCAGGGATGAACCATCTCCGGTCATATTTATATTGAAACTGTCCCAAACATAATATACACATATTGCTATGGAAAATACATCTTCGTGCAAGAACTTTTTTGCAAAGGTCAGGCAGTGTATCATGAAACCGGTTGTTTGTCAGCCGGCATTTTTCATGTTGCTTATAGCCCTGTTGCTCGCACCTGATTTCTTGTCAGAATTATATTATTTCAGACTCACACCATTGAGAATCCCGACAGCTCTTGTCAGCTGCTATATATTCTCTTTGCCGGTTCTTATATTGCCATCAATCCTCCGCAAGTCCTACAAGGCGCTGGTCATTGTTTTTGCGTCAGTCCTGTTTGTGATTGATATTTATACGCTGTTGCTATACGGTCATACTTTCGGCACGCTCAGCAGGGACGCTGTGTCGGCAGTCCTTGCTACAAATCCGGCCGAGGCGCAGGAGTTCATTGATACCTACCTCTCCGCTGACAAGGTCCTGATTGTGGTTGCTTCATTGATTGCCGTGCTTCTTCTCTTCTATTACATCAGGAGATTGAACGTGAGATTCAGCAATGCTTTCAAGAATTCGTTCGTAACACTCCTGACAATTTCCGTTCTGGTTATAGTGATTCTTTTCAATAAGGTCCTGTTCTGCAACATCTGTTATTTGTTGACAAAGGAGTGTCCGGATCTTCGTGAATACAGGCAGGATCCTCAGGTTGTGTGTGGCAGTGAACGCGTGGAGAATGTAGTTCTTGTGCTTGGCGAAAGTTTTACTAAATTCAATTGTTCCTTGTATGGGTATGATAAAAAGACAAATCCATTGCTTGAAGAGTTGAGGGATGAGGGCAAACTCGTCGTTTATGAGAATGCTACATCGGCCTGTCTGACAACTATCCCTTCAATGAAGTCTATTATGATGTCATATACCGACGCAATGAGTGACAGTATTGATTGGTATAGATGTCTGACACTTATTGAAGTGATGCAGAAGGCCGGGTATAGAACGTATTGGTTTTCCAATCAGTCCAAAACCGGTTTCTTCGACAATGAGGTAGGCCGTTTTGCCGATCTTTGTGATGAGCAGCTCTTCATTGGCGACAAGCATAGTGGCCTTGAAAGAGGGTACAAGGACGAGGGGCTTCTGCCTGTCGTGGAAGAGTGTTTGAAAGATACATGCAAGCAACGTTTCATCGTGGTGCACCTGATGGGCTCCCATTTTGATTACGACCAGCGGTATCCAGCCGAGTATAACAGGTTCAAACGTGCCGATTATGCCAAGAGCCACTCTCATTTGTCCTCTTCCAAAAGAGGAATTGTTGCCGAATATGACAACTCTGTCCTTTATAATGATTATGTGGTTTATGAGTTGATGCAGAAGTTTGTCGGAGAGGATGCCGTTGTAGTATATCTCTCGGATCATGGTGAGGATATATACCGTTCTTCGGACGATTTTCGTGGGCATTCATCCGGGGTGAATGCTACTCATGAGAGAATTGTCAAGCAGATACCTCTTATGTTTTATACGTCTGAACCTTTCCGCGAAAAGCATCCTGTGAAGCAGTCGCAGATTGATGCTGCTTCCCAGACCCACTATCGGACAGACAGTATTATGTACACGATAATGGATATTGTAGGTGTGGAGACTGTAAATGGGGTTTCATATAAACACAAGAGTGTCTTTAAATAAAACATGAGGGTGACTCATTCAGAATGGGTCACCCTCATGTTTTATTTATATTCAGGTTTTCATTTCCCGAAACTGAATCTTATTCCCGTTGTCCTGTGCAGCTCTACCCAGGCAACGGCTTTTCCAAAGAGAGCGTTGATGTACTCTCCACGCATTTCACTTTCATTGCGCTGTACCATTAGATAGTCAAGAAATGCGATTTCCCCCATTTCGTATGCCTTTTTCTTGCTCTCTACAACCTTTTCCATGTCACTGAGCATTGCACCTGAGAATGTTTCGCTCTGCCTTGTTGCATATTTATAATTGTTATATGCCTGCATTACCTCTGCTGCAACAACAAGACGTGCATCTTCAATCTCAATGTTTGCCTGTTTTACAAGGAACTCATCCTGTAGTTTTGCTCCTTTGTTCAGGTTTGAGAATTTAAGTGGCATTGCAACGCCTGCTTTTATCGTTGTGAAGTCGGGGGCGGCGATGTTGTATGTTGCACCAAGTGTGACATCCAGTTCAGGGCGGCGTTGTGCCTTGTTGAACTTCTGTGCTGCAACTGCAATATCGGCCTTGCTAAGTGCGACTACTAGGTCGGCACGGTGCTCAAGAGCCTCTGTAGTGTAGTGTTCCAACGGTGCCACCTGTTCGTTGATTGCTAAAGTGCCGGTGCCGTTCAAGGTGCTGGCGCTTTCAAGATTCCCCATGTAATACCCTAATTTAATAGCTGTGTTGCATAGTTCGGCCTCGGCTGCGAGCATGACATTCTTGGCAACGCCTTGCGCCATGCGGCTCTCGAGCCAATCACTTTGTGCAATGTCGCCACGTACATATCGCACGCTGTCGTTGGCAGATACTTCGCAAAGGTCCTCATATATTCCGGTGGCCTCTTCAAGTAACATCTTCGCACGCAGATGTTCAAGATATGCAATTGTGGCATCGGCGCGGAAATTGCGCATGTACTCCTCCAACAGAGCTATCGATTGTGTGCGCTCGCTCTCGGCAAGATCTATGCGGCTACGGCGTACACCAAAGGTAAATGTGCGGCTCAATTCCAATTCAATACCTTGTCCAAGTCCCTTGCTCCAGTCCTCGTTGTTGGTGTATGTCAATGCAATGGTAGGGTCGTTGTATATTTTACTGCTCTTTAATGTGGCATCGGCAATCTCTATGTCCATGTTCCTGGCCGTGAGGGCAATGTTGTTGCTGAATACACGTTCCATGTACTCGCTATATGAGATTTCCTGTGCTTTGGCTGCCGTAATCGCAAATATCGAAGTAAATATAAAGAGGGCTTTTTTCATAGTCTTTCAGTAGTGGTTAGTCTTTGCATGGCGTCAGACCTATCTTTGCTGCACACTCTATAATATATTGTAGTGCAGCATCGTGTTCGTTCGGTATGATTCCATCGAGTATGGCATCCTTGACTGCGCTTTTGAGTGTGCCAATCTCGGCGCATGGACCAAGATTGAACATCTGCATTATCTCCTCGCCGTTTACCGGGGGTTGGAAGTTGCGGATACGGTCTTTTTCCTCAATGTCCTTGAGCTTCTGACGTACAATCTGGAAATTGTTCAGGAATTGTTTCTTGCGTACTTCGTTCTTGGATGTGATGTCGGCTTCGCACAGCATCATCAGGTCATCGATGTCGTCACCGGCGTCAAAAAGCAGGCGACGTACTGCTGAATCTGTTACTTCGTCATCGGCAATGGCTATGGGACGCATGTGCAATGAAACAAGTTTCGCAACATAGCGCATCTTCTCGTTCTGCGGCATCTTGTAGTCGCGGAACAGTTTAAGTACCATCTTCTCGCCAACAATATTATGGTTGTGGAATGTCCATTTAAGAACGGGATCCCAACGCTTTGTTCTGGGTTTGCCAATGTCGTGCAGCAGGGCTGCCCAGCGTAGCCACAGGTCGTTGGTGTGCTTTGCTATGTTGTCAAGTACCTCAAGTGTGTGGTAGAACATCTCTTTATGGCTGTATCCATTGCGTGTCTCAACACCCTGCATTGCTGCAAGCTGTGGGAAAATTATTTCAAGCAGACCACAGCGGTCAAGTTCTATGAAACCTTTTGACGGAACGGGCGAGAGTAGTATTTTGTTCAGTTCGTCGTTGATTCTTTCTCGTGAGATAATCTTGATACGCTCCTTATTCTCGCATAAAGCTTCAAAGGTCTCCTCTTCAATGTGGAAGTTGAGCTGGGTGGCAAAACGTATGCAACGCATCATTCGCAACGGGTCATCGCTGAATGTGATACCCGGTTCAAGTGGAGTACTAATAATATGGTCTTCAAGATCCAGAACTCCATTGAATGGATCCACAAGCTCGCCGAAACGATTGGAGTTGAGGCATATTGCCATCGCGTTTATAGTGAAATCGCGACGGTTCTGGTCGTCTTCAAGGGTGCCGTCCTCAACAATGGGGTTGCGAGAGTCGTGACTATAGCTCTCCTTGCGTGCACCTACGAACTCTATTTCGTGCTCCTTGTATTTTACCTGCGCGGTGCCAAAGTTTGCATATACCGCAAGGTGTGCTCCTTTGCCCAATTTTTTGCTGAATGCCCGTGCCATCTCAATGCCTTTGCCTACGACGACAACATCAATGTCGGTTGATGGACGCTCAAGGAATATATCGCGTACATATCCGCCAACGACATAGCATTCCATACCCAACTCGTCGGCAGTCTCCGAAATCTTACGTAAGATAGGGGTGTCAAGCAATTTGCAAAGTTCCTCTTTTGTTGGCTTATACATTGTTCTTCTTTCGTTTTTCTGCATGTAAAGATACTCAATTTGCAGTTATAAATGAAACTATGCTTGTTAAAACTGTTCAAATCTCCCCTCCGATAGACAAAAAAAACGACATGATGCCGTAATTCACGATTAATAGTGCTATTTTTGTGGAAACATGAAGAACTATTATGAAAGTTATATCTAAGATATTTCCGTTTGCAGTTGTAGCCTTGTTGCTTTTCTCTTGCAACTCAAAGGTGGAACAGGCGGCTGACGATTTGCTTGCGCAAGCACGTACTGAGTTCGAAAACGGCAAGTACAATAGTGCACGAATACTAATTGACAGTATAAGGGTTGTTTCTCCCAAAGCATATAAAACGTTGCGCGAGGCTGAGGTGTTGCGCCGTGAAGTTATGATAAAGGAGAAAGAGCGCGATCTCCTCTTCTTTGAATCAGAGTTGAATGGGCTTGTTGCCGTGCGCGATTCGTTGGCTGCAAAAATGGTGTTCAACAAGGATAAGAGATACCAGGATAGAGGGTACTACACTGCTAAGTCGCAGAATATAGCACAGAATGCCCAGAATAATTTTATAAGGGCAAGTGTTTATGAGGATGGTGCCATGTATCTGACATCATTCTATCGTGGAAAGAGTATAAAGCATACAACGGTTAAATTATCCTCGAACGGCGCTTACGCTTCTTGTGATAAGCCATTTCTGGAAAGGAATTATAAGGAGTTGGGAGTGAATAATGAACGTCGTGACTACAAGTATGGCGAGGATGACGGACTGGTGGATTTTATTCTTGCCGCACAGGGGACTATTGAGGTAGAACTCTCCGGTGGTAATGGTAAGGTTACTTATACCTTACGCCAGTCAGATGCTGATGCTTTGCGACAGGTACTGGAGTTGACGCAGGCAATAAAGGTAGTACAGATGGCCGATGATATGCTTGATGAGGCGAGATATATGCTCGACTTCCTCAAAAGAAGCGAAGAGCGTTCGAACGCAACTTCAAAAGAGTGAGAATGTAATTGTTAGGTGATAAAAAAACAAAGGCATCCATTTTGCAAATGGATGCCTTTGTTTTTGGGGTTGTATGATTACTTCATGTTCTTTACAATCTCGTAAGTGTCGCTTGCAATCATCATCTCCTCATCTGTTGGAATAAGCAATACTTTAACCTTTGAATCGGGAGTTGAGAGAACTGCCTCTTCACCACGCATCTTTGCATTGACCTCCTTGTCGAGCTTTACACCAAGGAACTCAAGACCCTCGAGTGCTGCCTCGCGACAATCCTGCTGGTTCTCGCCGACACCACCTGCGAAGATGATTACATCAACACCGCCCATGGCTGCAGCGTATGCACCGATGTACTTCTTGATGCGGTAGAAGTTCATTGTGTTAGAGAGCTGTGCACGCTTGTTGCCCTCGTCAGCAGCAGCCTTGACCTCACGCATGTCCGATGAAATTCCTGTGATACCGGCAACACCCGACTTCTTGTTGAGCATATCGATCATGCCCTGCATGTCAAGACCGGTCTTGTCCATAACGTATGGGAAAATACCCGGATCGACATCACCGCTTCGTGTACCCATCATCAAGCCTGCAAGCGGAGTCATACCCATAGATGTATCAACACTCTTGCCGTCCTTTACCGCTGCGACAGATGCACCATTACCGATGTGGCAAGTGATGATCTTGCTACCCTCGGCAGGCATGTTCAACATCTCCAACGCGCGCTTTGTGATGTAACGGTGTGATGTTCCGTGGAAACCGTAGCGACGCACGCCATACTTCTCGTAGAGCTCGTATGGGAGGGCGTACATGTATGCATAGTCGGGCATTGTCTGGTGGAATGCTGTGTCGAATACACCAACCTGTGGCATTTCGGGAGCTACCTCTTTCACAGCATTTACACCCTTGAGGTTTGCAGGGTTGTGGAGTGGTGCAAGGTCGTTGCAAGCCTCGAATACCTCGAGAACCTCGTCGGTGAGCAGGGTAGAAGCACTGAACTTCTCACCACCGTGTACCATGCGGTGACCTACAGCGTCAATCTCGTCGATAGAACCGATGGCACCGAATTTCTCGCTTGTAAGTACATCGAAGATAAGGCGTACACCGATTGTGTGTTCGGGAATTGACGCGAAGATTGTCTCCTTCTCGCCGTTGGGGAGATTGAATTTGATGAATGAGCCCTCGAGGCCAATCTTCTCAATACCACCCTTTGCGATTACATCCTTTGACTCAATGTCAATAAGCTGATATTTGATTGATGAACTTCCGCAGTTCAATACAAGTATTTTCATTGTTATGTGTTTTTTTGTTTGTTATCCGGATTACTTCTTTGCTGCAATAGCCTGGTTGGCGGTGATTGCAATCATCATATAAACATCCTCAATAGAGCAACCGCGTGAAAGGTCGTTTACAGGACGTGCGATACCCTGAAGAACGGGGCCGATAGCCTCGGCGTTACCCAGGCGCTGAACGAGCTTGTAACCGATGTTGCCTGCACCAAGGTCTGGGAATACAAGAACATTTGCCTTGCCGGCAACCTTTGAACCCGGAGCCTTGCTCTGGCCTACGAAAGGAACAAGTGCAGCGTCGGCCTGTAACTCGCCGTCAAGAGATAATTCTGGATCAAGCTCGTGTGCAAGTCTTGTTGCCTCAACAACCTTGTCAACCATCTCGTGCTTTGCCGAGCCCTTTGTAGAGAAGCTGAGCATTGCAACACGTGGCTCCTCGAAACCTGCGATAGCCTTTGCTGTCTGTGCTGTGCAGACTGCAATCTGAGAGAGTTGGTTTGCATCGGGCTGTGGGGTGACAGCAACGTCGGCAACAAAGAGAACTCCATCCTCGCCATACTCCTTTGCATTTGTGATGAGCATCATGGCACCGCTTACGCAGCTGATGCCTGGAGTTGTCTTGATAATCTGCAATGCTGGGCGCAATACATTACCTGTTGTGTTGAGTGCACCTGCTACCTGACCATCAGCATCACCGTTTTTGATGATGAGGCAACCAAGATACAATGGGTTGCAAACGAGTTTCTGTGCATCCTCCATTGTCATGCCCTTAGCCTTGCGTAGTTCGAAGAGCAGGTTTGCATACTTCTCGGCGTCGGGGTTGTTGCATGGATCAATGATGGTAGCCTTCTCAATGTTTGCAAGACCATGCTGCTGTGCAAGTGACAGGATTTCCTCTTTGTTGCCAAGAAGGATAATCTCTGCAATGCCATCGGCAACTGCCTTGTCGGCAGCCTTCAATGTACGCTCCTCGGTACCCTCGGGGAGAACGATGCGCTGCTTGTTTTGCTGAGCGCGCTCAATCAAATTCTTAATAACATCCATAGTTTTCCTTTATTTTAATTAAATATTCTTCGTCTTTCTGTCTGTGGAGTGTTATCACGCAGGCATACTGAATACAAAGGTAGTGCAAACAAAAAAGAGAACAAAATAAATTTTATTTATTTTAGGTTGAATTGGGGATATTTTGACACAATGACACCGTTTATATGTATCATCGGAGCCCTGACCTTGTCAAGGCTCCGATGATATTATCAGGGTTGGCTTAACTTATGCCAGAATGTTCTTCAGTTCTTCGGCTGTGACTGTTTTCTGCTCGCCGGTTGTCATGTTCTTGAGTGCAACAGTGCCGTCAGTCATCTCCTGCTCGCCGATGATGGCAACAAAAGGAATTGCCTTGTTGTTGGCATATCCCATCTGCTTCTTCATCTTGTCGCTGCTTGGGAACAGTTCGGCCGAGATGCCGGCCTTGCGCAACTGCCCGATAATTTGCAGTGAACGCATTGCCTCCTTCTCGCCAAAATTCACGAACATAACCTTTGTGGTGCTGATGGCATCCTGTGGGTAGAGGTCGAGCTGGTTCATTACATCATAGATGCGGTCGGCGCCGAATGAGATTCCCACGCCCGACATGCCGTCCATGCCGAACACACCGGTGAGGTTGTCATATCGTCCACCGCCGGTGATACTGCCAATAGCAACGTCAAGTGCCTTGACCTCAAGGATCGCGCCTGTGTAGTAGTTGAGGCCACGTGCAAGTGTGAGGTCAATGTCGAGTGTGCTCTTTATGCCTACGCTCTTTATTGTGTCAAGGATGAACTGGAGTTCCTCGACACCCTTCTCGCCCGTAGCGTTACCTTTGAGTGTCTCGGCGAGAATCTGCATCTTCTCCTCGTTGTTGCCCTGGGCCTTGAGGATTGGCAGGAGCTTCTCGATTGACTCGTCACTGATTTCCTTGCTCTTGAGTTCGGCAATTACTCCGTCAAGACCAATCTTGTCAATCTTGTCAATGGCAACGGTGATGTCGATAATCTTCTCGGGCTCTCCGATTACATCGGCAATGCCTGCAAGCACCTTGCGGTTGTTGAGCTTTATTGCAACGCGTATGTTGAGCTTCTCAAAGACGTAGTCAATGAGCTGTATGAGTTCCACCTCGTTGATGAGCGAGTTGTTGCCGATGATGTCGGCATCGCACTGGTAGAACTCGCGATAACGTCCTTTCTGTGGACGGTCGGCACGCCATACGGGCTGTATCTGGTAGCGCTTGAATGGGAATGAGAGTTCCTCGCGGTGCATGACCACGTAGCGTGCAAAAGGTACGGTGAGGTCGTAGCGCAAACCCTTCTCGCAGAACTTTGATGCGAGTTTGGCTGCGTTGCGGCCAAGGAGTTCCTCGTCGGTCAATCCCTTAAAGTAGTCGCCCGAGTTCTGTATTTTGAAAAGTAGTTTGTCGCCCTCTTCGCCATACTTTCCCATCAGGGTTGAGAGGTTTTCCATTGCAGGTGTCTCAATCTGCTGGAATCCGAACAGATGAAAAGCCTTGCGTATGGTGTCGAAAATGTAATTCCTGCGAGACATTTCTACTGGAGAGAAGTCTCTTGTTCCCTTTGGTATGGATGGTTTTGCTGCCATTGTCAATTAGTCTCGTCTGTTCATGAATATCATAACATAGTAGAGCAGTGTTGCCAATGATGACAATGCTGCAATTACGTATGTGTATGCTGCCGAACGCAATGCACTGCATGCATATTTGTGGTTACTTGCATTTGTGATTCCTGCTGATTGCAACCAAACGATAGCTCTGCGGCTTGCATCAACCTCAACTGGGAGAGTGATGAAACTGAAGAGTGTTGTCAATGCAAACAGGATGATTCCTGCAAGCAGGAGTCCAGGCATAGTCTCAACAGTGAGGATACCAATGAGCAATACCCACATCATGATGTTCGATGAGAATGAAACAACGGGAACAAGAGCCGAACGCATCTTGAGTGGTGCGTATGCCTTGGCGTGCTGAATCGCATGTCCGCACTCGTGTGCTGCAACAGCTGCAGCTGCAACGCTTGCCGAGTTGTAAACACCTTCGCTCAGGTTTACGGTCTTTGTGATAGGGTTGTAGTGGTCGGTCAATGTGCCGCGTGTACTTGTTACCTTGACATCGTAAATGCCGGCATCGTGCAACATCTTCACGGCAACGTCGTGTCCGGTCATAGCTGTCGGTATTTTTGAGTATTTCTCAAATTTGCTTTTAAGATTTGCCTGTATGATGAAGCTCAGGATCGCGATACCGATAAAAATTACTAAATAGGTAACGTTGAAGCTGTTGCTCTTTTCAGCGGTCTGTTCTAAGAATGTGATTGCTGATGTAATCATAACTATTAGATTTTATGTAGTCCATTAAACTTTTAGATGGAACGGGTAATGGTCTGGTCGCGATCAGGGCCTATTGAAAGGTACTTCACGGGTACACCAAGTTCCTTCTCAAGGAATGCAATGTAGTCCTTGAATGCCTGTGGTAACTCTTCCTCGCTCTTGAGTTTGGTAAGGTCACTCATCCAGCCCTTGATTTCGGTATATACCGGTTCAACGCCATCAATGTCGTATGGCAGGTGGGTCAATGTCTCACCGTTCTTCTTGTATGCGATGCAGGCCTTGATGGTTGGGAATGTGTCAAGTACGTCGCTCTTCATGAGGATGAGGTGTGTTACACCGTTGATCATGATAGTGTATTTCAATGCTACAAGGTCAATCCAGCCGCAACGGCGTTCACGTCCTGTAACTGCACCATATTCGTGGCCTCTGTCGCGCATCTCCTTGCCAACCTCGTCAAAGAGTTCGGTTGGGAATGGTCCTGCACCTACGCGTGTGCAGTATGCCTTTGTTATACCATATACGTTGCCAATTCTGTTGGGAGCAACACCCAAACCGGTACAAGCACCAGCGCATACAGTGTTCGAAGATGTAACGAATGGGTAGCTGCCGAAGTCAATGTCGAGCATGCTTCCCTGTGCACCCTCACAAAGGATTGATTTGCCCTCATTCATCAGGTCGTTGATGAGCTGCTCGCTGTCAATAAGGCGGAACTTCTTCAAGTACTCTACAGCCGCGAGCCACTCTTTCTCAATCTCAGTGATGTCGTAGCTGTAGTTCATGTCCTTGAGAATCTGCTCATGACGTCCCTTGGCTTGGGCATACTTCTGCTCAAAGTTCTCAAGGATGTCGCCGACGCGCAAGCCGTTACGGCTTATCTTGTCGGTGTATGTGGGACCAATACCCTTTCCTGTGGTACCCACTTTGGCATCGCCTTTGGCAGCCTCGTATGCTGCGTCAAGTACGCGGTGTGTAGGCAGGATAAGGTGTGCCTTCTTTGAAATGTAAAGGTTCTTGGTCAAGTCGTAGCCGGCCTCAATAAGGCTTTCGGCTTCGCCTTTGAAGAGTGCTGGGTCAAGCACCACGCCGTTTCCTATGATATTTACTTTACCTCCCTGGAATATACCCGATGGGATAGAACGCAAAACGAATTTCTTGCCATCGAACTCCAATGTGTGTCCGGCATTCGGACCACCCTGAAAACGCGCAACGACATCATAGTTCGGTGTCAACACGTCAACGACTTTACCTTTTCCTTCGTCACCCCACTGGAGGCCTAATAATACATCGATGTTCTGTTTCATTGTAATTTACTTTTAGTCAGCCTTGCCTTACGTCTCTTCATCGCCTGGTGGCATTTGTTGCAGAGCCCGTGAAGGTGTAGCGAGTAATGAGTTAAATGAAATTTCTTTATATTTTTTGTTATTTCGTCAGTTATGTTGATATTGCTTACTTCGGTCACCTTGCCACACTTTGTACAAACGGTATAAGCTTTTACCGTGCCGTAGCATTTCTCATATTTTGAAATTGCTCCGAACTGGTGGTGTGTCACAAGATTGGCCTGTATGAGCAATGTTATGGTGTTGTATATGGTAGCACGGCTTACGCGGAATTTTTTCTGTTCCTCGAGGTGGCTCATCAGTTCCTTTATCTCAAAACTTCCATTCAGGGAATATATTGCATCAAGAACGGCAAAACGCTCGGGTGTGCGCCTGCATTTGTTCTCTTTCAGATATTCCCGGAATGTCTGATTTGCAATTTCGGCAATCCTGTTGTTCTCCATACCTTACCATCTGCTGCCAAAAAAAACAATATCTGTTGTTGTTTGTTTCGGCAGTTACAACATACAAAGTTATCGCTTATTTTTTATTATAATGTATAAAACGCTTTAAATTTCCATAAAAAGTGAGAAATAAGCGGAATAAAACAACTCGGTGGCTGTTTGGGACAATTGTAGCCGGCCTTGTCAATAATTCTCGAAACTCTCAAGCAATGTTATGAATGGTTCTGCGTCGTTGTTCCAAGAACCAATGGTTTTGCGTAGCCTTTCCACGGCATCGGGGGTACGGTCGAGGTAGTTCATGAGAGCGTTCTGTGCGCACTTTAACGTCACGCCCGTTCCGTTGCCCGGTAGATTGGCGAGGCTTTCAAGAAGTCTCTTCTCCTGTGCTTCATTGAGAGTTATGCCACGTCGCAACAGGTGCGATATGGTCTGGTATCCGCAGTAACGGAACATCTCCTCGCTGTTTCTTGTCCATTCAAGTGCTTTGTTTGTGGCATCTGACATCTTGCATAGTAAATGCATCGCTAGTTGGTCGGCAATTTCAGTGAATCGGGATTCGCTTATCCATTTTTCGGCTACATTACAGAAACCCTCTTCGGGCATAAGGTATATTGCCAAAATACGACATTCCCTTATGTTGTCCTGCCAGAGTGTTGTGGCCAACTCCTCGTTTTTGGTATGTTCGGCAGCTATGCCTTTTAGACGCGGGATCTCCACGCCAAAGTTTATTTTGTAGTCAAGCCCTTGGCGGCGTTGTAATGTCGATACAACTCCATTCATGGCGAGGCGGAACGACTTCTTGATTTCGCGTATTTCGTTCTGGATAAATTCGTTCATAATATGATTCTTTACTTGACAATCGTGTGTCTTCGGCGGTAGTTGTTGGGTGTTTCACCCATAATGCGGTAGAATGATGCATAGAATGACTGGCGGTTGGCAAAGCCTACAAGGCTGCCAATCTCTTCAATTGTCATCTCTTGGAATCTCTTGTCAGTGAGTTTGTGCAGTGCTTCCTTGATGCGGTATTCGTTTATGAGGCACGAGAAGTTCGTGTTGAACCGCGAGTTTATGACCGCCGAAATGTAACGAGTGTTTGTTCCCAGTTCCTTGGCTAGTTCCTTGGCCGAGAAGTCTTTGTTACGGTAACGCTTTTCAATGATTATGATGTTCAGAATTTTCTCATACAGTTCATCGGCAAGCTCTGCGCGTATCAATGAACGGTATAGCGCGTTTTTCTCCTGCTTCTCCTTTATGTTGTACGGAGTAGATGTTTGCTCTTTCATAATGGTTGTTTCAATGTTTCCCCAAATGTACAACCAAATTTTATAAAAAGAACCTTTTGCTGTTAAATTTTTTCCAAAAAGTAAAGCGCCTGTTTTATGCTGCTGTCAAAAAAACTTGTTCCTTTCTAACAATGCGGCCTTCTCGCGGCTTTTCTTTGCGGCATCTTTCTTGCCCATTTTTTCATATATTATCGATAGCAGAAGGAAGTTGTTTGCATTGTCCGGGTCAAGCTCAATGGCTTTCTCAATGTCCATTACCGCAAGTTCGTTGTGCCCACGTTCTCTCTCAAGATTGCTGCGTGCCAAGTATAACTCTGCAATGTCAGGGTTCTCCTCAATCAGTCTTGTAAGAACCATGAGACACTCTTCGAATCGCTTTTCTTTCTGATAAAGCATGGCAATACCAAGTTGCACGCTAAGATTGTCAGGTAACCATCGTTGCAGTTCCTTGTAGTCTCTCCATGCCTTTTCAAATGAACCGGTATTGGTGTATATATGTGCCCTGCATAGCAATGCACCTGTGTTGCTGGGCTCGTGTTGCAGAATGATGTTGTAGTCGTTTAATGCGAGGCCTGTACTGTCAAGCTGCAGGTAGATGTTGGCGCGTTGCTGTAGCAATGTCAGTTCGTTTGGGGTTATTTCTAATGCTTTTGTGTAGCCGTCCAAGGCCTTGGCGAGATTGCCCGATGCTTGAAGCGAATATGCGAGGTTGGCAAGTGCATGTATTTTTTCGCGGTTGTTGCTGCTTTGCATTACAGCCTTTTCAAAACATAGCGTAGCCTCGTTGTAGTTGCTGTTCTTGATGTGCTCAATGCCTTTATGGCAAAGTTCATTGTAGCTTTGTGCTGTTGCTATGATGACAAAAAAGAGTGATAGTAAAGTCAGTCTTGTTCTCATACAAATGTCTGTCTGTTTGTTTGCGAATATAATACAATTATTCAGATGTGCTCAAAAAAATCTTGTTAAAATATATCAAAATAGTGTCTGGGTGTATTGCCGGGGCGTTTTTTTGAAAAAAAAGGTTTGTTTCAATTAAAATGCCATTCAAGCATTTGAAGATTGGGAATAAATGTTGTATCTTCGCAGTGCCAAACATCTGCTCATGTATTTTTTGTACAGCGTGCAAACGCTGACACTTTCCGGAGTGCGATGTCTGAGGTTTTTGCAATGTAGGCCTTGGTAGTTCAATGGATAGAATAAGTCTCTCCTAAAGATTAGATTCGGGTTCGATTCCCGACCGAGGTACTTTTGGAATTGCTGACTGCTTGTAGTGAGTGGTTGGCATTTTTTTTGTTTGGTTGTTGCGGTGGGGTGCTGATGTCTTGGCGTAAAAAAGAGGGTGACACAAAAGTCATTTTGCAAAGAGAACGAACCCTGTCAGAATATGCTCTGACAGGGTTCGTTTATTCTTAAACGGGGCTTTTGAATCAGCCCTTTTTAATTGTCAAAGTGAGATTATTTCTTTGCAGCCTCCTTGCGCATTTTCTCAGCGTCTTTGTTCTGCTTCTCAATCTTCTTTGCCTGCTTCTTTGCCTCTTTCTCAGCAGCCTTTGCAGCCTTAGTCTCTGCCTTGGCATCAGCCTTGCTACCAGCAGCCTTCTTGCCAGCACCCTTTACAGCGGCCTTCTCACCTGCGCCCTTTGCGCCTGCACCCTTAGGACCTGCAGGGTTAATAGTGCCCTTTGCACCTGCGCCCTTAACGGCTGCCTTGCCTGGAGCTGCCTTTTCGCCTGCAGCCTTAGGACCTGCGAGATCCACAGCCTCCTTTGCACCTGCAGCTTTGGGGCCTGCGAGCTTGATGGCCTCTTTTGGACCTGCCTCTCTCTGAGCAGCCTTGCCACAAGCCTCTTTCTTCGCGCCCATCTCAGTCGCAGCCTTAGGACCTGCAACCTTTACGGCCTCCTTGGCACCAGCGCCTTTAACAGCTGCTTTCTCGCCTGCCTCTTTCTTGGCTTCCATTGCGCCTGCGCCCTTGACTGCGGCCTTGGCACCAGCAGCGGCGTTCTCACATCTCTCACATTTAACTTCTTTCTCTGTAATCTCCTGTGCATTAACAGTTGTGCCAAATGCAACAACCAAAGCGAACATCAAAAATTTAACTTTCATCGTCTATATATATTGTTAAAAAAGTATTTTCGCCAGTTTGTGGATACTCTCTTTTTTTGATAGAATTTCAGGCGTTTTCTCAAAACGGAGCGCGAAATTACTATTTCTCAACGATATAACAAAAATAATCAGTCAAAAAATGTATATTTGATGAAAATAAATTACAAAAATGGGGCTAATGTCTTGGTTTTTTGTTTTTAAAGTCTGAAAAATATAAGAGCAAACCAACTGTCAGGCTTGCTCTTATATAGGGATTTTATTTCTTTTATAACCTTGGCTATTTTCTCCACTTGCCACGGGTGAAATCGGGGATTTCCACCGGCATGCCGCCATTGTTGGCCGATGTGTCTGTCAACTCCACAAGGCAGCTCCATAGTGCAGCGTCATAGACATTCATGTCAAGTGGCAGTCCGTTCCTCAGGCAATGTATCAAGCGGCAGTCCATAGCATAGTCAATCCAGCGGCGTCCGCAAAGCTCCATACCGCGTTGCTTGTACTTCTTTACATACGGGTGGCAATGCTCTTTCATTATGGCTGTGCACTTGTCGCCAGTCAATGCGTTCTCGCTGTCAGGTGTGAAGGCAAAGGCCTCAATGGGGTATTTCTGTGCAAATCCCTCAGTTCCGCTCACGAGGAATGAACGGCTATATGGGCGTGGCAACGATATGCAGTGCTGTACGAGTATGGTCTTACCCTTTTCGGTTGTAATGACAGAACTGTTCATTGTACCATTGAGGCCATTTTTCTCTCCTACACGCATTGATGATACTGATACAATGCTCTTCATTCTATCACCGCGGTTGATGTTCATGGCAAGTGCAATAGGGCCAAGTCCATGTGTGGGGTAGGGGTTACCGTTGTGACTGTTCATGAAATCGACCTGCCAGTTGCTCCATTTGCGCTTACCGTTATCGTTTGTAGATATGCGCTCGCGCAGGTCGTGCAGGTAGGAGCCCTCGGTGTGTATTATTTCACCGAACAGTCCTTTCTGCGCCATGTTGAGCACGCATAGCTCAAACTCGTCATAGCAACAGTTCTCGAGCATAATGCAGTGGCGCATTGTCTGCTCGGCCGTGTCAACGAGTCGCCAACAATCGGCAATCGTGGTCGCTGCAGGGACTTCTGTTGCTATATGTTTGCCATGTTGCATGGCATATACTGCAATATCGGCATGGCTTGTCCAGTCGGTGCAGATATATACAAGGTCAACATCGGGCAACCTGCAAAGTTCTTTCCACCCCTCATTGCCTGTGAATGTTGCAGGGGAGGGATGCCCGAATCTTGCAATTATGCCGGTCGCATCTTTGATATTTTCGTCAACAAGGTCGCATAATGCGACAACCTTGCAACCGTCAATGTGCATCATGCGGTGCACGGCGCGCTTTGCGCGTACGCCAAGTCCTACGAAACCTATCCTAACACACTCGATAGGTTCGCATCGCAGTTGCATGGTGCTGTTGTATGTGTTGTTGCTCTTGTCCATTGCTTCTTGATTGCTTTTGCAAAATAACAAAAAATGTATCAAACGTCAAAGCAGGCTTTCTTCTTTAACTACATTTATGTGTGTTTAAACTTTCTGTTATATATTGTTGCTTTGACAACATCGTCTTCCCGCAACTCACGTGACACCAACTTCGCCGGTGCTTCGCGCGACCTATTGCTGCCGATGTTAACTTCGTTGAACCAGCTCCTGCTCGCTGTAAAAGTTCAAATAACTTGACTTTTACCCGCTTACCCGCTGCTTTGTCGAACCCTCGGTTAAATTAACCTCGGATTTCACTTTCCCGTTTTAACCTTTCCGCTCTATTAAAGGTTCCTTAACTTCTCTTTTGCAACTTTGTTACCGGCTCTTGCAGCCTCGTAGTAGAGATCCTTTGCAAGATGCTTGTCGCGTGACACACCCTTGCCCTCGAGGTAGTAGTCGGCCATACGTCTTGTACCTTCGTGGTTGCCGGCCTCGGACAACGCCTTTGCATATTTGTAGGCCTCTTTGTATCTTTTCTGCCCATCAAGATAATTGAACATGTAAATCATTGCCTTTTCATTACCCAAATTGGCCGATGCTTCCATGTATTGGTATCCATCCTCGCCTTCTGTTATAAGCAACTCTCCATATTCATACATTGCGTTGGGTTCCTGCAACTCGGCGGCTTGTCCCAGCAGTTCTATGCTTTTTTCACTGTTCTGTGCCACATTCTTTCCGTCGCGGTAACGATGGGACATCTCGTGCAGTGCGCGTGGTTCCTCGTTCATTGCTGCGGTCTCGTACCAATGGTGCGCGAGTGAATCATTGCGTTCAATCACATTGCCCTTGTCAAATTCAACAGCAAGATCATACTGTGCCGGAGCATGTCCGCGTTTTGCAGCCTCGAGCAGGAACTTCATTGAAGCAGTGGGGTTCTTTCCAACGCCTTTACCGTCGCGGTAGCACAGGGATACATAGTACATTGAAGGTGCATACTTGTATTGTACAAGTTCGGCAAAAATGGTAATAGCATCCCTGTAGTTGCCCTTGTTGAAGTAGATTACACCTTTTTCATGCTCCCATGCGCAAGCAGCCTCAACCTCGGGGCTCAAAGCCTCTTCCTTTTTCTCGGCCGGTTTCTCTTGTGCCGCTGCATTTGAATTCTGTTTCTCGTTTGCTGTGTTGATTCTTGTTGTTGTCACTGCATCGTTGCTGTATATTGATGTGCCGTTTCTTCCGGCAACCTCAACTACAATGTTGTTGCAGTTGTTTGTGTTGTACAGTTCAATTACCGCTTCGCCATTGTCGTTTATTTCAATTTGTGGAACCCATATGAGCGTGCGTCGGTAGTCCTCCTGTCTGGGTTGCATCTTGCTGTAGTCTGGTGAGTAGAACTGCTTGCTTTCGCTGTACCCCTGCACCGATGTGTAGCGTAGCGAACTTCCGGTAGCTGCAAATTCTGGTACAAGTGTGCCTTGCTTCTCTTTGTGGGAGTATGGTATCAGGCATGCGACATAGTTAGGGTTTTCCGGGTAAGCCAAACCAATTTGGGGCGCACTGGAATCATAGCTTGTCTGTCCTTTGATGGCGCTGTAAAAACGATTGTAATCGGGGCAGCCGTCAATTCCGTTTCCTGCAAAAAGATACATCTGGGACAGGAAACCAAGATAGAATTTCTGCATTGCGACCTTGCTGTCGAGCATGTTGGCAAGCGGTGCCCAATAACCATCTCCGTTCTTGAACTGTTCACGTGTCTTGGCGTCGCTGCGTATTACAATCTCTTTGAAGTTTGTCATTTTGTCGGCGTCAGGCAGTCCGCGCAGGTACTCCTTGTCGGGTTGTGGCACGGTGTAAGGGCTGTACTCGCCAAGCACTACCATCAGTTGCACCCAATAGGCCCAGTTGTAGTTGTGACGTTTCATGGCGCTCGTCACGACATCGGCAGCAGTAAGCGTGTGGTCATACTCCTGCTTCTTGGTAATTGTTATGGCCTCTTTTCCCAAACGAATGTTGCCAAGATATTTTGTCGTGAAGCGTCCCTCTTCAGCAATGGAGATAATCTGTCCGATATCATGCACAATTATCCTTTCGCCCAGAATAGGATCAGCATCATCAACCTCGCCAGGCGTCTCATAGACAAGTGCATCATCCTTTATACTCTGGTATATCTCGTCCTCGTATGTGTTGAAATTATTGATGAATGTGACATCCTGCGCATATTCCCACTCGTCGAGATAGTTGAATCTCATTTCACTGTGCGGCGGTCTCTCGTTGATTTCCTTTTTGCGTTTCTCAACGACATCTACCGATGACAGCATATACTCGAACGGGTTCAGCTTTACAAGACTGTCGGCCGTACTCTTGGCCATTGCTGTGCCAAGGTGACGCTCCCAGTAGTCATACAGGCGGAAGTCGGGCGAGTAGTAACGGTCGAGAGCGAACTGGTACGAGATGTTCTCGCTGTGTTTGAATGTGGTTTGTGGGCGCAATGCGGCAACGCGTGTGCCGTAGAAGTCATCAAACTCAATCATGAAACCGCCAATGCTGTCGGTGCGGAATGTCGATGTAGTGATTCTTCCGCTGTCACCTTCAATATCCACGCGTGTAAGGTTGTGTGCCTGTGGCGTAAGCTTCGCGCTACCGTAACTTCCAAGCTCGGTGTTCAACCGTTTCTGGAAGAATTTACCCTTGAGCGAGATACCTCGTTCAATGGGCTGCATGTCATCAATACCGGTGCGTGTGAGCATGTGCCAGTTGTATGATGTCCAGCCATGTGTGAGCATCAAAAGGTCGAGCTGCTCCTTGCGGTTGTTGTTTGCACTGTCAAAATATTGTGCGGCGTTGGGGATGTAGCCTTTCAGCTCTGAACCAAGTAGTAGATAGCTATACATGTTGTGGCTGTACGATGTGGCTTGTCGGCCCATGGCATCGCTTGCCGATAGTGACAGGTCGGCACTTTGCGGAATCGGCTGCCCGTCGTCGCGCGTAACCTTCAAAGTGATTTTTTCGCCAGGTTTTGGTGACAGATTGCTTGCATGATAACCGTTGGCAGTAATGTGCAGCTTCACAGTCTCGCGGTCGCTTGCAGCCATGGTCTCGTGTGTAACGAAGAACTGTCTCTCTGCCAGTGGTGTGTGCTCGTTCGTGTAGAGCACTACGCGGTTCACACCCTCGGGCAACTCCTGCTTGGGAATGGTGTAGCTCATTGTTCTGTTCACGGAACTGAACTTCTTGAAGTATCCCAATGCTCCACGGTACAGGATTGCCAGGCCAAGCTCGCTCTCCAGTGCAAGGTTGTTTGTGGCTGTGATGATCATGTTGTCACCATCTTCGACAACTTGTATAACCACACCCTCCTCGCTCACCTCGGGCAGTTTGAACTTGTGTCTCTTGCTCTTTCCGTTCTCGTCAACGATTGTGACCTCGGCGCGGTACTTGGTATTTGCCTTTGGGGTAATTGTAAACACACCTTTGCCCTCGTGTACGGGAGCAGATTCAAGTAATTTTGCATCGTTCTCGAAAATTGTAATCTTCTCCTCACCAAAAAGGCCGTCCTTACCGCGTAGTTCAAATGCGACCTTGCTCTTTATACCCTCTACAAGGTGTCCGCTTTCGGGGAAAAAGTCAAGTGTGGCATCGGGAAGTTCCGAGCTTTTCCATTCACCGCGTTCGTTGTAGCCCCTGCGACGGTCGAGCATATTCTTGAAATCCCAATTGTCGGCATTCACCTTGTCAAAGACGGGGAATACACGTGTGAACACTGCATCCTTGCCCCAGTTGAGCATGTATCGGGTGTAGGCTCGCACTTCGTAGTAGCCCGAAAGCAACAGCGGGTTCAAGTCAAAATCACCGTGGCAGGTTCCGTCGTCGTCTAGCTTGTATTTCTTTGTCTCCACCACATAGCCTTCGGGAGCGACAAGTTCCACGTAAAGAACTTTGCTCAGTGTGCTTGGCCTGTCGTTGGTGCCGAAAGTGGTATATGCCTTAAACCACATTGTCTCGCCCAGGTAATAGGCTGTGTTGTCAAAGTGCAGGAAAACGCGCTCCTGTTGCATGACGCGTCCCAACTGCATGGCTCTGTATGCAATGCTATCAATGTGGCTCTGTGCCATTGCTGTCATGCAGCACAATAGGGTAATGATGTGTGTAGTAACTCTTTTTCGCATAACAATTTGTTATTGTTTGCTAAAATACATAAAAAATACGCAAAAGCATAGGCTCTTGCGCATTTTAATAATTTTTATGGTTTTACTTTATTAGAACCTTTTTACCATTTACAATGTAGATGCCGGGTGCAGTCAACTCATTCAGTTTGCGACCGCTGAGGTCAAAAATCTCTTTGCTCTCTGCTCTTTGCTCTTTTATCTTTTCAATCGTCGTTGTGTTGCCCACCTCTTCAAGCACCCACAGTTCGGCAGCACTGAACGGAGCGTCGCAATAGGGGTAGTAGCTGTTGATATCACCATCAACAGGACCCACCTTGAAGTATTGCGAACCGTTCACGATGTAGAACTCAGTGTCGTTCTTGTACTCAAGAGCAAGTGGCGATTTTGAGCCCTGGTTGCTTGCGTCAATGTTCCATTGGCGGCACACAATGTAGTAACCGTGAGCCGAAACAATGTAGAACTTGTCGTTGCCGGCATCCTCCAAATAGAATATCTGAGAGTTGTCCTCGGCATAATCTGCAAGGCCTACAGAACCTTTGGGGCCTGTGGCATAGTTCATGTTTACAGCCTCAATGTTCAGGTACTTGTTCTGTGATACAGACTTTATGCGGTACAGTGTCTTCTCTTCATCGGGCTGGCCGGGCTGCTCCGGCTGTTCGGGTTGTACACTGGGCTCTTTGCCTTTGAGAACGGTATATTTGCCGTTTGTAATCTGCTCAATGCTGTAGTTCTTGTACATGATGTTGTAACCACCGTATGCATTGATACCGTATGTATCCTCCTCATAAAGGAATGCGATTGTAGAATCCTTCTGGAAACACATGGTAGAGTAGGCCGATGCCAGGTACGATGCCTGGTGGCGTCCGTCCCACTCCCTTGCAAAGTTTGCAGGGGTATTGTAGTCGTTCTCTGTTTCAAGCTCCTTGTAATAGATACCAACATTCGCGCGTCCGTTACCGAAAGGCAGTGACTGCAATGCAAGCCACATCTCCTTGTTGTCCTCGTTGCGCACCACAGGCACCATCATAATCTCACCGTTACAGCTGTTGCCCTGTGCAACCACACCGCCATTGCTACTGTTTGATGTAGCCATGCTGCCCCATGAACCTGTTGCAGCCTTCTTGTCGGTGAATGTGTAGATGTTGAAGTAGCGTCCGCCGTTGATACGTGAACTGATGACGATATTTCCGTTTGGCAACTCCTCAACCTTCGGCTCGTCGCCTCCGCTTGGAACAGGCGCATTCTCAACGCCGCCAAGGACTTTCCAGCTGCCGCCGAAGTCATCGCTGTAGAGCACAAAGTTGGTGTTCACGCTGTTTACGTTCTTCAACAGCACCGCGCAGTATAGACGGTAGTAGTTGTTTACCTTCACATAGCGGCTTTGGTGGATTTTACCCGAACCGATGAACATTGCACGTACAGGGCCGTGGTTGCTGCTCTGGTCCCACATTGCATAGATTGCATCGGCAATATCGACTGGCTCACTCCATGTTGCGCCGTTGTCCTCGCTGTAGAAACGTGCTATATTCTGGTGGTTGTTGCGTGTACCGCTTGGGAACGATACGTTACCGGCGCAACTGAGCACCAATACGCGGTTGCTCTCGCGGTCGGCTACGATACATGGGTCACCGAAACCCACATGCATGAAGTCGGGTGAACTAGAACCCTTGCCCTCTACAATGGGGAACTTTGCATTCCAGTTTGCACCGTTGTCCTTGCTAATGCGTGCGTGCAGGTCGATGCGTCCATAGCTTGCCATACCAATGTCCGCACGGCTGTGGCGGTAGTCGGCAACAGCAATCAGGTCGCCGTTCTTTGCCATTGCAATGGCCGGGATGCGGTAAGGTATGTCGCCCGATGTCGCTGTAGTGAAAATCTCCTTTGAAACCTCGGGCACCCTTGTGTCCTTTTCTATTGTCACAATGAAGTTGCTGAAAGTGATACCTTTGTTCTCGCCACTCTGCACGAATGAGAATGTGCGCTGTGGGTCAGATACGGTTACTTTAAGCGACTGTTTTGTCGAAGAACTGGTATATGTCTTGCCTTCTATTGCAAGGCGCAGTGTGTGTGTGCCGGCATCGGTGTTCACGTAGTCGAACTGCAGGCCGGCCACCATCCAACCCTCGGGGGCGGTAATGGTGTATGTCGATGACTGTGATGTGCCCGAGTAACCGGCGATGTCATCACCAACGGTCTTCATGTTGTTCGCGCTAGCTGCAAATGAAAACCCCGTTACCTCGCTACTCTCCCAGCGTGAGTGCCATGTACCGTTTGAATTACTGGCGGTGTAGCGTCCTTTTGAGGCTATGATTTCTACGCTTTTTTTTTCTTGCTCATCTGTGGGTGGGGTAACCTCACCGCCTTCAATGGTCTCGACTTCTGTTATAAGATACTGGCAACCTGTGTCTGTTGTGTTTGTTCCGCTTCCCCAGTTATACACCTTGTATCCTAGGCCGCTGTTTGTCTGGTTGAACTGCACATCGCCGCTAACAATGATGAACAATCCCTGTGTCGCAGCCTCTTTAAGCTCCCAACCGCTTGTAGGTTCATTGGCCTGTGTGCGCAGTGCAGTGTTGTTGCTGCTTGCGGGTGAAATGTACGTGCCGTTGCTCTTGTTGATGATGTTGTATTTGCCGTCGTTGCGTGCAACGAACTTCCACTTTGCGGCGTCGGTTATGGTTGCGTTACCTGTCATTTCGGCGTTTGCACCGTTTGATGCCGCGTAGCGGTTCTCGCGCTGTGGGGTGCACATGGTGTAGTAGTAGCTCACAGCGCTATCACTTGTCTTTGGCTGGTTCACCTTTGCTGTTGCAAGTGACGCCTTGAAGGCTGCAAATGCAGCATTCAATGTGGCAAGCTGTGCTGCGCGGTCCTCCTCGCTCATTGTTGTGCCAAGTGTTGCTTCAATCTCGGCAATCACAGTGTTCAGGTCATTGGCAAGTTCTGGGCTGTACTGTCCGGGCTGGTTGCCTGTGCTTGCTTCAACCTCTCTCTTAATCTCGGCAATTGTTGCCTCCAACTGCTCGGCGGCAACATCCATTCTCTGGTTGGGTGAGTAGATGAGGCCTTCAACGGCGTTCTTGCCTTCGAGGTCGGTGAGCACGAATGTGAACATCCACTTGTTCAGGCGTACACCGCTTGCGCCCACATAAGGCAGTTTGATGAACACCTTGTTCCAACCCTGCTTCAATGTTACCTGCAAAGGCTTGCGTGCAGTGAAGTTCTCGTTCTTGAGGTCAACCTCGTTGTTTATGCCAACACCGGTGTTGTCCCATGTAGGTGGCAGAATCTCGGTGTCGTTGAGCCATATTCTTGAACCTTTGCGATCCCACTTGCCTGCGTCGGGAGCAGTGTCCTTCTCGCTACGTCCATAGTTCTGGAATTCAATCTGTGCACCCACTGTCTGTGCCTTGTCGCTATATACATATGTCCATGCATATGCAGTGCTGTTGCTGTGGTTCGTTGTGCCATAGTATGTGGGTACAGTGTTGTTGCCCCATGTGTGACGCAGGTAGATGCCAGCACCTGTAGCAATTCCCGTGCCGTATGTAGTGCCGTTTACAGTGTAACTCTCCTTCAAGCCCTCGGTCTCGGGAGCGAAAGAGGCGTTCATGTCACCGCCGTTGGGGAATGGATCGGTAATTCTCCAGCGTACATTTGTCTGCTTCACATATGCGATAGGCTCATCCTTCAATGAGTTTGCCTTGTGGAACAGGAAACGGCGCTCCCAGTCGGCGAACTCCTCATACTCCTCGCCGCTGTTGGGCAAGGTGGTGCCGCCCTTCTCAATGTACTGCTTGCCGCCGCCTATCCAGGCACGCTCGGCACTCGCAATCACATTGGCATAGAAGTTGTTCTGTATGACAATGTCCTCCTCGGTAGGTGTCTTGCGGTCGTTCCATGGAGCCGAGATTGTACCGGCAACATTGGCATTTCCCTTCTGCTCATAGTAGATATTGCTCTTGTAGATACCAACGAGGTCAGCAAAGACATCGAAGTGGTTTGTGTAGTTGTAGCGGCAGTCAATGTTGGGTAGGCCGTTGATTATCTTTCCGCTTGAACTCCACATCTGTGTCATGTCGGCACCTGTGCTTGTGCTGATGGCGACACCGCGGATTGGGTTCCACATAACAACCTTTTTGCCCAGGCTGTGAACCTTGTCGGTCATAATCTTCAGGAAGTTGCTATATGTGATGTCCTTCTCGTCGGCACCGATGTGAATGTATGGTGCATCGGGGAACACTGCAACAACCTCTTCAAGGATGGTTTTCAGCGCCGCCACACCATTGTCGGTCTGCATGTCATATCCCATTGCACGCACAAAAGCCTCGCTGTGGCCCGGCATGTCAATCTCGGGGATTACAATTACACCGCGCTCCTTGGCATAGTCCTGCAACTCGCGGCACTGCTCCTGTGTGTAGTATTTGCCTGCAAAGCGTGTCATTGACGCGCTGCTTGTGAGCTGTGGGAATGCCTTTACCTCAAAGCGCCATGCCTGGTTCTCGGTCATGTGCCAGTGGAAGGTGTTCACCTTGAAGCGTGCGAGCAGGTCAATGTGTTTCTTCAGAGTCTCGAACTCAATGAATGAACGGCCAACATCGTGCATGTAGCCACGAAGCTTGAATGCAGGCCAGTCGGTCATTGTGAGTGCCTCCAATGCAGGAGTGCCCTCGTAACCCTCGGCAAGCTGTGTCAAAGTCTGTGCCGCACGGATAACGCCGGTCTTTGTAACTGCTGTTATCTTTATTGCATCGGCTGTGATGTCAAGGGTATATGCCTCGTTCTCATAACCGGCAAGGGGGTAGTCATATGCTCCCTCAATGCTGCTCACAAGTGTCACCGTTACCGGTGCTCCGTCTGTGGCAACAGTGCAGCCGTTGTCGGTGAAGAACTTCTGCAAAGCAGTGCTGTTTGTGGGGTCGGTAATTGTTACCGTGCGTCCAAGCGCGAACGCCGCACCGTTTTGTGCTTCAATCTGTTGTGGCTTTGGCAACAGATGTGTGATCTTTGCCATAGTCGCTGCCGGTAGACACATTGCCACCGCAATGACAGCTGCTTTGAATAGTCTTTTCATATTAAATTTAGGTTAATTATAATTCTTTACTTCTGGGATTTTACCCAATTAGGCACAATAATCCAAAATTGAGTGCAAGGTATTAAAATTGATTGATATATGCAAAAATAAATGGACGATTCAGTGGCTGTTTCTTGAATTTGTGTGTGGAACACGGGTTTTAAATGCATGAAAAAAGCGTGCCGGAGCACGCTTTGAATTATTATCTATGTTTTTTTAACCCTTGAGTTTTATCTCGCAACCCGTGAGGCTTTCGATTATTGCAAGTGACTCAATGTGAATTCCTTTGTCGCGTAGTATCCTGCCGCCGGCCTGGAACCCCTTCTCTACAAGGAATGCCATTCCCACTATTTCGGCTCCAGCCTGTGATGTAAGGTCAATCATGCCCAGTGCAGCATTGCCATTGGCAAGGAAATCATCGACAAAAAGGCAACGCTCACCTTTTTGCAGGAATTCCCCGCAAAGACAAATCTCGTAAGTGCGGTTCTTTGTGAATGAGAAAACCTCGCTTTTCAGGATTCCTTCCATTGTACTTGGAACCTTCTTCTTGGCAAATACCACGGGAACATCAAGCAGGTAGGCAACCATTATTGCCGGCGCAATGCCGCTTGCTTCAACTGTTACCACTTTGTCTATGGCTGTTCCTTTGTAGCGTGCAACAATTTCCCTTGCCATCTCCATCATCAGCCTTGCGTCCATCTGGTGGTTGATGAAATTGTCAACCTTCAGGATTCCTCCTTCAAGGCATTTGCCGTCCTTGAGAATGCGTTCTTTGAGCAGTTTCATGATATGCCGGTTACTATTGCTTTAACTTCGTTGATGTCGGTCTCCTTGCGCGCGAATTCATCGCTACCGGGATTTCCCATTGAAACACCGCTGTGGCGGAACAGCATGCCGCTGCCCACGCTCTTGCGTGCCGATGCATGAATCTCCTTGGCTCCAGTAGCTTGCAGAATTGTTGCTGCGTTTGCGCTGCTCACTCCGCACCCGGGCATTATTATTATGCGGCCTGCGGCCTGCTCCACAAGTTCTTTCAGTAGCGGGATGCCCGCCTGGGCTGTCGCTGCCTGTCCCGATGTGAGTACCCTGTGGCAACCAAGTGTAATGAGTCCCTCAAGAGCTTTCTTGGCGTCGCGGCACATGTCGAACGCGCGGTGGAAAGTGATGCTCATTCCTTCGGCAGCGGCAATGAGCCGTTTGCAGGCTGCTGTGTCAATGTCGCCATCGGCTGTGAGTGCTCCAATGACTACACCATCTGCGCCAAGTTGCTTGCAGGTGCGGATGTCCTGCTCCATGCAGGCAACCTCATGTTCGTTATAGAGGAAATCGCCACCGCGTGGGCGGATTATTACATTCAGCACCAGTCCTTCTATCTTTCGTGCCTCAGCAATGAGGCCTGCCGATGGCGTTACGCCACCAATCTCCAAGGCGGCACACAGTTCAATGCGTCTTGCACCGCCGTCGCGTGCAGCTATTGCGCTCTCAACGCTTCCCGCGCAAATTTCAAGTATGGCCATAGTGTGGTTACTTTGTTATAAGCTCCACGATGTAGTCAACACCGGTCGGCACTTCGTTGAACATTAGCTTTACGCCCTCCTTTGTCTTCTTGAACTTTACAGGCTGCTTGTCGCTGTATGTGAATGCCTTTTTTACCTTGCAGTCGAGTGGCAGGATAAGTTCCTTCTCCTTGCAGTCGAAGATGTGGACGAAGAGACGGTTGTCCTTGCGTGTTGTCACTCCCCACTCCTGTGCAGGAATGTCTCCGGCTGTCGTGCCATAGATTGTCTCGCCGTTGGCGCGTGTCCATTCACCCATCTCCTTCATGCGCTCAAGTGCTGCTGCAGGTATTTCGCCATTGGGCTGCGGGCCTACATTGAGCAAAAGGTTCGCACCTTTGCCCGATGTGCTCACAAGCAGTCTGATGAGTGTCTCGGTGCTCTTGTAGTTCTGATCAACAAGTTTGTACCCCCACATGCCGTTCATCGTCTGGCATGTCTCAAGTGGCAGGCGGCTCACGCTCTGTCCGCTCAGACCTGCCTTGTTTTCGCCCGGCAGGTCGCGTTCGAATATCTGGATATCCTCGCCCGGGAATGGTGTCTCGTGGTGGTTGTTGCCGATGAGGCAGGCTGGCTGCAGGCTGTGGATGAGGGCATACTGCTCGTCAAGCTGCCAGTTGAAAGGTATGCTGTCTTTGTCGCGGTCCCACTTGCCGTCGAACCATATTGCACCAATCTCGCCATAGTTGGTGAGCAGTTCGGTGAGCTGCTTGTTCATGAATTCGTAGTATGCAGGCCAGTCGGCTTTTGTCTTGTCACGGCCAATTACCTGTGTTCCTGTGCGGCCAAGAGGGTACTCGTCGCGCGCCCAGTCGATATGTGAATAGTAGAAGTGTAACCTGATGCCCTGCTTGTGGCACTCCTCGGCAAGTTCCTTGATGACATCGCGGCCGAAAGGTGTCGCGTCAACGATGTTGTAGTCGCTCTGCTCAGTGTCCCACATTGAGAAACTGTCGTGGTGGCGGCTGGTGAAGCAGATATACTTTGCACCGGCATCCTTTATGGCAGCAACCCACTCCTTTGCATTGAAACGATGAGGGTAGAAGGCATCGGCTGCCTTGGCATACTCTGCCTTGTCAATGGGGTAGTTCTGCAGGTACCATTCGCCCTGAGCGAACATGCTGTATATGCCCCAATGTATGAAGATACCGAACTTGCTGTCGGCAAATTCCTGACGCGATTTCAGGTTCTCAGCAGTGGGTGTGTACTGTGCCTTTGTAACTGTCGGCACTACAATCAGCAATGCTGCAACTGCTGTCTGCATAAATCTTTTGATTGATTTCATATCTCGTGTTTTTATTTGTCCTTTTATGCAAAAATATATTATGATAGTGAAAAGGACAAATAATTCTTTTGTTTTAATCATTTTGTACTATTTTTGTAATTGTGAAAAAACGATTCAATAAAACTATAATATGAAAAAAACATCTCATCTCTTTTGGGCATTGCTGGCATTGTTTATTCCATTGCAGCAACTTGTAGCCCAGGAACTGGAACCGACAGTTGAAAAAGTTACGGTTTATCGTATCGAGAATTTCGCCAACGGAAAATTCCTTTCCAATGGTGACAATGTAAACAATGATGCACGAATAATCTTTGCCGATGGCAATGAGGCCAGTACCGGGCAGGAGTGGGCCATGTACCCAACTGAGACCGATGGAGTCTTTTCATTCGTGAACCCTACATCGGGCAAGGCGCTTGATATGGCTCCGGGCGTGGGCCATCCCGTGCAGTGGAACTATGAGCCTGCGAACCCCAACCAGCGTTTCAAGATTGTGGCTCCGGGCGATGGCTACAACCGCATGGCAAATGCATCGAACCCATATCAGTACCTTGCACCCTCGGCCGATGGATATCCCATGATGCTCACGGAATTTGCTGACCAGGATATTCTCTACTTCTTCCACAATACCGGCAAGCAGTTCTCACAGGCCAAGGTCTATGCCGGCAAGAGCTATGTAATAAGCAATGTTGCGACTAGGAATGTGTTGACGATTTCTGCCGACGCTGCGCTGGCAGCTCTCATTGACGTGAAGCCTTATGTTGAGGGCAACAATACCCAGACCTGGAGAGTATCTAACGGTAAGACAGGCTTTATATTGACATCGAACAGTTGCAATATGTCAATGGACATGTTCCTCAATGGCGACAGAACTCCGCTTGTATATACCACTGAAACAGGTAATGAGAACCAGAATGTGATTCTTGAAGAGGCCGGTGACGGTTATTTCTATCTTACAGGATTATATAAGGGTACTAAGTTCTATATAAAGGTAAGTGGTGATAAACTCATTGCTTCATCTGACAAGGATGGTGATTACAGCAAGTTCTTCTTTACTGTGGCTGCAGGTCCGGTGGGCGACTATTGGGAAAACCAGCAGGTCTATGAGGAGAACAAGGAGGCAGCACGTGCAACATTCATCCCTTATACATCTACAGATGCCATGAAGTCCGATGTCAACTACAACAAGGCATGGCTTACTCCCGAGAAGGCCGACTATCTGTCGCTCAACGGTACATGGAAGTTCAACCTTGTTCCAGAGCCGTCGGTTCGTCCGGGCGAGGATGATTTCTGGGGCAACGACGCCGATGTCTCTGCATGGGACAACATTGAAGTACCCTCTTGTTGGGAGATGAAGGGCTATGACCTTCCGCTCTATGTAAACGTGGAGTATGCATTCGTCAACAATCCTCCTTATATCAAGAATAAGGTAGATGGCGTGGGCGACAATCCTGTCGGTTCTTACCGTCGTACATTCACCTTGCCCGTGGGTTGGGATGCAAAGAATGTATTCCTGCATTTCGACGGTCTCTACAGTGCCGCATTCGTGTGGGTGAACGGTGAATATGTAGGTTATACCCAGGGTGGAAACAACGACCACGAGTTTGACTTGAGTGCCCATGTGCACACCGGCGAGAACAACATCTGTGTACAGGTGTTCCGTTGGAGCGATGCATCTTATCTCGAGGGACAGGATATGTTCCACATGAGCGGTATGCACCGTGACGTGTATCTCTATGCCACACCAAAGACATTCGTATCTGACCATTATATTACAAGCACACTCAATGCCACATATAACGGTGGCAGCATGAATGTCGCGCTTGAGATAGATAACCGTGGCGGTGAGGCTGCAAGCAAAGTCATAGAGGTGGAACTTGTTGCTCCCGACGGCAATGTGGTAGCAACAAACGATGTAGCTGTGGAGTTGGCTGCCGGTGTAAAGAGTATGAAGAAGAATGTTACTTTTGAAGCACTCTCTTCACTTTTGCCATGGACTTCGGAGACACCGGACCTCTATACCGTCATTGTCCGTCAAAAGGATGCCGCCGGCAACGAGGAGATGGTATTCTCTACCAAGTATGGTTTCCGTACCATTGAGATAAAGAATGGCGTGGTGCTCATCAATGGCCAACGTGTATATTTCAAGGGTGTAAACACACAAGATACCCATCCGCTTTATGGCCGCACAATGGATATTGCCACAATGTTCAGGGATGTTGAGCTGATGAAGCAGGCCAATGTGAACCTTGTACGCGCGAGCCACTATCCACGCGCAGCCAAGATGTATGCGATGTTCGATTACTACGGTCTTTACTGTATGGACGAGGCCGATGTGGAGTGCCACAAGAGCTGGAGTGACAAGAAAGACAATAGCATCTCTAACGATCCTACATGGCAGGCTCAGTATGTTGACCGCACAGTACGTATGGTAATACGCGACCGCAACCATCCTTCTGTGGTGTTCTGGTCACTCGGTAACGAGTCGGGTACAGGTGTCAACTTCGATGCTACATACTCGGCAACCAAGGCTCTCGATTCACGCCCTGTACACTATGAGGGCTACTCGAATGTGAACTCGGCAAAGAATACCGATATGGATTCAAAGATGTACCCGAATCTGGATTACACACGTAACCATTGCAACAACAGCATCGGTGGTGAGCCTTTCTTCCTTTGCGAATATGCCCATGCAATGGGTAATGCTGTCGGCAACCTGCAGGATTATTGGGATATTATAGAAGGTAGCAATTATGGTATCGGAGGTTGTATCTGGGACTGGGTAGACCAGGGAATCTATAATCCACAGGATATAAAGAACGGCACAACAGAACAGAATGGCTTCCCAAAATACACTTCGGGCTACGATTATCCGGGTCCTCACCAGGGCAACTTCTTGAACAACGGTGTAATCACTGCCGACCGCGCATGGACTGCAAAACTCACCGAGGTGAAAAAGGTATATCAGTATGCGAAATTCACTTACAGCAAAGGTGTACTGCAGATAAAAAACAAACATAATTTCACCAACCTCAGTGACTTTACATTGCGTTATACAGTGCTTTGCAATGGTGTGGTGGTTGAAACAAATACCGTGGCAATTCCAACGACTGTTCCGGGTGCGACAGCTGCTGTGCCATTGACTATTGCAACAGCAATGGAGCAGGGCAGTGAGTATGCACTTAATGTGGAACTGCTCAAGAATGAAGCCGAGGATTGGTGTGAGGCTGGTTATCCAATGGCAAGCGAACAGTTTGTATTGCAGTCACGCAGTGCATTGCAGACAGCTGCCCAGGGTGATGAGGCTCTCACTGTAGAGAAGAGCAACGGCGTGTCAGTATCGAACAGCAAGATAAGCTTCAAGGTCGATGCCCAAGGCTTCATCACAGAGTGGATTGCCAATGGCGTGCAAGTTGTTGAACCAGGCAAGTATCCTATCTACAGCAACATCCGCTGGATTGAGAACGAGAGCCCCTATGGTGAGCACAAGTTCGGTGACAAGGATACATCAATCAACTCGGCAACAGTGACAAGCGCACGTTCAGGCGATGGCAAGACTTGTAATATTACTGTCAATGTGAACCACAACCATTGTCCATACGTAATTACATATTCGGTCTATTCAAGTGGAGTTGTGGATATGAAGGTCCAGTACTCTCCAAAGGCTTCGGGCTTGCGCCGCATAGGTCTTGATATGCTGTTCCCTGCAGGCTATGAGAATGTAGAGTATTATGCAAAGGGACCTTGGGAGAACTATATCGACCGTCAGACAGGCTCTTTCCTTGGCCGTTACACAACAACCGTCGATGATATGTTCGAGATGTATCCACATCCACAATCACATGGTAACCGCATGGCATTGCGCGACCTCACAATGTGGAACCCCGAAAATGGCAACACAATCAAGATTGAAGCTCAGGGACAGGTTTCGTTCTCGCTTTCACACTACGACCAGCGTCAGTATCTTACCCCACAGCTTCACCCTTGGGACTTGAAGAAGGACGATGTTGTGTACGCTACATTCGATTACATGCAGCGCGGTTTGGGTAACGGTAGTTGCGGCCCGGGCACAGAGAGCCAGTATCATTGTCCTTCATCCCAGACATACACACATACATTGCGCGTGAGCACAATCAACGGTGCTGAGACCGGTATCGGTGAGGTTGGTGTGAATGGCTGTGAGGTTGAATATGACAAGGCGGCACAGACTGTGGAATGTAATGGTGTAGCTGCCGGTGCAACTGTAGCTGTGTATAATTTGGGTGGCGTGTCTGTGGGCAAGGCTGTTGCCAACGGTAACGAGGCTGTGATATCGCTTGCCGGCCAGCCACAGGGTGCATATATCCTTGTCATTAAGGACGGTAATGACATCCGCACACACAGGTTCGTGAAATGGTGATTTATGATCAAAGCCAGGTTCTGCAGAACCTGGCTTTGATGTATATTGTTTAAAGGCAAACATTTATAGAATGGACTTCAATTTCTCTGGAATAATTATTGGTGTAGCAACTTTCCTTATTATCGGCCTGTTCCACCCATTGGTGATAAAGGCCGAGTATTACATCGGGGTAAAGAGCTGGTGGCTCTTTCTGTTGCTTGGTATTCTTTCGGCTATAGCATCATTGTTGGTTGCGAACTTGATAATATCAATACTTTTGGGTGTTGTGGCATTCTCCTCTTTCTGGAGCATAGGTGAGGTGTTCCAGCAAAAGAAAAGAGTGGAAAAAGGATGGTTTCCTGCAAATCCCAAAAGAAAAAAGATGTAAAAACATAGATGTTGCTAGGCCGGTTCAGGTTACTCTCTGAAGTAACTTATTATGAACCCGGCACAACTTGACGGATGAGTGTTGTAGTACTTGAGTACCTCGTCTTGATTCTTCTTCATATTATGCTCTACGATTCCGCGCTCCTTGCGCATATTCTCTCCGCGGTTAGAGATACCAATAAGGATATGAATATGGTTGTTCTCGACTTTCTCACCAGAGAGTAGCAATGCCATTATTTTTGCATTGTTACTGTAGTTACGGCAGTTGCTTGCAGAGAGCCCGACAAGGGAGAATAGTTCCTGATCGATGCCGCTGTCAATGACCGGAGCATAGAACTTCTCGATCTCCTTGTTCAGTTCCTTGATTATTAGATTAGGCTTCTCCTTGAGATCTGCAAGTCTTTTCCTTTCTGACTTCAGTTTAGAGAATTCGTATTCGGGAATCTCCTCAAGCAGCTTCTTGCAGTTGCTTATATCGCCAAGGTTCTCGTAGAATGCCTTGATATGCTTGCCGATGTTAATGACGCAGGTATGCATATCGGCCCTGCAGCAGACAACCTTGGCTTCCTTGAGCAGTTCCTTCATCTTTTCTCCATTACCCTTAACCTTGTCCACGAGTGACTTCAGGTTGCAGAATACGTTTATAATGTCTTCATTGACAATGTCTGCACTCTTTATCTTTGTTATCCCCTTATCAATGAAATCTTTCATTGCAGTGCAGTTCTCATCCGAACCAATCTCTTTCATTCTCTTTACAAGTTTCTCAAGGAGTTCTTCTTTCTCGTTTTCGTCTGTTGCTTCCTTGAACTTCCTTGTCTCGGCCTTGATGCCTTTGGTTATACCTTCGATCACTAATGCTGATGCGTAGAACTCTTCAATCTCCCTTATGATTCTTTCCTGTTCGCTACGTTTCTCTATCCACTGGTGGTTTTTCTTTATCTGTGTGGCAGTTTCGGCAAAGGACATACTTCTTTCCGATTCCTTTAACAGCGTCTCGGCATACCCCTTGCCTGCTTTTTTCAGATTCTTTTTCTGCTCCTCAAGCAAGCTTCTTGCATCTTTCTCGGTCTGTTCCCTGATGGCCTCGGCGCGCTTTTGCAAGGCCTTTACCGTTCGTTGCGACTTCCTGCCGCTGCTTACGGCAAATTCCTCTACTCTTGTGATGTTGTTATGTATTTTCTCGACAATGATTTCGCTGAGGAACGGTGACAGGCTCTCAAGATAGTAGAGCCTTTCAAGAATCTCGCCTTTCTTGCGGTTGAGCCTTTCTATGCTGTACCTCCTTTTTTCAAGTTTGATGGTTATAAATACTGCCATAGCGAACAGGACTATAAGTCCGATGGCATATATTACATACTCCCAGAACCTCTCTATTGCTGCAGGCTCGAACTGGATGTTCTTGTGCGGGGTTCCGTTCGCCAGCGGATGGTCGAATACGAAAACACCGCAAGGCGATCCTGCAAAAATGGTGTTCCCGTTTGTAACGACGGCTTCAGGGTTGAACTTGATATCGGTGTAGTAGTCTTTGAATCTGTTCCCGTCGGGTGAGAATATGAACTCTCTAATACCGAAGTTGCCTACACCATAAACGCGTCTGTCGTCTGTTACAATCAGACGGTAGAAACCTTCGGCCTTTATTGAGTCTCGCCAGTCGGGTGTGTATATATAGCGGTTTGTGAGTACATATGGAGTGGTGTCATCACCACTGAATGCAATATCTCTAATATATTTGAATCTTTCACTGCCTGAGACGATGTTCAGCTCGTTGTCATCTCCTTGATAAATTCCATCATTTAGCGTGCTTGCCCAAACGTTGCTTTTGTGGGTTACAAATCTTGTAATGAATGGCCAGTTGACCTTTTCGCCACCATTATTGTACATAGTGATTCTTTCTCCTTTCCTGTCGGCATCGAAGTCAATGATGCTGTCGCGTATTCCGCATAGCAATCTGCCACCACCGAACGCTGTCACATCTTTTTCAATATCTCCCAGTTTTTTGATAGAGAACAATGAGGCAAGTGAGTTGATGTAGTAGTTGCTACCCAATTCTGTGTCGATTGTGTATATGGCGTTTGAGTTGTCAATGAAATAAATACGCTTGTCGTTAACTGTAAAATGCTTGACGTCATACTTCTCTGGAATATTCAGCATATGCTTGGCATTCTGCCCCTTGCCGTTGACATCGCTCCTGAATACTCTGTTTTCGATTAGATAGTATATATGCTCACCATCGATAGTCGCAGCACGGGCTTCTCCTACACTGTTGAATATGTCAAGATTATGGGCGATGCAGAAAAGTGCATTTCCGGTAACAAGAAATGATCTGTTTGTCTGTGGAATATCGGCGATGATGTTGCGGCATTCAGGGCGTACATTACGTCGCAGTTCAACTCTCTTGTATTCATCGGGATTGTCAAGGTCTTTGTCCTGTACAAGATATACATGGTCCTTGTTGATAAGATATGTTATTCCGGTTTCAGGGACATAATGATATAACTCAGCACTATGCCCGATACTGAACTCTTTTTTCAGGTTTCCTTCAATATCGTATGCTTTCAGGCTTTTCTCTGTCAGGGCATAGATCTCATTCCCTTTGAGTGCAATGCTCTTGACCTTCTCGTCGGTGCCCACAACAGAGATGTTGCCGTTCTGCATGTCAACTTTAAGTACCCCTCCATCGGATGATGCTACAAGGTAGCGGCTGTCGTACTCAAGGATACTGTTCACTACAAATGGTTGTGCCGCTCTCCAACTCTTGTAACCGTCTTTAGGGTAAATTCTCTGCAGTGTATCACACTTGTTGTTCGGCACCTTGTAGAAACCATTGGATGTACCCACATATACACAGTTTTTGGCAATGTGTATATCATATGGCGAATATTTCAGGTCGTTAACCTCTATGCGGTAGATACCTTGCACTTCCAGACTGTCACCTATTGCCTTGCATCTATAAAGTCCCATATTGCGTGCGCCTACCCACACAGTGCTGTCATTCGCGCGCTTGTCCTCAATAACGCGATAAATGCGGTCGAATTGCAAATTGGATGAAAGAGTGTCAAGATGGTTGTTGTGAGGGGTATAACGGTAGATGACGCCATCTTCTGTGCAGATATAGCATATCTCGCCATTTACTGATATTGATGAAAGTTGTTCATTGAAAAATATCTCACTTTCATTCAGGCTCAGTTCTCCGTTCTCTTTGTTACATCCGACAAAAAGTATTGCAAGCATCATTGAAAGGCAAACTCTCTTTAGGAAGTGACTCATATCCATGTGGTTTAGAATGACTTGTGATTGATTGTGCAAAGATAACTGAATATTTTTACGAACAAAATTTTGGGATTTATATTGATGTGGGTTTCTAAAGGTAGATTTATGTTCCGATGTGTTGCAAATCCTGTCAGAGATACTTATTACGGCTTTTGCCACAGCAAAACATTGACTTGTCTCATCCGCACGCATACCTTTGTCACAACGAAAGAGAGGAACATATCCATCCATAAACAAAATTATCATTAACCATAAAAACACAATTGCCATGAAAACTTTAACACGCGTACTTGTAATCTTGACATTATTTGTCTGTACTGCCGACTTATGCAAGGCTCAGGTAACTAAGATTTTTGGGGGAAAGGTCATATACGAGGCGGTAAGAGCCGCAACAAAAATAAATGACTACAGAAACAATGTATCAACATACAGAATGACTCCGCAGCCGTCTGTAAGACTAGTAACAATGGAACTCCAAAAGCAAAAACTCCTTAACAGCCCAACTGCTGAACTTACAAGGAATATAGTATCTTCAGGTGTTACAATACCGGAAACATCTTATGCACAGCGTGCGATGCAAGAGTATGATGAGTACAGGAAGACTATTTTACAGAAGTACTCAGAAGCCTGTGAAAAGTACCGGTCCGATTCCATAGCCGATTTTGAACTTATAAAGATTGGGCAGTATGCAACAATGACAGGTCTTTCCTCTATAGCAAATGACTGTTTTGCAAAATACATAAAAAAGTGCAGCGATGTTCCTTCTGTCTTAAAAGCCGACTTGGACAAGTATATAAAGCTTACAGAATCTTTGCCTACTATGACTCACAGAAAGGTTTTCCTTGGATGTATGCCTGCACTTATGGACAAGATGTTCGGCTTTGCTGCCAACTGCATACGCACAGACCTTCTCAATAGGAACTATGGGGAAAGTCTCTCTGCCCAAAGCGGAACCGTAGCTGAACTTGAGATACTAAAGGAACTGGCACAGACCTATGCCAAGGATAGGGTTGAATTCTGCGACGCGATATTGGCCATATACTATGCAAAGGATGTTGACGAGTGCTACAAAGCCCAACTGCATCTGGAAACGCTCAAGAATAAGTAAAAAGGATTGTCTAACAATAAAGATACAACGGTTATGAAAACAACAAAGAATTTATTACTCCTGTTGGCGGTGACATTCATTTCACTGCAGGGGGCATTTGCAGCATGGCCTAATGGAGCATGGCCCGACGGTGACGGACACGGGAAACTGAACGGACACGAATATGTTGATCTCGGTCTGAGCGTCTTGTGGGCGACCTGCAATGTAGGAGCAGAGCAACCGAGCGACTACGGAGATCACTACAAATGGGGTGAGACTGCACCTATAACCAAAGAATGGCATAAGGGCCAAACTATGGGAATGGAGCTTGAGGACATTTCGGGGACATCACGCGACATAGCACGCGTAAAATGGGGAAACCCCTGGCGTATGCCTACCGAAGGCGAACTGCAAGAACTTGTAGATCTCTGCTCATGGTGCTGGACAAAAGTGAACGGACACAAAGGATATAAGGTCACAGGCCCCAGCGGCAATTCCATTTTCCTGCCTGCCGATGCACACGGACTGACTCCCGAATATGACGATTTCGGGTGCATCTGGAGTTCGACACCTTACAAGGAACCTTACGAAGAGAAAAGGCATATTGATGCATACGATCTCTGTTTTATGGTACCACCCCGAGTTGCAATACCCTATGAGTATAGTTTTGACGACCTTGTCGGAGTCGGGTTCAGCTCGACACTTCTTGGATGGAATGAACTCACGGTCTCCCCAACATACAGGGATATAGCCAAATGCATACGTCCGGTGACCGACCGATAGTTATGAAACAAAAAAGAATAATCTGTACAGTTTATTGATCCTAAAACAAAAGATTATATTATGAAAAAGTCTTATATTTTTGCACTATTGACCTTTTTAGTACTTACACTGAATGTGGAAGGAGCCGAGAGTACAGCGTGCCCCGGGAATGCATGGCCAGGCGCTATGTCGTACCTGTCACAGGACGAGGATGTCAATTCCATTATAGAGAAGGCACAGGAGGCATATAATAAAGGCAATCACGAAGAGGCTGTCCGCCTCTATCATATTGCGGCCGAAAGAGGAAACTCGTTGGCTCAATACAGACTGGGCACACGATACTTCCGAGGCGAAGGAGTCAACAAATCGAATGAAGAGGCATTCAAGTGGTGGAAGAGAGCCGCAGAACAGGGAAACCCTGACGCGCAGAACAACATCGGAAGGATGTATGCCGAGGGGACTGGGGTGAAGAGAGACAAGCAGAAGGCGCTGGAATGGTGGCAAAAAGCTGCTGACAATGGAAGCGGACACGCAAAACACAACATCGAAATGTTTTACAAATATGACGAGATATACGGCTCGGAGAATGACGGTAGAATAGCCGTAGACTATGATAGTCTTAATGACGAATGAACAGGCTATTGCCATATCAAAATACCCCGTGCCGTAATTAGTTTACGGTACAGTCTATTATCATAGGTATTTGTCAATTCCGTTGTCGCACCATTTGGGCTTGCCGCTCTTTACTCTCTCAAGTTTATAAAGTGGCAATATGAACTTCAAAGAGGGTGACTTTGGGGTCACCCTCTCGTTTCATAATCAGCCTTCGTGATTCTTATTCAGTTTCTATAGACTCTATCGAATCATTGCTTGCAACCGCAGATGCCATTGGTATACTTGTCAGGCGTGTTACAAGCGAGTCGCTCACGGCCTTGAATGCCTCCTTATTTGCTTCACTGATTGGCATCTTGGGCTGTGACTTTATTGTCAACGGGTTGATTGGAGTGCCATTCTCATAGACGCGGAAATCGAGGTGTGGACCTGTTGAAAGACCGGTAGAACCAACGTACCCGATAACCTGTTTCTGCTTTACATAGTCTCCCTCCTTCAGGCCTTTGGCATATCCCGACAGGTGCATGTAGCTTGTTGTGTATGTGCTGTTGTGGCGGATTTTCAAGTAGTATCCTGCACCGTTTGCCTGATATGCCTTCTTGATTACCTTGCCGCTACCAATTGCATATACAGGTGTACCCTTCGGTGCCGCATAGTCCACGCCGTGGTGTGCTCGCACTTTTTTCAATACGGGGTGCATTCGGCTGTTGGAGAAGGTCGATGATATGCGGTAATAGTCGAGTGGTGCTTTAAGGAATGCACCCTCAAGGCTGTTGCCGTCGGTGTTGTAGAACAACATCTCGCCCTCTTGTTCAAACGGTATGGCATATACAAGGTTCTTTGATGCGCAGAACGATGCAGCAATTATCCTGTAGTTGTTCAATGGAGTATCCTCGACATACTCCTGGGCATAGATGATGCGGAACTCATCGCCTTTCTGAATACCGAAGAAATCGATTGACCACCCGAATATATGTGACATCTCCACTGCAAGCAGGGGCGATGCATCGCATTCTTCCACTGCTACCCAAAGCGATGATTCTACCGTTCCGGCCACTTCTCTTTCACGCCACTCCACTGGTTTACGCTGCCTTTCGGCGTTGTAGTTGTCTGCAATATCAAATGTTATATATGACTTGGGACTTTCTTCATAAATGAAATACCTTGGGGTGTTTACACTGTCTTTATCGCAGAGCAGGGCGCATGCTTGTCCGGGGCGTATCTTGCGTACATTGAATATGGAATCGGGGCATTGTGTCAGCTTGTATATCTGGTTTGCATTGAATCCGAATCCGTACAGCAGGTCTGCAATTGTCTGCCGTGGCTTGATTGTGTCATACTTGACGTCGAACTGTTCAATCGGTAGTCCGTACTTGATGATAACCTCCTTGGGTTCTTCCTCTGCCTGTACCGTATTGCCGTCAGTGCCGCCTTGTTTGTTTGCTCCACCGGCACAACCTGCAAGGTGCGCTGTCAGCACAAATATGGTGGCAATGCACAATGTTCTTATTCTCTTTAAGACCTGTTTCATTAGTATATTCTATATGTGCTTTAAAAATTGTTGAAGGATGCCGCGGCATCCTTCAACAACCTGATTATATGTTCTTTAATTTATAATCGCCTTAGTGCCGTTTATGATATATATGCCGCTTGGGAGTGCTTGGACCTTGCTTGTATCTTTAGTTTCCAGCACCTTGATGCCGTTTGTGTTGTAGATAACCCAACCGTTCTCATTGTCGGCTGCAATATCTTCAATTGCTGTATCATTCTTTACAATGTACTTGAGTGTGATACCCTCAATCTCTTTGCCGTTACCGTCGATGAAGTAGCCTGTAGGGATTTCAAAGATATATGTGCCGTTTGCGATTACCGGCTCAACAGTCTTCAATGCTGCCTGCTGCATGCCAATGTATGTGCCGTCGGCTTTCTGTACTGATTTCTCAAGAGCAATCGACTCCTCGCTGCCCTCAAGGTACAACTTGGGTGCAATCTCGGTGTTGTCGGTGTGGCTTGCATAGTAGCTGAATGTGAACACGAAGTACGACAACTCTTCAACTGTAGCTCCGTTGGCAGGTGTCACTTCTTCAATTACGGCAGCCTCTGCATCGCCGGTGATGGTGTACTTTGCAATAGTACGTACACCATATTTCACGGGCACGGGGAGTGACATCTCCATAACCTCGGGGTTGAGAATGATGTCTCCTGCAGTGATATTTATGTTCAGGTCATAGTTGTTGTGTGAAACAATTGGCTCTGCCGCTGTGAACACAAGTGTCTTGCTGTCGGGCTGGCTCACTGTAAATGCAGTCTTGAAACCATCGGCTGCAATCTTCAGGTTGCTTGTCGCTGCAATGCCCTCTTCGCACTTCACTGTGATAGTCTCCAACTTTGTCATGCTGCTGCCTGTTTCGGGGGCTATGGTGTACTGTGGATACTCGCGCTGCATATAAAGTTTGGGCAATACGTGCTCTGCACTACCTGTATCATGGCAACCGAATGTTGCATCTCCGGTAGAGTAGTATATTGTCTTGCCGTTGCAAGAGATGGTAGCATTGCCATTGTTGTCGATTGTTACATTCCATACTGCGCTTGTTTCAAAACCGAAACCGTTGCTTGCAGGGGCAATGTAGCGTCCCAACTCATCCTGTATTGTGTAGCCACCATTAGTTGCTGTGAATGTAAAACCGGCACACTCTACTGTGTTTGTATATTTGCCGTTCACATCGGTGGCTGTCTTTGTGGGGAGGCAACCCTCGGCTCCCTCGCCATAGAAATATGTCGCTGCGCTGTCGGCTGCAATCATTGCATATCTGTTACCCGATACAATGCTGCTTGCTGGGATGTATGGCATTGTACGCGATACAATGTATGTCTGTTCGGCAATATCGCTTTTGAACACAGCATCACCGTCTGTCCTTACACCCATAATTTTGATGGTAGTAGTATTGGTGAGGTTGAAATCCATTTCAGGGTATCCGCTTCTCTTTGTAGAACCGGTCTCGTTAACCCAATCTTCGTAAACAGGGTCTGTACCGTCAAGTGTGTAGAAGATGATAGTTCCGGCCTTCTCACATTTACAATCTTCTGTATCGGTGCCCCAATTAGCGCAACATACCGCTTTTACCAACACCTTGTCGGCATATACAACGGCCGGTGTCTTGAACTCGGGAGTCGGAATTACAACAGTGCTTGCATCGGGGGCGTAGTCGATGGTGATTGACTTTATGTAGTATGCACGCTGTGATGCTGTCCAGCTGATTGTGATGTCACCGGTGGTGTCGTCGCAGTCGAATGTGTAGGCTGCGTCGGATGTCTTGAGTGTGTAGGCTTCAGATGTCTGGTTGCCAACGGTGATAGTAGCTGTCGCATTGCCGCTTGCTGCAATGCTGCTGTTCACGGTGATGCTTCTGATTGTGTAGCCTGCAAAGCCTGATGTGCTCAGTGTGTAAGACGTGCAAGGACTGTTCTTGCTACCAATCTGTATGCCTTTGGTTGCATTCCACTCTATGGCTGTTGCTTCGGTTGCGTTCCACTCGATGTCGCTGAGTGTCAATGTGCCGCCGGTTGTTGTGAGTTCGCCTTTTGAGAATGTGTGTGTGTAGGTCTCGGCATTTGCTGTAGCAAGAATGCAGAAAATTGTGAAAATTGAAAGTAGAATTTTTTTCATATCGATATGTTGGATTTTTGACTTTTTATTTTCGGCTGCAAAGGTAGCAATTTATTGGCACATATCAAGGATGTGTATGTGTTAAAAAATATTGCGTTGCAAGTTTGCAACGCAATGATTTATTGGGGTTAAAGTGCTGTTTCTATCAATTTGACCATTTCGGGACCAGGCGTGGGGGCATGTGCCGAAACGATCTTTCCATCCTTGTCTATTATGATGTAACGGGGTACTCCAGAAACTCGGAAATCTGTCTCGAACTGCGACTGTTCTGTACAGTCCGGGAACAGGTTAAGCAACTGTTGCATGTTGTTCCTGTCAATGGCTCTGAGCCACATCTCCTTCTCGTCGCTGCGGTCAATGGATATTGTTATGAAGCATATATCGTCGCGTTTCCTATACCCATTGCCCAGTTCAATGAACTTAGGCATGTTCGCGATACAACTGCTGCACCATGTTGCCCACACATCAATTACAATCACCTTGCCTTTGAACTCGGCAAATGTGTGAATGTTACCTTCGGTATCCTTTAATGTGGAAATCGGTGCCGGTTCTCCAGGCATTATTCGAGAGAATACATTGTACAGTTCAAGTATTTTTTGCTTTAGTTCACAGTCTGCTACATTCTGCTCAATCAGTGGCTGTATGCTTTTGAGCCCTTCACTGCAACCGCTGTTGTTTAACGGGAATTCTAATCGTTCAAGGTATTCCTTGTGTATGGCATCGTTCTTGCATGAGAAAACGGCATGAAGCTTGTTGAAATCATTCTCATTTAGCAATCTTATTGGGTAGAATACTGTTGCCGTAACACCGTCGCGTGCCTCATTGAAAGCACTTCCCTGCTGCATTGCCAATAAGGTAAAGTAGTGATCTACGAATTTGCCGATACTCTTTTGTGATGCGAAGTCGCTAACAATGTCGTTGTCGAGCGACAGGTCGAAGCGGTATTTGGGCAATTCGTAAATATCCCGGTTCTTTCCTCGGCATTTGAACATATACTCACCGCACTTCCATACATAGTGGCATTGGTTCAGGATGTGAAGTTCCTTTACTGTTTCAGGTGTGACTAATCTTATTGAATCGTATAATGCAATAATATCCTTTGCTTCATCTAATGGTGCTTTCCATACACTGTCAATGCTGGCTATAACTTCTGCCTGCTTGTTGATTGTGGGCGCGGTGTTATTGTCTTTCTTGTCATTGCACGAAATGGCAACCACTGCAAGCATAATGGTCAAAAGATAGTGTCTCATGATGCCGTTGTGTTTTTACTGCTTTTTAATACCGTATGCAATGCCTTGTAGGTCAATGCCGTACTGCTCCTTCATGTGCTTCACGGTTATTTCATACTTCTCTGTGATTATAGGGTAGAGGCTTCGGGGATAACGTGCCTCGAACTCCTCTGGTGTGAGCCACATGGCATTCTTTATGTATGCATTGAAAAGGTTGTTGTCCTTGTTGCCTTTTGCCCAGTAATAGCAATGCTCTATATATGTCTTGTAGTTCCAGACCTCTTCTGTGCGTCCGGTTGTGGCATAGTGGTCATATATGTCATCTACAAAACCTAATTTGTGCTTGTAGTTATCCTTTGAGGGGTCATTGTGGTCCATCTTCTTGTCCTCGCTAAAATCGAATCCGGTCCAGAACTCGTCGGGTGATGTGATTTCTCCCTTATCCATAGCATTGTAGATGGCCTGTATCATGAGGATGCATCTCTGCTGCTTCAACGCATACTCGGGGTTGGCACCATTGATAATTTCCTCCTTGAAACTGATTGCCCAGTTGTCGAAGTTGCCAAGTTTGATAGATTTATATGGGTCAGATGAACCGGTACCCCCGCCAGCATTCTCTCCGCTGTCATCACCGAAGTCACGTGGCTCAGTGCGCATATTATGTATCATATATATCTTTACAGGGAAGGCCGAGTTTGCGAATTCCCTGCTTATGTTAGGAAATATATAGTTGTAGAAGTACTCAACGTAGAAGGGCAGATGCTCCTGCGGCAAGTTCCAGGACCAGTCGTCTCTTTCATGCTCATAGCCGCCAACATAGATGTCGCCGGTTCCCGCAGAACACCAGTCGCGGTTAAGGTCCTCCTCGGTGATGTCCTTGTATAGTAGGTACACACCATAATTTTGCTTTATGTCATAGATGAGCGAGTCGTATACGCTGGTGCCTTGTGGAAAACCACCTCGTATTGGGGAGTAGTTGCCTGTTGGAATCAGGGGCTCCTCCTCGTGGCAAGAACTTGACAAAGCAAGCCCTGCCAGCATTATTGTAATAGTCAAAAGATACTTCTTCATAATATATGTGTTGATGTGCAACTCTTTTACTGTGCTGTTCTTTTACCTGGCAGTTCGTTCTGTACAAGGCTGGCATTGCTTTGCAAGGCTTCGTCGGGGATGGGGATTGTGTAGAGCAGGTCACCCTCCAGCAGCGTGTAAGTGCTGCTCTGGGATTTGTCGTTGTGCCAGGTGTGTGTTATGGCCGGCATGCCCCAGCGGCGCAGGTCAAACCATCGGTGTCCCTCGTAGCAAAGTTCTCGGCGGCGCTCCTCGCGCACGAACTGCACAAGTTCGGCATTGCTGCCGAAATCAACCTCTTCAAAATCCTCGGGATCAAAGCGCTTCTCGAGCAGGGTATTGAGTGCGGCAACAGCCTCGTCGTCACCGCTGCCGCCAAGCATAGCCATTGCCTCGGCATAGTTCAGGTAGGCCTCGGACAGGCGCAGGCAACGGCCGAATGTGCCGGTTTCGGCGTATGGCAGATAGTAGGTTGTGCCAATGTTCACCTTTCCAAACGCCATAGGCATCTCGCCGCCTTGTCCGTCGGGTGCCTGTACAATGTAGTGTATCAGTCTCAAGTCCCACTCAAGGTAACTCTCAAGCAGGCTCTCTGATGCCTGGAAGTAGGAGTGCATCTTCTGTCCTGTAATTGTGTTTGTGGTGTTTGCATAGTCATAGGCCCACTTGAACATATCTGTTACATTACCGTAGGGCCAGATTGTCTCGCTGCACTTGTATGTAGGCATGTTAAGGTATGTCCTTACATATTTGCCATCTTCGTTTGGCTCTTCAAGCGGCACGTCGTTGAGGTCTATAAGTTTGAACCTGTTGTCGTCCATTACCATCTTTGCATATTGTGCAGCCTTTTCCCATTGTTCCATGTAGAGATATGTGCGCGAGAGCATCAACTGCACCATTGGCAGGCTTGTGCGATTGTTGTCGCTCCACTGCTCACTCTCGGGCAATTCAAGGTATGCCGCTTCGGCAGCGTGCAGGTCGCTCAGAATCTGTGCATAGCACTCGGCAACACTCTTCCTTTTCAGGTAGTCCTCGCTTGGCTCAATGCCGCTCTGCAGTTTCAAGGGAACACCAAGCGCTGTGGAGTCGCTGCTGTATGGCGCACCAAAGATGTTTACAAGGTTAAAGTAGTAGAAACCGCGCAGGGCGTATGCCTGTGCCTTCACCTTATTTATATTAATATCGGAGTCCACGACTTTGGGCAGATAGTCGAGAATGGCATTGGTGCCCAGAATAACCTCGTAGTACGATTGGTACATATTGATGTGGCCCGAGCCGGCCTTTTCCATCATCTTGAACATATCGGGCTGCCAGGTGAACGCCGCTAGATACTTGTCGGTCTTGAATCCATCGGTTGGTGTCTGGTAGGGAGCCGCCTCAATGTCATCGTCGAGCAGGTTCAGGAATATGTTGAATCCTGACATGTCGTTACGCTGGTAGGCTTCACCAAGCAAAAGTTCGTTGAGCGAGACTGCGTCTTTGGGTACAAACTCGCTTGTTGAGTTTGGCTCAAGGAAATCGCCGCACGATGTTGCCGACAGCAGTGCAACCGTTGTTGCAAATATGTTGAGAATCTTCTTCATAGTTTCAAGTTCTTATAGTCCAATACCAAGTCCAATTGAGTAAACTCTTGGCTGAATGCAGTTGCCAAGCTCGGGGTCATATCCCTTCCAGTCCTTGCTTGCAATCACAAACAGGTTGTTTATGTTGGCGCTTACCGATATGCGCGAGAGGCCCAGCACCTGGCATGCCTTGCGTGGCACGTTGTAGGATAGCGAGATTTGTGTACAGCGCAGGAACGATGCGTCGGCAACCCTCACGTCCGAGTTTGCCCACATTGAGTAGATGCCGCCGCTGTCATAAAGCCCGTTGGGCAGGTAAAGATAGTAGAGATCTCGTATTGATGTGTAGAGTGCAGGAATATTTGTGTGCAACTCGTCACCCGGCTGTTTCCAACGGTCGTTCAGTTCTTTTGAGAGGTTGCGGTATATATTCGGCATCTCGCCATGTCCGCCGAATGGGTCGTAAGGATTGGGCAAGCGCTTGTTTGCACCTAATGATGCAGCAAAGTCAATACCGAAGTTAAAGTCCTTCCAGCGTATTCTTGTGTTGAAACCGCCCGAGAAATCGGGCTCTTTTTGTCCTGAGTATACAAGGAATGTTGTTGGGTCTACGCTGCCGTCACCGTCGATATAATCGTATGACGTGTGCGCAAATGTGGGATAGCCGTTTGTTCCGTCAAGGCCTGTGAACTGGTATGACCAGAAGGCCGACAGCGGATAGCCCTGCTTCAATGGACGGCTGCTGTTGCCCGAGAGGAAGTCTACGTGTGTCAGTTCATCGGCCTTTGCTGTGCGGTCATCAGTCTCGGAACGGTTCCAGTTCTTGCCGGCGTTCATACCCAATGTCCATGCAAAGTCCTTTGTACGTATTGGTGTGTAGTTAAGCGTGAACTCCAGGCCGTGATTAGTAATGCGTCCTCCGTTGAGCGGCATTGACGACATACCGTACTCCTGTGCGATGTCCTGACGGATGATTGCATTTGAGCGGCGGTTGTAGTACTCGAAGTTCATTGTTATGCCAAAGAGGGCAACATCAAGTCCCAGGTTGGCCGACTTTGTGCGCTCCCACTTGAGCTGGTTGTTGGGCAGGCTTGAGATAGTGAGGTAATACTCGTTGTAACCGGTATGCAGGCCCTGGTAGCGCACAATCATCTCGGGACTCAAAGAGTTTACAACGTTGCCCTGTATACCGTATGTGGCACGTATGTTAAACTGGTCGAGCCAGGGCACATACTCCATCATGAATGGTTCCTGTGCCATCTTCCACGATGCACCGAACGACCATGTGGGGTCGAACTGCTTGTTCACATCCTGGCCAAAGCGGTTCGAGGCATCGGAACGTACGTTCATGTTGAATACATAGCGGTTCTTCAGCGAGTATGCCACTGTTGCATAGAACGACAGGTAGTTGGTGAGTGTCGATGTCTTGCTCCAGCCGCCGTTGTACAGTTGTGTAAGTGCACCCCACTCAATGGGGACAACAGTGTTGCCAATCGGCTTGAAGTTCTCGGGCATGGTGGGCGATACTAGAATCTCACCTCGTTCGGGTACATATCCCCAAACAGTGTTGCCCTCGCTGCTGCCCTTGCTTGAGCGTACTTCCATACCCAGCATGGCATTAAGGCGATGGTTCTCGTTGAACTCCTTCGAGAATGCCAGGCGGTGCGATGTGCTGTACGATACAGTCTGTGAATTTGCCTGTTGCAGCATTCCACCGTACGGCATCAGTGCAGCCTGGTATTTCTCCGACCCGGCTCTCTCTGTTCCATAAGGGAAACCTCTGTAATACCTCTCGATAAAAGAAGATTTTTCGCCTGCATAACTCTCGCTGGCATTGTTGTTCAAGGACATACTCACTGTACCCTGGTATGTGAGCCAGCTGAGTATCTTGAAACTTACGTTAGCCGATGCGTTGAATGCCGTACCGGTGTTCTGCGAGAAACTGTTCTCCATCTCGTTGAAGATGTTGTACGATAACTGGTTGTGGCTTCCAAGTGTTTCGTTATAGGGGTATGGGTAGTACTCCGAGTAGTAAGCGCGTGAGCCGTCAATCTCGTATGCAGGGATGGCTCGGCTGGTATTCATAGCGTAGTTATATGGGTTCACTCCGGCGCCATAGCCGTCGGAGTTCCTTATGCTACCGTTGAGTTGTACATTGACACTGAGCCTGTCATTCACATTGCTGTTTATGCTAAGGCGGGTGGTTATCTGGTCGTTGCTGTTGCCCACCTCGTAGCCATTGTTTATCTGGTAGCCCAGCGATGCGTTGTAGGTGTACTTGTCTGTTCCGCCCGAAACACTAAGGTTATGGTTGTTGCTCACCGAGTTACGTGTAAGAAGGTCAAACCAGTCGGTGTTCACAGTCTCAAGGCGCTGCATGTAATAGGCAAACTCCTCCTCAGTAATCATGCGCTTGTTGAACATCGCCATCAGGCCTTCGTATGTATATACCTGTGGCAGAGGCTCGTTTTCGTAGCGTACGCCGGCATTGTAGGCCTCCTTGCTGAATAGTATGCGCTCCTGTGAGTTCATGAAGTCATACATCTCGTATGTGGGGCGCTCCCTCACCGATACGTTGGTGTTATAGTTCACGCTTATGCGTCCCGGAGTACCCTTCTTTGTGGTGATGACAATAACACCGTTCGACGCCTTTGAACCGTAGATGGCGGTAGCCGAGGCATCCTTCAGCACTGTGATATTGTCAATGTCCTGGGGATTCAACCACGAAATCTGGTTGCCAATGAGTTCCTTCATGTCCGATGTCAGTGCGGCGCTTATGTCAATAGAGAGCGGATCTTCCTGGATAACACCGTCAACAACCCACAGAGGGCTTGTGTTGCCAAGAATGGTCGATGTTCCACGAATGGTAATCTTTGGCGATGCACCCACACGTGCCGATGTGTTCACAACCGACATACCGGCCACCTTACCCTGCAGCATCTGGTCAATGCTCTGGTATGCAGGCATCATAATGTCATCGGCCTTCACTGTGGTGAACGCGCCCACCATGTCCTTGCGTGGCAGGCGTGCATAGCCGTCTTCAACGATGGTTACCTCTTCGAGCACCTCATTGTCGGGAGTCAACTGGATGTTGAATGGCTTGCCGATGTTCTGTGCATTCAGTTTGATTTTCTGGTCTTTGTAGCCCATGTAACTGAGTACCAGTGTCAGCTTGTCGTTTTTATCGAACGCAAGGTCAATCTTGAAATTTCCGTCAATGTTGGTGCTTGCACCCTTTACCATCTTCTTGTCTCGCATGATGACTGCGTTGGCACCGGGCAATGGCATCTCAAGTTCATCGACAATGGTACCTGTAATTGTGTGGCTTGTCTGCGCATAAAGATCAATGCTGCAAGTGAGGCACAACACAAAGCACAAAAACCTGACTATAGTGAATCTCGCTTTCATAGTGTTTAAAGTTCAGCAATCATTGAATGTGTAAAAATAATATATTTTAATCTTTTCTTTGCAAAAAAAAATGAAAAAATGGCTTGAACGGTACATATACCCAAAGAACTTGTATAAATTTGCAAAAAAGATTTGATTTTACATGAAAGACAACAATGCAGAACTATTACCTCTTGTAAATGAAGAGGGTAAAGTCATTGGTTGCGCTACGCGCGGCGAGTGCCATGGCGAGGCAAAACCGTTGCACCCGGTGGTGCATCTTCATCTCTTCAACTCGGCAGGCGAACTCTATTTGCAGCACCGTCCGTTGTGGAAGGATATTCAGCCCGGCAAGTGGGATACCGCCGTTGGCGGACACATAGACTATGGCGAGGAGGTATGTGATGCCTTGCGTCGTGAAATCCGCGAAGAACTTGGCATTGAAGAGTGTGAACCGAGGCTGCTGAATAGCTATATCTTTGAAAGCGAACGCGAAAGGGAACTGGTGTATGTCTATAGCGCGGTGCATGATGGCGCAGTTGCACCAAGTGAAGAGCTTGACGGCGGCCGCTTCTGGGCAATTGATGAAATCAATGCCGCTATCGGACAGGGCGTTCTCACCCCGAACTTTGAACAGGAGTTTCTGAAAGTGATGGAGTGGATGGAGATTTGATCATCTCCTGTCATTTTGGACAGTCCTGTTGTTTGTATGTAGGTTATTCGGCAAGTGTTACCCTTATTACTTGTGTCATGCAGTGTGCTGCACCATAACCTTTGATGAGTGTCTCAAGTGGAATCCACTCTACTTTTACGCCATGACGTTCAAACGCCTGTTGCAGTTCCGCAGACTGGTTCCCTACGGCCATGATGTGGCGTGGCGCAATGGTCAGGAAGTTGTTGGCATAGTGTAGCTCGTCCTCGGGCTTTATGGTAATTATTGTAAATCCTCTCTCTTTCAGGAACTCTACAAAAGGTATCTTTTCCCGTGTGAGCGAGTACTCTTTATCGCCGGGCTTGCGGGTATACAAGTCAACGGTAACCCATTCCGGGTCACCCTCCTTGGCGAGATAACGGCTTTCTACAAGTGTACACAGGTCTTTGTCTATGATGTTGAAATATGTGTCAAGATGCATCTGCATCTGCCACCACTTGTTGTCATTGATAACAGCTACAGTGTCGTGGCCGAAAGCATCGGCCTGCATTATCTGCTTGATTGCCTCCATGTTGGTACGCATGCCGCAACCGATGTAAGAGATTGTGCCGCCACGCAGGTAATCACCACCTTCCAACCGCCCCTCACCGGTTATCGTGAGAATGGGCTTCCTCCCCAACTGCTCGTAACAGAGTGCAATGATTTCTGTCTCGTCGGAACGTTGGGTAGAGTTCATGCTGGAGATTATATGTCCGCGTGGAGTTGTGATGCTTTGGTCGCGTGTGAAGTAGAGGTTCATCAGTGGCGCGTGAGTGTACATAGCTTCCAACCCAGTGTTGTTGGCAGTGCTTTGCAACTTTACTGTAGGACGCAAAAGTATGCAACGGATTAGGTCGGCACGCGACATCTGGTTTATTATGCTTTTGCGATACTCCTCAGACTCGGCCGATGCTTTATCGCTCATGCCCGAGGTCTCATAAATGAGTGAGTTCATGGCGCATGCGCGCAACCTCTCTATGGGAACCTGATTGAGCAATTCGCGTACAGTATATACCTCTATCCCGTTGCGTTCAAGAGCTTCAATGTACCCCTTGTGTTCTTCGGCAGCCTTATCTACATCAAAGTAATATTCGAACAACCCGGCGTAAGGATGAATTACACCATCAAAGAGCTCCTCGCCGGGAGTGTGCATCAGAATCGCTTTTGCATAATCCCACTCCGCGAGTGGAAATGTCTCTCTTTCCTGCGCAAATGTAGCAAGAGATGCGGTAAACATGAACGAGAATAACAGGAATATGTTTTTCATGACTGGCTGTAATTTTGAATGAATATTATTGCTCAGTTCCATTTGACCTGGAAGTGTAAGAGTGCTTTTATGGCAAATGTAGTGTTATTCAGTAAATCGTAAAAATAAAAAAGAGGAAAATTCTCTCGAATTATCCTCTTTTGTCCAATCGTGCGCGTGATAGGACTCGAACCTACACGTCGCAAAACACCAGATCCTAAGTCTGGCGCGTCTACCAATTTCGCCACACGCGCGACTGTCTTAATCTTTCGGCTGCGAAGGTAGTACAAAAAACTGAATTATCAACCCTCTTGCTCCTCTTTTTTGCTGTAATACTCAAAAATAAGGGCCTTGGCTGTCTCAATTATTGTGTCGCGTCCTCTGTTCCAATCGTCGCTTGTCATATCCACTTTTATATGCGGGTCGATTCCGAACTCGGTGTGCTGGTAATTGACATCTAACGTGGGGCATGCTGACAGGCGCACTCTCCATCCGTTGGGCAATGTACTGTTCAGCGGCATACCGCTGCCGCCACCTGTCTTGTCGCCAACGATAGCAACGTGCGGCAGCTCGCGCATAATCAGAACAAAATGGTTGGCGGCGCTATATACGCTCCTGTTGGTGAGCACCACCACAGGGCGCAGCCAACGCGAACCTTCACTCGGTTCAAGGTAGAGTGGTTCGGGGGGTGAGAAGTCATTGTGCTCCTTGCCGGTCTTGTGCTGCATATATCCGTAGTGTATCTCCTCTTTTATGAATATTGAAGCCAGTTTATCGGCCGATGTTATCATTCCGCCACCGTTGCCTCGTATGTCCAGGATTATGGCCTTGCACTCCCTCATGTTGTAGAGCATGAGCGAAAGGTTGTTTGTCCCAAAGCTGCCCGAGAAACTCTCGACATATACATAGCCTATGCTGTCGGGGAGGATGGTGTACTTGATGCCGTTTGTCATCCTGAAATCGCTACCCAAATAATTGCGCTGTATCGAGTCGCTGAAATTTACGGGTTCCTTCAGTTTCCAGTCCCAATAGTAGCTTGTGCCATACATTGATGTGAGGTTTACGTGGCCGTCGCGCAGTTCTCGAAGCATGTCGCCCATAAGGTCAAAGAGTATCATTTCATCTTTGCAGGTGTCTGCGATGGGCTTGTATTTGTCATAGACTGCGTTCCAGTCGAGCCCGAACTCCTCCTCGGCCTGGTCAAAGAAGCAGTAATGCTCGTCAATGAGCTGCCAAAGCGCCTCGAAGTTGCCATTGCTGCTGTTCTCGAACTCTTCCTCGCCAATGCAGCTTGTGAGCAGTGCCAAAGGAATAATGTATGTGAGTATCTTCTTGAGCATGGTGGTTAATATGGCGAGTAATCGTTCAGCCTGTTGTTCTTTTTGACTTTGAATATGGTCCTTGCAAATCCAAAGGAGAATGTATGGCGGTATATGTGGCTGTTTATCTCATTAATGCGGCTCTGGTACAGGTCGGCAATGTATGAGATGCGCAGTGTTGTGCTGTGGTGCTTTGCTCTCATAGGAATGTCGAGCGAGAGCGTGTGACGCCACGAGGGGTTGTTGCCGGGGTGCGTGAATGCTACAACGTTCTTTGCGTGTCCAAGACCGAAAATCTCATAATAGCTCTGCCCGAACTCCGGTGCGAACATCGCGCCTGCGAGCGGAATGTCCAGTTGGTAGCGTGCTATCCACTCGCTGCGGCGCACAGGGAAGTGATATATTGCCATTCCGCTTGCCGCGAGTGCGGTACGTAGCTTGGCTGCTGCAGGGTTGTTGCCGCCGGCAGGGTTGTAGAGCGCGCCTCCTTCAAGCTGTATCTGTGCTCCGGCAAGCAGGGTGAGTCCCTTGGCAACCTTGAACGGGTGGTAACCGCTCCAGTTGTAGCCAATGAGCGCGCTGTATTGCAGGTTGCTGCCCTGTGTGGCATACCCGGCTGTCACGTTAAGCAGTGTCTGGTATTTCCAACGGTAATTGCCGGTGCGTGCATCGCGGAAGTTTTCATAACTGTAGTTCAGTCCCAGTCCCTTGTGGTTGTAGTTGCTAAGGTATGTGTCGAGGTTGTTGAGCAGAGTGATACCGAACTGCGAACTCTTTACGGCAATTCGTTCGGGAATGATGGTGTCCGTTACAATATATTGAGCCCTTGACATTGCCGGCAGTGCCAGCAATGCAAGGGCTGTCATTATAACGCGTATTGTTCTCATTCGCTGTCGCTTTCAAAGAGTGAAAGTTGCTCGCCTGTCTCAACTGTAGGCTCTTCAATTTCGGGCTCTTCTGTCACTTCGGGCGGTGGTGGGAACTTTGTCGGTTCAAGTTCGATAATCTCATCAATCTCATACGTGGTGAGACGCTTACCGCGTGCCTTGTAGCTCTTCACACCAATGAACTCATCGACTTCTATTACAAGTGGTTCGCGGAAATTGTCGTTGCCACCGAACATAACCTGTATGCGTGGGAACGGTGTCTCGCTGAACCATATGAGCTGGTTGTCCTTGTTGTCGCCGAGGCAGTTCTGGCGGCGTGCGTTTGCCTCAAGGGTGAATCGCTTGATATAAGGATAGCCCTGTTGCGATGCGTCGTAGAGGGCAGCGCTCCATACCTTGTTAGGGTCGAACTTCTCAATCACCATCAAGTCGTCCTCGAAGTGGTTGTTCAGGTCAACCGGCATGATGTCGAACTCGCCGTTCTTGCGTATTGCAAGTATCTTGTCGTCGTTGTGGAACTCGCCAAGATATTCGCCATGGTTGTCGAAGTTGATGCGCAGGATGTCGCGGTCGAACCACACCTTACGTCCGCCAAGTGTAGAACTACCATGCTTCTTCAATGTTATGCGCAACACCTCGTTCTTGGTGAGGATGTTACCCATTGACTGCCTGCCCTTGATGGCGATGGTGCTGAAGTCCTTCTCGATAATCGAGTTCCTGAGTCTTGGGTTGGGGCGCAGCATTACCTTTATTACCTCGGCCTCGCCGTTGGGGTTCGATGTGAAGTAGGCGACCTTTGACCCCGGTGTGCCCTGTGTGAGGTCATACTCGCGGTCGCGTGTCATTCCGGTTGCGGCAAAACGCTTTATGTAGTAGATGCCGTTCTTTCCGTCGCGGTACACTGCATTGTAGATGGTGCGCTTGTCGTTCTTCTTGAACACATCGACATGGATGATGTTCTTGCCCACGAACAGTTTCTCGCTAACCTTTACAATCTTGTATTTTCCGTCCTTGTAGAAGAGTATGATATCGTCTATGTCCGAGCAGTTTGTGACGAACTCGTCCTTCTTCAGTGATGTACCAATGAAGCCCTCGGCACGGTTGATGTAGAGTTTCTGGTTTGCCTCCACAACCTTTGCCGCAACAATGGTGTCAAAGTTGCGGATCTCGGTCTGACGTGGATAGCGCGCACCATATTTCTCCTTGAGCATTGTGAACCACTTGATGGTTACGGCGGTCATCTGTGCAAGCTGCTTGTCAATCTCGGCAATGTCCTTCTTGAGACGTGCAATAAGTTCCTCGGCCTTCTCCTTGTTGAAGCGCAGAATGCGCGCCATTCTAATCTCCATCAGGCGCAGCAGGTCATCGCGTGTAATCTCGCGAATGAAATCCTTCTTGTATGGCTCAAGGCGCAGGTCGATATGTGCGAGTGCGCTATCCATGTCGGGTGCCTGCTCGAACTCCTTGTCCTTGTATATGCGCTCCTCGATGAAGATGCTCTCGAGCGAAGCGAAGTGCAGTTGCTCGAGCAACTCGCCTTTGCGTATCTGCAGTTCAAGACGCAACAGTTCCTTGGTACTGTCGACCGAGCGGCGCAACAGCTCGCTCACGGTGAGGAACACCGGTGTGTGGTTGTCGATTACACAGCAGCATGGTGTTATGCTTATCTCGCAGTCGGTGAATGCATAGAGCGCGTCGATGGTCTTGTCGCTCGATACACCAGGTGCAAGCTGCAGCAGAATCTCCACCTTGTCCGATGTGTTGTCGTCAATCTTGCGTATCTTGATTTTTCCGTTGTCAACCGCCTTAAGTATTGATTCAATGACAAGCGGTGTGGTCTTGCCGAACGGAATTTCGGTAATTGTCAATGTCTTGTTGTCATCCGACTTGGTTATCTTTGCACGGATGCGTACACGGCCTGTGCGGTCGCCGTCGTGGTAGCGCGATACGTCAATGCTGCCGCCGGTCTGGAAATCGGGGTACAGCTGGAACTCCTCGTTCTTGAGGTAAGATATCGCGGCATCGCACACCTCGTTGAAGTTGTGGGGCAGAATCTTTGATGACAAGCCCACGGCAATACCCTCAACGCCATGTACCAACAGCAACGGGAACTTCACCGGCAGGGTGATTGGTTCCTTGTTACGGCCGTCGTACGAGAGTTTCCACTCGGTTGTCTTTGGGTTGAACACGACATCGTGCGCAAAGTGTGAAAGGCGTGCCTCAATGTATCGTGGAGCTGCCGATGAGTCGCCGGTAAGGATGTTACCCCAGTTTCCTTGGCAGTCAATGAGATAGTCCTTCTGTCCCATCTGTACCAATGCTCCGGCAATTGAAGCATCGCCGTGAGGGTGGTACTGCATGGTGTGTCCCACCACATTGGCAACCTTGTTGTAGCGGCCGTCGTCAAGCTCGCGCATGGCGTGCAGGATGCGTCGCTGCACGGGTTTCAGACCATCGTACAGGTGCGGTACGGCACGCTCAAGAATAACATATGACGCATAGTCAAGGAACCAGTTCTGATACATTCCTGTGAGCTTGTGCCTTATGTCATTGGCGTCGTGTAGGTGAGCGTGTTCGCCTGTACCACTGCCGCCTTCGGGCATCATGCCGCCTTCACCGGCATCGTTCATGCTTTCGTCCAATTCGTCGTTGTAATCCATAGTCTTGCAATTAGCTGTTTGCTATGCTATTGTTTGGTTTTAGGATATTGAATCAATTAACTCGCAAATATAATCAAAATTAACGAAATAATGAAATATTGATTGATTTTGGGTGCTTTGTTGATATACCGTCACCTGTTAATGCCGGTTTTGCGGGCTTCTCCTTTGTCTCTTCAGGGAAAGGCATTCGCTTTGAAAATGGCAGAGTCACCCGATAATTCTTGCCCATTTGTCATTATATTTTGATGTTTTTGTAATAAACAGCAGAATTAGTCAAGCTTTTTCCCTGAAAATTCGTATCTTCGCGAGATAATTGTAGAATATAATATAAACTTAAATAAAACTATGGCACAAGAAGATGTTTTTAAGAAAGTAGTTGCGCATTGCAAAGAGTATGGTTTCGTGTTCCCTTCAAGCGACATTTATGATGGTTTGGGCGCGGTGTACGACTACGGACAGATGGGTGTAGAACTCAAGAATAACATAAAGACCTATTGGTGGCAGAGCATGGTGTTGCTCCATGACAACATCGTTGGTATCGATTCTGCTATCTTCATGCATCCTACAATCTGGAAGGCTTCGGGTCACGTTGATGCATTCAATGACCCCCTCATTGATAACCGCGATTCAAAGAAGCGTTATCGCGCCGATGTTCTCATCGAGGAGCAGATTGCGAAGTATGAGGAGAAGATGGAGAAGGAGGCTGCAAAGGCAGCAAAGCGTTTTGGCGACTCTTTCAATCGTGAGCTCTTCATGGAGACTAATCCTAAGGTGCTTGCCGAGAAGGAGAAACGCGATGCTCTCCAGGCCCGTTTTGCAAAGGCTCTCAACGATATGAACCTTGAGGAACTCCGCCAGATCATCATCGACGAGGAGATTGCTTGCCCAATTTCAGGTACACGTAACTGGACCGAGGTGCGCCAGTTCAACCTTATGTTCTCTACCGAGATGGGTTCAACTGCCGATGGTGCAATGAAGGTATATCTCCGCCCCGAGACTGCACAGGGTATCTTTGTTAACTACCTCAATGTGCAGAAGACAGGTCGCATGCGCATTCCATTCGGTATCGCACAGATTGGTAAGGCTTTCCGTAACGAGATCGTGGCTCGCCAGTTTATCTTCCGTATGCGCGAGTTCGAGCAGATGGAGATGCAGTTCTTCGTACGCCCCGGTAGCGAGCTCGAGTGGTTCAACAAGTGGAAAGAGACCCGTCTTGCATGGCACAAGGCTCTTGGCTTCGGCGATGATGCCTACCGCTACCACGATCACGAGAAGCTTGCTCACTATGCAAATGCTGCTACCGACATCGAGTTCCGCATGCCATTCGGTTTCAAGGAGGTAGAGGGTATACACTCACGTACCAATTTCGACCTTGGCCAGCACGAGAAATATTCGGGCAAGAACATTAAGTACTTCGATCCCGAAACAAACGAGAGCTATGTTCCATACGTAATTGAGACATCTATCGGTGTTGACCGCATGTTCCTCAGCGTAATGTGTGCATCGTACTGCGAGGAGCAGCTCGAGAATGGCGAGACACGCGTTGTTCTCCGCTTGCCAGCTGCTCTTGCTCCTGTTAAGCTTGCTGTGTTGCCTTTGGTGAAGAAGGATGGCCTGCCAGAGAAGGCTCGCGAGATTATGAACGAACTCAAGTTCAACTTCAACTGTTATTACGAGGAGAAGGATTCAATCGGTAAGCGTTATCGCCGTATGGATTCAATCGGTACTCCATACTGTGTTACCGTTGACCACCAGACTTTGGAGGATGGTATGGTGACACTGCGTGAGCGCGACACAATGGAGCAGCGTCGTGTTGCAATTGCCGACTTGCGTAACATTATTCAGGATAATGTAAGCATCACATCTATTTTGAAGAAATTGTCTTAATAACAAATGATGAAAAGTATAAGAATATTGTTCACTCTCACCATGTCGGTCCTTTTGGGACTGACATCGTGCGAGGAGACTACCGAGGCCGGCGAGTTTGACAATTGGCAGGCACGCAACACTCAGTTTGTCGATTCAATCGCTGCAGAGGCACGTGCCAATACATATGGCGACTGGAAGATTTTCCTTGCCGAGGGACTCGATGCTTCTAAGCAGTGGGGTAACGAATTCTACGTATATTGCCAAGTAATTGAAGAGGGTAGCGGAACCGCACATCCTCTCTTTACCGATAGTGTAGTAGTCAATTACAGCGGTCGTCTTATGCCATCAGCTACATACCCCGACGGTTACAAGTTCGACAGTAGTTATAATGGCGAGCTTAACCCTTCATTCAATGTGCCTGCGACACTTCCATTGGACGAGACTGTAAAAGGTTTCTACACAGCGGTGCAGCAGATGACTGATGGCGATATATGGAAAGTATATATCCCATATATACTTGGCTATGGCGTCTCCGGCTCATCGGCTATTCCCGGTTACTCGACATTGGTTTTTGATATAAACCTTGTCTCTTTTCATCACCCTGTAGCACACTAATAATTATGGAAATGAAAGAAAACCAATTGCAGATAGAACTTAAGGAAGATATTGCCGAGGGTATATATGCTAATCTTGCTATCATTGCCCATTCTACATCGGAGTTCGTTTTCGATTTCGTGCGCATGATGCCCGGTGTCAACAAGGCAAAGGTGAAGTCGCGTGTTGTGATGACTCCCGAGCATGCAAAGCGTCTTGCCATGGCGTTGCAGGATAACCTCATGCGCTACGAGGCACAGTTCGGTGAAATCCGCTTGCCCGAGCGTGGTGGGTATGGGGCGGTGCCTCCATTTAAGGTAGAAGCGTAAGAATAACGGAAATCGGAAAGGTTATAACGGAAATCCGTAGGCTTTGATAACGCCATACAAGCGGAATGTTTTACATTGATACAAAAAGTAATGACGAGCATCGCTCGTCATTACTTTTTGTATCAATGTGTGCTTGAACCTCGGCTGCACTTGCTATGAAATGCTAAATTTAGCTTTGCATTTCGCTCGCTTGCACAAGTTTTCACCTTTCCGATTTCACTTTTCCGCTTTAATCTACCATCACTCCGTTGGTGCGGAACTCCGACAGAGAGTAGCCGGTGTGGCGTTTGAAGTAACGGTTCAGATAGCTTTGGTCGGGGAAATGGAACTCGTTCACCAGTTCCTGGAAACTCTTGTGTGTGTACATGAGATTTACCTGTAACTCAATGATAGTAAAGTTGTCTATGATTTCCTTGGCGTTCTGGCCGCTCGCTCGCTGGCATACCGAGTTAAGGTGGCGGGTCGAAATCATCATCTTGTCGGCATAGAACTGTACGGATCTGTCATCGCGGAAGTGGTTGGTGAGCAAGGTCCTGAACTCATAAAATAGTTTGTCCTTGCTACCACTAACGGGTTCCTTTGTCGTGTTCTTGTTTGTCTTGCTGATGTGCTGTATGTAGAGCAGCAAAGAGTTTACAGCAAGAATGATATTCTGTTGGCAATATTCGATTTTGCTGTCATTGCCACTTGCTTCAATGTTTAGTATGTCTATTTGACGGAATATATTGTTGAGGAACTCAATCTCAAGGTCGCTGTTGCCTCCTTGGTGTGTGCGGCACTCTATGGCCTGTATTGTCTCAGGGCTCATTGAACTGCGTGCTGCAAGCCAAATGTGCTTTGAGAGTCCTAATAGACGCGATGAAAAGTCGCTGGTGATGTCGAGTAGTAGGATGTTCGAACCTGTAGGGCAGATGATTAACTGTCCTGGGGTAAAACGGTATTTCTGTCCGTCTATGGTGAAGAGCGCTTCACCGCTGAGGCAAAAGAATATTGATGTGTGCTGCATCTGGTAAACATGCTGCACGAACTGCTGCAGTGATGACTGTGTTGTTGCAAACCCCTGCAACGGAAGTTTCTTTAAATATATATTGTTCATAATACTCTTTGTTTGGTGTTGTTTTTGTATTGATGTTTGCAAAGGTATTCAAAAAGTGCAATTATGCAAAGCATAAAGGTACAAAAGAGTAAATAATGTACAGGAGTTGTGGTTTATTCTACATTTAAGTTGTAGTCGCGTTATGTACAATAAACAGAGAGGTGGAGAGTTGCAACTACAACTCTCCACCTCTCTGTTTATTTATGGTTTATCGTGCGTAATTTACAGCACGTGTCTCGCGGATAACGGTAATCTTTACCTGTCCGGGATATGTCATCTCGTCCTGAATCTTCTTGGCTATTTCGCCCGAGAGTAACTCGGTCTGCTTGTCGTCGATCTTGTCGGCACCTACAATGACGCGGAGCTCGCGGCCAGCCTGGATTGCGTAGGTCTTTGTTACGCCTGGGTATGACATTGCAAGCTGCTCAAGGTCGTGCAGACGCTTGATATATGCCTCTACAATCTCGCGACGTGCTCCAGGACGTGCACCTGAGATGGCGTCGCAAACCTGTACGATTGGCGCAATGAGACTTGTCATCTCTACTTCGTCGTGGTGAGCACCAATAGCGTTGCAGATGTCGGGTTTTTCCTTGTATTTCTCGGCAATCTTCATACCATATTCTGCGTGTGGCAATTCGGTCTCCTCATCGGGCACTTTACCAATGTCGTGAAGCAAGCCGGCGCGTTTTGCCTTCTTGGGGTTAAGACCAAGCTCGGCAGCCATCACTGCACACAAGTTGGCAGTCTCGCGTGCGTGCTGCAACAGGTTCTGGCCGTATGATGAACGGTATTTCATCTTACCGATGATGCGGATGAGCTCGGGGTGCATGCCGTGGATACCCAAGTCGATGGTTGTGCGCTTACCGGTCTCGATAATCTCCTCCTCAATCTGTTTCTTTACCTTTGCAACCACCTCCTCAATGCGTGCAGGGTGGATGCGCCCGTCGGCAACAAGCTGGTGCAATGCCAAGCGTGCAATCTCGCGACGGACAGGGTCGAATGCGCTCAGTACGATAGCCTCGGGGGTGTCATCGACAACAATCTCGACACCTGTCGCTGCCTCCAATGCACGGATGTTGCGTCCCTCGCGACCAATGATGCGACCCTTCATCTCGTCGTTCTCAATGTGGAACACGGTTACGGAGTTTTCAATGGCGGTTTCTGTTGCTACGCGCTGGATTGTCTGTATCACAATCTTCTTTGCCTCCTTGTTGGCGGTCATCTTTGCATCATCGATGATGTCGTTGATGTATGATGCTGCCTCGCTCTTTGCCTCCTCCTTGAGTGATTCAATGAGGCGTTCCTTAGCATCCTCGGCCGAGAGACCGCTGATTGTCTCAAGCTTCTCGCGCTCCTGCGCATGCATCTTGTCAAGTTCCTCCTGCTTGCGCTCCAACAAGCCTTTCTGAGCTTCAAGGTTGTCCTTGAATGTGTCAAGCTCGTTCTTGCGGCGTTGCAGATCCTCGTTGCGCTGGTTGAACTGAATCTCGCGCTGTTTCAGCTGGTGCTCAACCTGCTGTATCTTGTTGTTGCGCTGCGAAATCTCTTTCTCCAATTCTGCCTTCTTGTTAAGGAACTTCTCCTTCACTTCCAGCAGTTTGTTCTTCTTTATTACCTCGGCCTCTTTATGTGCATCGTCAATGATGCGCTGGTGCTTTGCCTTCAAGGCTGTCTTGTTTATCAAAAGTTGGACAAGGAAGCCTACGGCTAAACCGGCTGCCAGTCCGATGATCAATGTTGTAACATCCATATAGTTATAAATTTAAATATATAATAAAACGCACCGCGATACTCCTTTGCCGGCAGTGCCGGTTCTGGCAGATATTGCAATGCGTGAAACTCCCCAAAAAAGTATCAGGACCTTACTTGTTGGCCTTCAGAGTGTTGTCTATCAAGCGTGTGAGTTCGCCCAACTTGCGTCTCACCTCGGTAGAACCCATCTCGTCAGTTCCTTTTACTGCGCTGAACGCAATGTCCAGTGCGACCATGGTCAACACTTTTACATTGCCCTCTTCCGAGTAAAGGTCTTTGTACATTGACAGTGTTTCGTTGACAATTCTTGCTGCTTTCCTGTAATAGGGCTCTTCGCTCGCAGGTACTGTCAAGGGGTATGATGTACCGTCTATAATAAGGTTAATTCCCAAATCTCTATCTTCCATATGCAGGCGTTTTATGGCTGTTTGGTCAGTGACTCAATGCATTGGTCGATTTCACGCACCAGCTTCGATATTCTCTCTTTCGCTCCTTCTATTCCTGAGTCGCTTAGGCTGAATATCTTGGCTTGTTTAAGGTTGTTGTAATTGCTCTCGAGAGCGACGCAACGCATCTGGAGTTCTTTGAGCGCATCCTCCTTCTCCTGAATTCGGCGTGACAGTTCATTGTTCTGTTCTACCTTCTGGCGGTATTCCTGAATGAGACAATGCAACTTGCCCTCAAACTCATTTAATATGGTTATATCGTTCTCTGTCATATTACGCTATTAGTTGCAAATATAAGTTATTTTTGCGAAATGCAAAAGGTTTGTTGTCTTTTTTCAACTTTTTTAGTGTGCTGCGTATAATGTTCTTCAAAGTTGTATGCTTTCGTGTATTAACATACCGCGATAATATTCTGCTTTCTTTTCAAGTGCGAGAGGATAGGCGCGTGATGTCGATGGCATGCGCCAGAAGTTGTATGTGCGCTCCCCAACACACAGAGTGCTTTTCTCTCCCATAGCAGGCTGTGCACAGCCGAACCTCTTGACAATGGTTTCAGTCGCTTTCTGCCCTGTCGTGACAATGGCTGTGCAGCATGGCAGTTTCTCGAGCAAGGCTTCAATGTCGGTTGCAGTCTCAATCTCAAGGAACTTGTCCGATGCATTTTTCTTCAATCTCACAACCTCGCACGCCGTGTCGTAGAGCGCAATGCCTTTGCTGTTGCAGAAATCAACGACTGCATCCTTGTCGAATCTATTCTCGTCCTTGAACCTGAAATGATACTTGTCGTCAAAGAACAGGAGTCCCATCAAGAACCACATGTCGTTCTGCCAGTTAGGGTAAAAGAATTCCATGGACCACCTTGTCCTTGGCGGTGGAAAACTTCCAAGCATCAGAATCCTCGCATTCTGCGGTAGGAATGGCTCAAGCGGGTGCTTTTCGGTTGTGGTGTCCATGGTAATGATGTCGGTAATTCCGTTCTTATTGCGGATAGATGTCTTTTGTCTGGGTTATCTTCTCATATTCCGACTTGGAAATCTCTTCTGTGAAAATTACATCATTTCCGTGGATGGACTTTTCTATATGGATTTGGCTCCAGTCTTTGGAAATGATCATTTGTGACGCGTGAATGGGGATTTCTATTCTGCCGTTGTTGTGCAAAATGCATTGGCGGAATATGTAGGAGGTGTTTGTCTCTGCCTGCAGGATATACTTGATTGCATGCTTCTGTGCCATTCCCGTCTGGTTTGTTTCGGCAATGTATTTGCCATCCTGGTGATAGAATTTGAACTCTCCAGTTTGATAGCTGTCGTTCATGTAATACACTTCACCGGTACGCATGCCATACTCTGTGGTGTCGGCGCATGGGTGTGATTTTGTGCCCTGATTTGATGAACCGCCTCCGATATATAAGATGTGATATGAATTATTCCATCTTTTCTTGATGTATTTGCTTATGTTTGAATTGTTTACGGAATAGTTCTGCGAATTGTCGCAGTTGCTGTGACCACCATATACGACAAGATAGTCATCGCCGTCATATTCAATCAGGTGTATGCAAAGGTCTCTGCCCCATACATCTTCCCTTATTTCGGCTGCCATTTCATCGTAATTGTCGGCGATGAAGTAACCTTGTGACTTGAATTCGCTTGTCTGGCTCATGATAACTGTCCACATATTGCCGTCATAAGCGGCATTGGTGATGTAATATCCTTTGTCCCAGTTGTGCTTTATCCAACGCTTTATGTTTGACAATTCATCACGGAGATAGCACTGCATCCTGTAGCCGTGTCCCTTAGACATCACAACAAGCCATTTCTCTTTTCCTCTTGTTATGGATGTGATTCTGTAACCTTCGTGCCACTTCTCCTTTATCCACTCCTTGGGCCATGTGATGGAGTAGGAGTATGTCTGTTTGCTTATTCCTGTATTCTTGGCCATTGTGACGAACCATCCGTTGTTCGTGTATGCGGCCGATGTTATTCTCCTCTCTTCCTGGTTCCAGTTCTTCTTGATTTTTTCTTCTTGCAATGCTTTTCCTTTCCCTGAATAGAACCATGTTTGGTTTGTGTATGGCATGCCCTTCTCGGTTAGGATGATGGTCTTGTCCTGTGCATTGGCCAGTAATGTCATTGCTGAAAGCAATGTGAGTAGCATGAGTCTTTTCATAGTGGAATGTTATGTTTGGTTGTTATTTCTTTAGATGTTTCTTGCCGTTTACAATGTATATTCCGGGTGCTGTAATTTCCTGCAGCCTGCGACCGGCAAGGTCATGTATTGTTGTTGCATGTGTGCCATATACAACCTCTTTAATGCCTGTGGCGCCGGCTTGTACTGAGATACTGTTATTGTCCTTGTCTATGGTAACGGTTATCTGCTCCTCATTTGTTGATGCTATGTCGCCGGGCAAGATCTCCTCGCCGGTGGCAATGGCAATGAAACCGCCGTCATATATCTTGCTGCTACCGGTGTAGCCTGTTATAAGACAGGTCACGGACTCTACCTCTGTAAGGGTAACGGTGTAGATGTCGCAGCCATATACCGGTTCTATTGCCCAATGTGATGCAGCTGTCCATGGTCCCCAGGTTGATACGCCTTCATTGTTGCCGTTGCATTTGAGGCAACGCTGCACGTCGGTGAAATCGGGTTTGTTGGGGGTGTAGTAGGTCTGTTCAAGGCAGTATTCCCCCTCGGGGTAGCTGTACTCCTCGCCTTTGATGCTATATGATACCGGTGCCTTTCCAAAACGGTAGGTCGACTGCTTTGTCTGCAACTCGCTGCGGTCCTGGATGTAACGGCCGTCATTGGCCTTCAGGTAGTAGGCGTTTGCCTCTGTTGCTTCCTCGAAGCAGAAGATACTGCGCACCTCACCTCCTTTGTCGCCGGTAAACAGCTCGTTGCCATTCTGGTACATGTAGTGTGTGGTGTGCCCGTCGGCAGCACCGCGTATGCGGTAGTATGCGGTTGCACTCTCCTCGTACTCATATTCCTGTGGTGCCTCGGCTGCAGTGTCGACGCTTTCGATAATCTTCTGTACATTGCTGTTGATTGCAAACGACGCGAAGGTTGCAAGTGAACGAGGGTCGTTGCAGTCGCGGGTGTCGTTGCCCATGTCCCAGTAGAAAATGCCGGCACAACCGTTGTTGTTCATGTACTCGCTGCGCAACCACACCTGTTCCATGCCGGTGAAGTAACGGGTGAGTCCCTCGCCTACATCGTATGTGTTCTGTGTGTACTCGAATGTCTCATAGGGCATTGAACGCCAGCCGGTGGGGTAGTATTCGGCATGGCTGCTTGCAGGGCGGCTGCCGTTGCTGTACATCGCTCCGCTGGTGGTGGTAGCGTATGAGAGCATTATCTTGTCGACAGGGTATCCGTGGTTCTTTGCCTTGGTGAAGAAGTTCTTGTAGTTGTTGAATGTGAATATGTTCTTGTTGGCAGGGCCGTAGTCCTGGAAGTTGAAATAATCGACATACTGCATCTTGTCGGTGGGGAAGTTATAGTAGAGTTCGTGGGGTGACACTGCCTGTATCTTGCCCTCATGCAATCTAGCGCGTACCAGTTGGCACAGTGTTCCAATGCCGCTCCAATTGTTGTTCCACTCGAAGTCATAGTCGACACCGTCGAGGAATGGCTCGTTACCCACCTGTGATATGGCATCGGCGAGTGTCTCGCGATACTGGGCGTTGTTGTTTATCTTGGTGAAGAACTCATCGCTCCACTTGTCGATGCTGATTGTTACATATGCTCCCTCATAACCCTCAAAGGTTGCCTTTATCATCCTGAACCACTCGGGTGTCGAGTAACTGTCGCGTCCAAGGTCATTGGCAAGGTCATATTTCCACAAGCCGTCAACACTGCGTGAGTATGCTCCCGTTATGGCCTTTCCAATGCCCGGTTCAATCGGAGTGTCACCCTGTGCGATGATGTCGGAGGCGCCAAACTTCTGTGTCCATGTGATTGTCTCGTCAAGCTTACCGTCGATGCCTGCTCCAATGATGCAGTCGGTTGAGCGCAACCCGGTGAGTGCTGTTGTGGCTGCGGCTGTGTGGGTATATGAAGGGGCAATGGTTGCTTCGTCGAGCACGAATACGAACTCGCTGCCAAGTGTGGCGGCATTGGTTGAGAAACCTATGTGATGCCATTTGTCAAGTTCGGCAGCCGTGGTGTATGTAAACTCGGTGCCGTTGCAACGCAGGATGAACTCACCCGGTGTATCTCCCAAACGCAATGAAATGCCATTGTTGCTACTGCTCTCCTTTTTGATAAGGTATGCGCCGGGTGTCCATTCGTCGAGCGACAACCATGTCATGAAGGTGTAGGCGGTGGCGCTCTCAACGAAATTGCTGTTGTTGTAGGCAATGAGTGACTCCTTGCCCACATTCATTTGCGCGCCCTCACCTGCAAGGTCAAGCACTCCGGTGTGCCCGTTGTATTGGGCAAGGTAGCTGCCACTGGTGATGATGCCCTCGTTGTCGGGCTGCTTATATTTTAGCGACCCGTCGGCCTGTGCAGTGGCTCCAATCATGCTTATGACATTACTCTTGAGGTACTGTCCGTACTGCACTCCGCGGTCGAAAAAGCGGCTGCAGTCTGCATATGCAAGGTTGCGGCGGTATGTAAGGTTGGGGTTGTCGGTTACGGCGGTGCGTGTTACACCACCGGCGCTGAACGTTCCGTTATGTCCGTGCTCGCTGTAGTCATAGATATTGCTCTCAAGACGTGTCTGGTCAAATTTCCAATATGCGGCAAGGTGTTGCCACTGAGGGTTGAACCGGTCAATGGTGTTGTTCCAGAATCGGTTGTAGTCGGTAGGGAGAATGAAGTCCCACACGCGTACTTCGTCAATGCGGCCAAGGAAACCGCCACCAAGCAGCAGGGGGTCCTGTGCTATGGTTGTGAATGGTGTAGATAGCGTGTGGCTCTGTTCGTTTGCGTTGTTTACAAGCAGGCGTATGCAGTTCCCCTCCAATAACAGTGTCAAGTGCGACCAATTGCCTGTTGCAAGGTTGCTGTCGCTGAAGGTCATGCCCTCGTCGGCACATTTTATCTTTAATTGTCCTGGTGTACCAAGCTGTATGTTCAGGTTTTCGCCCCAGGTAACGATGTTAGCGCCCGGAATCCAATGCTCCGGGTTCATCCATAGCTGCAAGGTCATTCCTTCGCTTGCTGTTCCATCAGGCAATATGCCCATTGAAACGCGGCCATTTCTCTCTAAATATAGCGCCCTGTTGGTCACCTGCGCTGTGCTGCACAACGATACAAGAAACAGAACTGCTGCGATAGCGTATCTTTTCATCTCCTTTGATTTTTATTCTTAATATCGCGAATGTATGAAAAACAATTGGATAATCTGCAAAAAAACATTGGATAGTGCAAAAAAAAGAGGAACTCATTGAGTTCCTCTTTTCGGATTATTTCTTCTCCGCGTCTTCCATGTTCTTGCGTGGCTCTTTCTTGGCGAGTGTAATGATTCTGAATACATATTCTGTAATCCACGCCTGTGAGTAGCCAAGCTTGTCGTTGTAGTTACGAACTGAATAGACGGTGCGGAATGTGGCTTCGTCCTTCCATTTATTCTTTGTGAAGATGTCGTTGATGGTTTTCTCAACCATGCTGCGCAACATCTTGCGCATGAATCCGGGAACGCGGAACTTCCACTTCATCAGGTTGCCAACAAGCATGATAAGGTCATTGTTGAAACCTTGGAATGCGAAGAGGAATGGCTGTGCGTCCTGCAGTTTCTTGCAATTCTTCTTTACTGAAGCATCTATCTCCTTGAAGAACATCTCGTCGAGGCTGTATAGCTGCTCAAGCATCTTGCGGCACTTCGTGCGCTCGCCAACGCCAAGTTTGTTGTTCTGTGTAGGCACTTTGAGCGAACGCTTGAATGTTGCAAGGTCGGGCAACATGTTAATGTTCGTTATACCGATGTTTGCGGCCATTGATGCTTGGTAGTAAACGCGTATGAGGGTCATGAAATCCTCCATGCCACCAATGCGTTGCTCCTCCTGAATGTTCTTTTTCTTTTTGAAAAAACTAAAAAATCCCATTATTGAACTCTTTAATTGTAGTTAGTATTCTATTGTATAACAGTGTGTCGGTTTGGTTCTACACTTGTTATTTCTTTCTATTCCTTTTCATTTTCTCGCGCTCCTCGGCCATCTTTCTCTGTTGCTCCTGCAGTGCCTCAAGACGTGCCATCATGCTTGAACGCTTTGCGAATTTCTCTTTGTTCTGTTCGGCAAATGCTTCCATCTTTCTCAGCAGCTCTTCCTCGTTGGTTGTCTTTCTCAAGTACAATGATGTGAGGATGCTGAGCAGGGTAGAAAGGAAGTAGTAGAAGTTCAAACCTGCTGAGTATTCGTTGAAGATGAAGAAGAAGATTACTGGCATCAGGTACATCATCCAACGCATTACTTTCTGCTGTTGCTCCATTTCGGGGCTGACACTTGGTTGCAGTTTGCTTGTGTAGTAGGTATTGATGATCTGTGTTACAGAGAATAACAAGCAGAATAGGCTGATGTGGTTGCCTATTGGCCAGATGTCGGTCTCCCAACTGATGATTGAATCGAATGCCGAAAGGTCATTTACCCACAGGAAGCTCTCCTGGCGCAATTCGATTGCGTTTGGCACAAAGTTGAAGAGCGCAATGAAGATAGGCATCTGTATGAGCATTGGCAAGCAACCGCCCATTGGGCTTGCACCATACTTCTGGTAGAGTGCCATTGTCTCCTGTTGCTTCTTGAGCTGGTCTTCTTTCTTTGGATATTTTTCATTCAAGGCGTTGATGTGGGGCTTGAGTGCTCTCATCTTGGCCGATGATACAAATGATTTCTTGGTAAATGGATATACGCACATCTTGACAATGAGTGTCAGCAATACGAGTACGATACCCATGTTGAGACCTGTACCTGAAAGGAAATCGAACAGATACATGATAAAATAGCGGTTAATCCAGCGTACGATAGGCCAACCGAAGTAGATGATTTCTTCCAATTCAAGGTCATGGCCAGGGATTATAGCCTCGTTGCTGCACTCTTGCAGGACTTTGAACTTGTTCGGGCCGAAGTAGAACTGGATTCCGGTTGCAACTGCTCCACTGTTGTCGAACGGTGTGTTCGCACCTGTTGTGCACACCTTGAGCAGGTTTTGTCCCTTATCCACAGTCTTTGATGTCATGCGGGTGTTCTTGAAGTGGTCACCGGCAATAAGGATTGATGAGAAGAACTGGTTCTTGTATGCAACCCAATTGATTTTCTCTTTGTAGTGGGCGTCGTCGTTGCCGTCCTCGGCAAGGTTGTCAACGTCATCGCCTTTGAACTTGTATGTCACATTTGTGTAACGCTGCTCAAAGTCATATCCGGCCTCCTGCTGGCGCAGCAACTGCTTCCACTCGATGCCGATGGTGTCGCTCGCGCTGAGCAGTTCTTTCATGTTGTGTGCCTTGATGTAAAGATCTACCATGTATGAGCCCGGGCGCAACTTGTATGTGAAGTCAATGTATCTGTCGTTGTTGAAGTCAAGACGCAGTACGGCTGAATCTGTTGAATAGTGTTGAGTGTTGAAATAGCACTCTTCGGTGTTGAGCTTGTAGCCTGCAAGGTCAAAGATGTAGTTCATCCTGTTGTCACCTTCCTTGTTCTTGTTTATCTCGTTTGCGTCAAGCTTGTCCTTGCTGTCGAACAGAATGAGGTCGTTGCCGTCCTGGCCTTTGTACTCCTTGAGCGATGCACCTGTTATGCGGCCACCCTTGGGTGACAATGTAATGCTGAGCTTGTTGTTTGACAATGTGATAGGTTCGGCGTTGCCTTTGTCGTTGAGTACATTGTAGAAAACGCCTGCTGTGTCCTGCTTGAACTCGTCGAACTTGGCCTGTCTCTCCGCTGTCTCAAGTTCCTTCTGAGCCTGTTTAATCTCCTCTTGCTGCTTGACATACTCGTTGTATGCCTTCTCTTTTTTTATATCCTCAGGACTTTTTTGGTTGAATTTGAAGAAACCGATAACAACAAGTCCTATAAGAACATAGGCGATAATCGTTTTTTTGTTCATTTCTTATTTCGTATGTAGTTTTTACTGTTTTGGACGTTCAAACTGCAAAGATAGTAAAAATAACGATAAAAAGCTTTTTATATGTCGCTAAAATGTAAACTTTCTATTTTATATATGGTTGTGCACCCCTTTTATTGCATAATATGGTTAAAAAGTATTATCTTCGCGCATCAAATATAAAACTATGAAAGCAAAATTATCTATTCTCATGCTATCCCTGTTTGTCTTCTCTTCTGTAAAGGCGCAGGACAATTCTGATGTTTACAACTACTTTAATAGTAAAATCGATGAGGCCGTGCAGGCTGTTTTCGAGACCTCTGACGATAATGACGAGGTTGATTCCAACCCTGTATATGCAAAACTCTTTGTATCACCAGTCCTTTACAAAGGTGTTATTGAGGATGCCTTTGCTGGCAGTGAGGCTCTGGAGAGTGACAATGAGGTAATGGCCAAGGATGATGAGCGTGGTGCTGTCATTGACAATGTGCTCCTGGGTGTTTATCGTGATGCTCCGGGAATGGTTGAGATGACCGAGGAGGAACTCCGTAGCGAGAAGGTAATTGCTGCAAGCGAGTTTACAGTGAAGGCTCCCGAACTCAAGTTCGCTAAGCTCGAGATTCCACAGGATGTGGATGGTGGCATGAAGACCACTGTGGTAAAGCCAAATTACTGGAAGTTCTCGGGTAACACATCATTGACTTTCACACAAAGTTTCATCTCGGACAATTGGTACCAGGGTGGTGAGAAAAATTACTATGCAATGCTTGCTACCATTGACCTTGATATGAACTATGATGACAAGAATCGTATTTCATGGACAAACCATTTTGATTTTGACCTTGGCTTTGCGACATACCAGAAGGATACAAAACTTGGTATCCGAACAAATACCGACAAATTGCGTCTTGAGTCAACATTCGGCTACAAGTTGATAAAGTCGCTCGATATCGCGGCCAAGGTAAAGGCCGAGACACAGTCGTTGCATTTCTACAACGGCGATGTGCTTCAGTCGGCATTCATCTCTCCGCTCGATGCAAACGCTTCAGTCGGTTTGAACTACAAGCCCAATTGGGGTAATTTCAAGATCGAGTTCTACCTTGCACCGTTCTCGGGCTACAACTTCCGCTATGTACACCATGATGAGCTTACCGAGGCCTATGGCCTTGGCCTCAAGCACTACAAGCAGGATTTCGGTACACAGCTTGTGATTACAATCCCTACATATCAGCTCACATCGTTCCTCGATGTATATTCACGCCTTGAGTACTACACCAACTACCACCGTGCATTCTTCCAGTGGGAGACAAAGTTCAATGTGGCACTCAGCAAGTACTTCACAGCATCATTGATGCTCAACACCCGTTTCGACGACAGCGTGTCAAGGAACGACAACTGGCAGTACTGGCAGCTGAAGGAGCTGTTCACACTTGGTGTTGCCTACAAGTGGTAACCGCATAGCAGGTAGATGATATGATTCTGCTGTCGGCATCCGCACACACCGCTACGGGGCAGGAACCCCTGGTAACAGAGCCCACGTGGATTTATCTGGGTGTGCTCTCCATCGTTCTTTTTGCACCGCTCATCTTCAACAAGCTGCGAATGCCGCACATCATAGGCATGATTCTGGCCGGCCTGCTCATTGGCCCCAAATGCCTGAATGTCCTTGAGAGGGACAGCAGCTTCGAGCTCTTTGGCAATGTGGGACTTTACTATATAATGTTCCTTGCCAGTCTCGAGATAAACATGCAGGAGATGAAGCAGGCCAAGGGCGGTGCGCTGCTCATGGGACTTGCAGTCTTTACAATACCTATCGCACTGGGTCTGGTGGCCAATATGTTCATCCTGGAGTATAGCCTCATTGCGTCGATACTCCTGGCCAGCATGTATGCCTCATATACCCTCATCTCATACCCCATTGTGGCGCGTTACGGTCTGTCGCGCCTCAGGTGTGTCAATTTTGTTGTGGGCGGTACCATCATCACCGACACGCTCACCCTCTTTGTGCTTGCTGTTGTGGCGGGCACCTTCACGGGCGAGGCCGATGTGTGGTTCGTGCTGCTCATGCTTGCAAAGCTGCTGCTTGTGGGTGCAGTGATAATATTTCTGTTCCCGCGCATTGCACGCTACTTCTTCCGTAACTACAACGACAGCGTCATCCAATACATATTTGTGATGATGCTGCTGTTCCTTGGTGCCGGTCTCATGGAACTTGCCGGCATGGAGGGCATCCTTGGTGCATTTGTCACCGGTCTTGTCCTCAACAGGCTCATCCCGCACTCCTCACCGCTCATGCGCCGCATCGACTTTGTGGGCAACGCAATCTTCATCCCATTCTTCCTCATTGGCGTTGGAATGATGATTGACATCAGCGTGCTGTTCAATGGCGGCAATGCACTGGTGGTGGCTGCCGTAATGGTTGTCACAGCACTCACCGGCAAATGGTTGGCATCGTTGCTTGTGTCAAAGGCATACCGCATGTCATCGGGTGAGCGCAACCTTATGTTCGGTTTGAGTACCTCGCAGGCTGCTGCGACATTGGCTGCCGCCATTGTCGGTCATGAGATAGAACTCCCGGACGGTTCACGTCTGCTCAATGACGATGTGCTCAACGGTACAATTATGCTCATTCTTGTAACCTGCATTGTAAGTTCCATTGTTGCCGACAGAGCATCGCGTAAACTGATTATCTCGGGCAAGGCTCTCAACTCTCCTGTAAAGTTGTCGTCCAAAAAGACGCTTCTTGCACTTGCCAATCCCAAGATGGTTGATCGCCTGATGGACTTGGCTTTGCTTGTGCGCAAGGATAATAGCCCAATTCCTTTGTCGGCCATTACAGTTGTGCTTGACGAGGATAAACAACGTCAGGAACAGGCATCGAAGGTGCTTGATCAGGCTGCCAACATTGCGGCATCGGCAAATGTTCCTCTGCTCACAAAAATGCGCCTCACAACCAACCTTGCCCATGGAATTGTGCACGAAGTCAAGGAAAACGACTATCGCGAACTTATCCTTGGTTTCCATAAGAGGGAGACTGCAAACGATACATTCCTGGGTAATGTCCTGCCCGAGGTGCTCAACTCCATTGATTGCCAGGTTGTCATTGCGCGCATGAATATCCCGTTGAATACCGTGCGTACAATCCACATAACATTCCCTGCCAAGGCCCAGTTCGAGGCCGGTTTCCCCTACTGGGTTGAGGAGACTGCCCGAATGTCGAGCGGCTTGGGTTGCAAGATAATGTATCACGGACACCCCGATACTCTGGCAAGAATCAAGGAGGAACTGAAGATTCATGAACCGATAGCTGCCACTTTCTTTGAGACCGATGGCGGAAATGACCTCAAACGTCTGGCTCAGGTCATTCACAAGGACCACTTGCTCATCATTGTGAGCGCGCGCAAGGGCTCAATCTCTTTCCGTCCTTCGCTCGACCACATTTTCGTGCAGTTGCAGCGTGACTATCAGGATACCCCGATTATGCTCATCTATCCAAGCGGCTACAAGGTCGAGGGTGGTGAGACACACTAACCAAGGTAAAACAGAAGTGAGCCCCAAAGTTTTCCATACTTTGGGGCTCACTTCTGTAATCCCGGCTTTGTTATTTCAATTGAATTGCGTTTTACTCGGTGATATACCGCCAATCATACTCTAGACCACTGTCTGAGATTCGTATGCAAAGATACTCCGGCTTTTCAATATCACAGCGCAGTGCTCCGACAATCGTATATTGCACATCTTTGAACATTAGCTCCTCGCGATAATGGTCATGCCCCTGCAGGCATAGCGTCACATTATGTTTTCCGAATAGCTCAAGTAACTCCATGGTCTCTTCCATAGGCATATTTCCCGAACTTACCTGTGAATTGTCGGTGAATAATAGATTGGTGTGGGTGAATATGATGCAGTGACGGTAATTCACACGCTCTTTGGCAAGAAAATCTCTCAGCCAATTTAACTGTTTGGTTCCTAGTGTTCCGTTTGCCGAGTCGAGCGTTATGAAAATATCATTCCCCTCTTCATGATTTACCTCGAACCAGTAAACAGAGGGACCTATAAGCTTGCAAAAATTATCCCACCCCGAGAAGTAGATGTCGTGGTTTCCTATTGCTGAGAATATTGGCGTTGGATATTGCTGTTCGTCGGCATTGTAAGTTATTGCATCGAGATATACGGGTAGGCATCCACGTTCGTTTATGCAGTCTCCTAATATTACGCCGAAAGCGGCATTCTTGTCATTGCGGAGTGCAGTTGCGAATGTGTTGAGGTTGCTTGTGTCGTCACTTATGTGAGCGTCGGTGGCTACATAGAAACAGTATGTACTTTCGGTATCAATGCCGGCTATCGGCTTTGATTTGTGCATCTTGAAACTCTGCTCGAACCTGCTGTCAACAGTGTCGCCGGTGGGCATAATCAAGCCTTTGAAATCGATTTTGTCGCATCCGCACAGAAGCACCGCCAACAGACATAGATATATCTTTTTATTTACCACTTGTAACATACTCCAATATTTGAATATAGTTGATAAAAATCGCTTGTTATGTTGAACATGCCTGCCGGTTTATATGAAACGCCTAATGTCACCCCAATCTTCTGTGATGGATACCACCATGCATCAAGGAAGAATGAGGGTTGGAAATGACGCTCCAACTCGAAAATCCTGTTGTTTGAAATAGAGAACTTCAGGTCCCAATTTGCGATTGACGGCAAACAGTTTACACCAAATTCGTAATAGATGTTGAATGGCTCCTTAATACTGTCGTCGCCCGAGGCTATGCTGCGGTAATAGTAACCCATTGTTATGTTGATGTACTTTGCAGTGAATCCGACACCTCCGCCCAGGGCGTAATTGTGGATACTTGAATATGGGGCATAATGTAGCAAGGCTTCGGCGTGTAGGCGTCCCGATGCAAAATCATAGAAATATGAGGGTCTTGCCTCAACTGTATATCTCCCCTCGGTATTACATTGTACTCCGCCTTTTACCGAGAAACTTTTCTCAAGGCTGTGGAATCCCTCAATAGACAATGCTCCAAAATAACCAGCCGTAGCACTCTTACCACCTTTTACATTTATTTTTATGCCGCCATCCTGTGCATGAGAAAGGGACGAGAATAGTATGAACGGCAAAACAAGAAAATACTTTAGTCTCATTTATTATCTTTTCAATTTTTACAAAGATATATGAGGTGTTGTGGATTTTTGCGTTTTTTTGTTCAAAAGTTGTACAAGCGAAGAAAAAATAGAGAGGCTTCAAGTTGCAGTAATGGGTGTTATTTGAATTCCAACACTCCGCCTTCAATAATATCCTTGTGTGATATTGTTGTATCTTTTATACGTTTTCCGTTGAGGTGAGGCTTAGTGCCTCTCTTTTCTTTAGATTCTTCACTGCGTTCATTTTTGTCCGTAGCGACTGAGAAATCTCTTTCAGCTTTTTGAGATTTCTCCTTCTTGCACTCGTCAGAATGACAGATAATGGTAAACGCCTTTCCATCGGCAAGGTGCAGCGTTACCTCGGGGAACAGCGGCATGCCAAGCTCATACTCTCCACCGCATGGGTTGACAGGGTAGAATCCCATCGCGCTCATCACATACCATGCCGACATCTGTCCGCAGTCCTCGTTGCCGCAAATGCCGTCGGGGGTGTTGCGGTACATCTCCTTCATTATCTGCGTTACATATTGCCTTGTCTTCTGTGGCTTTCCAATGTGGTTGAACAGGTATGCGACATGATGGCTCGGTTCGTTGCCGTGGGCATACTGCCCAATCATTCCGGTACTGAATATCGGCAGTTCGTCATTCTCGGCCGGGGAGTATGTGAACATGCTGTCGAGCTTTTGCTCAAAACGCCTTTTGCCCATGAGATCAATGAGCCCGTCGATGTCGTGCTGCACGCTCCACATATAATGCCATGCATTGCTCTCGCAGATGTGTGGTGTGTATTCGTCGGGGTCGAACTGCGGTTGGAACTCTCCCTTGCTGTCGCGTGGTTGCATGAATGTGGTTGCAGGGTTGTACTGGTTGCGCCAGTTGTCGGCGCGGCGGTAGAACACCGCGGCTATGCTGTCGTGTCCCATAGCCTGTGCCATGCGTGCAATGCAGTAGTCGTCATAGGCATACTCCAGTGTGCGCGACATTGCCCAGTTGTCGGCGTTGTACGGGTCGGCAACATCGTATGGCACATAGCCGTTCTCCTTGTAGAACCCTATGCCGCGGTATCCGTCGCTGTTGGCGGTTGCTACACAGGCTGCAAGTGCCTTTTCGGCATCAAAGCCGCCAAACCCTTTCAAGTAGGCATCGGCAATTACGGGCACGGAGTGGTAGCCAATCATCATGTCGGTCTCGCTTCCCCACATGTTCCACACCGGCAGGCGGCCGTGCTGCTCATGGAATGCGATGAACGAGTTTACCATGTCATCGACCAGTTCGAGTGCAGTGTATGTGAAAAGTGGGTGCGCTGCGCGGTATGTGTCCCACAACGAGAATGTCGAGTAGTTCATCCAGCCGTCGGTGGTGTTGTTCTGCTTGTCGGCACCACGGTACTTGCCGTCGACATCGCAAAAGAGAGTGGGGGCAATCATGGTGCGGTAGAGTGCTGTGTAGAAGCATACACGCTCGTCGTGTGTGCCGCCTTTCACCTCAATGCGCGACAGTCGATTGTTCCAATGTTCTTGTGTCGTGGTGCGGTAAAGGTCGAAATCGTTGTGCGGTGCCTCGGCGGCAAGGTTCTTTGCCGCGCCCTCAAGCCCTGTGCCCGAGAGTGCCGTTGTGACTGTGAGTTTCCTGTCATTGTCAAGGGCAAAGGTCATTGTTGCCACGCCGGGCATAATCCATATATTGCCGTCGCGTATGACTTGTATTGAATCGCACTTGAATGATGCTATGGGTCTTGAAAAGCGTGTGCGGAAATAGACCTCCTGGCCGCGTGCCCAGCCGTTGGAGTGGCGGTAGCCCTCAATGGTGAAGCTATCGACAATGGCGATGTGGGTGGCCTGTGTGGCATCCCAGTTGGTGGCCTTGCCCAGGTTCAGCAGCACGGTGGCAGTGTCGGTAGGGTAGCTGTATCGCTGCACTCCGCAGCGCTCTGTGGCAGTGAGCTCCACATCAATGCCGTAGCTGTCCAGGTGCACGCGGTAGTATCCGGCACAGCACTCCTCGCGCTCGTGGCTGAATGTGGAGTGAACTCCCAAGGGCTTTGCTGCAACCTTCAGAGGGTAGGTTACGGGCAGGAAACTGATGTCGTAGAGGTCGCCAGCGCCTGTGCCACTGAGGTGCGTGTGGCTGAACCCGGCTATTGTGCTGTCGGGGTAGAAATATCCTGCAATCCAGTCCCAACCGGGCTGTCCGTTGTCGGGGCTCAGCTGCACCATTCCGAACGGTGCCTGCGCTCCGGGATATACATTACCCTTGCCGTCGGTGCCTATGAGTGGGTTTACCAGTTTGGCGTAGTCACTCTGTGCGATGGCTGTCAATGTCAATGTAGAAAATATAATGACAAGGAGTTTCTTCATAATTACAGGTTTGTTGCGAAGATAATAAAAAAAGAAGAACAAGGCAAATGCCTCGTTCTTACTGCTTTTTATGTTGCCTTATGCCTGCTTCTCAAAATGGAATGGCTCGAATTGTGAATCCTTGTCAACCCAGTGTGGCTTGCGCATTGCATAGATGACGAACGGTGCGCCCACTACCACAATACAGCCGATTATGAGAACTGCATACCACACTCCGTTGCTGCCCACTGAAATCTGTGCCGGTGGAATGAAACTGAGCACGAATGCCAAAAGGCTACCCAAGAATCCCACTCCGGCAACAATCCACATAATGCCGTTGCCTTTTTTGCCCAAGCGGAACGGGCGTGGAGTGTCCTTCATGTTGTAGCGCAGGTATATGGCTGCGGCAAACATCAAAAGGTACATTATAAGGTAGAGCAGCACGGTCAGCTGCGAGAGTATCTGGTAAAAACTCTGCACCGATGGCATTATCACGAACAGCAGGCTCAGTATTGTTACCACGCCGCCTTGGATGAGCAGGATGTTCTTCTGCACGCCAAGTTTGTTTGCACGCTGCATGAATGGTGGCAGGTAGCCGGCCTTGCCTACGGCAAAGATACCCTTTGAAGGGCCTGAAACCCAGGTGAGCACGCCTGCAAGCACACCGAACGCCAATGCCACGGCGATGATTGGTGACAGCCATGATGCTCCCACAAAGGCGAAATAGTTGTCAAAGCCTACAAGCAGGCTCTGTGTGAGGTTGATATCCTGCTGTGGAATGATGATTCCAAGTGCGAATGTACCCAAGACAAAGATGAGAACGGTGATTATTGCACCCATGAAAACTGCCTTTGGGTAGTTCTTACTCGGGTTCTCCATGTCCTTTACATGGATACCGGTCATCTCCATGCCGGCATAGAAAAGGAATATTCCCGATGCGAGGACAAGATTGTCGAGTTTGGTGATGTCGGGGAAGAAGTCGCCGCCAAAATCCATCTGTGATTCTCCGCCGCCAATGAGGTAGATGATGCCGAGCAATACAAGCAACGCTGCAGGGATGATAGTACCGATCAAACCGCCAACCTTTGCAACCTTGCTCACCCAGCCGAGACCTTTGAGCGAGATGTATGTTGCAGCCCAGTAGATTGCAAGCACCACAACAAGGGTGTAGAGCTTGTTCGATGCGAGTGTCATGTCGGCACTGTCATTCATACCTATGAACGCAAGCGACACTGCTCCGAATGTAAGCACTGTGGGGTACCATATTGTACTCTCTATCCACTGCAGCCATATTGCGAGGAACCCCGCACGCTTGCCGAAAGCCTCGCCCACCCAGCGAAACACTCCTCCCTGCTTGTCCTGAAACATCGCTGCAAGCTCGGCGGCCACAAGGGCCGTGGGAATAAGAAAAACTATTGCCGCAAAAAGATAGTAGAAGGCCGACGAAACTCCATATTCGGCCTCGGCGGGCAGTCCGCGCAACGACACGACGGCCGTCACGTTCATGATGGCGAGTGTGAATACTCCCAATTTGATGGTTTTTTGAACGTTAGAAGACATACTTTTATCAGTTTTTGTTTATAAAATTCATCCTATAAACAACTGCGGCACTATTATGTTTTTTGTGGTGGTTGATTGTTAATGATTATTAAATATTGGTACTGTGTATTGCAAGGTACTATGCAAGGCTGTATATTTGTGACGTGAATGGGCGAGGGAGCAATCTCTCGCACGAAAAAAAGAGAAAAAATGTATGTAGAAAATGTAAAATCCCAGATGCGTAAGGGCATGCTCGAATACAGCATAATGCTTCTGCTTCGCGCAAAGCCCTGCTACAGTTCGGACATCATCGACGAGCTCGAGAGTGCCAACCTCATTGTGGTCGAGGGAACATTGTATCCTCTGCTCAACCGTTTGAAAAAAGAGGGAATGGTCGACTACGAGTGGCAAGAGAGTTCGGCCGGTCCTCCGCGAAAATATTACAGCCTCACAGAGGCGGGCCTCGACGCCCTCGCCCGTCTGGACGAAAACTGGAACAATCTCTCTTCCACAGTGGCACAGATAAAAGAGAAAAACATAAGTTTGTAAAAAGTAAAAAATAAGAATATGAAAAAGTCATTCGAAGTGAATCTTGGCGGCAGAATCTTCAATTTCGACGAAGATGCCTATGAACTTCTCAACAATTACATGGAGAGCCTCAAAGAGTGTTTCTCCAAGCAGGATGGCGGCGAAGAGATTATTGCCGACATTGAGGTGCGCTTGGGCGAACTATGCGAAACGCGCATGCGTGAAGGTAGTGCCCGCATAGTGGACTTTTCTATGATTGACGAGTTTATAACCCGCATGGGAC
>JAZOUB010000036.1:0-23043 GCA_045657945.1 Bacteroidaceae bacterium | reverse complement strand
TATCTTTACATTTATACATTTGTCTTAGCCCTCTCAGGCCATTCTTGACCACATTGGAAGAGCCACAATAAAAGCATTTTTTTAGCATATCAACGATAATCTTTGCAAAGATATGTAAATCAAATAATTACAAAGGTTTTGTCCTACTTTTTGTCCACCCTGCCCCGTTTTTTATGTACAAATGAAGAGAAAAAAATAAAAGTGGAGGAAGTTAACTTCCTCCACTTTCGTACGCCGTCAGGGACTCGAACCCTGGACCCATTGATTAAGAGTCAATTGCTCTACCAACTGAGCTAACAGCGCATTGCCTTAACGCGTTGCAAAGGTACAACTTTATTTTAAACCTGCAAACTATTTAGAAAATTTTTTTATACTTTTTTTCACAAAAACATTCAATACATTGATAATCAAGTAAATATTTTTGAAAGAAAATTCACCAAAACCAGCCTTTTTTCTTCTTGTCCGGTTTTTCTGCAACCGCACCTTCTTTTAAAATATCAACCCACTGTTTTTTTTCATTTATCATTTGATAAATTACTCCCCAATCGGGCATGCCACCAAGGTTGCAATCATCAATAAATATGTCGGCATTGATTTTTCCATAACAATTTTCACCATCCAGAATCTCCTCGGGGAAATTCTTGTTTACAGCATAGAACTCAACTCCACGTTTTCTGCACCACTCTACAGCCTCTTCCAAAAGCCTGCCGCGACGCACAGTCCAAAGTATAAGACGATGCTGCTGAGCCGCAAGCATACGGAGCGTAGAAGTCGCAAACGGAAGTTCATTACCAATACTTGGGTATTTATGCTCAACGATGGTTCCATCAAAATCCACTGCTATTATCATAATATGCTTATCTTTTGGTTAACTTTTTGCTAATATAGTGATTTTTACAAGACCGCTCCAATATTTCCCCAAAAATATTACTCTCACGGCGTCTTTTCACTCCTGTAACCGAAAACCGACCTTATACATTATTTATAATATATAAAAAGAGGGCAACCCTTTCACTTTTGGGTTACCCTCTGCATATTACGGTTTCTTCAATTACTTGAACTCATCCCAGCTCTTCACCGGCATTGAAGCCACGTCAATCTTGCAGAATGAGCGGATGAACGCGCTTGCAAGACGGGCGTTGGTAATGAGTGGAATGTTGTGGTCAATTGCCGCACGACGTATTCTGTAACCGTTTGTAAGCTCGCGCTTTGTATGGTTCTTTGGAATGTTGATGATGAGGTCGAAACGGTGATCGGCAATCATCTGCATTACATTGTTCTCGGCATTCTGGTCTTCATCGGGCCACATTACAGGTGTTGCAGCAATACCATGCTCGTTGAGGAACTTGGCAGTACCTGATGTTGCAAAGAGGTTGTAGCCCTTCTGTGCAAGCAAAGCTGCAGGCTCAAGCAAATCAACCTTTGACTTGGCAGCACCTGATGATACCATAACGTTCTTCTCGGGCACACTGTAACCAACGGCAATCATTGCATTGAGAAGTGCCTCCTCAAAGTCGTCGCCAATGCAACCTACCTCACCGGTTGATGACATGTCAACACCCAATACAGGGTCGGCCTGGTGCAAGCGGCTGAATGAGAACTGTGATGCCTTTACACCGATGTGATCGATGTCGAATGCAGACTTGTCGGGCTTGGTGTATGGTGCATCGAGCATGATACGTGTAGCAGTCTCGATGAAGTTGCGCTTGAGCACCTTTGAAACGAATGGGAACGAGCGTGATGCACGCAGGTTACACTCGATAACCTTTACCTCGTTGTTCTTTGCAAGGAACTGCATGTTGAAAGGTCCTGAGATATTCAACTCCTTGGCGATGCGACGGCTAATCTTCTTGATGCGGCGTGCAGTCTCAAAGTAGATTTTCTGTGCAGGGAACACAAGTGTTGCGTCACCAGAGTGTACACCGGCAAACTCGACATGCTCAGAGATAGCATACTCCACTACCTCACCGTTCTGTGCTACGGCGTCGAACTCAATCTCCTTGGTATCGCTCATGAACTGTGAAACGACAACAGGGAACTCCTTTGACACCTCGGCTGCCATCTTCAAGAACTCCTGCAACTCTTCCTCGTTGTAGCAGACGTTCATTGCGGCACCTGAAAGCACGTATGATGGACGTACAAGCACTGGATAGCCAACTTTATCTACAAACTCTTTCATATCCTCGAGGCTTGTGAGTTCCTTCCATGCAGGCTGGTCGATGCCAAGCTGGTCGAGCATAGCTGAGAACTTGTGACGATTCTCGGCACGGTCGATTGAGAGTGGCGATGTACCGAGGATGGGCACAGACTGACGGTGAAGCTTCATCGCGAGGTTGTTAGGAATCTGACCACCAACGGAAACGATTACACCACCCGGCTGCTCAAGGTCGATAACGTCGAGTACGCGCTCGAATGACAACTCGTCGAAGTAGAGACGGTCGCACATATCGTAGTCAGTAGATACGGTCTCGGGGTTGTAGTTGATCATGATTGACTTGTAGCCGAGCTTGCGTGCTGTCTGCACCGCGTTTACAGAACACCAGTCGAACTCAACCGATGAACCGATGCGGTATGCACCTGAGCCAAGGACAACAACAGACTTGTCGGTCTTGTAGTAGTTGACATCGTAACCGGTTGTGCCGTATGTCATATAGAGGTAGTTTGTCAACTCGGGGTGCTCAGAGGCTACAGTGTTGATGCGCTTGACGGCCGGAACGATGCCGAGCTCCTTACGGCGTGCGCGGACTGCAAGGTTACCTGTCTCCATGTTCTTCTGGTCCTTGAGGACGAAGCGTGAGATCTGGAAGTCAGAGAAACCGAGTTCCTTAGCCTTGCGGAGTACGTCAGCTGGGAGTTCCTCGAGTGTGTTGTAACCCTCGAGTACATGTTTATAGTCAACGATATTCTTGAGCTTGCCCAAGAACCATGGGTCAATCTTTGTGAGTTCACTGATGCGCTCTACTGTGTAGCCCTCCTCAAGAGCCGATGCAATTGAGAAGACGCGCATATCTGTTGGGTTAGCAAGCTCCTCGTCAAGGTTGTCGAAATGTGTGTGCTCGTTGCCCACGAAACCGTGCATACCCTGGCCAATCATACGCAAGCCCTTCTGGATTACCTCCTCGAAGCTGCGGCCGATTGACATGATTTCGCCCACAGACTTCATGCTTGAGCCAATCTGGCGTGACACGCCTGCGAACTTTGTCAAGTCCCAACGTGGAATCTTACAGATGAGGTAGTCGAGGTCGGGAGCCTTGTATGCGCTATTTGGTGTGCCCATCTCGCCAATCTCGTCGAGTGTGTAGCCAAGAGCAATCTTCGCTGCCACGAATGCGAGAGGATAACCTGTTGCCTTTGATGCAAGAGCCGATGAGCGGCTGAGACGTGCGTTAACCTCAATTACTCGGTAGTCGTTGGTCTCGGCATTGAATGCATACTGGATGTTACACTCACCCACGATACCCAGGTGACGGATAGCCTTTACAGAGATCTCCTGCATGAACTTAACCTGTTCGGGTGTGAGTGAGCATGTTGGAGCAACAACGATTGACTCACCGGTGTGGATGCCGAGCGGGTCGAAGTTCTCCATGCTTGCTACAGTGAAGCAGTGGTCGTTGGCGTCGCGGATAACCTCGAACTCAATCTCCTTCCAACCCTTGAGCGACTCCTCAACGAGAATCTGGTTAGAGAAGGTGAATGCGCTCTCTGCGAGGTCCTTGAAGCTTGCCTCGTCCTTGCAGATACCGCTACCCAAACCACCGAGTGCGTATGCCGAACGTACCATTACAGGGAAACCGATGCGGTGTGCAGCAGCAAGAGCATCTTCCATTGTCTCAACAGCCTGGCTCACAGGAGTCTTCATTGGAATCTCATCGAGCTTCTTCACGAAGAGGTCACGGTCCTCGGTGTACATGATGGCCTCGACAGATGTACCGAGCACCTTTACACCATACTTGTCAAGGATACCCTTCTGATAAAGTTCAGTACCGCAGTTGAGAGCAGTCTGTCCACCGAATGCAAGCAGAATACCGTCGGGACGCTCCTTCTTGATAATCTCCTCAACATTGTGGATGTCAACAGGAAGGAAATATACCTTGTCGGCAATACCCTCCGATGTCTGGATTGTTGCGACGTTAGGGTTGATAAGGATTGACTGGATACCCTCCTCACGGAGTGCCTTCAATGCCTGTGAACCCGAGTAGTCGAACTCTCCGGCCTGGCCAATGCGCAACGCGCCCGAACCAAGCAACAACACCTTTTTCAATTTCTCTTTCATAGCTTATAATTATGTTTGTTATTTACTTTTTCAGATAAGTCTCGTAGTGATATATGAACGCCTCGTTTACAAGACGGTTACCACCCGGTGTCGGATAATTTCCGCTGAAGTACCAGTCGCCAAGATGATTTGGACAAGCCGAGTGCAAACCTTCAAGGCTCTGGAAAACAAGTTCCAGCTCTGCTTTAAGGTCAACCGGTTTCAACAGGTCGGCAATCTTGCGCGAAATTTCATCGGCTGTGAACGGATGATAAATAGCACGTGTGCAGTTAACTTGCTCGGCATCGGGTTTCTTCAACTCCTCGATACAAGCACGGTATGTCTCCTCAATAAGTGACTGCTTGCCGTTCTCGTAGAGCAGTTCAAGAGCAGCCTTGAATGCAACGAAGTGGTCGAACTTCTCCATGTCGATGCCGTAGTAATCCGGGTAACGGATTTGTGGGCTCGAAGAGACAACCACAATCTTCTTTGGCTCGAGACGGTCAAGGATATTGAGGATATTCTGCTTCAATGTAGTACCGCGCACAATACTGTCATCAATTACAACAAGGTTGTCAACCTTTGGCTTTATTGTGTCATATGTGATGTCATATACATAGGAAGCAAGGTCGTTACGCTTGTCGGTTGTTGAGATGAATGTACGCATCTTTATGTCCTTGTTTGCAACCTTCTCCTGGCGCACTTTCTTTGTCACAATAGCATTGAGCTGCTCGGGGGTGAATGTCTTGCCCGAGTTGATCTCCTTCACCTTCCACTCGTCAAGGAACTCCTGCATACCCTCTACCATTCCATAGAATGCCATCTCGGCAGTATTTGGGATGAACGAGAATACAGTATTGTCCAGGTCATAGTTGATAGCCTTAAGAATCTGTTCCTTCAAGTTTGAACCCAAAAGTTTTCTCTCCTTATATATATCGCCATCGTTTCCGCGGCTGAAGTAGATACGCTCGAAAGAACATGGAAGGAACGCCTTCTGTGGGATAATCTGCTCGCTACGGATTTCGCCGCGCTTGTTTATGATGAGCGCCTCGCCCGGCTTGAGCTCAATTACCTCATCGGCCTTGAGGTTCATCGCTGTCTGCAATGCAGCACGCTCGCTTGCCATTGTAAAGATTTCGTCGTTTGCATACCAGTAGGCTGTGCGCACGCCCCATGGGTCACGCATTGCAAACATCTCGCCGCTACCGGTCACTCCACAGAAGACATAGCCACCGTCAAGCATTTCGGTTGAAGTGCGGAGCACATTAGCCATGTCAACACGCTCTTCAATGGTATTGGTGATGTCCATACCTACACGACCCTCATATTCGCAGTCCCTGAATATACGCTCAACCTCGCGGTCAAGACGGTGTCCCATAAGTTCAAGCATGATATAAGTATCAGCATGCACGCGAGGATGTTGGCCATGTGAAACCAATTCACGGAACACATCATCAACATTTGTTATATGGAAATTTCCGCAAAGTGCAAGATTCTTTGCACGCCAATTGTTGCGGCGGAGGAATGGATGCACATACTGCATACCAGTCTTTCCTGTAGCCGAATAACGAAGGTGGCCCATATAGAGTTCGCCGGCGAAACCAAAATGACGATAAGCATAATCGGCATCGTTTTTCTTTTCACGAGGATGAGAAAGTATATCCTTGTTCGCACTGTCAAACACCTCTGAAATTGCTCCCGAACCCTCTGCCCTTTCGCGGAACATATAATCCTCACCGGGAGAGGCTTTGAGTTTAACGCATGCAATACCCGCACCCTGCTGGCCACGGTTATACTGTTTGTTCATCAACAAGAACAGCTTATTCATTCCGTATGCCCAAGTACCATACTTCTCCTGATAATAGTTCAAAGGCTTACGAAGGCGAATCATCGCAACACCACATTCATGTAATAGAGGTTCCATAAACAAATAAAATAATTTCCGCTAATATACAAAAAAAGTCGTTTCAAACGAAACGACTATAATAAAATTACATAAAATCAATATCAATAGTGCAACAAACAGGGGCAAAAACGGCAACGGGATTCTTTTTATATCCCGCAAAATCACTGTAATTGTACTCCCTGTGTTTCATGACTGTCAGTTTTACTCCGCGAAGATACAAAAAAAATCACACAAAGAACGATTTTATAATATAAAATTTTAAAAAAGAAGTGGGACGTCCATTCCTGTTCGCCCCACCCTGTTCTCTCGTTATTTTGTACCGAAAATTCTGTCGCCGGCATCGCCAAGGCCCGGGAGAATGTAGTTTTTCTCGTTCAAGCCATCGTCCACCGATGCTACATAGATATCCACATCGGGATGTTTTTCCTTAACAACTTCAACACCCTGTGGTGATGCTACAAGGCACATGAGTCTGATATGGTTGAAACCATCAGCTTTCAAACGGGCAATTGCATCGCACGCACTGCCACCGGTTGCCAGCATAGGGTCGGTCAAAATCACCGCGCGTTCCTTGTTTGCAGGCATCTTGTAGTAATAGAACACCGGTTTGCATGTCTCCTCATCACGGTATAGACCAATGTGGCCGATGCGTGCCGACGGGATTAGCTTCATCAAACCATCAACCATTCCAAGACCGGCTCTGAGTATTGGAACGATAACAACTTTCTTGCCGGCAATCTTTGGTGCATTCATTGGCATGAGAGGAGTCTCAATCTCTTCATATGTCAACGGCATGTCACGTGTGATTTCATATCCCATTAGCATGGAAATTTCCTGGAGCAACTCCCTGAATTTCATTGTAGAGGTCTCCTTGTTACGCATGATGCTCAGTTTGTGAAGCACCAACGGATGATCTATTACATGTAAAGCCATAGTTTATTATTTTGAGTTTGTCTTAATCCAATATTTTCAATATGTTTTCAAAATCAACCCTGCAGGCAAACGGTATAGTTCTTGTGGAACTCAACCACCGCCTCAATACCCTTGCGGAAGATGTCGAGGCTAAAATTTTCGTTTGGTGAGTGGATTGCATCGCTCTCAAGACCAAATCCCATTAGGATTGTCTTCACGCCAAGGATCTTCTCGAAATCGCTGATGATGGGGATACTGCCACCACGGCGCACTGCAAGCGGTTTCTTGCCAAACGCCTTCTCAAAGCCAAGCTCGGCAGCCTTGTATGCAGGGAGCGTTATGGGACACAGATAACCCTGACCGCCATGCATTGGAGTAACCTTAACCTTCACGCAATCGGGCGCGATAGAATTGAAATACTCAACGAACTGGTGAGAAATCTTCTCGTGATCCTGGTTTGCAACAAGACGGCACGATAGCTTTGCATACGCCTTAGAAGGAAGCACAGTCTTGCTGCCCTCGCCAGTGTAACCGCCCCAGATACCGCACACATCGAACGATGGACGACAGCTGTTGCGCTCAAGAGTCGAGTAACCTTTCTCGCCACGCAGTGCATTGACCTCAATTGCAGCCTTGTACTTCTCCTCATCGAAAGGAATGGATGCAATCATGTCGCGCTCGGCCTTTGACATCTCCTCCACATCGTCATAGAAACCGGGGATTATTATGCGGCCGTCGGCATCGGTCATCTTGGCAATCATCTCGCAAAGCACATTTATTGGGTTTGCCACAGCACCGCCAAAGTGCCCCGAGTGCAGGTCGCGGTTAGGGCCTGTAACCTCAACCTCCCAGTATGCGAGACCACGCAGACCGGTTGTCAACGAAGGCAGTTCGGCGCTGAGCATACTTGTATCACTCACAAGAATTACATCAGCTTTCAGCAACTCCTTGTTCTCTTTGAGGAACGCATTGAGACTTGGAGAGCCAATTTCCTCCTCGCCCTCGAATATGAATTTTACATTATGTTTCAGCAAGCCATTCTTGACTATGTACTCAAATGCCTTTGCTTGAATCATTGCCTGCCCCTTGTCATCATCGGCACCGCGTGCCCAGATGCGACCATCCCTCACCACCATCTTGAACGGGTCGCTATTCCACAATTCCAGAGGCTCGGCAGGCATCACATCGTAGTGCGAATATATAAGCACTGTTGGCGCCGCCAGGTCAACAATCTTCTCGGCATAGACAAGCGGATTACCGCTCGATGGCATAATCTCGGCTTTGTCAACACCTGCCTCAAGAAGCAGCGACTTCCATCTCTCGGCACATGCAGCAATATCTCCTTTATGCTCAGCCTTTGCGCTGATGCTTGGGATTTCAATCAACGACTCAAGTTCTTTAAGGAAACGCTTTTCGTTATCCTGAATATACTTTTTTACTTCCATAATTAAATTCCGTTAATGTTTAGTATCTGTAGTTTAAATGAACCCACTAAGGCAAAGATATAAACAAACAAGAAAATAATAGCAAGTTTATTTGAATATTTTGTTTGAATGTACGTATCTTTGCAGAAACAAACGCCGAATTAGCTCAGTTGGTAGAGCAACTCATTCGTCCAATGATTAACAAGGAGGTCTGGGGCGCAGGCAAAGAATTTGCCAACACAAAACAATTGCCGAATTAGCTCAGTTGGTAGAGCAACTCATTCGTAATGAGTAGGTCTGGGGTTCGAGTCCCCAACTCGGCTCACAAAATCACGAGTGTGCAAAGGCACACTCTTTTTCGTAAAAAACAGTCACCGCATGTCGAATAATTACTTCAAATTCAAACGCTTTACCATTGAGCAGGAGAACTGCGCAATGAAGGTCGGCACGGATGGCTGTCTGCTTGGTGGCTGGTTCTGCTGCACAGGAAGCAGGAGGATTCTTGACATTGGCTGTGGCACAGGTCTCATCTCCATCATGGCTGCACAGCGCAGCGATGCCCATATCACAGGTGTCGAGATTGACAGCACGGCGGCATTGCAGGCAAGAAAGAATGCCGATAATTCGCCATGGAGCGAGCGCATTAAAATTGCAAACTGCGATTTCCTTGAGTATGAAACCGACAGCAGATTCGATGCAATTGTGAGCAACCCACCCTACTTTGTAAACAGTATGAAGTGTGACAACGAGGCACGCACCATGGCGCGGCACAGCGACACGCTCGACTGCAGGATGTTTTTCAAAAAAAGCACGGAATTGCTTGCTGATGGCGGCTCTATTTCTATTGTAATTCCATGCGACATACTCGACGAGTGGAAGGCGGCAGCCTTAGAGCAAGGCCTCCATCCTACACGCATAACCTTCATCAAGACTACACCAAAGAAAGCTCCCAAAAGAGTACTGGTTGAGTTTTGTGCAAACAACACCACGAAGGCCACGGAAAACACATTGATTCTGGAAACATCACCGGGAGAATACAGTAATGATGCGAAGATAATTCTTGGCGATTTCTATTTAAAGCTCTAACACCGGACAACAGCCACCTGTGTTGTCAGTTACCCACACAACACTATTTAAAGTAAATATTTTTCTCAAAAAGTGATTTACTTCTTAGACTTCACCACCTTAGGAAACGAAGGTAATGAACCTGCAAACATTTCATAGAACTGGCGATAAAGAGGCACAGGTGCACAAGTGCCGTCCCACCCGGGAAGCGCGAGAACCTTTATTCCGTCTGGAACCATCTCTACAAGAAGTTCAGCATCCATTTCACAAGGTTCTCCGTCATAATGGACAGGCCCCGACTCTGTGCGTGTTATACGCAACCAAGGTGTTGCAATGGTTGTCATGTGACTACTTTCGGCAAACGTATGTCTGAACAGATGTGCTGCCATCAAAGGCATTTCAATGGTACTGAACGGCGACAATATTGAAACTGTGAACAACCCGTCACGCATTGAAGCAAACGGGGCAATATATGCATTGTTGCCATATTGAGAAGCATTGCCGCATGCCACGACAAAAGCCTTGAACTCTTTCTTGAAGTATGGAGTCTCAACAACGTATGTCTCAGGTTTATACGTAACCCAATCAACAAGCGATGTCTTGATATAGGTAAAGACACCACGACTACTCTTTTTTGCAAAATCATTACTTACACGCGCATCGAACCCCATGCCACATGAACAGAAGAAAGGTTGTCCGTTTAATTTACCATAATCAATAACCATCGGTTCAGCCTTATTGATAAACTCGATGGATTTCTTTATGCTCATTGGAATTGCAAGATGACGTGCAAAACCATTGCCCGAGCCACAAGGAATAACACCCATGGCAGTATTTGTGTGCACAAGCCCACGTCCGACTTCGTTTACCGTGCCGTCGCCACCAACAGCAACAACCACATTGACACCGCGTTCTGCAGCATCCTTTGCAAGCTCGTAAGCATGGCCTGCATACTGGGTATAAATAATCTCAAAGTCGTATTTATCACGGTCGATATACCGTTCAACCATCTGTGGTATTCTCTTTTTACTGCTCACGCCCGACTTTGGGTTTACCAGAAACTGTATCGATTTTTTTTTACTGCTATCAGACATCTTGTAACTCTTTATTCACTTCGCGAAATTACACCAAACCAACGAAATCCGAAAGCTTTTTTCACACATTTTTACACCACCTCATACACACAGACAGAGCAAGCGTTTATTTTATAATAAAAATATATTTATATAAGAGAAATATTTTCCGCGTTCAACATTTTATGCTATCTTCGCGTGATTTATAAGGAACAGAGCACAATTCTACCCAACAACAAATAAAGAAGAAACAAAATGGTGAAGAAAAAAGACGAAAAGCTCCTATCGATTTTGGAGGATTTACTACCTGATGAGAAGATAGACAACAATACAATTTCGTTCATAAGCGATTTTAAAGGTAACAACGAAGACGATTTGCTCAACGCGCAGATTCCCGATGAGATACCTATATTGCCTTTGAGGAACATGATACTGTTCCCCACCACAGTATTGCCCATTTCCGTCGGCCGTGATTCATCCCTGCAACTCATAAAGGAAGTAGAGGCCACACGTGGCTTTGTTGGCGTAATGTGCCAGACAGACCCGAATATAGAGGTGCCGATCAAAGACGAGATGCACCCTTACGGCACTGTAGCAAAGATTGTCAAGGTGTTTGAGATGCCCGACGGTTCAACAACTGCAATATTGCAGGGTTTTCAAAAGATCAAGCTTGTAGAGTTGACCAACATGGTACCATACCACACTGGAATAGTTGAATCCGTATATGACGCCCCTACTGTCAGAGACAAGGAATTTGAACTACTGATAAAGAACTGTCGCAAGACAGCTGCCAAGGTAGCCAAGGGAAACGGCGGTAACCACGAGATTGATTTCAGCATCAAGAACATGGAAAATGAAACGAATCTGATTCATTTTCTTTGCGCAAACATAAAGGCTCCACTTAGCGAAAAGATTGCACTGCTTGAGGAGCCTTCACTTAAAGAACGCGCATACCACTTGTTGTCCATTCTCAATCATGAGGAACTGTTGGTAGATTTGCAGAACCGTATTCATGCAAAGACACAAAGGGAATTGGACCAGCAGCAGAAAGAGTACTACCTGCAGCAGCAGTTGAAGACAATCCAGGAAGAGCTTGGTGGCAACCCGCAGGATCAGGATGCGAACGTGTTACGTAAAAAAGCCGAGGAGAAAAAATGGAGCAAAGAGATTGCCGAGATTTTTGAAAAAGAGGTTGGCAAGCTTGAGCGCATCAACCCTCAGACACCCGACTACCATGTGCAACTCAACTATCTGCAACTTTTTGTCAGCCTGCCATGGTGCGAATATTCAAAGGATAACCTTGACATAAACAATGCACAGAAAGTGCTTGACCGCGACCACTATGGCCTGGAGAAGGTTAAGGAGAGAATCCTTGAGCACCTTGCCGTCATAAAGATGCGAGGAGATCTCAAGGCTCCAATCATCTGTCTCTATGGCCCTCCGGGAGTAGGAAAGACATCGCTTGGCAAATCCATTGCAGCAGCACTAAAGCGCAAGTATGTACGCATGTCACTCGGCGGCATACATGACGAATCGGAGATTCGCGGACACCGCAAAACATACGTGGGTGCTATGCCGGGACGAATTCTAAAAAATCTCGTAAAGGCAGGAACAGACAACCCGGTGTTCATTCTTGATGAAATTGACAAGGTCGGCGGCGCATCGAATCATGGAGACCCGTCATCGGCACTGCTCGAGGTGCTTGACCCGGAACAGAACAACTCTTTCCACGACAACTTCCTCGATGTTGATTATGACCTGTCGAACGTAATGTTCATTGCCACGGCCAACAACCTGTCAAACATCCCCGGACCACTACTCGACCGCATGGAACTCATTGAGGTGAGCGGATACCTGACCGAGGAAAAGATTGAGATTGCCAAACGTCACCTGATACCAAAAGAGAAGGAAGCCAACGGCATCAGCGATGAGAAGATAAGCATCAGCAAGCAAGCGATAGAACGCATCATCGAGGACTACACACGTGAATCGGGGGTCAGAACACTTGAAAAGAAGATTGGCAAGATCTGCCGCCGTCTTGCGTGCCAAAAGGCTACCACCGGCAGCATAAAGACAACAAGCATAAAACCTGCCGACTTGCAGGAGTTGCTTGGAATGAAGGAGTTTTCACGCGACAGGTACCAGGGTAACGAATATGCCGGCGTTGTAACCGGACTTGCATGGACTGCCGTGGGAGGCGAAATCCTTGTCATCGAGACAAGCCTTAGCAAAGGCAAGGGCGACAAATTGACACTCACGGGTAACCTTGGCGATGTCATGAAGGAGTCGGCTATGCTGGCACTTGAATACATAAAGTCACACGCTGCAGAACTTGACATTCCTTACGAGATATTCGAGAAATGGAACATACACCTGCATGTGCCCGAGGGTGCTATCCCAAAGGATGGCCCGTCTGCAGGAATAACAATGACAACAGCCTTGGCATCGGCACTCACACAACGCCGTGTCAAGCCGGGTATTGCAATGACCGGCGAAACCACATTGCGTGGCAAGGTGTTACCGGTCGGTGGCATCAAGGAGAAAATCTTGGCTGCAAAGCGCGCAGGAATAACCGAAATTATCATCTGTGAAGAGAACAGACGCAATGTAGAGTCAATCCCCGAGATATACGTCAAAGGACTCACATTCCATTATGTCAATGACATAAAGGAGGTGCTTGAAATTGCATTGCTTGAAGAGAAAGTAAAGAACCCTGTTAACTTAATGGCATAATAAAGTGAAATTTGATTTATTACATACCGATAGCGGAAGCCGGGCTAGAGCCGGAATTCTTCATACAGACCATGGCGACATATTGACCCCTATCTTTATGCCCGTGGGAACAGTAGGCTCGGTCAAGGGCGTGCAGATACCGCACTTGAAAAACGACATCAAGGCACAGATAATTTTGGGCAACACCTATCATCTGTACCTGCGTCCCGGACTCAGTGTGCTTGAGCAGGCCGGTGGCCTTCACAAGTTCAACATGTGGGATCGACCCATACTCACCGACAGCGGTGGTTTTCAGGTATTTTCGCTAAAGGACATACGCAAGATGAGCGAAGAAGGCGTTGAATTCCGTTCACACATAGATGGCTCAAAGCATTTCTTCTCACCCGAGAGAGTCATGGACATTGAGCGCAGCATCGGTGCCGACATAATAATGGCATTCGACGAGTGTACACCGGGAACTGCCGACTATGACTACGCAAAGAAGTCAATGGAGAGGACACACCGCTGGCTCGACCGTTGCATTGGTCGCTTGAAAGAGACCGAGCCGATGTATGGTTACGAGCAGCAGCTCTTCCCAATTGTACAGGGATGCGTATATCCGGACTTGCGTCGTCGTTCGGCCGAATTCATCGCATCAAAAGATGCTGCCGGCAATGCCATAGGCGGACTTGCCGTTGGCGAACCTGCCGAAAAGATGTACGAAATGATTGAGGTTGTCAACGAGATACTCCCGACAGACAGACCGCGTTACCTGATGGGTGTAGGCACACCTGCCAATATTCTCGAAGCTATCGAGCGCGGAGTTGACATGTTCGACTGCGTTATGCCCACACGTAACGGCCGCAATGCAATGCTATTCACAAAACACGGCATAATGAACATGCGCAACGAGAAATGGAAATATGATTACTCGCCAATTGAAGAGGATGGCGCATCGTTTGTTGACACGCTGTACAGCAAGGCCTATCTGCGTCACCTTTTTGCAGCACAGGAGTTGTTGGCACTTGAGATAGCATCGATACACAACCTTGCATTCTATGTATGGCTTACACAGGAAGCACGCAAACATATATTGATGGATGACTATTCAAGTTGGAAGAAGAGCATGCTCGAGGAGGTTACACGACGACTGTAAAACGGCGATAAAGGAATAAAGAGGACAGACAAGACAAAAACAATTTGCCATGAAATTGTTTAATTTATTTAAACTGAAACGGCTTGACAAGTACATAATAAAGAAATTCCTGGGAACATATATATTCTCGCTATTTCTAATCATAGTAGTCATCATAATTTTTGACTATAATGAGAAGATTGATAAATTCGTCAGCTCCAATGCGCCGATGAATGAAATCATTTTCGATTACTATCTGAACCTGGCTCCTTATTATGCGAATACATTCAGTGCACTGTTTGTGTTCATATCGGTCATATACTTCACCTCGAAACTTGCCGACAATTCCGAGATTATAGCAATGCTATCGGCCGGTGTCAGTTTCAGGCGCTTGATGAAACCTTACATGATTGCAGCGGCAATCATTTCGTTCATGACATATATAATGACAGCATTTGTCATTCCTAACGGAAATGCAAAGATGCTTGCATTTGAACAGAAGTATATCAAAAAGAAGAAAGTAGAGGCTGCAAGCGACATACAGTTCAAGGTCAGCGACAACACCATTGCTTTCATTGAACGTTATGAGTCAAGAAACAATACCGGATGGAGATTCATGCTTGACAAGTTCGAGGAGAAGGAGCTGGTTTCACACATGGAAGCAAGAACCATCACGTACAACCCCGACAGACCGGGTGTATGGACAGCGCGCCATTGGAAGATACGCGAATTCACACAGGACAGGGAAATCATAAGAGAAAGCAAGAAAGAGCCACTTGACACCGTGCTGAATGTAACGCCAAGCGATTTTCTCATATCCGAAGGCGAGCAGGAAACAATGACAACCCCCGAACTTCGAAACTACATTGACAAGCAAAAGGAAAGGGGTATAGCAAATATCCAGAGTTTTGAGATTGAATACCACAAACGTGTTGCAATGTCATTCGCCGCATTTATTCTCACTATCATTGGAGCATCGCTGTCATCAAGGAAGGTCAAGGGAGGAATGGGATTGTCATTAGGAATTGGACTTGCTCTAAGTTTCTCATACATATTATTCCAGAGTATTTCAGCGGCTTTTGCCGAACAGATGCCTGTGGCACTTGCTGCATGGATGCCAAACATAATTTATTCAATAATAGCAATAGTCCTTTATAATAGGGCGCCAAGATAAGAGATGTACTTTACCGATTTTGATTTTGAAGACGAGGTGCTTGACGCCCTCGATGCCATGCGCTTTGAGAAGTGCACACCAATACAGGAACAGACACTGCAGCCATTGATGGAGGGGCATGACCTCATTGGCGTTGCACAGACAGGAACAGGCAAAACGGCAGCATACCTGTTGCCGGTACTCAACAAGTTGTGCCAGGGAGGTTACCCCGAAGACTCAATAAACTGTGTGATTATGGCTCCGACAAGAGAACTTGCACAGCAGATTGACCGTCAGCTCGAAGGTTTCACCTACTTCATGAATGTATCGAGCGTAGCTGTTTATGGAGGGAATGACGGACAACGTTACGAACAGGAACTACGTGGCATGGCAAAGGGAGCTGATATTATTGTCGCTACCCCGGGACGACTCATAAGCCACATCAACCTCGGCAACATCGACCTGTCAAAAGTATCGTTCTTCATCCTTGACGAGGCAGACCGTATGCTCGACATGGGCTTTTGCAACGACATCATGACAATTGCCAAACAACTACCCAAGGAGCGCCAGACAATGCTCTTCTCGGCAACGATGCCCGAGGAAATACGCAAACTGGCACGCGACATTTTGACCGACCCGGTACAGATTACACTTGCTCTGGCGAAACCTGCCGATGGTATCACACAGCAGGCATACATCTGCCACGAAGGACAGAAACTGGGTATCATCAACAGCATCTTTGACAACGAAAGCAGCGAGAGGGTCATCCTTTTCGCATCACGCAAGACAAAGGTAAAGGAGATTTCGCACACGCTGAAGAAACATGGTTTCAATGTGGGAGAGATGCACAGCGACCTCTCGCAGGGCGAGCGCGACGAAATCATGTTCCAGTACAAGAGCCGCAAGATTGACATGATTGTGGCAACCGACATCCTTGCACGCGGCATCGACATTGACGACATACGCATTGTCATCAACTACGACGTACCACGCGACTGCGACGACTACATACACCGCATAGGCCGTACAGCCCGTGCAGGTACCAAAGGACGTGCCATCACACTGGTTAATGTTGAGGATCAAGAGTATTTCAAGCGAATCGAGGATTTCATTGAGCAGGATGTGCCAAAGATGGAAGTTCCGGCAGCACTTGGTGAGGCACCTGCATACGAGCCAAAAGGCAAGCAGAAGGGAAGCAAGGCGCGGCGCGGCGCAGGCAAGGAGAAACGTAGCGGTAACGACCGCAAGAGAAATAACCGCAAGCGCAGTGGCGGCAAGCCCATGGGTGGCGAGAAACCACTGAATGCAAAGCCCACAGACAATAGCGTGAAACCTAAAGAGGCTGTACCTGTTGCAACACAACATGAAGGCGCACCGAAGCCACAGGGTGAGAAGCCCAAACGCCGCCCACACCACCGCCGCAGGAAACCCGGCAATGCAAAAGGCGGTGAAGGCGCAGCACCCATAACAGAGAATAAGTAAAAAACCACACACCCCACTGTCATACTGAGCGTAGCGAAAGTTTAGTTAGACAATGCTTGCAGTAATGGGTCACGCGGAGCACGCAGAAGATGTTGACGCGGGGGTTGCGAGAAGCAAGGATTGTCAATGTATCTATCTTTATTTATAACAAATAACGAACTATGGCAATAATTAGAGAAATACGCGGATTCAAGCCCACTATTGGCAATGACTGCTTCATTGCCGAGACAGCTGCCATAATTGGCGATGTTACAATGGGCGACAACTGCTCAATATGGTACGGCACAGTGCTGCGCGGTGACGTAAACAGCATCACCATAGGCAACAACGTGAACATACAGGATGGCGCTGTGGTACATACACTCTTCCAACGCTCAAAGACCACCATTGGAGATAACGTCTCAATAGGCCACAACGCCACCATCCACGGTGCCACAATTGAGAGCAACAGCCTCATTGGTATGGGTGCAACGGTGCTTGACAATGCCGTGGTTGAAAGCGGAGCCATTGTAGCAGCCAATGCACTGGTGACCTCGGGAATGAGAGTTGAAAGTGGCTGGATTTATGCCGGAGTACCTGCCAAGAAGATTAAGGAGGTAAGCCCCGAGCAACAGAAGGAGATTGTGGAGCGCATCGCCAACGATTATATAATGTATGCGTCGTGGTACAAAACTAACTGAAAGGTTAAAGGGGAAAGGTTAAAGGGGAAAGCGGAAAGCGGAAAACTTAAAAGCAAGAGGTGAAAACTTGTGTATCAGTTGTATATGATACAGTATAACCAACTTTTCCGATTTCAGTTTTCAGATTTCACCTTATTATAATGATAAGATTGTAAATTTAAATAAACCATTATGAAACACCTATTTTCACTATTCACATTGTTTGTGATGTCACTCTCTGCCATTGCAGGCGATAAGGTGACTCTCAACGATGTAATGTATGGCGGTTACTGGCCGCAGACATACGCAGCCATCAAGCCAATGGCCGATGGCGTTCACTTTGCACGCATGAGCGATGACCACAGTCTCATTCTCAAGGGTTCGTTCAAGAACGGTGCAATTGTCGATACCCTTTTCAACGCTGCAACAGCACGCGGATTCGAGCAGAAGTACATCGACGGCTATCAGTTCTCACCCGATGAGCAGCTCATCCTTCTGCAGACAAGAACAAAGAGCATCTACCGCAACTCATTTACTGCAGAGCACTACATCTACAGCCGCAAGAACAACAAGGTTGAGCCATTGTCACAGAACGGCGCACAACAGGTTCCAAAGTTCTCACCCGACGGCACAATGATTGCCTTTGTGCGCGAAAACAACCTGTTCCTTGTGAAGCTGATGTTCGACAACGCCGAGTCGCAGATTACCACCGACGGCGAGTTCCGCAAGATTATCAACGGTATCCCCGACTGGGTAAACGAGGAGGAGTTCATGAACAACTGCTCATACGACTTTAGCGCCGATAGCAAGATGATTGCGTACATCAAGTACGACGAGAGCGAGGTTATGATGTACGACATGCCAATGTACATCCCAACTGGAGCGCCAAACATTGAGTACGACGATTTCTGCGCCCCCTACAGCTTCAAGTACCCTGTTGCAGGTGCAGCAAACTCAAAGCTCTCGGTTCACTCATATGACATCAAGAGCCGCGTTACACGCCAGCTTAACGTGAACATCCCCGAGGAAGGCTACATCCCACGCATCAAGTTCACCAAGAACCCCGATGTACTTGCAGTGCTCACACTCAACCGCCACCAGAGCATCATGGAGATTCAGGCCGTGAACCCACGCTCGGGCAACAGCAAGACCATCCTTCGCGAGGAGAGCGACACCTACCTCAACGAGCAGGTATATGCCGGCATTGAGTTCTATGACAAGCACTTTGTGTTGCAGAGCGAGCGCAGCGGCTACAACCAGCTCTACCTCTACACCATTGACGGTATCCTTGTACGCCCAATCACAAAGGGAGAGTTCGAGGTTAAGCACTTCTATGGTTGGGACAGCAGCAAGAACGAGTTCTACTACTCAAGCAACGAGGGCAGCCCATTGCGCGAATATATATATAAGGTAAATGCCAAGGGCAAGAAGACAAAGCTCACCACCAAGGAGGGAACAAACAGCGCAGTGTTCAGCGCGGGAATGAAGTACTTCATCAACACCCACTCAAGCATCAACACCCCACACACCGTTACCACAAACGACAACAATGGTAAGGTTATAAAGACCCTCATTGACAATGCCAACCTCAAGGAGCGCCTCAAGAAGTTCGACATGCCAACAAAGGAATTCTTCACCTTCACAACAACCGACGGCGTTGAGCTCAACGGCTGGATGGTAAAGCCTGCCGACTTTGACGAGGGCAAGCAGTACCCTGTAGTGATGTTCCAGTACAGCGGCCCCTACTCACAGCAGGTACATGACAGCTGGTACATAGGTAACTATGGCAATGCAATGTTCGAGAGCTACATGGCAGGCGAGGGATTCATCATGGTATGCGTTGACGGACGCGGTACAGGCGGACGTGGTACAGAGTTCGGCAAATGCACCTACCTGAACATTGGTAAGTACGAGCCTGCCGATCAGGTCGAGACTGCAAAATACCTTGGTTCACTCCCCTACGTTGACAAGAACAACATAGGTATCTGGGGCTGGAGCTTCGGTGGCTACAACACCCTCATGTCAATGAGCCAGGACGAGGCTGTGTTCAAGGCCGGCGTTGCCGTTGCAGCACCAACAGACTGGCGCTTCTATGACACTGTATATACCGAGCGTTATATGCGCACTCCAAAGGAGAACAAGGAGGGTTACGATGCCGGCTCGGCAATTGTGAACGTGAACAAGCTGAGCGGCTACCTGTTGCTCATCCACGGCACTGCCGACGACAACGTTCACTTGCGTAACATGATACGTTACACCCACGCACTCACACAGGCGAACAAAAAGTTCGAGATGGCACTCTACCCCGACAGCAACCATAGCATCTACTATGGCCGCAACACACGCTATCACCTCTTTGAGAAGATTGCAGAGTTCTTCAAGGCAAACCTGAAATAACGAAATAGCATAGCACGACACAACAGGCACCGCTCAGCAATGGGTGGTGCTTGTTGTATAACACGGTCTTGTGTTTTTATACTATATTTAAAAATAGGTGAAAGCATGTTGCTGTTCATTACTTTTTCATTATATTTGCAAATAAGGCTAAAATCATTACACAAACATATATATAAAGTCCGCAAATATCATGTACAGCGAAGAACTGGAACAACTCATAAAGGCTGCATTGACAGATGGTGTGCTGACTGAAAAGGAGAGGCAGATTTTGTTCAAAAGAGCAAAGGCCGAAGGTGTTGACTTGGATGAATTCGAGATGATTCTTGATGCCCGTGTATATGAGTTGAACAAGATGATGAACCATGTTCAGCAACCGGCGCCTGATGATGTCGCAGCACCTTCCAACTCAAGCAAGCATGGCAATGTAAAGAAATGCCCGGCATGCGGTGCTATAGTACAGCCATTCACGACAACATGCACAGACTGTGGCTATGATTTCAACAATGTACAGGCCAATGCCTCGTTCGACCGCCTCTACAAGATGTTGGTTCAAGTTGAGAACGAAAGGACAAGGGATACTGAAACTGATGGCGGTTCGATATTTTCGGTTTTCAAGACCATATTGTCCGAAGAAATGGATGACGACAAGATAAACAAGAAAAAGATTAACATAATCCACCATTTTCCTATCCCTACCACAAAGGGCGACATCCTGGAGTTCTTGTCTCAGGCAGCACCATTGGCAAAAGTAAAAGGATTTTTCTCAACGCAGACTCCTGCTGAGAAAGACTTGGCTTTAGCATGGAAAGCAAAATGCGAGCAAATTATAATAAAGGCAAAATTCTCAATGAAAGAAGACAAGGATACTCTTGAAACAATCAGAGAATATGCGAATGAACTAAAAATCAAATTCTGAACGAAATGGGACTGTTTACAAGTAAGAAAGAAGGCGGATTGATGGATGTAATCCGTTGCGATGAACAGGAATATCTGATATGGAAGTGGCGTCCGTCGGGCGAGGCCAATTCCACAAAGAAGGAGAACTCCATCCGTTACGGCAGCTCACTGCGCGTAAAGGATGGCGAGGTTGCCGTGTTTGTATACAAGCAGAACAATGGTACATTGATGGACTTTATCGTAGGCCCACACGACCAGAAGATACACACTGCCAACTTCCCGGTACTGACAAGCATAGTTGGCTCGCTATGGGGCGGTGACACTCCATTCCAGGCCGAGATTTACTTCATCAATCTGCAGGGCAACAATCAGTTGCGTTTTGGAGTGCCATACTTTGATGTTGCCGACCCACGCTACCCCGATTTCACAGTGCCGGTAGCAGTGCGTGGAGCAATCACATTCAATATTACAGACTACAGGAACTTTGTCAAGCTCAACCGCCTGGTAGATTTTGACATGAATGCATTCAAACAGCAGGTCAAGGACGCAGCCACTAAGTTCATAAAGAATTTCGTTGCCAACTGCCCGATAGAGAACAATATTCCTGTTATACAGTTGGAACGCAAGGTAGCCGAAATAAGCGACATGGTACAGGCACAGCTTACACCGGTCTTCGAAAATGATTTTGGTGTAAATCTCAAACGATTTGACATTTCTGCTATTGAAATTGACAAAGAGAGTGAGAACTACAGTGAGTTGACCCGCCTTACAAAAGAGCAACAATTGCGTCGTGTTGAGATTGACACAGAACAGCACGAACGTATATCCAAGCTTTCGGCTGAATCACAATTCATACAGGCACATGCTGTAAACAAACAGACCGAAGTACTGAAAGAGGCTGCTCATAGTATGGGAGAGATGGGTAGCATAAATTTGGGCGGAGACGGAATTAACCCGGCCGGAATGATGATTGGCATGACCATGGGCGGAGCAATGGGCAACCAGTTTGCAGGCATGATGAACCAATGCAGCCAGCTCGCCAAGACACAACAATCCCCTGTTGCAGGCATGACACCACCCCCACCACCCAACGTGGCACAATATACAGTGGCCATCAATGGTCAACAGTACGGTCCGTACAACATCCAGCAGATGCAACAATTGGCTAACACAGGACAAATCAACAGCCAGACATTGGTTTGGGTTCCAGGCATGACACAATGGGCTGCAGCAAGCACATTGCCGGATCTTGCACAGCTTTTCATTTCAACACCTCCTCCAATGCCACAGACACCTCCAACCATATAAATGAAACATGCCATGAAAATAGATACATTTAGAAGCATTATAGCAGTTGTCATCAGCGCGCTATTGTCCTATGCCTTTTACGAATTATGCGATTATGAACGTGTACAACTGGTAATCACCACCGGTTCATTCCTGACAATTGGAATAACATCAATGTTCGCCCTTGCAGTGTCCGTAGAACATCAACGCAGCTCAGTGATGCTGAAAGCACTCTCATCAATAACATTCTTCATTGAGATTGCCATGAATGGAATTTTTGCATTCTTCAATTTCAGCATCCCTGCATATATAATCATAAATGGCCTTATACTTGCTGCTTTTGCAATGATATACAGTTCAATATACAAGACAAAAATGTAAAAGACTTAACACGCAACAAAAAATATCCATCGCATGCGATGGATATTTTTTGTTGCGTGTATAAGAGATCCTTCGCTTGCGCTCAGGATGACATATGATTTTATTTCTCATTTATATTCACAACGTATTCCTAAATGACTCACATCAAAAACAAGCGTAACGCAGTAGTTTAGCTTTTTAATCACTTCTCCTTGATGTCAACCACAATATTGAGCTCTGTCAACTGCTCTGGTTCGAGAACCGAAGGTGCATCAATCATTGTGTCGCGGCCTGAGTTGTTCTTTGGGAACGCGATGCAGTCGCGGATT
>JAZOUB010000035.1:0-67684 GCA_045657945.1 Bacteroidaceae bacterium | reverse complement strand
GGATTGCCATCGGCATCATAGGTCACAGAACCTTCTTCTTTAGTTACTCCTGAGCTAGCTTTATATAGAAACTTATTTACTGTGGTGCTTATTATATAGCCGTTACCACACTGTATTCCAGGCGTATGAGGTGTATCTCCACTATAAGGGTCGTATATAATTACTGCTCCGATCCAATCTGCCAGACTGCCCGTACCGCCATCCTTACTATCTCCTCGATAAGCATTGATTGTAGAATTTTCAATGACTATATCAGGAACTGTGCTTGCACCGATGGCGGGGCAAAACTCTCCACCATACAATACACCTCCTTGGTTGCTTCCCAGTGCTGTAACAGTCGCATTTTTTATCGTGATCGTTCCGCAAGAAGTGATAGCACCAATTCCCGGATTGCTACTCATATAGCCACTTGAATATGCGTTTACCGTTATGTTTTCGATATAAATGTTTCCACAAGTCACATTTTCATAGCTAAAATCATATCCAGTGCCACCTATTCCGGCACCATCCATACCGGCTCGTGCAGTCAATATATTATCTCTGCTATCCGACTTGATAATGACTGTGCTGCCGGACTTTACATAAATACCTGCGCCACTATTGGAGGTGAGGTTATTCGTGCCTGTTATCCAAACAGTAGTCTCACTACTGTCGGCAACAATATCAATAGCATTCACTATATTTTCATTGTCCCACTCTTTACCAACAGTAATGCTTACATTATTCAGAATAATCGTCGGATTTCCGCTTTCTACCTTGATACCGTAGCTGCCTGTGCCGGTGAAGGTGTAATATGCATCGTCGTTGATGACATAGGTTGCAGCAAGGGTTGAGAGGTCAACATCTACTTTTTTACCTGCGTACAGCGCATAACTCTTGCCCTGCTCCGAAGTCACGCTAAAGGTATGGGTTGCAAGCTCGGCATCTCCTTTCTTCACTGTTACCGAACCGCCCTCGGCGAAGGTGCCATAGAGATAGGCGTTATCTTTTCCATCAGCTACGAGAGTATAACTATCGGGCGCGGAAACATTTTCAGGACCTGCCGGAGTGAAGTCTGTCGTGGTAACGGTAAGGGTCTGTTCTGCCTCAGCCACAATACGCAAGCGACTGTAAGTGCGGAGTGCATCAGCAAAACTGATATTGATTGTGCCATTTTGTATTTCGCAATCGGCTTCGAGGTATTCGCACATTCCAAGTAGCATACCGCTTCTTAACTGCTTTACACCTTCAACCGTAACTTCATAGCAAGGTGCATAGACAGCACTAACGGTTGGTGTCTCGTTTTCGAGGTAAGATAGGCTTGCTTCTGTACTCCACGAAGAGCCGTCATAGGTAAGTGCAGCAGCCTGCTCACCATACTTCTGGGAGATTAAGGTGACAATAATCTGATCACCATTTTCCCACGCAGTCTTTCCCTCATCTTGTGTACCGATAGCACGAGTCTGTGTGCCCTCGCCAAAGGCAGGAAAGTCGCCTACCACGAATTGTAAGGTGCCGTTGTTCGCAGGCTGCAATGCCTCATCCAACTCGTTGCTGCACGAGGTGATTAAAATCAGAAATGAGAAAGCAGAAAGCAGAAACGCTGTGCTACTTCTCCATACTTTTGCAATATTTTTCATTTTATTTCTCATTTTTCCTTTCTCCTTTCTCATTTAATTAAGGTCTTCCTCATTATTCCATCCACCAGGGAAATCGGTATCTGTAGTGGTTGGTGTCAGTGTCACCTTATCCTTACCCACCTTGAGGTTGAAGGTGTAGTGAGTACCTTCGTCAAAAGTCTTAGCCTCTGGCATTTTCACCTGCAACTCATCTCCGTTGACACTAATTTTCATAAGCAACTGTCCTTCGGGATATGTGCAAGGTATCACAATAGCTTGTATCGTTTTATTAACTGCATCGTGATAAGCGTCAATAGTGGTGCCGAACACACCATATGGTTCATCCATTTTACCTCCGTCCTTTGCATCAAACATCACAAAAGGATCAGATGGTATTACTTGAGCATAGTCTATCGTTGCATTGGTAAACTCCGAAGCAAAATCATAATTAATGGTAATCATTGACAGACGATGTTTCATTTGGAAGTTTATCGGATCAGTTGTTGGCTTACCTATCCATACAGCATTCATACAATCGGCTGATTTGAGCTTCTCCAATGTACTTTGGTCTTCCGGTAATTCGAAAGATCTATAATCATCTTGTCCTACTGCCGGATAGAATGCTGCGAGTATATGCTCCTCTTCTCCGTTCCAATAGAGTTTTTTATCGAGAGTCCATGTTGGTGTGCCGTTTTCTGCAACTGAGGCTGTGTAAGTATAATAATCCGAGTCATACTTAATTGTTCTTTCAATCTTGACTTGGTCCCCATTCTCCCAAACATCACCGCTTTCTAGTGTGTTTACACGTGTCTGTACACCGCCAGCGGTAATGTTAAGATTAATCTCTTGCTCCTGAGGAACAAAGTCATCCTCCTGCTGGCAAGATGAAAGCAGAAAGGAGAAAGCAGAAAGGAGAAATAATCCTTTTGTTGCTGCATAAGTTAATTTCTTCTTTATCATATTTTTACTTTTATAAGTTCATTAAGTAGGTTCCTTCTACAAAGTAGAATGGATATACCATATTTGTTCTTCTGTTAGTTTGCCTTATCGTATAGTCAATAAGTATGTTCAAGATTCCTTCTTCTTGAATACCTCTATTTCCTTGCCCTCGGTGCTGATGAACAGTCCATTAGCATCGGCTCTCGAAAGGGCAAAATCCCAATCAGAGCAGTAGTATTGCACCATTTCGGGGTACTGATAGGTTGTGGCATCCACCTTTACCGAACCATACGCTTTCAGAACCTCCTTAATCATATCGGAATCCTTCTTCTTCTCGAATATGCGGTTCTTACGTCCCTGAGTTGCCTGATAAGCAATATCCCTGCACTCCACAACCATCTGCGAGCGTGCCTTACCGCCAATCTTAATGCCTGTTTCAAGGATAACACCCTCGAAGAGTGTATGTTGCTTCTTCAAATCTCCAGCATCGATGCGGATGGTATTGCCAGGCTTGAAGGAATTGGAATCGGTCTCATCGAAAGTCTGCTCGTCCATATTCCCGGCATAGAATTTCAAGGTAGCCTTGCCTATGCGGTTTATGGCGAGATAAATCTGAGCGTAGGTCAACTCGTATGAGTCGTCCAGCGCCTTACCGTCGCAGTAGATAGTCCACGCGAGGATTCTGTCCTTATATTTCGATGGAGAGTCTGCCATATTCCTTCTCTATCTTATTAACTTTTTCTCAATGGCGGAAACAACAATTCTGTTCCTGCCGCTATATTTCTAAACCCGTTAAGGTTATTGAACCTTGCCACCTGTGCCACCAATGTGGAATCTCCGTATGCCTCCTGACAAAGTGCCGCAAGCGTGTCACCATCCTTTACGGTAATGAGGCGTGACATATCGGGAGAGTTCTTCGGGTACTTCTTGCGTTCCTCATCACTGGCCATATAGCCTGTGAGTTCCATAGTAACCTTGGCTCTGAGAGCATCTCCTGCATTATTGAAGAGTGTATAGTCAACATCTATCTTCTTCACCTGCCCCTTGAACATCACCTGCCCATATACAATCTCCACGAATGAAGGGCGGTGTAGCTCACTGTTGTAGCAATAGATGCTATCCTCAATCTCCTTGACTTTGGCAGTTGCCGTATCGCCTTTCTGAGTACCTTCTACAACACCTGTACAGTCAATGGTGAAGTTGAAAGAGAATGTCTCGGAATCGTATCTTTCAAAGACATTGTTCTTTCCCACCGCACCTTGTTGCTTGTCCTCTCGGTAACGGATTCCCTTACCGGTCTTGACAGACTCAGGGTTCAGAAGAACGGTTATCTGTCCTCCGTGCTTGCTCCTGAACTTTTCGTCAGAATATGCCTGTATTAACAAGTGTTCCATATACTGCAACTGTTAGCGTTCGTTTCTTCTTTTCTCCTGTGGGTTACTTTCGGTGCGTTCTTCAAGTTCTTCCAGCACATCTTCCTTGATTCTCTTATAGACATCTTCGGAAATCTCATACTCACGGACAATCCTTTTTTCGACCACGGTGCTAACCCTTATCTCCTTTATCACTATAGGCATTACTTTATCCTCTTTAATTTGGTGTGTTTAAGAGTTATTGTCTCAATTGCCAATTTGCTGTCCTCGGCATTCAGGTCATCGAGTTTCCATTTGTGAGGTACTGCTCTATGACATTCCCAAGATGCAACCGGATTGTTCTGTTCGTCGAGGAGCGAGATAATCAGTGTGCAAGGCTCAATCTTCTTGTCTGTCTCTTTGAAGGTCATACAGTCGTTTACCCATTTAGCAACCTTCTCGGAGATAGGTTCCAGCGCTCGCGTAAGGACAATGTCGCTGTGGCTGACACCTATTGGCAACCACAGGTCATTGTCCCCTTGCTGAGCCTGCTGCTGCAATGCCAACTCCTGCTCGATACCCGCCACACTCCTGAAGGAGGCGGCAGTATCACCGCTCGGCAGTTTGAATACCACACTGAAGTGGAACTGCACGGGAGGAAGCCAGTTGTTGGTGTTTGCAGACATTTCAATAATTCAATTAAATAGGTTTAACGCCTTCGTGAGCAAGTGTCAATGTCTCCATTGCCACACTGTTGCCTTCTGCCTTGAAGCCCTCGACCTGCATCTTCTTAGGCCAAGCGTTCACAGCCTGCCAGCTTTGAACAGGATTGCCCGACTCGTCAAGCAATTTGATGGTTACTGTCTCACGCTGGATGGTATTCATCTTAATCCTTCCGATGTAGTCCCACATCTTCATGTCACTAACGAAGATACCCTTCTTGAGAGTAATATCGCTGGTCTTGCGCAGACCGGGTTGCTTATTCTTCGTGAATTCAGGCGAGTCGCCTGCACGATACTCAATTACATCAAATTCGGTTTCAAGTCCAGAAACCTCTTTGCAGGAGATAACTCCTACGTTGCTGATTTCAACGCTAAAGTGAAATTCAGGAACCGGCCATGTGTTTTGGCTCTGGGTTGCGCCAGTCTCTGCCATAATATTTCAGTTTTAATCAGTTTCTAAATAAGAATCAATTTACATCATTGTAGTGTTAGCTCTTCTGCACCTGCTGCTGGAAGGTAATCTCGATGAACTCTGCAGGACGGGTAATGGCTACCAGTTTTTTCCATTCGTGTACTTTATCTTCTATTTCTTTTAATCTTTGCCTTTCGGCGAGGTTCGGAGGCGCCTCAGCATAGTTCAAATGAATTTGACTCTTCGTTCGGCTTTCACGAACGTTCTGCGTATGTCGGCAGGGGACGTTTGGTCATATACTTTTGCCAACGGCTTAGTCGCTCTTGCTCGCTGTAAGAGTCCAAGCCAGCTCGACTTTCGCTCGCGTATTCGCTTCTTTGCTGTTTGCGAACCTCGGCTGCACTCGTTGCGTGTGAAAGCATTGCTTTCACCCACTCGCTGGTTCGAGCTTTCCCAATCTGTATCCGGCATGTCTAATATTTTTAAGTCGTTGTTAATTGTTAATATTATATTTTCTTCTCTTGGTGAGCAGGTAGGCATTGACTTCGTCTTCCTCCTCCTTGCAAGGCATAACCAAAGTTTACTTTGTTTCTGCTCTTGCTTCGTTCGTCGGTTCAAGCCATCCTGCCCTATAAACGATTATATTAATTTATTCTGGATCATGATATCCATATCCGTCGTCAATTCGTACCAAACCGTCTGCTCCGTCGCTGACCCATATGCCCTCGTAAGTTTGGGTTTCGTGATAAATACCAAGATAACCTAAACCGATGGCATATTTTCCAAATTCAGCAAAGTCTTCGGGGAAATTCCATGTTGCTATCATTTCATCTAGCTCTTCCTTTGTCATGTCGGTAAAGATAATTTTTCCCATATTAAATTGAGTACTTGAACCTCCCAAGCCCGGTCCTATGAATGCGCCATACCAATCAGCTTCAGTAATCACCATTGTAAGATTCAATTCACAATTTGTAATCACAATATCCCCCATAGTACCAATTCCGTCATTATCAATTGCGCCAATTACAGAAGCGAATCCTTCACCATTATTTGTAGCTGTAATCTCTGAATCTACTATGGTTATATCGCCCATGATACCATTTTTCTCACCCATACCGATGGCAGGAGCTGGAGTTTCGTATTCATAATAACCACCTTCCGCAACGATGATTGAGTTTTCTATCAGGATATTTCCCATTGAACCATTAGATGTACCAATACCTGCACCGCAAACTAAATCAATGCTTTCATCGGAAGTAGAACTACCTGTAGCCTCCACACGAGCATTGCGGATGGTAATATCACCTGCTGTAACTCCGTTATTTGCGCCGATACCTGCGTTGCCACCTGTAGCCGTTACGGTCAGTTTGTTGTTCTCTTTGTTGCGCTCTCCCTCAATTATCACGTTAGAACCATTGCCAAGAGAAATACCACCGTTCACTATATGCTCTACATTGTCTCTGATAGTAAGAGTCAAGGTCTTGCCGTCAGCAACTGTAATAGGAGCTGCGAGCTTCACGCCACTTACACCGGCAGCAAAAGTAACTTTTGCATCATCGGTAACATTCAGCGTGAGGTTGTACTCGTTACCGTCACCAATAACTCTACAATCTTCTGCAATGTTTACTGTTTCGCCATCGGTGTACTTTGATAAGTCAATAGTTGGTGTTACCTACTCTGCCACACCGCCATCAATCTCCTCCTCTTCCCAGTCCGCTACAGTGACCTCATCAATACTTACAACATCTTTACCTACTTTGAGAGTGAAGGTGTAGTGCATGCCTGCTTCAAGATTGATGACTGATGTGGTAGTCTTGCCGAGAACATAATGCTCGTCAATACCATCCATCATCAAGTAGATGAAAGAACTTTCGTCTGCATATTCACCCGGACGCAAGATAGCGGTGTACGACGTTTCGCTATTCGCAAGCGCAGTGATTGCCTGTGGAGTTTCTTCGTTGGTTAAGAATGTGAAATCCGATACGTGCTGAAAACCTTCGGGATACTGCGAACTGAAAGTAAGGTTCACCGTTACCTTTGCCAAGCGGTGCTGGAAGTTGAGGTCGAGTACACCATTTCCGGGTTTGTCGATTTCCTCGGTCGATGCGGTCATCCAATCGGCAGAAGCCAACTTGGTAGCATCGCTCTGGTCAGTAGGAATCGTGAACGTATCGTACGAAGAGTACTCTGCCACGGGATACCATGCCTGGAATTTATTCTTCGATGAGCTGTTCCATACCATAGCATCGGTAGTAGTCCAATTCGTACCATCGGTAGTAGTATAGGTGGCTTCATTTTTTGAGGTGCGCATCAAGTTTACCACTTTAATGGCATCACCATTGACAAAGTTTGTTACACCATTATCACCGCTGTATGCCACACGGGTCTGCATATTGCCGATAGTGGCGTTGATCTTTACTGCATCAGGGTCACCTTGTACGGCAGGATTGAAATCTTCCTGCTCGCATGCAGCGAATGACAATGTCAGTGCTGCAAGGGCTATATATCGTAATGTCTTCATAATCATTATTGATATTGTTATAGGTTACAACTCTAAATTATAATGTCTCAAGCAGACCGCCATCAACAGGCTCTCCCCATTCAGCAGCGGTAATACCTCCCAATTCCACCTTGTCCTGACCGACCTTGAGCTTGATGTTATACTGATAGCCGCTCTTGAACTCTTGCTCTGTGAGTGTAGTTGCGAATACACGACCGTCACTCATCTCGATAGTCAACTTAGGAGCAGCGGTCTGAGGAATGATGAGTGCCTCGAAACTGGCGTCGTATCTTCCTTTGTCCTTGTCATCCTCGTCAATGTAGTTCGGGGTTTCAAGAGCAAGGGCCTTGATGTCTGTGATATCTGATAGAGTAATGCCCCATGTTTGACTGGCATAGTTAAAATTTCTGACAATATAGGTTCCTCCGACAGTAACGGACTCGATTGTCTGTGTAGCATCAACCTCCGTACCATAGGTGAGGTTCACTGAGAACTTGGTATAGAGATGCTTGAACTCAATTTCAATCGAACTGCTTGTAGCAGTACCGGTAGCCCAAAGGATGTCGAACTCAGTCCACTTCGTTTCGTCAGTTTGGTCTGCAGGAACTTTTTCATCCATACCACCGGCATCGTTAGTAATATATGAATATTTATAATCACGATAAGGATATGTAGCAATCCAAGGAATAGCATTACCCGCACCCTTCCAAAGGAGTTGTTGATTATCAAAACCTGTTTCATCGAATTGCCATTTGCCATTCTTATATGTCCACTTTTCACAGTCGGCAACATATCGACTATTGTCTCCACTATTATTATTGAAAAAGAATGAAAGCGAGCCACTGGTCAGTGTTCCGGCAGGTGTACCGGCACGAGTACTCAAATCTGCCACACTCGCCGAAGCGATGGTGATGGGGGTGTCCTTGGTGTTGTCAATACCCAAATCATCGTTGTTCTTGTCGCAGGCCACCAACACGAGGGCAGCTGCTGCCATTGCAAAATACTTTTTCATATTGTTTCGTTTTTTTATATTATTCTTGTTGTTAAATTTCCTCTTCGGCTTCACCACCATCGATAGTCTCTTTGTTCCAGTCTTCGACAGTGATACCATCAAAAGTGAGCACATCATCAAGGCTCATGCGGATGGTGTAGGACTTGCCGCTTACCCAGTTGTAAATGTCTTCACCATAGCTTTTATTGGCGTTGGCTATTTGTGAGCCCGTGAGGACGAATGATAGGAAACCATGCTCTTCGGTGTTGATGACAAACTTTATCTCTTTGCCATTGAGAGTTTCACTGTCAGACAACGGCAGAGCCATAGCGTATGCTGTGTATGACTCTTGAGAAGCCAGCGTGGTGTTCAAGAGTGTGGTGATGCTTTTATGATTCCCAGCAAAATCCACATAAAGGCTTTCAGTAGTGTAATCTCCATGCACCTCCGCAAAATTAGAACCTACTGATGCTCCACCGTCAATACTAAAGCTCATATTTTCAAGCCTTGCAGTGGTCGGGCGCTTGTTGGTGATGATGAAACGGAAAGTGGCAGGGATATGCTTGAAATTGAGCGTTGCACTACCATTCACAACCGTTGCCTGCGCATACATCATCATATAGTCGCGAAGGAACTCCGGGGTCTGGGAGAATGACTGTACGAAAGATGCAGGCATCTCCATTTGTGCGCTGAAGCTTGTCTCATCGGCCTCGAAAATACAGAAATCGTTTACAGGAGTCACTGCATATACTGCCTTTGCAGCATCCTTATCCTCTTTGTTATAATAGCGCACTGTCTTGAAGTCGGCCTTGTGAAGGTCTTCCTGCGGGCTGATGGTCATATAGGTGTGATACAGCGCCTCTTGCAAGTCCTCGTCTGTAGGATTCTCTGACGAATAATTGCGAACGAAGGCCGAGCCATCGGAGAGCAATGCCACCATCTCAGTACCTTTATCATCGGCCTCCCAGTTGAAGACAAGGCTACCGCTGCCATTGGGGTCTGCCCATACGGCACGGGTAGAAGGCTCGTCAGCACTGCTGAAGGTGAGCTGCTCATATTTGCTCACGCTCGGCTGCTCAGGGGTGTCGGGCACGATGTCATCGTTGCTGCAAGAAACAAACGACAGCATCGCCAACGCACCAATTATTAGTTTATTTATTTTCATACTGTTTATGTTTTATTATTCTTTGTCAAGCGTTTAATGATTTCCCATTGACTCGTTTTGCTCATCGCAACCCGCTCGGGTGTGACTACTCCACACTGCGAGCGACCATTTGCTGCAAAACTCGCGATAGTGAAATTTATCTCTCTCGTTTCACTCGTTCCATAAATTTCCCCATTCTCCACGGCGCTGCATCGGAGCACCGAATTCTGAATCATCGCTATCAGGAGCAGAACCTGTAATAGAAGAAGCTGCCTGAAGTAATGGTTCACTTTCCAATTCCACAATAGTTGTTATCGGTGGGCTGTAAAGTTTTTTTGTCTGTCTGTTGTTTTTCATATATTTGAGGTTAGTAAATTACTTATTTATTGCAGTGCTTTTAATCACACTTCGTGTGCCTGAATTTTCTCTTTTATCTTTTCTCTGTCATCTTTGCTCTGTCATCTTTGCTCTTTTATCTTTGCTCTTTGACATCACGCGCTTTCCGTGACCCGCACGGCACGACTACACCGTGCTACGTGCGACCTTTCACTGCGCGCAATGTCGATGCCTTTTGGCATTCATCTTTGCTCTGTACTCTTCAATGCTGCATCCTGCAAACTTCTGGAACACCTTCTTGAATGTCTCGGGATTGGGGCAACCTATCTTGTAGCCAACCTCGTAGGATGGTATATCGGGGTTCCGGTGTATCATTCTCTTGGCATCCTCTATGCGCAGGCTGTTCAGCCATGCCGGAAAGTTCATCTTCATTCGGTTCCTTACACAGTAAGAGATGTGTATGGAGGCAATGCCTGTTTCTGCTGCAACCTCTGAAAGCTTAACTCCCGGACGATGGTAGTGCCTGAGCTTTACCCATTCTTTGAGTGACTCTTCAACGGCATCGATTTTCTCTTTATAGGAGGGTAATGGCACCCTTATCGGGGGAAACTCGTTATTGGCTTTATCCATATTTTGGTCGGTCGTTTATTGTTTCGGTGCCAAAAATATGTTGTTTTTTTAGAAAAAATATTAATTTCGCACTAAAATCGAAGTAACGTTTTTTATATACACTTTAACGATTTTTATTTTCAGTAGGGGGTATCCGTTTGGGTATCAATATATTACAACTATGCCAAAGCCGATAAAAATTACACGCAAAAAGGGTGCTGTGCAGATGGCGAGCCGCATGAACGGGCACGAAACGGGGTTTGCGCACATTACGATGACCAAGGATGAGCATTACCGGGAGCCATCGACAAAGCATTATTATATTCTTTCGATAAAGAAGGGGGCTATCAAGCTCAGTACGCGATTGTACCAGAACAAGGTTATTGGCGAAGGCACTATGGCGCTTGTTCCAAAGGCGGGTGTGTTTGATATGTTGGCTGTTGAGGATGCCGATGTGATTATGTTTGCATTCACCACTACCATAATACGCAGCGACAAGGAGATGCTCGAATACTTCTGCAAGCACGCATCAAAAAAGGGTTATTCGTTCAACACGCTGCCTATCTGCAAGGCGATGGATGACCTGTTGATGCTTATTCACACGCAGATACACGAACAAAAACTAAGGCACAGTGGTATATGCCATATATGGAACAGTTACTTCTTTCACATCATGTCATCGTACTATGCAAAGGATGACATTACGGCTTTCATGCGCCCGATACTGTCGGGTGGTGCCGACTTTGAGTCGTTCATTGAGAACAATTACCTTGAGGCAAAGGGTAATGTGTCGCGACTGATTACATTGTCGGGGCTGTCGGTGGCTACCTTCAACAACAAGTTCATGGCTATATATGGTATGAAGCCTAAGAAATGGCTCGACGAGAGGATAAAGGCTACAATAATTGAGATGGCGCAGGAGCACTTAGTGACGGCAAGCCACATTGCAAATGAACTGGAACTACCGCCCCAACGGTTGAACGACCTGACAAAGCGATTCTGGAATCTCTCGCCAACAGCCGTGATACGCAAGGTGAAAAAGGGAGAGTTGAAAGGTGAATGCCAAAAGGCATCGACATTGCGCGCAGTGATAGGTCGCACGTAGCACGGTGTAGTCGTGCCGTGCGGGTCACGGAAAGCGCGTGATGTCAAAGAGCAAAGATAAAAGAGCAAAGGTGAATGCCAAAAGGCATCGACAGTGCGCGCAGTGATAGGTCGCAAGTTAAAAAAACAACGCAGCCGCCAATTGGCGGCTGCGTGCGTTACATATATGCAAAGGCTTTATTTGTTCTTGTTCTTCTCGGCCTGTGTCTTTACAGCGTCAATTGCACCAAGAAGCGCATCTTCAAAGGTGTCACTAATCTTTGAGGCAAAAAGATCGCCGCCGGCAGCCGAAACGCGCAAAGCGACTTCCTTGTTCTTGGCGGTCTCGGGCTTAATCAGTTTCATTGTAACCTCAAGGGCTGTCGCACCTTCACAAAGTTTGTCCAACTTCGCAACTTTTTTCTCCACGAACTCCATCAACTGCTGTGATGCATCGAAATGAACAGATTGAATTCTTGTTACCATAATTAAACCTCCTATAATTTATTGTTTACCGGCTCTGGGATGAGCCTTTTCATAAAATCCTTTCAAATCCTCAAAACTAAGGTGAGTGTATATCTCTGTGGTGGCAAGCTGACGATGCCCCAACAACTCTTTAACAGCCCCAATCTCGGCATTGTTGTTGAGCATGGCTGTAGCAAACGAATGCCGCAGCACATGAGGGCTCTTTTTCTTCACCGAGGTGACAATCGAAAGACGACTGTTCACCATGCGGTAAATGGTTCCCGGCGTTACGCGCGCTCCCTTATCCGAAAGAAACAGCGCCTGACTATCCTGCGCAGCAAACTGTTCACGGGCTTGCATATACTCCTCAAGCGCAGCCTTGAGACCTGCAGCAAAGGGAATTATGCGCTGGCGGTTGCGTTTTCCAAGAACCTTGATCACCGAAGCCCCAATATCAACCGATGCCACATCCATGGAGACAAGCTCGGAGAGACGGATACCGGTCTCGTAGAACAGTCGTATTATCATCCTGTCGCGACAAGCGGAATAGCCCGAACCGAAATCGACATCATCAAGGAGTGCATCCATCTCATCTTCCTTAACGAACGTCGGGAGCTTCTTCCTGCACTTGGGCCCTTTGAGGTTCTGAATAGGATTTTCCATGATTTTGCCCTCGCGGCGCAAAAAGTCGAAGAACGAGCGCAGGGAACTGAGCTTGCGGTTAACGGACGACGGTGCAGCGCCGGCATCCATCAACGACACCATCCACGAGCGCACGACATCGACATCGGCTTCCCAAAATAAAAGCGACTCATCCATGCGGGCCACATAGTCCTTGAACGCGAGGAGGTCGTTTTCATACGCCCTTAGCGTATGAACGGAATAGAGCCTCTCGGTTCGCAGATACCCGATAAATGAGTCTATAAACATATTCGTTGCCGAAAGAAATGGTCTTTCGGCAACGAATATAAATCAGTTTTAATTAAAAAACAAGAAAAACGGGAAATTATTCCTCGTTTGCGCGAAGCTTCTGTACATATACAGCGTGCTCCATCTTCAAACGCTTCAAAACTGAAGGCTTGTCAAACTGCTGACGAGCGCGCAACTCCTTAACTACACCGGTTTTCTCGAATTTTCTCTTGAATTTCTTGAGAGCTCTTTCAATATTCTCGCCCTCTTTAACAGGTACTACAATCATTTCCTATTTAATTATTTAGTTTATATTATTTTTCACTTTAGACAAAATGCAGCGCAAAAGTAGATACATTTTCTCAAATAGCAAAACATTTCGGCCGTTTTTTGCATCAAAGAGGCAAAAGTTTGGATTATAACACAAAAAAGGATGGTGACCCGTTTCTTCCGGGTCACCATCTTATTGTTGAAGTTTGAATAAAAAGAGCCTTTTAGTCAACTTCCATATACTACCTTATAATATATTAAAGGTTAGGATTGATGCTGCTCCACTCCTCGATTGCAGGAACAATGTTCAGAGTAACGAGCTCGTCACGCATCTTGCAGAGGTGAGCGTAGCTTGCATCGAGCTTGGCAATCTCCTCGTCTGTACCAACAGGCATCTTGTATGAGCAGCCGTTAGCGTCGAGAACTGTGTCCATAGCCATCATGATGTGGTTGTACTTCTCGTTAGATACATATGTACCTGCAGGGTAACGGAATGTTTCACCACCCATAACAGAACGAATCATCTCAACTGAAAGGTATGAAGGGCTCTGGAATGAAGAACGGCCACGGAGCTTGATGATAGCTGCACCACCCTGTGTAACATCCTTCTTCATCTGCTCCCACTCCTCCTCGGGAAACTCTGCTGTACCAATGAGGTCGGTCAATGGCTTGCCGGCAACCTTTACTGCGCTACCGAACACAGCCATCTGCTCGCCGTGGCCACCATAGGTAGCACAACCTGTAACCTCGCTCATCATTACACCGAACTTCTTGGCAAGAGCATTCTGCAAGCGTGTAGAGTCGAGACCTGCAAGTGTTGTAACCTGACCTGGTTTCAAACCTGAGTAGAGAAGTGTTACAAGACCTGTCAAATCGGCTGGGTTAAAGATGATAACTACGTGCTTAACATCTGGGCAGTATGTCTTGATATTCTTACCGAGTTCCTCGGCAATCTTGCAGTTACCGGCGAGCAAATCCTCACGTGTCATACCCTCCTTGCGAGGAGCGCCACCTGAAGAGATGATATATTTTGCATCCTTGAATGCCTCGGCTACATCTGTTGTTGCTGTGATATTCACATTGTCGAAACCGCTCTGACGCATCTCCTCGGCAACACCCTCGGGAGAGAATACATCATAGAGGCAGAGGTTGCTTGTCAAGCCCATCATCAAGGCAGACTGAGCCATGTTTGAACCAATCATACCGGCAGCACCGACAATCACCAATTTCTCATCTGTCAAAAATTTCATAACTTTAGAATTTAAAGGTTTGTATTAAATGAATATTTCTTTTTCAATTATAATCCAAGATGCTTGAATATCCTTGCTGTTGCACCGGCATTGGTCGAAACCAGATCACCGGCAGCTTTACCGGCACGTTTGAGCAATGACTCATCGGCTGCAAAAGCGTTCATCTTGTCCTCAATGTCGCATGTAGCAATTATCTCAATGCCACCGCCACACTCCTTGAGCAACTGCGCCTCCTGGAACTTGCGGTTGTTAGGACCAAAGAACACGGGAATGCCATAGACTGCAGCCTCGAGCACATTATGGATACCTACGCCAAAACCGCCACCAACATAAGCCATGTCGCCATAACGGTATATTGACGAGAGAAGGCCATAGCAATCGACAATGAGACAGTCGGCCTGGACGACCTCTTCCATCGTTGCGGTTGAATAGCGCACGCACTTACCTTCGTACTGGTCAATGATACGGGCTACACGCTCTTCGTTCACCTCGTGCGACGCTATGATGAGCTTCCACTCGCGATGCCTGTTGAAGAATGGCATATACACAGCCTCGTCATCGCCCCATGAGCTACCAACGACAAAGACTTTGCGGTCGCCCTCGGCAAAGGCATCGACCAAAGGAAGCTGGCGTGCCTGCTCAAGAATCTTGGTCACGCGGTCGAAACGGGTGTCACCGACAACGGTAACCGCGTCAATGTCTATCGACTTGAGGAGCTCCTTAGACTTCACATTCTGCACAAAAAGGTGTGTAAAGCAATGGAGTGCCAAACGGTAACGGCCACCCATGGGCTTGAAGAATGCCTGTTCCCTGCGGAATATCGAAGAGACGCTGTAAGATGGTATCTCACGCTCCTTCAACTCCAGAAGGTAATTGAGCCAGAACTCATACTTTATGAAGAACGCCATCTTGGGCTGTACCAAATCAAGAAAACGGCGCACATTGCGTTTTGTATCAAAGGGCAGGTAGCATACTATGTCGGCCTGCTGGTAGTTCCTTGCCGGGATATAGCCCGACGGTGAGAAGAAAGTGAGAACAACACGGTACTCGGGGTGTTCGGCACGCAATTTCTCAATCATAGGGCGTCCCTGTTCAAACTCACCGAGTGACGAAGCATGGAACCACACATACTGTGTCCCGGGCTTCACCTTCTCCTTGAGCATCGGGAATGTCTCCTTGTGACCGGCAAGCATCTTCTTCGCCTTCTTGTGTCCGAAGAGTGCAACCAACTTCGCAAGGAAGATGTATAAATATATTCCGAGTGTGTACATAGTATTATCCCAAAACTGTTATTGCACGACGCAGACGAGACAAAGTTTCTTCCTTGCCAATAAGACCCGAAATGTGGAACATCTGTGGACCTTTTCCCTCGCCCACCAGAGCAAGACGGAATGCATTCATAATGTCGCCCATGCCATAACCTTTAGCCTCAATCCACTCATGGACAGCCTTATCCTGGTTCTCGATAGAGAAATCGTCAAGGCTCTCAAGCAAGTCGGCAAGTTCTGTCATCTTTTGGGCAGAATCCTCTTTCCAACGCTTCTTTGCAGTCTTCTCGTCATAAGCCTGTGGTGCCTCAAAGTAGAAGCTGCTTGCATCCCAAAGTTCGTGTACAAAGTTCACACGTCCCTTCATCAGGGAAACGATTATCTCGAGGTGCTCCAATGTTGTCTCGACACCATGCGCCTTAACAACATTCATGAATATCTCGGCAATCTCACGGTCAGACTTCCGCAATATATATTCGTGGTTGAACCAGACCATCTTCTTGTAGTCGAAGCGTGCGCCGGCTTTGCTACACTTTGAGAGGTCGAACTTTTTAACAAGCTCGTCCAAAGACATCATCTCCACATCGTCGCCGGGGTTCCAGCCAAGCAATGCGAGGAAATTCACTACAGCCTCGGGCAAGTAGTCGCTCTCACGGAAGCCCGATGAGATTGAACCGCTCTTTGGGTCGTTCCACTCCAGTGGGAACACCGGGAAACCAAGGCGGTCACCGTCACGTTTGCTGAGCTTGCCATTGCCTTCTGGCTTGAGAAGCAATGAAAGGTGCGCGAACTGTGGCATTGTATCCTCCCAGCCGAATGCACGGTAAAGCAACACATGAAGAGGTGCTGATGGCAACCACTCCTCGCCACGGATTACATGAGTAATCTCCATCAAGTGGTCATCGACAATGTTGGCAAGGTGATATGTAGGCAGTTCATCGGCCGACTTGTAGAGCACCTTGTCATCAAGAATCGATGAGTTGATTGTAACCTCGCCACGGATAATATCGTTGACAACAACCTTTTCGCCCGGCTCAATCTTGAAGCGCACCACATACTGATGGCCAGCCTCGATGAGGGCTGCAACTTCGGCTGCATCCATAGCAAGGGAGTTACGCATCGAAAGGCGTGTAGAAGCATCGTACTGGAAATTCTCGATCTCATTTCTCTTAACCTCGAGCTCCTCGGGGGTATCAAATGCGATATATGCCTTGCCTGCATCAAGCAACTGCTTTACATACTGCTTGTATATTTCGCGACGCTCCGACTGGCGATAAGGGCCATAGTTACCGCCGAAGGAAACACCCTCGTCGAATTTGATGCCCAACCAGCGGAATGACTCAAGGATATACTCCTCGGCTCCGGGAACGAAACGGGTTGAATCGGTATCCTCAATGCGGAGCACAAGATCACCGCCATGCTGCTTCGCAAACAGATAGTTATAAAGGGCGGTTCTCACGCCACCGATATGTAATGGTCCTGTAGGACTTGGTGCAAAGCGCACCCTAACTTTTCTTTCAGTCATAGTGTTCAAATGTTAAAACCAACCTGCTGCCACCGGAGAGGGGGCTCGCCAACCGGCACAACCGTAAACATCCCAATTAACAGCATATTCAGTACAAAAATAACATAACTTATGCGGTTGACAAAATAAAATCATAGATTTTTCAACAAGCACAAAGCAAAAGGAAAAGAGGCAACATTCATGGTTGCCAAAAGGAGAGGATTCATACCTCCACAGCCGGGTAAAACCACCCTTAATATTATAAAATATGCTAAATTCTCCTTGTATTCCGTTTATTTTCCTTACATTTGCGTATTGAACATCACACAATTGGATTATGTTAGAGAAGATCAAAGAAATAATAAAGAAAAACGGACAGAAATTATCGCGCATAATACTAATAGCCATCTGTGCAAGCCTTGTAATTACTTTTATGCCCAAGGCAAAGAACATTCATTTCGACTTTAAGTCCGGAGACAAGTGGCCACACGAGCAGCTTCTTGCCGATTTCGATTTCGACGTTTACAAGAGCAATGCGGACATTAACGCGGAAGAGGACAGCATATACAGGAACTTCGCTCCCACATTCAAACAGTTGTTCCTCCCGACTGCAAGCGAGATTGATTTCTACCGCGCATTCAAAAGAAACGCCAAGGAGGGCAAGCTGCTTGAGCTGCACAGGAACGGTTATATAATTGCCGATGCCGACACTATTTATCTCCACAAAGGAAGGAGGCAGAATGCCATAATCATATACAAAGACGCGGCAAGGAACAGCGGAGAGCCCAAGGAGGTCACATTCATGACTGTGACGGAAGCAAAACAATACATCATGGAAGGCGTACAGGAAGAAGAGGCTGGTGGTGCCGATTTCATACAGCAGATACGCCCCAACTATGCATGTGACACAACCGCGAGCCAGGAAGAGCTTGCAAGACAACTTGGTAACATTGAACGCCTTGCCGGACACATCAAAGCCGGCGAGAGAATCATTGGCCATGGCGAGATAGTTGACAGGAAGGCGGAAAGAACCATAAACTCATATATCATCGAGAAGAACAAGAGAGAGAAAGCAAAATCAGAGGACAACTGGTTCTACATTCTGCTTGGACAATCGGTATTCATTGTCATCTGCCTGATTCTACTCGTGGCATATATCGCTACATATAAGAGGGAGGTGATGAACAACACCAACAAGTTCATCTTCACAATCATCGCCGCAACCATTTTCCCGATGATTGTGGGCATAATGACCGAGCATGGCGGGTTCAGCGTATTCATACTGCCGTTCGCAATTATTCCAATCACGCTATGTCTGTTCATAGACCAGAACACCGCATTCGTAACAAGTACGATCTCACTGGCCATGTGCTCAGTAATGATTGCCACACCATACGAATTCCTTCTGTTGCAGCTGATTGCCGGATGCAGCGCCATCCTGAGCCTAAAGGATCTGTCGTCACGCTCACAGATGTTCAAGTGCGTGACTATTACATTCCTCACATACTCGGCAGTGTATCTTTGCTATGAACTGGTGAATTCGGGAGGACTCTCGAACATAAACAGCATGATGTATGTCTATTTTGTAATAAGCACAGTGCTGACACTGTTCATTTATCCGCTCATGTTCATTATTGAGCGAACATTCGGGTTCATATCAAGCATCACGCTCATTGAGTTGTCGAACCTTAACTGCCCATTGCTGCAAAGGATGTCGCAAGAGGTTCCCGGAACATTCCAGCACTCGATGCAGGTGGGCAACCTTGCTGCAGAGGCGTCAATAGCCATTGGCGCCAACCCACTTGAAGCACGCACCGGCGCGTTGTACCATGACATAGGAAAACTTGAAAACCCGATTTACTTTACCGAGAACCAGAACGGTGGCATAAGCCCACACCAACGTCTGTCGCCAATTGAGAGTGCGCAAGCAATCATCAAGCACGTGACAAACGGACTTGCCATCGCCGAGCGCGAGAACTTGCCAAAGAAGATCAAGGAGTTCATAGCCACGCACCACGGTATTTCCAAGACAGGATATTTCTACATCACATACAAGAACGAGCATCCCGATGAGGTTATTGATGAGAAGCTCTTTACATACCCCGGTCCAAGACCTTTCACTAAAGAGCAGGCAGTACTGATGATGGCCGACTGCGTAGAGGCAGCTTCACACAGCATCAAGGAATATACCGAGGAGAATATATGCCGACTTGTTGACAACATCATTGATGCCAAGTTCAGAGAGGGAGAATTGATGATGAGCCCGTTGACATTCCAGGATGTCTTCACCATTAAAGAGGTGTTCAAAAAGAGGCTCATGGCAATATATCACACAAGAATCAGTTATCCGACTGAGAAAAAATCATAAGGGCATGAGGGTAGTCGCAAACATTCTCCGGCTACCCTTTTTTAATGTAAGGAAGAACAGAAGATGGAAGGGATTCTACATTACATCTGGAGCAAAGGCATCTTGCCTGAATCGGGGTTAAAGACAACCGGTGGAAAGGCTCTGCACATAACAAATCCCGGCAAGAGCAGCGCAGAGACGCCCAAGTTTTTCAAAGACGCCGAAATTGATATTGACGGGGTTACGCACCATGGATGTGTAATACTGCACGGCTGCACAGAAGACGCACAACCGCCTCTATTCTTTAGCACTGAAAAGGAGCAACACACAATCCTTCACGTCTCATTAAACGGCGCATACATTCCCTCGGGCAACGATACAGACCTGTTGGCAATCACTTGTCCTAACGAACTGATAGAGGAGTTCAATTCAGCCCAAAAACGAACCGGCAAGTTCCCCTGCCACGAGACCATTGCAGGACTGCCGAAAACACGCAGACAGGACATTCTCTCCGGGCTTCTCACCAAGCGCCTTGAAGAGAAAAGAAGAACTGTTGAGCGCATCTTCATGCAATGTGACCGGAGATGGGACGACACGCTGCTGAAAACCGCCATACGCAGTTTCGGGTTCGGCATCCAAGGCGAAGTATTCGAGAAATGGGCACACATGCTGAATACACTGGCATTGGGCAAGCATAGCGACAATCTGACACAGATAGAGGCTATCTTTTTTGGGCAGGCCGGCCTGCTCGATGACGAAAGCATTCCATACTACTACAGAAGCGAAGCTACACAGAACAGCTATTACAACGAGCTTAAAAGGGAATATAAGTTCCTTTCTAACAAATTCGGCCTCGAAAGCCTTGACTACAGGATGTGGGGAGGCAGCAACAGTACTCCACACTTGCGCATTGCAAGATTGGCGATGATATACTACCAGAAGAGGTTTACAATATCAGGCATAACGACGGCACAGACCCTTACCGAGATATACAGACTGCTAAGCCACCCCCTGAACGGTTACTGGCAGAACCATGTCTGCTTTGGCGGAACAGAGACCTGCGGCAACGGTTGCATGAAGCAGAAACAGGTTGATGTCGTTATAATAAACTCGGTCGTTCCTCTGCTGTATATTTATGGCAAACACAGGAAGGAGGAGAGGCTTTGCGAGAAGGCTATGAATTTGCTACAACAGATGGAGGGCGAGGAGAACAGCATAATAAAAAGGTGGCGCGAGCAGGGTGTTAAGGCAGACTGTGCTGCAGACTCACAGGCACTGCTGTACCTGCAGCGCAACTATTGCAGGGTTGCAAACTGCATCGATTGCCGTTTTGCCATACATTATATAAAGGAGAGGCTCTGTTAGATTACAGCATATAAACCTACGCTCACGGCACACACTATACATATATAAAAACGACAACAAGCACTATGGTGCTTGTTGTCGTTTTTATATGCAAAGAGTATTACTTAGCCTGCTTCTTCGCACTCTTGTTTGCCTGGAACTTTACAATCGAGTATGCAACAGGAGCTGCAACAAAGATTGATGACAAAGTACCGAATACAACACCAAGAATCATTGCGAATGAGAAGCTGCGTACACTGTCACCACCGAGGATGAAGATACACAACAGCACGATCAATGTACTGAATGATGTATTCAATGTGCGTGCGAGAGTTGTATTCAATGAAGCATTGAACAACTCATACTTATTACGCTTTGGATAGATGTGTGTAAACTCACGGATACGGTCGAAGATAACCACCTTGTCATTGATTGAGTAACCGATAGCAGTGAGGATCGCACCAATGAAAATCTGGTCAAGCTCAAGTGACATTGGAAGAACACCGTTGAGTACTGAATAGCAACCCATAATCATCACAACGTCAAGAGCAAGAGCAAAGATAGCACCCACGCTATATGCAACGTTGCGGAAACGAACCAAGATGTAGATGAAGATTGCAATCAAAGCCAAGATCACAGAGATGATAGCACTATCGCTAATCTCCTCGGCAACTGTAGAGTCAACCTTCTGAGAGCTCTTTATTGAGCCACCACGGTCGTCCTCGGTATTGCAGAATCTCTCGAATGTAACATCTGCAGCAAGCATATTGCCGCCCTGCAATGCATCGTAGATAGTCTTCTCAACAATGCTGTCGGCCTTGGCTGTCTTATTCTCAATCATATAGTTTGTTGAGATGCGAACCTGATCTCCGTCTGTACCGTATGAGATAACGTGTACGTTAGCGTCGCCAACCTCTTTCTTAATCAGTTTCTGAACATCATTCTCTGACACTTTCTGCTCGAACTTCACCACGTAGTTTCGACCACCGGTAAACTCGATGCTCTTTGCCATGCCACGAACAATGAACGAACCAAGCATAACCAATGCAACGATCACGAACGCAACACCTACCTTCTTAGAGAGCTTCATGAAGTTAACCTTTGAAGACTGGAACAATTTGCGTGAGAACTTAGTTGTAAATGTCAAGCCCATCCACTTGTTCTTTGCATGGAAGCGCTCATAGACAACACGGGTAACAAATACCGCAGTAAAGAATGAACACAAAAGACCAATAATCAAAGTAACCGCAAAGCCCTTGATAGGACCTGTACCGAAGTTGTAGAGGATAACACCTGTTATGATAGATGTAAGGTTAGAGTCTAAGATTGCCGAGAATGCGTTCTTGTAACCGTCGGAAAGTGCAGCACGAACATTCTTACCAGCCTTCAACTCCTCTTTCGCGCGTTCATATATAAGCACGTTGGCATCAACAGCCATACCCAATGTCAACACGATACCGGCAATACCTGCCATTGTGAGTGACGCCTGGAACGAAGCGAGGATACCGATTGTAAAGAAAAGGTTCAACAAAAGCGCACCGTTTGCAACCATACCAGGAATGATGCCATAAACGAAACACATGTATATCATCAACAGGATGAATGCAACAACGAACGATGTCAAACCCTGCTCGATTGAAGCCTTACCGATAGATGGACCAACAATGTTACTCTCAACATCTCTCATTGGAACGAGCATCTTACCTGAGCAAAGCACAATGGCAAGGTCCTGTGTCTCCTTGATTGTGAAGTGACCGTTGATATAGCAGCTACCTCCAGAGATACGCTCGCTTGGTACAGGAGCACTGTAAACTAGACCATCGAGTACTACCGCAATAGGAATACGTGGACCTGCGCAACGACCTGTCATCTCGGCCCATGTCTTGGCAGCAGAGCTGGTCATTGTCATGTTCACACAAGGATCGTTATCCTTGAAACCTGCTGATGCCTCTGCAACGACATCACCCTGCAAAGGAGCAATACCGTCGGCACCCTCGTCCTTGATTGCATAGAGATAGTAGCACTGCTCGCCGGCTTCGTTCTTCTCAGACTCTGAGCCCCAGAAGAGGAGTACGTTTCTTGGAAGAACATTCTTAGCCTTTGCAAGAAGACTCTCTACCAGAGCTTTGTCCTCGCGCTTTACGACCGCAGCAATACCATTGCCCGGACGAGAGAAATCGTTTGCCAACTCCTCGTCACCAGTCTCATTGAGGATCAAGGTTCTCAACTTTGGAGATACCATCTGGGCAATCTCATCTGTTGAGCATGTCTCCCAGAACTGGAGGTTTGACGAACGTGTCAAAAGAGAAATTACACGCTCCTTATCCTCAACACCGGGAAGCTCTACAAGGATACGACCCTGACCACCACCGAGTTTCTGGATGTTAGGCTGTGCTACACCGAAACGGTCAACACGTGAGCGTACAACATCGTAAGAGTTATCTACTGCCGACGCGAGCTCGCTACGGATAATCTCAATTACCTGCTCATTCTTCTTGTTCTTGACTTTATCTCTCAAGGCACTTGTCGCAAAGACTCTTGACAGATAGGTGTCATTATCCTTTGTAGGGAGTGCCTTAACGAAAGCATCAACTACAGTTGCTGCATCGGCACCACTTTCGGCAACCTTCTGTGCAGTTGCAAGAGCGGCCTGTACCTCAGGTGTCTTGCTACCGGCAGTCAGAGACTGAAGGAACTCGGGAGCAGAGACCTCAAGTGTAACACTGAGACCGCCCTTCAAGTCCAAACCAAGACCAATTTCCAACTCACGACACTCCTGGAGGGTGTAAATACCCAACCAAACTTTGTCATCCTTGTGATTCTCAAGATACTCGTTCTTCTTCTCCTTGAAGAATTCCGCCTTGTCCGAATCCGAGACAGGGGTACCGTCAGCCTCATGCTGAGCCACCCAACTCTGTGTCTGCTCATTAGCCCACTCTTCGACTTTCTTATCCTCTCTGCCTGTCACGAAGGTAAAAGAGAGATAGAAAAGACATACGAGTGTCAGCAGCACCGCAAAAACTTTTACAAATCCTTTGTTCTGCATTGTTAATTAAAATTTATTATGATTTATTTTGTTCCGTTTAAAAACGCGCAAATATAGTATTTTTTCTTCAAACCACCTGCCTTTTTTCGCATTTTTCTTTAATTTAATAATACAAACAGCCGTACATCCACCAAAAAGATGGACATTTTATACACAAAAAGAGCATTCCTGCATGTTTGTGAGAGAAAGCCTAAAGGAGTGGTCAACGGCGCGAAGAGGCATCAAAAAGGCGTTTTTTCTCCTCGTCGGTCAACGACGCATAGCCGCCTTTCTTAATCTTTTCGAGAATCTTATCAATCTGAGCCTCATCACTTTTCTTGCGGGCATTATATTCGTAATCATCGCTACGCTTACTGCCTTTGGTATATGTAAATTTGCCTTTCTTTGCTTTCTTTGATCTTCTCTTGAACAGCGATGCAAACCAATCGAGAGGACGGTTTACAAGCTCGGTAATATCCGTGCCACGGCCCAGGGCAATGGCCACCAACATTCCGCCAAAGGCGCCGCCAAGATGGGCAAAGTTGCCGCCGGCATTATCGCCCGAGAGCATAAGAACCAACACAAGCACCGCCACAAGTGCAAAAGTAGAGAGTTTGACACTGCCGAAAAAGAGCATGTTAAGTCTAAAATCAGGACAGCGCACAGCGGCAGCCGTGACAATTGCCAGAACTGAGGCCGAAGCCCCGACAAGATATGACGAACCAACGACACCTGAAAAATACGGGAACACGTTGTAAGCCACGACGTAGAAAAGCGCTCCGGAAAGACCACCCAACAGATAGGTGCCGATAAAGTGGCGAGCCGAGTAGAAGTTCAGAAAAATGCGCCCAAAGACGTAAAGCGCGAACATGTTCCACAAAATATGCATCAGCAAACCCTGGTGCAGGAACATGTAGGTAAAGAGTGTCCATGGCCTTTGCAGGAGCTGGGTAGCCGATGCCGGCAACTCAAACCAGCGTCTCACATCGTCTGCAATGCCCGGTTGGTTCATCAGAACCGAAAAAACCCCGATTAAAACGAGAAAAATATGGATTACGACATTCGCCGATATAAACTTTCCAACGATGTCGGCCGAGCGGAACATGTTAAGATATTGCTTAAACATACGGGCCTCCAATCTTGTGTTTCTTACGCCAATAAAGTATCAGAACCAAGCCAAAGAGCATTCCACCCAAATGGGCATAATGAGCGATGCCGTCATTGCTGTTTGCCACTCCCAACGAAAGTTCTATCAAGGCATAGCCAATGACGAAATACTTTGCCTTTATCGGGAAGGGCAACGGAAACACGAACATTCTCTCATTCGGGAACGACATGGCAAAGCCCAACAGGATAGCATATATTGCGCCTGATGCTCCAACAGTCGTAAATACCAGGTTGAGGAATTCATTCACCGGAAGAAGACCAAGTCCGGTCTTTATATACTGAACTTTATCCAACCCCTCCTGGATATAAGTAACATACTGTGTCACCTCCTGCAACAGACCGGCACCGACACCGCAGACAAGATAGTATATCAGGAAGCGTTTGCTTCCCCAGACTCTTTCAAGAAGACCGCCAAACATATAAAGTGCGAACATATTGAAAAACAGATGAGGGAAGCCGCCATGCATAAACATGTATGTAACAAATTGATATGGGGCAAAATCGGAAGCCTCGAAGAAATGGAGACCAAAGATGGCTGTCAGATCCGTGCCTTGCCTCTCCATGACGATTGTAGCCAGAAACATCAGTATGTTTATGGCCAACAGATTTTTGGTTACATTGGGTAATCTATCCATACGGTTTTCACTTTCAAACGGCAATCAATGGAGAGCCGCATATCAAAATATTCTGCAAATATAGCACAAATTCAGCAAAACAAACAACTGCATTGACACTATGTAGGAATTTGGCGCTGCATTAAACTATCTTTTTAAGATTTATTATTATTTATAACACAAAATTACCGGTATTTATTATATTTGCAAACATTTACCGAAAATCGGAAGTTTTAACCGCAAATTTGAACAAAAAAACATAAAACGATGAATCTTGAAATTACATTGGCACAGAGTGTTGCCGAAGCAATCAAGCAACTGTACGGAGCAGAAGTTGGTATTGAGAAGATACAGTTGCAGAAGACACGCAAGGAGTTTGAGGGCGATTTTACCCTGGTAGTTTTCCCATTCCTGGCACTTTCAAAGAAGCGCCCCGAGGAGACAGCACAGGAGATTGGCGAATGCCTGAAGAACAATTTGCCCATTATCAGTTCATTCAATGTAGTAAAGGGTTTCCTCAACCTCGCCATTGCGCCAAGCTACTGGGTTGAGTTGTTGAAGCACATTGACACTACCGAAAAGTGGGGAACAACACCTGTAACAGAGCAATCGCCACTCGTAATGGTGGAGTATTCATCACCAAACACAAACAAACCGTTACACCTTGGACACATCCGCAACAACTTGCTCGGATATGCCCTCTCAAATATCATTGCAGCAAACGGCAACAAGGTTGTAAAGACCAACATTGTGAACGACCGCGGTATCCACATCTGCAAGTCAATGCTTGCATGGCAGAAGTGGGGAGGCGGCGAGACACCGGCCAGCAGTGGCAAGAAGGGCGACCACCTTATCGGTGACTACTACGTAGCATTCGACAAGCACTACAAGGCGGAGCTTTCTGAGCTCATGGAGAAAGGCATGAGCAAGGAGGAGGCCGAGGCGGCATCACCGTTGATGGCCGAGGCACGCGAGATGCTCGTGAAATGGGAGGCCGGCGACAAGGAAGTACGCGCACTCTGGGAGCAGATGAACGGCTGGGTCTATGAAGGTTTCGACGAAACCTATAAGCGTCTGGGTGTTGACTTTGACAAGATTTACTACGAGAGCGACACATACCTAGTGGGCAAGGAGACTGTACTTGGCGGACTTGAGAAGGGTATCTTCTATCGCCGCCCCGACGAATCGGTATGGGCAGACCTCACCGGAGACGGCCTGGACGAGAAGCTTTTGCTGCGCAGCGACGGCACATCGGTATATATGACACAGGACATCGGTACTGCACAGTTGCGTTTCCGCGACTACCCTATCGACAAGATGGTATATGTTGTGGGTAACGAGCAGAACTACCACTTCCAGGTACTCTCATTGTTGCTCGACAAGCTTGGTTTCTCATGGGGTAAGGGTCTTGTACACTTCTCTTATGGCATGGTCGAGCTCCCTGAGGGCAAGATGAAGAGCCGCGAAGGTACAGTTGTCGATGCCGATGACCTGATGGACGAGATGATAAACACTGCACGCGAGACATCGGAGGAGCTCGGTGGCAAGCTCAACGACCTCACAGCCGAGGAGAAAGCCGAGATCAACCGCATCATTGGCTTGGGCGCATTGAAATACTTCATGCTCAAGGTTGATGCACGCCGTAACATGCTCTTCAACCCTAAGGAGTCTATTGACTTCAATGGCAACACAGGTCCATTCATCCAATATACATACGCCCGTACACGTTCTATCGGCCGCAAGGCTACCGAGGCTGGCGCAAAGACCGAGTTCACAGCACCCGAGAGCATAAGCGAGAAGGAGTGCAACATCATAAGAATGCTCAACGAATTCCCAGCTGTAGTGCGCCAGGCCGGCACCGACTATTCACCATCGGGCATTGCCAACTATGCATATGAGCTTGCAAGAGAGTACAACCAGTTCTACCATGACTACAGCATCCTGCGAGAGGAGAACGAGGAGACAAAGGCATTCCGTCTGTTGCTCACCGACAATGTAGGCAAGGTTATCAAGACAGCGATGAACTTGCTTGGTATTGAGGTTCCTGAAAGAATGTAACAAGAAAGCCTTGCACTATGGCCAAGAACAAGTACTATGTAGTGTGGAACGGTATCCAGCCGGGCATATACTCCTCTTGGGAGGAGTGTCAAGCGCAGATAAAGGGCGTCAAACAGGCTCTTTACAAGGCGTTTGACACTCTTGCCGAAGCAGAACGGGCATATGCGTCATCACCCGGAGAGTACATTGGGTATGGTGCAAAAGGCAAGAATAAAGAAACGTCTGTGGCACAGCCTGCCTGCATAATACAGAATGCCTTGGCGGTGGATGCCGCCTGCAGCGGAAACCCCGGAATGATGGAGTACCGCGGTGTCTATGTGGGAACAGGCGAGCAACTGTTCCACTTCGGGCCTATGTTCGGCACCAACAACATCGGCGAATTCCTTGCTATTGTACACGGCCTTGCATTCCTTAAACAGAGGGGTATTGACCTGCCGATATACTCGGACAGTTACAATGCTCTCCTGTGGATAAAAGGCAAGAAGTGCAAGACCAAGCTGCCACGTGACGAAAAGAGCGAACAGTTGTTCCAGTACATTGACAGGGCCGAAAAATGGCTCAGGGAGAACAGTTACCCCACGATACTCATGAAATGGGAGACCGAGAAGTGGGGAGAGATACCCGCCGATTTCGGTAGAAAATAGTGAAAGGAGTATGAGACTGAAAGAGTTTTTCCAACAGAGTAAGCAGAGACCATTCCGTGACATATTAGGCCGTGGAATGTTGTTTCTGCTGAAATATTACGGTGCGTTAATGCTTCTTTCAATCATATACAAGATTGTCTTCCTCACCGTCAATCATGGCAACATGAACTGTTCATTCGGCGACTATGTAAATATTGTGATGCATGGAATAAAGCACGACCTTGCAGTCTCAGGATACTTTACGGCAATACCGCTGATATTGACCATCATAAAGATATTCACGAACCTGCCACTGCGCATCTTCTACAAATGTTACAACACTATCATTGCCCTGACTGCGTCACTGGCCTTTATTGCCGACATCACACTCTACCCTTACTGGCAACATAAACTTGATGCTTCGGCAGTTCTCATATACATAGATTCGCCGGCAAATGCAGCGGCAAGCGTAACGGTCACACATCTGGTAATACTGGCCGTAGTCCTGGCCGTTCTCACGTTTGCGATATACAAGATGTTCGCATACATATGCAGGAGTGAAACAAATAAACAAAGACCGGGAAAAAGGCTTAAACCAATACACAAGACTATTAGAAGCATTGTTTACGTCTTTGTCGGCGGTCTTATGTTCCTTGGCATAAGAGGTGGTGTCACCGAATCGACCAACAACATTGGAACAGTATATTTCACAAATGTTCCGACACTGAACCATGCTGCAACAAACCCCATTTTCAGTTTCCTGCACACTCTCGCAAACCTTGAGGATTTCAGCAAGGAGTACTGTTTCTACAACGACAAAGAACGTGAGGAGATTTTTGACGGTCTGTATGTAAAGGACACACAGCTCACCGACACCTTGCTTATCAACAGCCGCCCTAACATTGTAACCATCATCATGGAGGGTATGAGCAGTATTTTCATCAAGGAACTGGGCGGCGTGGAAAATGTTACCCCGAACATTGAGAGGCTAAGCAAGGATGGTGTCCTGTTCACCCAATGTTATGCAAACAGTTACCGCACGGACAGGGGTGTCCTATGCACGCTCAGCGGCTACCCTTCATTCCCAAAGACTTCGGTAATGAAGGATGCCAACCGATGCTCAAAGTTGCCCTCATTGGCAAACTCCCTTAAAGAGGCCGGATACTCAAATACTTTCCTTTATGGAGGAGACATAGACTTCACGAACATGAAGGGATACCTCTACTCTACCGGATATGACAGAATAATCGCGGACTACGACTTTACAAACAGCGAGACTGCGACACACCAATGGGGAGCTGCTGACAACATCACATTCAACAGGCTGTATGACATGATTATGAGCCAGGGCAACGAGCCATGGCACATAACATATCTGACACTAAGCAGCCATGAGCCTTGGGGAGTACCGTACAACCGCATAAAAAACGACAAAGTGGCAAATTCATTTGCGTTTACCGACGAGATGCTGGGCAAATTCATCGACCGCCTCAAGGCAACGGACAAATGGGGCAACACGCTTATTGTATGCATCTCGGACCACACCATAACTGGTTATCCAGCCGGTACTAACCATATAAACCGCGACAAGAACCACATACTGTTCATGCTGCTTGGCGGTGCGGTAAAAGAACCCAAGCGCGTTGAGACAATATGCAACCAGACCGACTTTGTCGCAACACTCCTTGCGCAGTTACATCTACCCGCAGAGCAGTTCAAGTTCAGCCGCAACATACTTTCGCCAGGATATACCTACCCGTTTGCATACCACTGCTACAACAATGGAATATCCCTGATAGATTCTACAGGATACAGCGTATATGACCTTGACGGCAAGAGAGAGATGACCGAACCCACAGAGGGAAGCGAAGAGAGAATTGAAAAAGCAAAAGCGATACTGCAAAGCACATACAAGGATTACACGAATCTTTAACCACTAAAGAGAACTATACAACCAAAAAAACTGCCGAATTACAACTATGAAAAGCATTGGACAATTAGAAGAGATCAAGAAGAGCTTTGCCGATGGATTCAATTATTGCAAAAGGGCATATAAAAATGGTTTCATAAGCAAAAGGGGCAAATGCAGGAATATGTTCCGCGCTATCCTGCAGAACATCCTGTTATCATATCTGATACTCTTGCTTTGCCAACTCATATTCCTGCTCGTCAACCTCGACGAGTATTCCACAGTCCTGAAAGAGAACAGCTGGTGGATGATATTAAAGGGAAACATTGCATTTGCTACCCCGGCGATATGCTACCTGAACTCACTCTACATCCTATGTCTTCTTTTCCCATTGCACTACAAGGAGGGGGCAATCATGCAACGTATAACAAAACTGGCATATATCATTCCCAATGCTTTGGGTGTAATTGCTGAGTTTTGCGACAGTATCTGCATCCGCTTCACACAACAAAGAACAACTTTCAATGTTTTCAAGGAGACTGGGAATGAAAACGACATAACCTGGACAACCGCATTTGAAAACTGGTGGCTTATAATTATTGCCATCATTCTCATCTGGGTATTATTCAGGTTCTACACACCGGCCAGAAAACACTTCGGAAGACCATTCATACACTACATCAATATTTTTGGCGAAACGACAAGATACTATATATGGCACATTACAATGCTGCTGACTATCGTACCATTGATGGTTATCGGTATCCGTGGCGGGATTGGCAAGTCCGGGGGACCGATAACAATCAACAATGCATACGAATATGTGAATTCGCCCGAAGCCACCAACCTTGTCATCAACACCCCATTTGCCATAGTACGTACAATTACGGTAAAACCATTCAAGAAAAGGGATTACTATGACGAGGCGGAACTCGAGAGCATATTTACACCTGTAAAACAACCGGCACCGGGTGCCGTACCCAACAAAAAGAATGTGGTTGTAATCATCCTGAAAGGATTCGGCAAGGAGTACATTGGTGCCTACAACCCACGCAGGACAGGATCATTGACTCCGGCACTCGACAAGATAATTGAAAAGAGCAGGAGCTATCTATACTCGTACAGCAACGGCAACAAGTCAATAGACGGCATGCCATCAGTTCTTTCAAGTATCCCGATGTTTGTGGAGCCATTCATAATATCATCGGCCGAATTTGATCACGTGAGCGGCCTGGCTGGTGAACTTGGCAAAATAGGATACAAGAGCGCGTTTTTCCATGGTGCGCCCGACGGTCCAACTGGATTTAATGGTTTCTCAAAGCGTAGCGGCTTCAACAAATATTACGGTTTGACAGAATACCAGAAGCTCCATAACAACAAGGATTTTGACGGTACCGGGGCTATTTGGGACGAGCAGTTCCTGCAATATTATGCCGAGTGCATGAATAAATTGGAAGAGCCATTCATCACATCAGTATTCACATCCACATCGCAAAATCCATTCAGGATTCCGGCAAAATACAAAGACGTGTTCCGTGGAGGCCCCGACCCGTTCCTCAAGAGCCTGCAGTACTCTGATTATGCGCTTGGACAGTTCTTTGAATATGCGTCAAGACAAAGCTGGTTCCATAACACTCTGTTCGTTATAACTGCCGACAACACTGACCATAGCGTGGAGGAGCGCTACCGCACAGCATCGGGACAGAAGGAGGTTCCGGTCATATTCTTCTCACCGGCAGGCGAATACCCCTTTGAGCCGGGAATTGACACAACAATGATTGCCCAGCAGATAGACATCATGCCAACTGTACTTGAATACCTTGGATATGACAGACCACACATATCATTTGGCAAGAGCCTAATTTCCACTCCGGCCGAGGAGAGCTATGCTGTGAACTACGGCAATGAAACATTCCGCTACTACAAAGGCGAATACATATTGACATACAACAGGGAGAGAGAACGTCCTGTTTCACTGCACAACCTACGCAAGGACATGCTGATGAAAGAGAACATTCTGGACAAATGCGATGTTCAGGATGATATGATACGCGAACTAAGAGCCATCATACAACAATACATGAACCGTATGGTGGAAGATAGGCTGACAATAGAAACAGCAACCAGCAACAAAAAGAGCGAGGAGTAAAAATGTCAACAATCATTTATCCATCACCGATATTCGGACCGGTCAAGAGCCGCAGGCTTGGTATTTCATTAGGTATCAACCTATTGCCAAGCGACGGAAAGATCTGCACATTCGATTGCATATACTGTGAATGTGGCTTCAATGCCGAGCATAGGCCAAAAAGGGCATTACCTACACGCGCAGAGGTTGCAAAGGCTCTTGAAGAAAAACTTGCCGAGATGAAAGCCAACGGCGAACTACCTGATGTCCTGACATTTGCAGGAAATGGAGAACCGACCGTACATCCATGCTTTGGAGAAATCATAGACGACACCATTGCGTTGCGCAACAGCTACTGCCCATCGGCAAAAGTAAGTGTACTCACGAATGCAACACTGATAACGCGTCCGGCAGTCTTTGAGGCACTAACGAAGGTTGACAACAATATTCTCAAACTCGACACCGTCGATACCGGCTACATTGCATGCACAGACCGCCCTACCGGCAAATATGACCTGGATACGATAATCTCCAGAATGAAGGCTTTCGGTGGCAGATCAGTGATACAGACAATGTTCATGAAAGGAACAGTCAACGGCAAGAGCATAGACAACACCGGAGACTATTATGTAAAGCCATGGATAGCAGTTGTAAAGGAGATTGCACCACGTGAGGTCATGATATACACCATTGACCGCGAAACGCCCATGAAGGGGCTTGAAAAGGCTACCAAGGAAGAACTTGACCGCATTGTTGACATGCTCAGCCAAGAGGGAATAAAAGCAACAGCATCATATTAAGAGCACAACGACAAAAGAGCCCTCATTCAAGCCTGCTTCTTCAATCAAATACTGCTTGCAATTCCCATAAATGACGCAGCAATAAAGATATATCTTATCAGTTTTCCTGCGAACATTACGGCAAATACCTTGTATTTGTTTACGCGCATTACGCCCAAAACCACAAGCAGTACTTCTCCAATTGCCGGAATAAAAGAGACTGCAGCCGTCCAGTATCCATATTTCTGAATAAGCATGTCTGCTCGTTTCATTCTCCTGGCTGGAATCTTTAATATCTTCTGCACACGCTCCTTGCTTGTCAGGTATCCAAGCAAATAACAGGTTATACCACCAAATGTATTTCCTACTGTAGCCACCAGGACAAGCCCTACAGGACTAAGTCCAAGATTCAAGAAGATAGCCAAAAGAATTTCACTGGCTATTGGAACAATAGAACCTGAGAGGAATGCCAAAACACCCATTCCCCAATAACCATAATCCTGGAAAAATTCAGTTAATGTTTCAACCATAAAGCCTCTGTTGCAATTGCAACCATTATTATATTAACAAATATAAAAAATAAATTCATCGATTTGGTTTCTTTCCCCGAGAAGAGGTACGATGCGAGTACAGCCTGACAAAAAAGATGTAAAAAATAGAATATTGCCGCACCATCGCCCATGATACAACAAAGAAGAAGCAGATAAGCATCGGCAACCATTATGAATGACAACCTGCGACGCAGCAATGGCTTTGCAGGCGATGCACTGCCGACAAAAGTCACTATTGCCGGTAGCAGAAGCAGCAAGGCTAATGCAAGTAGCAAAAGCGCTGAAAACGAATGATTGACGGACGATACATCCAAAGCAGAAGCAAAGCCACCGGCAATATAACCGGCTAATTCACCGCTTCCAGAGAACACATATTCAGCGCCAAGGATGAGCCAGAAAGGGGTTACCAGACCTAGCAGCGATGCCACCAGCCCTCTTGGCGAAAAAATGTTTGCAAAGAAACTGAATGACACATACAATGGCAGCAGAAGAAGGGCGTAAGGCGAGACAAAAGCCATGAAGCCCAACAGCATGAACGACGTAAACAGCAACCTTACCGGATTCATGCCATGCTGACAATAGAGCTGCAATGCAAGTGAGAGCACAAACAACAACGAGACAAGTGCCAGTACACTGTTGCCATTGCCAAACAATGAAATGGCAACCATCCACATATAGAGCGCACCCACCCAACGCACACGCCTGTCAAAAAACGTCTGTACCGACAGTACAGTTGCCGAAACGGCAAACAGCAGAATGGCTACAAGCCTTGACACAGTTCCTCCGAGAAAAGAGAATTCCCTAGGAAGTTGAACGGGGACAGCCGATGCAGGAAGCCAAAAGGCAGAGAGCATCAGGAGCAACGAAAAAGCGAACATCAGAACAGGTGTGTACCTTCCCGAAGCAAAACAGCCGTGCAGCGTTCTTTTACAAGTCAAAACCAATATCTCCTCTAAAGTACTTCTTCTCGTATTTTATTGCGTTGGCAGAACGGAATGAGCGTTCAAGCGCCTCTGCACGTGTAGCACCATATGAAACTGCTGCAATGACACGTCCACCTGATGTAACCACCTTGCCGTCCTTTTCGGTTGTTCCGGCATGGAAGAGAATACTTTCCTTGACATCCTCAAAACCGGTCATCTCAAAGCCCTTGTCATAATGCTCGGGATAACCGCCCGAAACAAGCATCACGCACACGGCATTTCGCTCATCAAACTCCACGGTTGTTCCGGCCAAAGTTCCTGCAGCAACCTTCTCGAAGAGAGTCACAATGTCATCCTTCAGACGCAGCATAACCGACTCGGTCTCTGGGTCACCCATGCGCACATTATACTCAATTACCATAGGCTCACCCTCAACATTTATAAGACCGAAGAAAATAAAGCCCTTGTATAGCAGATTATCCTTTACAAGACCATCAACTGTAGGCTTGATGATTCTCTCCTCGACCTTTTTCATCCACTCTTTTGTAGCGAATGGAACTGGTGAAATTGAACCCATACCGCCTGTATTCAGGCCTGTATTGCCCTCACCGATGCGCTTGTAGTCCTTTGCCTCGGGCAGAATCACATAATCCTTGCCGTCAGTAAGCACGAACACCGAACACTCGATGCCATCGAGGAATTCCTCTATCACGACTGTTGCCGACGAGTCACCGAACATACCGTCGAGCATCTCATCGAGGCTGCTCTTAGCCTCCTCCAATGTTGGAAGAATAAGCACACCCTTGCCGGCGCACAAACCGTCTGCCTTGAGCACATAAGGAGCCTTGAGCCCCTCAAGGAAACGATAGGCCTCCTCTCTCTCAGCTGCAGTGAAAGCCTTGTATGCCGCTGTTGGAATATTGTGACGCTGCATGAACTCCTTTGCAAAGTTCTTGCTACCCTCAAGCTCGGCAGCTGCCTTTGTGGGGCCAATCACTGCAATACCCTGGAGTCTCTCCTCGGCAGCGAAGTAGTCATATATACCCTTTACCAATGGATCCTCGGGACCGACAACAACCATTTTCACATCGTTGGCAAGCACAAACTCGGCAATAGCATCGAAATCGCACACTGCGATATTCACATTCTCACCGACCTCCTTTGTTCCGGCATTACCCGGAGCAATGTACAACTTGTCAACCTTAGGACTCTGAGCGATTTTCCAAGCGAGAGCGTGCTCACGGCCTCCGCTACCCAAAAGCAATATATTCATAGTATTGTTTCAACTTTAAATTGTTAACCTTTATCTTTTGTCGTCTCTCTTGCCACCACGCAATGGCTTGAAACCGTTCTTGTATGGCGACTGGCGCTTGCCATCACCCTTGCGGTCGAATGGTTTGCGGTCACCTCCCTTACCCGAGAACTTGCCAGCATCACGTCCTTCGCGTGAAGCAAAGCGGTCGTCCTTGCGCTCACCACGTGGAGCACGACGGTCATCACGGCGGTCGCGTGAAGCAAAACGATCGTCCTTGCGTTCGCCGCGTGGAGCGCGACGGTCATCACGCGGAGCAAATCCCTCACGACGTTCTTTTCTCTCACCATCACTCTCACCACGCTCTCTGCGTGCAGGTTTTTTACGAGCCTTGCTGAAGTATGCCTCAAGCTCGCGACGACGACGCATTGACTCATCATCGATCTCACTCGAGTAGTTGGCATCATTGTTCTGGTTCTTTGTTGCACGCTCGGAACGTGTCTCGCCATCAAGACCTGTGAGGCGCGACTGACGTTTAAGCGGAGCAAAATCCTTCTTCAATTCATTACCCTCGCCACGGAAGCCCTTGTACTTACCCTGGAAAAGCTCGTACTTGCGGAACTCGCAATCGAGGTCACCGTTATAAAGTGGCACACGTGCCGATGCCTTGAGACCAATCTGGTCAAAGCAATCGTAGTTATTACTGATAACCCAAGCCACATTACCCTGGAACGCGTGTTTCAGTCGTGCACCAAGATCCTTATAGACCTGAAGCAACTTATCGGGCACAAGACGCTCGCCGTATGGCGGGTTCACAATCATTATTGCAGGCTCTGAATGTTCCTCAAAATCCTTGATGTCGCGGCACTCGATCTCAATGCACTCGTTCATCATTGCCGACTTCACATTGCGGCGTGCGCATGCCACCATGCGGCCATCTACATCGTAGCCATAAATCTTATGCTTGAATTCGCGCTCGGCAGAATCGTCCTCGTAGATTGACTTGAAGAGTGTGCTGTCATAATCCTTCCATTTCTCAAAGGCATAGCCCTGACGGAAGACACCGGGGGCAATGTTGCGTGCAATGAGCGCAGCCTCGATGGGAAGTGTTCCCGAACCACACATAGGGTCTATGAAGTCACACTCGCCATGCCAGTTCGTAAGCATGATCATACCGGCTGCAAGCACCTCATTGATTGGTGCACGACCGGTCTCAACGCGGTATCCGCGACGGTGAAGCGACTCGCCCGAGCTGTCAAGTGCAAGAGTACACTCCTCGCCTGCGATATGAATGTGGAATATGAGATCGGGATTATTGAGACGCACCGATGGACGCTCGCCATACTTCTCATTGAAGTAATCGGCAATGGCATCCTTCACGCGGTAGGCAACAAATTTGGAGTGGCGAAAGACCTCACTATAAACAACAGAATCCACTGAGAATGTCGAGGTTGTATCGAGATATTGCTCCCAATCAAAAGCCTTCACAGCCTCATACACCTCGTCGGCATTAGTTGCCTTGAAGTGGAGGAATGGTTTCAAAATACGCACGGCTGTCCTCAAGTGGAAATTCGCCTTGTACATCATCTCCTTGTCACCGGTAAAAGATACCATGCGACGGCCAATCTGCACATTATTCGCACCCAATGCAACCAGTTCCTTGGCCAAGACCTCTTCCAATCCTTGGAAGGTCTTCGCAATCATTTCAAATTCGCCCATAATGTAATAAAAGTAATAAGAAGCTATTTAAAGAACTCCCCTATATATATAAATATAGTGCAAAGGTACAAAAAAAGCGATGCAAATCAATAAATGGGGTTGTTATTTGCAATTATTTGGGCTACATTTGTGTTCCAAATCCATACCCCATTTACAGACAATGAGAAACAGGACACGAATTCCGTCATTCATCATACTTGCCGCTCTTGTGTGCACCGCCATTATCCTATCAAGCAACAAGGCACAGGAACCACGGGAAAACAACAGCACACAACGCATGATGCCCAATGTATTCCCACCCGAAATCCCCACAAGCGTAACCTTTGCCGGCGATGTGATTGACCTCACGTTGCAGGATCGTCGTGAACGCATGGACAAGGAGATGCTGTCGTTCACATACTCACACATCAACACAATGCTCTTGATAAAGCGCGCAAACCGTCTGTTCCCGATTGTAGAGCCAATCTTGAAAGAGTGTGGCATACCCGATGACTTCAAGTACCTGATGATTATCGAGAGCAACGGCGACCCCGAAGCACTCTCACCCTCAAAGGCTGCAGGCCTGTGGCAGTTCCTTGAGAAGACAGGACGCGAGTACGGGCTCGAGGTGAATGATGAGATTGACGAGCGCTACCATACCGAGAAGGCAACACGCGCCGCGTGTAAATACCTGAAGGATTCGTATGAGATATTTGGCGACTGGCTCACCGTTGCGGCAAGTTACAACACCGGCCGCGCCAATGTAACCAAACGCCAGGAGAGGCAGAAAGAGCAGAAGGCCATTGACCTTGTACTGCCCGACGAGACCTCGCGATATATATTTCGTATCATGGCAGTGAAGACAATCTTCCATAACCCAACAAAATATGGTTTCATGCTACGCAGCAGCGACCTCTACCCCACTATAGCCATCGAATACGAGACAACTGCAGGCGGAGCGACAATTGACTGGGCCGACTTTGCAAAGAAACATGGTCTCACATTCATGCAACTGCGTGAGGCGAACCACTGGATCAGGCGCACGATACACAACAACAAGACAGGGAAGAAGTACAAGGTATTGATTCCAGACAAGAATGCCCTGCGCTATGACCCAGCCAAGACAAAAGCACATAATACACAATGGACTGTAGAATAATACACAAAGGACTGTAGAATAATACACAAAGGAGGGTCACGTCATGACGTGACCCTCCTTTGTGTATATGTATTCTAAACCTTTAGAAACGCTCGTAGTGAACGTCTTGGAGATGAATTGAAGTAGATTATTCCTCTACAACCTCGAACTCATCCTTGCCAACACCACACAAGGGGCAGACATAGTCGTTGGGGAGGTTCTCAAATGCAACACCTGGGTCAATACCCTGCTCGGGGTCACCAATCTCTGGGTCATAAACCCACTGACATACTGTACAGATATACTTTTTCATAATGGTTTTGTTTTAATATTCAACAAACTTTAGGAAGCAAATGTTCATGCTTATCAAAATGCCGCTATTTTACTCCCCTCCGGTCTTCGACCACCTCCCCTGAAAAAGTGGAGGAATTTTAGGATTATCTTCAACATTTACATGACATTTCGCATTTGTTTCCATTGCAAAATTAACATAATAGAGCAATAATCAAAACGAATTTTGGTTAAATTATTTTAATTTTAGAATCATTTCATTTCTTTCAGATGTTTGTCTATAAGAAAACGCATGCCCTCGCTTGCCCCTTTGCGTATTGCAATGACACTGCGGCTACTGTTCACTGTCACTTCATTAGGGTCGATGAGATATACAGGGACATTATGTGGTACAAAAGATAGCAAACTGGCGGCAGGATAGACATTGAGAGATGTACCAATTATAACAAATGCATCCACCCCAGCAAGTGCTTCAATAGCATCGTCCATGCGCGGAACAGCCTCGCCGAACCAAACGATGAAGGGGCGCAACTGCGAACCGTCGGCAGCAAGATCGCCGAGGTGCAGGTCGCTATCCGGTGACGGCAAGATAGACACGTAATTCAGATTCTGAGGCGAACGCGACGAGCAGGCTTTCATCAGTTCACCATGCAGGTGGATAACATGGGTTGAGCCTGCACGCTCATGCAGGTCATCGACATTCTGTGTTACTACAGTCACTAAGAAATCCTCCTCGAGCAATGCCACCAGCCTGTGGCCTTCATTAGGCTCAACGGTGAGGAGTTCACGGCGACGCCTGTTGTAGAAATCGAGCACAAGTGCCGGATTGGCGCGATATCCCTCGGGGGTAGCAATCTGCTCAACGGGAAGATTATCCCACAGTCCATTGCTTCCGCGGAAAGTAGCAAGACCACTTTCAACACTCATGCCTGCGCCGGTGAGTATTACTATTCGCTTCATTCTTTGTTCTTCTAATTTAAAAACAGAGGGTGACTATTCAGCCACCCTCTGTGAGTTATTGATTATTCATTTGGGAGTTCACCTGTTGGAACGTCCTCAGGATCAACTGGCTGCACAACCTCATCAGGGAGCGGCAGATACCAGTTTGCCTCGTTCGACATCTTGCTGTACACCTCTGTGTCAAACTGGAATTCAGTACTACGATATGTCACATCGTTCTCATATGCACGGCCGGCAACACGCATAGCAAGGACATCATTGTCACCCATTGCCTTCGCGAAACGGATGAGGTCACCAAAACGTGTACCCTCCCATGCAAGCTCAAGAGCTAGCTCGTCGATTACGAGATCGGCAATGTAGTTCAAAGAATCATCATAGGTGATAGGACGGAGGATTGTTTCCACCTTATTTTCCACCTTGGTCAAGCCCAGATAGCGTGCTATACATGTATCAGTAAGAGCATAGTAGATATTGCGCTCGCTATCACCGCTACCGCGTGAGTGAATACCTTTGTTCTCGCTGAAAGCCTCGGCTGTAAAGTTATAACGCAACGAGTCTGAACATTCTGCGAGGTACTTCTCCATTCTTGGCTCAACAGCAATGGTATCCTTGCTTACTTTGTCAATGATGTAGTTGTACAATGTATCACCATCGGCGTTAAGCTTTACACGCTCGGCATATACAGGGTTCTGCAGAAGCAGATAGTTCTCCTTGGCACCCTCTTTGAGGATCACCATAGCAAGATCCATAGCACCTACATAGCCCTCACGTTCCAAACCGACCAAAGCCTCGGCAAGACGCAAATATGCGTGTTCCTTGCGCTGGAGGATAACAAAAGTTGTCTTGATGTTTGAAGTGAACTCAGACTCCATACCGATGTTGCCATCCTCAAAGTTGAACTTACCTATGATGTTCTTGTACTCGGTCTTTGCCTCGTCGTCACCACGCTGTGAGTAGGTAGTAGCCTTTATACGAAGATCGCCGGGATACTCGTATTGATGGCTATACTCAACCACATCGGGTTTCTTAGGATCTTCACCCTCGTAGTAGCGATAGACCTGTCTCTTTGCCAGAGACTGGATACCGGGCGATGCAACAACCTGAGCCGCACCTACCTCGCCCGCCGGAGAGAACACTTCGGCAAGACCAGATGTAGTACCGTGGAGATCCGAGTTCGCAAATGGGATAATTGTAAAGATGTTTGAACTGTTTGAGTCGAAATTCTTTGCCGAGAACAAGCTCATATAACCATTGTTCATATTCTTTCCACCCTTATTGCTATAACTTGCCTTGTTGCCATAATCGTTATACTTCCTTTCAGTTTCATTTGTACCGGTACCGGCAATCTGAGCATAGAAGAAGCGCGCCGCATTCTTATAGTCACCTCTCCACAAGTAGAGCTCACCAAGCAACATTCTAATTGGCATAAAGAGACGTTTGGTCTCAACTTCGGTACCATTCTCACCGTAACCGAACTTCAGCACCTTGCCATCCTTGTCCCAAGCAGGCATTGGATAAGCTGCCGGGTTCTCGTATGGAAGGATCTCGGCGATAAGCTTGCCAAGGATCTCATCACGGGTAAGCACAGGCTTGTTCAGAACCTCCTCGGCTGCACTATGAGTGAGAATAGGTTCTGTGAAATAAGGTACATTGTTATAGTTGATGGCAAGCTGCAGATATGTCCATGCACGTACACTCTTGACTGCGACATACTCGGGAAGCATCAACCTGATGTTGTTCTTCTCAAGTGTAGTATCTACACGTGCCAAATAAATATTACAGTTGTTGATGATAGAATAGTAATCCTTTACATCAAGATACTTGTTGGTCTCAAGATTGAACTCGGAACGGCTAAGCTCCTGAACATCAACAACAGCCTTTGCCTCATTGACAGTGACAAGGTCACCACGCAACTCGTTGATGAGAACCTGACGGTCACCAACCTGCTGTACCGATTTAAGAATACCTAAAACCGAATAGACAGAGTCATTGAACGTCCAATCGTCAAACTCGTATTCGACACGGTTCGAATCAACCTGCAATATATCCTTGCAAGAACTGAAAAGGAAAGTTCCGCAAAGGAGGAATGTCATTGTATAAATAAGATTCTTTTTCATTGTTTTATCTTTTTTCTCACCTTAACCAATATTCATTGATAAAGACGCATCGTTTTCATTAGAGATTAACCTTTACGCCAAGATGGAAACTGCGTGTCTGAGGCAACAGACCGGCATCAACACCCTGATACAACACATTGTTGCTTACCGAGAACTCAGGATCGGCACCCTGGTACTTGGTAAGTGTATAAATATTCTCGGCAGCACACCACACAGACAGCCCCTGCAACCAGCTTGCCATAACGGGGATATCGTATGACAGCTTTATAGTCTTGAGTCTAAGATATGAGCCATCCTCAATCCAGCGGTCAGAGAAGCGTGAGTTACCGACAGGGTCACCATAAGCAATAGATGGAATGTCTGTCATTTGGCCTTCAACAGTCCAGCGATTAAGCATTGCTGTTGTCTGGTTGTAGAATGATGAACCGCTCTCAAGCTGCTGGCGATAGTAGTTATATACATCGTTACCAACTGAGTAGTTGAAGTTCACATCAAGTGTAATACCCTTATAAGAGAGCTTTGTAAAGATATTTCCGTAGATGTCCGGATTAGGGTTACCAATGATTGTCTTGTCTTCATCGTTGATACAGCCCTCGCCTGTGAGGTCAACGAACTTCATATCACCGGCCTTGAAGTAGTTACGTGCACCGGTAGCATCGGTCTGATAGAGTCGTTTATCCTCAATAATTTTACCGGATTCATCATACTCCACTAACTTATCAATATCTGCAGAAGAAGTCCAAACGCCATCGGTCTTATAACCCCAGAACACACCTACAGGCTGACCGACCATTGTTGCGACCTCGCCACCATAAACCGATACAGGATCAAGTACCTCGTCAAGATCTGTAACCTTGTTCTTGTAGTGACCCAAAGAAGCACCCAACTCCCACTGGAAATCCTTGGTGTTAATCAGTTTGGCATTGAGTTTTACCTCAACACCCATATTGCTGAGTTCGCCGCCGTTGGCCCAATACTTGTCCATACCGGTAACGAACTGATACTGTTTCTGAACAAGGAGATCGGTTGTCTTTGCGGCGTACCAGTCAAGAGAGAGAGCCAAGCGGTTCTCAAAGAGCATAGCGTCCAAACCGACATTGAAACGTGAAGTTGTCTCCCATTTGATACCGTCATTCTCAACGTTACCGAGCTGAAGACCCATTGACTTGTCATAGAATTTGACAGACTGCAGATAACTGCGTGCTGCAAGATAGTCAATGGCATCGTTACCGGTCATGTCAAAACCGGCACGGAGCTTGAGCATATTGATCGGTCTCACGTTGAACCAAGACTCAGATGAAACCAACCATGCTGCCTGCACAGATGGGAAGAATCCCCAAGCAACACCAAACATCTTCAAAGCGTTTTCGGCCTTTGTACCAAAGCGTGATGAAGCCTCAAGCGAAGCTGCCAACTGCAGGAAGTAACGTGTCTTGTATGAATAATCGGCCGAGAGGTACCATGAAATGTTTGTCCACACATTCTTGTCACCGTCGCTGTCAAGGTGCTCAAGAGAATTGCTCACATTAAAATTGGTATCATTACCAGAGTTTGCTCCACTGATGGAGTTTGAATCGAAGTTGAAGTTTGTAAGACGGAAACCACCGAACACGTCAACATCGTGTGCACCGAACACCTTGCTCCAAGCAACACGTGTGTCACTTGACAAAGCAGCCTCCTTGCCAAAGAAAGATGCTACATAGTTACCAATCTTGCCATTGAGAGATTTGACATAGAAATGGTACTTGTTATTGTCGGAAGCTGTTGCATAAGGCAGATAATACTTTTCACTCACACGATACAATGAATAGTTGAATGTCTCGGTGAAGGTAAAGTCGCCCAACTTGTACTCCGGAGCAACAGTAATACCCATATTGGTATATTCCAACTCATTCTTGTGAGGGTCTGAACCCTTTGAAAGAATTGTCAATGGGTTATACAATGAGTTGTTGGGGCGTGCGATACCGGCAGCCTGTGAAACGTCAAACGCAAAATCATCGGCAACATCAATAATCTCACTCAACTCACCGGTTGTAGCGTAACGATAAGGACTGAGGAATGGAGACTTCACAGCAGCAAGCGCACCAAGTGATGTCAATGGGAAAGCTGTAGGGTCCTCACGCAAACCGTCGTCCAGCAACTCACGGGCGACGCGTGCATAAGAGATGTCAACACGTGTTGTAAAGTTGTCTGCAAGGAGAATGTCCGAGTTCAGGCGTACGCTAATACGGTTGAAATCGTTACCCTTGATTGGAGTGTCACCAGTTGTATAACCGAATGAGAAGTTATACATGGCAACATCATCACCACCCTCTACATTGATCTTATAATTCTGTGTGAGAGCCTCGCGATATACGATGTCAGACCAGTCAGTGTTGTTGTGGTACTTATCATAGTATATAAAACCGCTGACCAACTTGCCGTTGCTGTCATAGACTGGTTTGTCTGAACGCAGGAACGGAATACTGCGGTTAGGGTTGACATTCATTGTACCTATAAGGTCATTGGCATACAAACGATAATCCTCGCCCGAGAGCATACTTGGCTGATTTGGCTCAAGCGACACATTTGCATAGATGTTCGCTGTAATGCGTGTAGCCATGCTCTCACCGCGCTTGGTATTGATGATGATAACACCATTGGCAGCACGTGCACCATAAATGGCCGTACCGTTCTTCAAAACCTTGACGTCACGAATATCGTTGACATCTATTGCAGAGAGGACGTCGTTGTAGATACCCATGTGAAGAGTCTCATTACCCTCCTGAAGGTCCCAGATTACACCGTCAACAACAACCAAAGGCTGTGTGTTGGCATTGAGAGAATTGATACCGCGAATGAGCATGCTTGCTCCGATAGCGGCAGTACCCGAACGGTTGACTGTACGCACATCGGCACCAATCTTGTTCTGGATGTCAGTCTCAATTGTCTGTGCAGTGGAAATGCCTTCTTCAAAACCTCTTTCTGAAGTGATGACGATGTCACTGCTGTAATTCTCCTCAAACTTGTCAGAATAAAGGCGTATGTTAATAATATCCCTTTTACCGACAGGTTTCTGTACCAATAGATAATCAGGTGTCGAGAATGTGATAAGAGTAACGTATGAAGGTATATTAAGTTTATACTTACCCTCACCATCAGTCATTGTAGTAATCCTCTTGTGACCTGTTGCCTGAACGCGGACACCAGCCATTGGCTGGTTAGTAGCCGCATCATATACGGTACCGGTAATGGTACGCACCTCTGCAACAGAGCCATTTTTCTCGACCTTAACAGAATTGTCTGCTACTGTACCCTCTATATCCGTGTTGGACGCAAGGGCTGCCGATGGCATCAAAAACATCAATGCCACTGATAATTGCATTAATTGTCGCATATACATAGTTGATTTTCTTTTTTTCATCATACAAACTATTCTTCAGAATCGAGAACCGGGATAAACAGGATCTTGTCGATACGGATAACCGGGTCATAGTTTATTCCCTTATTATTCTTTTCATCATTAGTAGGCAATATGGATGTTATATCAAGTGTAACATTATAATCCTTTGCTGTGGAACCGTCATAGAATTCGCAATATTTAGGCTGGATGACAGCCTTCTCGCCATTGGTAGTCAAGAACAAGGTATCCATCTTGAATGGATCGGTATACAGTGCCTTGGTTCTTGTTGCCTCATAGAGTTTGATTGCACTACCTTTACCAGGAGATTGCTGAATCTTTACAGTCATCTTGGTCTCGTACATCTTCTCCTTGTCGATTAACTCATTGGTAATGTTCTTTGGAACAAATACAATGGCTACATGATACTTGGCAGAGAGCACCTTTGGAATCTTGAACTTTGCAGTATTGGCAGCGTCCTTTGTATAACTGAAATATGCACCACCTGAAACCTCAGCACCAAGGAGCATTGAGTCCTTGTTGAGTTGGCTCTTGTATGCTGTAAGTACCTCAACCTCGGCAGGCTGTTCTGTATAGTTCCACATTGCCTGGTTCTCACCCTCAAGGAAAATTGTATCGTGCCACAAATCTGTCTGCTTGTAAGGCATTGCATCAACAATCTTGAAGACGCCGTTAGAGAGTTCCTTCTCGAAGATAACATTCTTCTCAAGGTCGGCCTTTGCAAAAAGCGCACGCTTGCCACCACGATAAGCCGGCATCATAGAGTCGCTGCTTGCAACATGCTTCTGCTCATTCACACTATATGTCATGTACTTGAGGTTGTTGAGGCGAGCGTTATATCTGCGCAATGAGTCACGCTCGATTTTTTTAGCCTCGGTCAAATTTGCAAACGAGAAGTCATAGTTGTAATGAGACTCGGCATGCTTTATCATCTTCTCCCACAACTCATCGGTCGGGACATAGACAATGTATGTAGAGTCCTCGTTGTTGATGTTACCCACACCACCCCATGGATCGAGCCACTTGTTTGATGTTGTGAAGACAGAGTCAATGAAAGTCTGCTCACCATTTACAATAGGACCGGCAATACTCTGTCCCTCATTGAATTCGGTAACATCGAAAGAGTAGAGGTATTTTGACACGGCGTCAACACCCTCGGCAATCTTCAAATACTCCCAGATACTGTATCTGTACTCCGATGGAGATTTAATCTTGTGCAGAAGACCATTCTTCACACGGATATTTGTGTTATTTGGGTCCAAAGACACGCCTGAGAACGTATAGCCATTCTTATAGTCACCGGCAAATATTGCATTCTTGCCATTAAGAAGCAACACGGTGTTGTCTTCGTCAAGTGTTCCATTGGCAGCTACAAGATGATTTGCAATGTGTGCCTCGACAAATGAACGGAAAACAAGATCGCGGTTACTGTTGCGGGTTGAATCGGCAACAGTCTCAGCTATTATGGAGTCCTTATTGAATGTTCCGTTCACAGGAGCCCATACTGTATATACTCTTGACTGATTGAACAACGAGTCGGCGCAATGAGCACCACAGGCGTTTATTACCTCGACAAAATCGGTCAAATCCGGGTCATCCACAACAACCTTGTACAAGGTCTTGTCGGCAACCGGTGTTTCGGGTGTCACTTTTATACCCTCTTCCTTGTCACGACAAGAAGCACCGGCAAGCATAAAACCGAACAACATGGCTCCGGCCAGAATTTTATGTCTAAAAACTTTATTCATATTATGTATATGTTTTATTGTTTGTTAAAGACCGCTCAAAACCTCTATTCATCCCCAGATGCGATCCTGTTAAAAAACTGTTTTCCGTTAATTCATCTCCATTGATGAGTCTTTCTTATCATAAGCAGGGTTCTGCTTCAAGAGCTTATTATAGCGGAGTTCGTTAATGTGTATCGGCATAAAGAGACCATCGATTGTGGACATCTTTGTCATTATCACACCTGCACCGCTACCGACTTTATTGGCAACGAACTTTATATTATCGGTTTTCTTCTCACGAAGCGCCTGACGAACGAGGTCGAACCAACGCTTGCCCTCGTATGAGAGCTCAAGAAGACGTTCCTTGCGTACAAGTTCCATATAGTCTTCCTTGGAGTCATAATTCTCAGGCTTCAATGGATTCACAATATCGTCAGGGTTAATTCTTGAACGTGTGTTGATAGCCTTCACAATATCAAAAGCAATGCTATAATCGTTTTCATCTGCATCATCACGGGTAACCATAGCCTCTGCCATCATTAGAAGGACATCTGTGCGACGATAAAGTATCCAGTTAGCATCCCACTCGTCTGATTTACGATAACTTCCAGCAGGCGATGCCTTTGCTGCATACTTCGCGATGTAGGTTGGATCAGTCGGAGTCGGAGCATTCGGTTTGAACTCATCGGCCTTTGTGGTTGTGAATGAGAATGCACGTAAGTCATCCGCCTGATAGTTTGATATAACAAACCGCTGTGGTACAATTACACTATGTTGTCCACTTGTACCCTCGGTTCCATACATATCGCAAACGCCATTGTACTTGCCATTCTTTATATTGTCACCCTGTACCTGCAACTCAAAGATTGACTCAGAAGAGTTCTTTGAGCCGAAGATTTCATCATAAGCAGTACTCTGGAGGCTACGCTCGAGTTCCGCTACTTCGCCGCGGTTTGGAATAAGGTTATATGGATACTTTTCAACCGGCTTGCCTTTATTCTCTTCTTCAAGAGCAGCGTCCATGTAATCTATAACATCTTGACAAAGCTCGATGCACTCATCATAATACTTCTGGTCATCACCGGGAAGCACAGACACTGTACCCTCGGAGTATACCTTCTTATATTCAGTACCCTCATAGTATTTAGTGAAAGCAGCACGCCACAAGTTGACATCGGCCTTTATTGCCAATACTGCATTCTTGGTAATACGGCCATAGTTCTGCTGGTCGGTTGAGAATGCGCCCGATTTCATAACCTTATTCTCGGCACTGTCAAGATCCTGCATAATCAGATCCAACGCCTCAAGCGGGTGCGCTTGTCTATATTCCGGAATTTCCGCATCGTTCTTTGCCGACTTTAGCGCCAATGGAATGTCGCGGAATGCACGCACAAGATAGAAGTGACATAGAGCACGCATCGCATACATCTCACCCATCACAACATCAAGGTCACCCTCGGAGAAGTCCGGGTCGCGATCTACGACCTGGGGAGCACTCTCAAGCACAAGATTTGCATTGCTGATAGCCTCGTAATAGATACTCCAATTGCAGTATGAGTTCTCATCGGTGATATTTGCCTCGACGATATTCTTGATGTCGGTACTGTAGCTTGCTGGATACGTCATATTGTCAGAGCGCAACTCGCCCCAAACAATAGCCCTTTGAACAGCATCCTTGGACAGAAGTTTCAAATAACTTGTAGCCAAAACACCGTTTACATCATCCTTTGTCTGCCAGTACTCTTCCTCAACAACAACATCGGCAGGGATAATTGTCAAGTAGTCGGTACATGAACTCATTGTTGCACCGAAAGCAACCATGGTTGCAAGAATCGTTTTCTTATATATTTTTGATACTATCTTCATATTCGTAAACTTTTAGAAACCAACTGACAACGAAAGTGTGTATGAACGTGGACGCGGTGTCTTTGTATTGTCGTATGCAATACCCTCGCCACCGTTTGCAACCTCAGGCTCAAGACCTGTATATTTTGTCCAGAAGTAAACATTGTCGGCCGAAGCATAGAGGTTGAGGCTCTTGAGACCTACCTTCTTCAACCATGCAGGCTCAAGAGAATATGACAACTGCACGTATGAGAGACGCATGTATGAAGCATCCTCTACATAGCGGTCGCTTCCCAAATAGTTGTATGCGTTTTCATTACCATTCACGGCACGTGGAATCTCAGTGATGTCACCCTCCTTACGCCAACGCCAGTTAACGGCAACACTCTGGTTATCAAATGATGACATATTCTCGAATGCCATACGTGAACTGTTCACGACATCAACATTCAAACGGTATGTGAATGAGGTTCTCAAAGACCATTTCTTGTAACGGAATGTCAAACCGAAACCACCCTGAGCAGCAGGATTGGAGTTACCCAAATAAACAATATCGAGCTGGTTGATTGTTCCGTCATGGTTTATATCTTCATAGATGGCATCACCACCCTTGAACTCATATCTGTTCGTTCCATCCTCATTGTTATAGAAGAGGACGAGTTTCTTTGGCTGGCCATTAGCCTCGTAAACGACATTGCCATCGGCATCACGCACGATAGGACATGTACCGTCACGACCAGCCTCCTCCTCGGCAAGCGCCTTTTCCCAGTTCTTGTAGCTGTAACGATATACGCCCTTGTAGCGGAAGCCGTATATTGCACCACTTGGGTTACCAATCTGGATACGTGGAAGATACGTAGAGTTGCTTGGTGACTCATACTTACCGTTCTTCTCCTCAAGATAAGCCTCTTCAAGTTCAAGAATCTCGTTGAAGTTGTTACCGATGTTAAAGTACATTGACATTGAGAAATCCTTCGCCAACTTGACATTGTTGAGGTTCATGTTAAGCTCCCAACCGTAGTTTCTAACAGTACCGGAATTCTTGTATTCAAGTCTTGAGTAACCGGTTGTTGACGGCAACTTGTAACCATGAATAATATTATCGTATGTTGTACCATTGTAGTAGTTGAATGCACCGGTCACCAAACCATCGAAGAAACCGAAGTCCGAACCAATGTTCCACTCACGCTTGTCGGAGCGACGAAGGTCAGTCAAACGGATACCGTCCATTTGGAAACCAGCCATACCCAGATAGCTATACCCGTAAGAAGAGTAGCTGTTAAAGGTCTTGTTTGATGGTGGTGTATGACCGTCCATACCAAAACCAGGACGCAATGACAACATGCTCAAATATGGTTTCGCCCAATCCATCCAAGACTCATCGATGATATTCCAACGTGCTGATATAGATGGGAATGCAGCCCATTTTCTATCGTCACCCATTGCAGTACTACCCTCACCACGGACAGCAAGACGCAAAGAGTACTTTGACTTGTATGAGTAGTGGGCATCATAAACGAAACTTACATTGCGGCTCTCCCACTTGTTTGTACCTGCACCGGAGAGTTTTGCACCGATTGTTGAACTGCTGATATTACCGGTAGGAAGACCAATGGATGTTGAGCTCTGTGAGTTACCGGTACTTGTTGACAACTCGAACTGCGCGTTCATTGTCATGAAATGGTCACTACTGCCAAGATATGGAGTAAAGATCATCTGGTGACGTGTGGTGAAGCCAAGGCTCTTGCCGTCATCGGAACTTGATCTATTCTTTTCATCAGCAGTCCAGTCATCGGTTGAAAGAGCTGCAGGCAGATATGTGCTACTCAAGCTTGTGGAAGCATTCAAATTCACCATACCACGGTACTTGAGCTGTGTCTCGTTATCTTCAAGGCCAAGCAGGTTGTACTCGAATGTAATCTGCGGATTGATGTTGTAGTTTTCGCTGTAAGACTGCGCCAAATTACCTACAGCTATAGGATTCTTGGTTCTGCCGCTGTTGGACATTGCCTCCCACAACCTTGGAGTACTTCCATTCTTGAGTATAGCATAGTATGCATCGGTATTGACGCCAAGTGAATCCTGCTCATAGATACTCATATTAGGCATCATCAGCAATGAGTTATAGAGCAAGTCCATTGTATTTCTTCTCTGTTTTGTATATGAGAACGCGAAGTCAGCAATAACCTTGATGCGTGCAGATACATAGTAGTCAAGGGCCAGACGTGAGCTGAAACTGTTAAGGTTCTGACCAATCACCTGTCCGTTCTCGTTTGAGTAACCACCTGAGATGCGGAATGTAGCTTTCTCACCACCACCACTGAGGTTAAGGCTATACTCGTTTCTGTAGCCATGCTTTGAAACGGCATCAACCCAATCGGTGTTGTTGTTGTAGTTCTGATACTCAGGGAATGTTTGCTCATAGTTAAGCTCAGGAATATCAACACCCTTCTGATCTACATTGAAGAGAGCCTGCTTGATGAGCATTGTGTAGTCATCACCATTGAGCAGATTGTAACCGCTTGGAGTCCATTTATCTTTGAACTTGTATGTAAAGTTCACACGTGTAGGACCACGCTTACCGCGCTTTGTCTTGATTTTGATGACACCATTGGCACCACGTGAACCCCACACGGCACAAGAAGCAGCATCTTTCAACACCTCAATCTCGGCAATATCCTCGGTATTGATCATAAGAAGCTCGGCAAAATCTTCGGCATTGGTTTTTTCAGGATCAAACGCTTCAACCTCAAAGATGTTGTCATCTACAACAATAAGAGGTGTTGCATCAATCTCACTACTCAACGCAGAGTTACCACGCAGACGCATCTGTGTACCTGAACCGACGTCGCCGGAGTTGAACACGACATCAAGACCGGCAATCTGACCCTGGAGTGCCTCGTCAACAGAAGCAAACGAAAGACCGTCCATCTCATCCATGCTGATCTTTTGTGTAGCGTGAGTCATCTCACGCTCAAGGATATCAAGACCACCGGTACGGGTGCGCTGCTCGGCAACGATGTCAACCTGATCGAGAAGATTGTCCTCGACCATCTTTATGTTGAACACTGTGCGGCTACCGATTTCAAGACGCTGAGTCTTATAACCCACATAAGAAACCTCAAGAACATTGCTTGTATTCTTTACGACCATAGAGAAGTTACCCTCAAAGTCAGTCACACAAGCTTCAATGATACGATTGTTCGGGTCACGCTCGGTGACGTTCACCATAATCAGCGGTCCTTCGGCATCGCTTGTAATCGTACCCGAAATTCTCGCACTTTTTTGTGCAAACACACTGCTGCTTACCAAGCAGAAAAGCACGAGCAGAAATAAATGCTTTATTTTTATCATAGCTATTATGTTTTTTCTACATCACCAATCAGTTGTTATCAGCACCCTCTTCAGGAGCGACTACTCCAACCTGGACTTTTCCATCTTCCTTAATTGAACCGTCGTTATTCAATTTCACCTTATATATAATACCATCTTCCTCAATGGTCTTATACTCGTATGAAACGACAGTCTTACCCGAAACCTTGGTTTCAATTACCTTAACCCAGAATCCTTCGTCGGTAACAAGCACATTCTGGCTCTCCTTCACGATGAGTTTCTCACGTGTCAAATAGTTATCATATTCAGAATCGCTTTCATCGATAACCTTCATCAGGTAACCGGCCTTGTGAACCTCCTGAACATTGTCAAGACCTGCAATCTTTATATTACCAACAGTTGCAACCAGATAGCATTTCTTACCATCCACCTCAACAGCACCGGTTCCGTCAACATACATAGCATCTACAGTGCGGCCATTCTTTGCAAATCGCTTGAAACGGCCGTCGTAACCGAACATCGACTTGTTCAAGAGAGCGCCATCAATTGGCTGAAGAACTGTGTATGACGAAGATGAGTAGTTGCTAAGGGTTGCAGAAGGACCTGTTCCGCCTGATGTATATACATTGTCACGGCACATGATATTCCAATCCTTGTTCTCCTCACCGGTTGTAACAACTCGTCTTGGCTCACCAATCTCGCCCTGGACTGTAAATGTGTTGCCCTCTCTCATTACCTGCAGTTCGTAGAAACGGTTTGTCTTTTCGTCGATTACCGCAGTTGCAAAGTTCTTGCCAGGTTCAGACTTACCTGTTGATGGGTTAATTGTTGTAATAGGTGTATTGTCAACATAAATTGAATTATCCTGGAAATGATACTTCGCAAAGTTGATGATAGATGCCAACATTGAGGCAGCCTTTGCTTTGTTACCGGCATCGGCCTGGGCAGTCACCTGCTCCCATGTAGGAAGACCAAGTTCGTGCATCTCCTGTATCGATTCGTTTGAAGGAGCATATACCGTATAATGGTAGATATTGAAAAATGGTATAGTATTCTTTGTATATGCCTTGGTATCAGATGTATTGGTATAGAAGATAGAATAGCGCAAGATTGAATCGCTCAAAGCCTTTTCATTCTTGCAATCAAACACCTTCTTCACCAGACCGCTATCGGTTTTTGAAGCATAGTTCGCGCCGGGGTAGCAAACATTGAAGAACTCATAGAATTTTTCATACTCCGATGCCGCCTTCATCTGCATGTTCTCGTACACCGACCTGGTTGGAGGTGTTGGAACACCCGAATGAAGACTACCAGAAGTATTCTCCTCACCGGGAACGGTGCAATATGTTACACCGTTTTCATGATTAGTACTACTTGCTACAGCGATGCTTGTACCTCTCTCGAGCTGCTCACCACCATACATCTTTATATTGTGGGGGTCACTGGCATCAACCTTGATTGTGGCGTATCCCTTTGTCTGGTAGTATTTGACATCGGGCTTAAAGCCGTCCTCATCATCATGCACTATAATAAGGCTCTCCATCAAGTCGGTAAAGCGGTTTGCCGCAAAAGTGCCGATACCGCCGAACTGGGTACCTGTTACAGAATATTCCTGATCTGTCAATGTATCAACAATTTCATATGTTACAGGATTGAATTTATAGACATTGGCCCAGAATTTCAAAGCACCGTTTGCCTTTGGTTTCTTGGTATCATAGTGGAACGAGTATGCCTTTGGCTCTGCGTTTGTCAGCAATTCGCCTTTGTCATCCCTTGTCACTGTAAGTGGATCATAATATACGAAATGATTATCATCGGGAATAATCAATGAGTAGTTTGCATCCATTGCGAGCAGATAGTAGTCATAACGCAACTGGTTAATCACATTACGCATGACACCCATATTGTCGTTCACAAGAGTTGGAGCAGAAACCGCCTCATAAGCACCGGGGCCGAACACGTCGTTCAATATATAAATAACACCGTTGTTTGCAATAACGCATTCGTCCACGTGGTTTGCGGTAATATTCATCAATTCATTGGCATCGTCCGTAATCCTGTCGAACTTACTCAACACAGTCTTGGCGAAAGAGGATTTCATCAAGTTGTTAAGTAATGGAGCGATATTCTTCTGTGGTACACTGTCAAGCGCAGACATCAGACTCTCAAAGTCGCGTACCTCGGCATTTGGCGCAAAACGCGCCAAAAGGAAGTGACCGTCACCGTCTTCATCTGCAAAGTAGCTATAAAGAGCATCGTCATTGGGAACAAACATCGCAGCCATATCCTCGGCCATTGATGAAGATGCTCCAAGATTATTCTTACCCGGATCTATATTCAATCTCTCCTCGCTTGTAGGATTGCTATGCGAACTCTCGAGCATTGGGTGCGAAGAGTAAGAATCGGTGAAATAACAGAGTTTGAAGACACTGTCGTTTGTCTTGTAGTATGCATTGTACTCCTTTGTAATCGTCTCATCATAGACGGGAACGCAGAAACGGTCGAGCAAGTGACTGAAGATTCTGGTATCGGGATGCTTGCGCAACTCTTCGGCCATATTAGAGGGTGGCAAGAGGAGTGAGTCCATACGGTAGAGATAACCGTTCTTACAGGTAATTGTCAATGAATCATCTGAATAAGAACCGAAATCCACATCGCTTGAGACTATCTTGTTTCCATAGATAAAGGCATCGCCGTCGGCAAAACTCTTTTGTACATTACCCTTCTTGGTAAAGAGAAACTCAATGTCAGAAGTCTTGATATTGTTCTTTCTCAAGTAATCACCAAGGATATGCACCATCATAGGTCTTGAACCATCCATTGCAAGACGCATCTTCTCGGTTCTGTCCTTACCGCGCAACACATCCCAATACTGGTTGTATGTAGGCCAATTGGCGTGATAACAGTACGTTACGTTGGCTTGATTCTCCAAGTCAGAACTTACAACAAGAGGAATTGTGTCTATCACCTTTGATGAAGACCAGCGACGGAGACATGTGCCCTCCTGGTTAGTTGCTATACCGGTGTTTGAAAGCATGTCGAGCAACATGGCATTGTCAAGCATGGAGTTGTAGAGGATTATCTTCATCTGAGCTCTTGTCATCTCGCTCACACTTGTCACACCCCAAACATTGTTGCCGCCATTGAAAAAACGTTCAAACGCTGCATCGTCGGCAATAAAGAGAGTCTTACTACCGGTGCGTGAAAGCGACTCTTTCTCACCCAAACTGTCAATTATAGCAACAAAGTTGGCATAAGTGTGATTTGGTGTACCCTCTTTAAGGAAGTCATAAACACTTGATCCCAACCACTCAGGGTCTCCCGCGTCATCATAAGGATAATCATCGAGCCAATCCTTACAAGACTGAAGAGAACCGCTGATAAAAAGCATGAACATCGCCAAAACCGATGACACGCCAAATTTAGTTAAACGGTGCTTAAACATAAATACAAAATTATTAATTATTATTTTTTTGTTTTTTTAAACATTTCACGCTGAGGCATAATTACCCCATAGTTAACATGCAAAAATAAGACTTTTAAATAAATATTCGCACAAATACCAGTTTTTTTTTGCTCATAGAACACTTTTTTCACATTTGCTAAAATGAAAATCCCCGTTTTTCTGCTCAAACTGCAAAAAAACGGGAATAAAGACTATTTTTTATTTTTAACACTTGTTTGTTAAAAAACTATTTAAAATCGGACAAATATTTAACATTTACTGCATTACCTTCTATGACTTTCACAAACTCATGAGGTGTAATCGACACCGGTTCAACCATAAACTCAGGCACATTGTATGAGCGGTCAAAGTAGTCATAATACTCACTGTTATCCTGCGGCAACAGGAAAGCCTTGTCGCTTGTTCCGTCATCCTTCATGTGCGCCATGTACAGGCGACTATAGTTCGTGTCGTCGCGACGGCTTGCAAAAAGTATCCATTTGCCGGAGCTGCTCCAGGAGTGGTAACTCTCTGGGAACTCAGAGTTTGCCGCTTCAAGTGGCCAATAATTCCCAGTTGCAAGTTCCAGGACATAAAGGTCTGCATCCTTGTGCCAGATATGAAAACACCCATATTCTGCCAAGGCAAAAAGCAAATACCTGCCACATGGCGAAATACGTGGGAAAGTCGCGCTCTTACCAAGTTTTGATGCGGCAAAAACCGTATCTACAGCCCCGAACTCTCCAGTCACAGGATTCCACGAGCGACGCAGCACATCATACTTAATATCCTTGTAGTTACGTATCATATTCTCTACATGTGGGACAGTCTTACTTACCGGAAAATAGGCCGAACAGTAGTAGAGCATCTCACCGTCGGGCGACCATGCAGGGAAAACCTCGAGACAATCGGGGTCATTGGCGACATGTGTGACAACCTCCCTTGTCGGGTCGTATATTATCACATCACTCGCCTGGTCCTGAACCTCAACCTTGTTGGGATCCTTGGTATGGAATATCTGTCCGGTATTGTTTACCGAATAGGCCACTACATCATATTGGGGGTTGAAGAAAGGATAGACACCTGCCGAAATGGTAGAATCGGTCTTCATGTTCACCTTTTTCATCTTCCCGTCATGTACGAAGACCGTACCACCCAAGTACTGACGCACATGGAACTGCATATTATCGGTCTTGTAATTCTTGTAGGCGTGACAATTTATGCACTGGCCGTCGGGTTCCGATGAGACCAGCTTATTGCTGTATATAACACTCTCGTCATAATTTGACAGGTTGCGTTGCGATATGGTGAGCTTCTCATACGCCACATACGATGGAGGTATCAACCTGTACGAGATATACGGGTCAATGCTGTCACCCGACACGAATATCGAGAATGGCTTATAACCTTTCCATTTGCCGTCGGCATTGACAAAGACCTCAACCTTCACCGCATCATCGACAGCCCGTGACACAAGAGCCTTCCAGTCACTCATGGAGGGGGCAATCTCCTTGCCACCATATACAAAAACCTTGTCGCCGACAGAGAGGCGCGCAACAGCTTCTGTGCACCGTTCCTCGACCCTGAATGTCAGTGGTGCGATATTACATGGAACAGTAACATCAGTATAATCGGGATAGATTACCGGAACAGAGGCTACCTCGTCATATTTTCCGGGAACCGACGGCGATTTTTTGGAACATGCCACGCAAGCAAACAGAGCGACAGCAAGTATATATTTGCACAAACCTTTCATAACAGATAGTTTTTGTTTTTAATTGGTCTTTATGTTACGCACAAAGAAATAGAAGTAGAAATAGGTGTTTCCGAAATCATCCTTAAAGTATGGTGCCATCTCGACCTCGCTCTTACCTTTGTGCTTTGAGACACGCGCCATGAAGGACCTCATCCTTGTTTCGGTCTTTTTTGACACGAACCTGTCAAGGAATGCCTGAGGCACCTGCACAGTCTTGCCCTTGTCAAGATTCAGGAACAGCAGTACGGCCTCCTGATAATGTACAGGGAGTTTTTTTGTCGATAACTCATCGACACAGAAGGTGTTGACATAATAGTTGAGGAAAGACCAGAACGCACGGGAATCCTTGCGCGTGAGCGCCGATGCCAATGCCGCATCAACATAGACACGCGACATCTCTTCCGAAGCATTTGTCAGGTTCTTTGTCAGATAGGCCTCGACATACGATTCATCAACATCAAGTGCATCAGCGTAGCATGACATTGCCAAAGGGACCTCAAATTCGGGTGCGCTCTGCAGCAGTTGCGGGTCGCGGACATATTTTTCCATATCACTTGCCCAATCGGCATAATAGCGTGTGCGCTTGAGTATCTTTATATATCTCTCGGCAAGCCTGTATTCACCGGCAAGCAACATTGAACGCACGGCGTGTTTCAGGTATTCCACCCTCCAGCCATACTCCACGGCATCCTCGACACACCAACGGTAGCAGAAGTTAAACTTTCCGTATTGGAAATATGCCATCTTGCCACCGGTCTGTGCCAAACGGACAGGCATCGGTGCTTCAATATCAGAACTTCCCTCGGGGTAGGCAAATAGTTCATCGCCCGAACGGCCAAGTTTCAGCAGCGCAATATTCTTGTTCATCACCACCTGACGAGTAGGCACATCGGCCTCCTTGGCAAGTTCGGCCACGCGCTCCCAGTCCTCTTCCCACATAGCCTTGTTCTGATTATTTTCTATGCGGAAGTTCTCGTTGTCATACCAGAACAGGTATGAAAAACCGGCAAGAAGCAATGCGACGAGTATTGACACAGCAAACGAGCCCCATTCCAACCTTTCTACAAACGCAGGCATGTGCAACGGAAAAGCAGGAGCCACAGCCATAACTACAAAAGCCGCAAAAAGCAACCAGAATGGCAACCAATAGATATTGACATTGTACCACATTGACCTGTCGCTCATTGCCAACGAGAATGGTGCAGGTTTGAAGCCCACCTCCTCTATGCGCAATACAGATGTGTATGTATCGTTGAAAAGAGCCATATCAGCACCTTTCAGCACACCGTCAGCAAAACCAGCGACAAACAGTGGTGCAAAATTTTCATCTACAGCGCCATTGCCAAATACCAACAGGCATGTCAGACCGAACAGTTCGGAATCGTCGGAAACATGCACTCCCTTCTCCTTTTTGATTTTCATGACAGAGCAACGGCTATTGCCGGCAGTCTTCGAAGCTGCCAACTCCACGGAGTAGCGCATTTCCCCGGCCTCTTCCTTGACATTCCAAACCAGATACTTGCCATCAGGAGTCTTGAACACGGCAAGTTGCTTTATATCCTTGTCGGCTTCGCAAACGAAATATCCAGTTTTAGGTATCTCCCCGTTTCTTGGAACAAAGGAGAGGGTTTCCCCTGTTCTGTTCAGATAATATTCGCGTCCTCCTTTTCCAACAAAAGTGAAGGTATATCTCTTTCCGTCTGCAGGTCTGTTAATATCAACACTTGCAAACAGACCATCCTTTGCTGTCTTGATAGCCTTGTCGGAAAAACTTGCATCAACGTTCATCTTGAACTTTGTCAACTCTTTATCGACAGGATAGCCGACTTTACCGTTGACTCCCCGGATAATAGACACAATGCTCTCTTTTTCGTCATCATCAGGGATATGATCGCCCTTCCATTGCGACGCAGGCAGACCAGCAGTGGACATCTCGTCACGAGGAACAGTGGTATATTCGGTATAATATTTGCCGGGCGTATAGTAGAACATGACAATCGAAACTACAAATGTCACCGATGAAATGAGGATTTTTTGCCAGCTACGGTCGCGGCCTATAGCCATACACAAAGCATGGATACCAATTATCACACCAGACACAATTGCATATACACCGAAATAGGGATAGGCAAAATATATCCAGGCTGCCACAAGGAGCGGTTTCAGATATGTGTGCGATTTCTTTACGCACCAAGCCACCGACAATGAGATGATTACACCCAACAGTGCTACATAATAGTAGCCCGGCACCTTGAGATAAAAAATCCAGTAACCAAGTTGGGTGTTGGATGCAAGCAATGCCACAACAGGCACCAACGCCCACACCCTGTATTTACGGGAAATGTCAAAGACCTTATAGGTAAGCCAATACACAAGCACAAGAAGTGCCACATATATCGTAGCTCCCAAAAGCGGTTTATGAAAGAATTGTACAAGATAACATGCAATATATGACAAGAAACCGGCCGGAGCCGACATCATTTCCCTGTAGTAGAGATCATCGTCCAGAAAAACCGACAGTTCACTCACACGGAACAGCAACCCCTCCTCGTAAAACACGAGCAACGCCCAAACAGTAAAGAAGAAGAGTATTGTAAATAGATTTCTAAAGAGAAATTCCGAGAAACCATGTCCTCCGGGGCTGCATTTACCGCACAGAGCCCTACAACGATTTTTCAAGAACCCGAACGGGGATTTCTTATCCCTCACGGTCTCCTGCGTAGCATATCTATGTTGGTGGTTTTTATTTTTCATATAATAGAGTGTTTATTTTCACGAAAAAAGGTTCCGCCACGCCCTGTCGAGCAGATAGTGGTCGAGAAGCACCAACGCCGTCATTGCCTCAACCACAGGCACGGCACGTGGAACCACGCAGGGATCGTGACGGCCGCGAGAGAGCAATGTTGTCTCAACTCCATCCTTTGTTACCGTAGGCTGCTCCATAAGTAGCGTTGCCACAGGCTTGAATGCCACCCTGAAGTAGATGTCGTTACCATTGGATATACCGGCCTGAATACCGCCACTGTTGTTTGTACGGGTGGCAATCTTGCCACCGTCGTTATAAAACGCGTCATTCTGCTGGGAACCTCGTCCTGTGGATGCAGCAAAGCCATTGCCATAATCAAAGCCCTTCGCCGCATTGATTGAGAGCATTGCCGCGGCAAGCGAAGCCGAGAGTTTGTCATAAAGTGGCTCGCCCAAACCAACGGGCACACCCTTCGCCACGCAAGTGACAACACCGCCAACGGTGTCTCCGGCGCGTTTCACCTCCATTATCAGCGACTCCATAGCCGCTGCTGCAGCCGCATCGGGACAACGCACAGTATTATTCTCGGCCTGTGACAAATCATATGCAGTGTAGCCCTCGGCAAGAGAGATTTCACCGACACGCGAGGTATAGGCAATGACACTGATGCCCAACTGTTTCAACGCAAGTTTTGCCAAAGCACCGGCACATACACGCACAGCGGTCTCACGTGCCGAAGAACGCCCACCACCACGGTGGTCGCGCATGCCATACTTGCAGTCATAGACATAGTCGGCATGCGACGGACGGTAAGTGTCGCGCAAATTGTCGTAGTCGCCACTACGATTATTGTTGTTCATGATAGTAAAAGCAATGGGCGTACCAGTGGAACGACCTTCGAAAACGCCCGAGAGGAACTGAACCTCATCGGCCTCGTTGCGCGAAGTGGTTATTGCACTCTGCCCCGGACGGCGACGTGCCATCTCACTGCGGATAAACTCCTCATCAATGACCACACCGGAGGGATAGCCGTCGAGCACACCACCGATAGCCACGCCGTGCGACTCACCAAAAGTAGTAAGACGCAAAAACTTGCCAATACTATTCATACCCTGCTACCCTATTAGTGACAGCAACCGCCTTCACAGCCACCGTCGCCGCCACAGTTGCTGCCGTTGCAACCGCTGCAACCGCCACCACAACTGCAAGATGCCTTCAATGAATCATAGAATTTCTTCAGCTCAGACTCCTTTGCAGGGCGTGACTCAACCACACTGCCCACAAATTGCAGGTCACAGCCGGCAAGCGGATGGTTGAAATCCATCACAACCTTCAATGGAGTAACCTCCTTCACTGTACCAAGGATAGGAGAGCCGTCGGCACGCATCATCTCAACGACATTGCCAGCGTAGATGTGTGCAGAATCAAACTTGCCGTCAATAGTGAACACCTCACGGTCGAAGTCCTGTACATGGTCGGGGTCATACTCGCCGTATGCATCGGCGAAAGGAATTGTGAAGTCAAACTCGTCACCCTTCTTCAGGTTCTTGAGGTTATCCTCAAACGCATCGAGAGTATAGCCAACGCCTGTCAAGAAGGCAAAAGGCTGCTCGCGTGTTGTCTTCTCCACCTCTTCACACTCACCGTTACGATGTGACAAAAGTGTATATGCCACACGCAGATATTTGTTTTCGTTTTCCATTGTTTATAGTGTTTTGATTATTTGCCAATTTGTGCAAAGATATACAAAATTGTAGCCAAAAAGGCAATGCAAGGAAGAAAAAATAAAAAAACACACATTATAAATAAATGAGATGCATTATTGACCCAAAAAACACGTGGTTTATAAAACCTTTTGTTATCTTCGCAAAGATATATTACAACACAGAATGAAATTGAAGAACTTAATATCGTATCTGCTGATTATGGCAGCAATAATCACAGGAGGCTGCAACGACAAGGCAACCGAGGAGAGCAAGACACAATTTATTGCAAAAGAGGGTACACTGTTGACAAAGAACGGCAAACCCTATCACTACATTGGAACAAACATGTGGTATGCCTCAATTTTGGGTTCTACCGGTGAAGGCGGCGACCGCGAGCGCCTATGCAAGGAACTCGACTACCTGAAAAGCATTGGTGTCACAAACCTGAGAATCCTATCCGGCCCCGATGCCGGCAGTTCTCTTGCCAACCCTGCGAAGCCCTACCTGCAGAGCGCGCCGGGAGTGCTTGACGAAACCATTCTTCAGGGATTGGATTTTGTGATTGCCGAGCTTGAGAAACGCGGTATGGATGCGGTCATCTACCTGAACAACGCATGGGACTGGAGTGGCGGCTACGGGTTCTACCTGAAGGAATGCGGCTATGGAGACTCGCCAAATACAAATGAAGATGGCGGCTACAACAGATATGTGGAGTATTGCGCCAACTTCTCTCGCGAACCAAAGGCTATTGAGATGTACTACAACTACATAAAGAGCATCGTTTCGCGCAAGAACAGCATCACCGGCCGCAACTACAAGGACGAGCCTGCAATCATGGCATGGCAACTCTGCAATGAGCCACGTCCTTTTGCGAAGGACAACAAGGTGGCATTTGCAAAGTGGATTTCAGAGGCCGCTGCACTCATAAAGAGCATCGACCCCAACCATCTTGTCTCAACAGGAAGTGAAGGATACATTGGTTGCGAGATAGATATGGAGCTATGCAAGGAGATACACGCCGACAAGAACATCGATTACCTGACGATTCATATATGGCCGGTCAACTGGGGATGGGCACCACGCTCCAACCCCGACAGCGGAATTGAAAATGCCTGCATTGAGAGCGGCAAATACATTGCCGAGCACATCGAACTTGCCAAGCAGCTGGACAAGCCACTTGTAATTGAGGAGTTCGGTTACTCGCGCAAGGACAATCTTTCGGGCACGGGCATACCAACTGACAGCCGCGACACATTCTACCGTTACATCTTCGAGCAGGTGAAGGAAAGCGCCACAAACAACGGAACAATTGCAGGATGCAACTTCTGGGGATGGAGCGGTAGCGGACGCCCACGCGACCTCGTGTGGCAGCCCGGTGACGACTACCTGTGCGACCCACCGCACGAGCCACAGGGCTGGTATTCGGTCTTTGACAACGACGACACCACAATAAACATCATCAAGGAATATTCAAAAGCTATAACAAAATAAAAAACTTATAACAGCTATGTACAAGAAAGATAACCGCATTGTTGCCACACTCGATGCAGGAGGCACAAATTTCGTATTCGGCGCAATGAAAGCCGGCGAGTTCATCATTGACCCGGTATCAGTTCCGGCACAGTCGCACGACCTTGACCTTTGCCTACAGAACATGGTCAACGGTTTCCAGCAAGTATTTGACAAACTGGACGATAAGCCCGTTGCCATCAGTTTTGCATTCCCCGGCCCTGCCGACTACCCCAACGGCATCATCGGCGGTTACCTGCCCAACTTCCCATCGTTCCGCGATGGTGTTGCATTGGGTGCATTCCTTGAGGGCAAGTTCGGTGTTCCCGTGTTCATCAACAACGACGGTGACCTCTTTGCATACGGCGAGGCGCTCTGCGGCATGCTGCCCGAAATCAACAGCCGTCTGAAGGAACTCGGCTCAACAAAGCAGTACAAGAACCTCATCGGCTACACTCTTGGTACAGGATTCGGCATCGGCGTCGTTATTGACAACAACCTGAACCGCGGCGACAACTCATGTGTCGAGACATTCTGCCTGCGTCACAGGGACATGCCCGATGTAATTGTTGAGGATGGCGTTGCAATCCGCGCTGTCTGTCGCGTATATGGCGAGCAGAGCGGCAACCCCGACCACAGCCTCACTCCAAAGGACATCTGCGAAATAGCCGACGGCACACGCGAGGGTAACCAGGCTGCAGCCAAGGAGGCTTTCGCATCACTCGGTCGCGTAGCAGGTGCAGCAATCTCTACAGCCGTGACAATCATCGACGGTCTCGTTGTAATAGGCGGTGGCGTATCGGCTGCAAGCCGCTGGATTATGCCTGCACTGCTCGAGGAGATGCGCTCAAAACTACGCACCCTTGGCGGCGACGAGGTCAACCTTGTACAGATGAAGGTCTATGACCTGGAAAATGCCGATGAATTCGAGCTTTTTGCAAAGGGAGAGACCAAGAAAGTGAAAGTTTATGGCGAGGACAGATATGTCGACTACGACTGCCAGAAACGTGTCGGTATTGCAATTTCAAAGCTTGGTGCAAGCAAGGCCGTATCGGTTGGCGCATACGCATTTGCACTCAGCGAACTCGACAAAAAACAGGCATAAGCTATGATAAAAATAAAGAAAATAATCCCTTCGCTTCTGTTGCTGCTTGCCCCCGCAGTAGCAATGGCACAGAAGCCTACCGACCTGGTGAACCCGTTCATCGGAACTACCAATTTCGGCACAACAAACCCCGGTGCGGTAACACCCAACGGCATGATGTCTGTGGTACCGTTCAATGTAATGGGCTCGGACCTCAATGTCTTTGACAAGGACCAGCGCTGGTGGTCGGCGCCATACGAGTACAACAACAAGTTCTTCACAGGCTATGCCCATGTTGCACTGAGCGGTGTTGGATGCCCTGAGGCGTCGTCACTCTTGGTGATGCCCACAAGCGGCGAACTTGATGTCAACTATTTCAGCTATGGTTCGGAATATACAAACGAGAAGGCAACTCCCGGCTATTACAGCAACGAACTCACCAAATATGGCATCAAGACCGAGGTGACAGCCACCACACGCTCGTCGTGCGAACGCTACACCTTCCCTGCCGGCAAGGGCAACATCATCCTGAACCTGGGACAGGGACTCACAAACGAGTGCGGTGCAATGGTGCGCCGTGTGAGCAGCACCGAGGTCGAGGGTTTCAAGCTGATGGGTACATTCTGCTACACCACACAGGCCGTGTTCCCCGTCTATTTCGTGATGCGCGTGTCAAAGGCACCGACAAGCGAAGGTGCATGGAAGTTCCAGCCACAGCTCACCGGTGTCGAGGCCGAATGGACACCCGACGACGGCACATACAAGCTCTATGAGAACTACTACCGCGAGGTTGCCGGTGACAACATCGGCTACCGTTTCTGCTATGACGACCTTGCCGAGGGCGAACAAATCACCGTTCAAATGGGCGTTTCTTTCGTTTCAATAGAGAATGCAAGGGAGAACCTGAATGCCGAGCAGCAGGGCAAGGAGTTTGACGCAGTACATGCACAGGCTGTCGAGCAGTGGAACAGCGACCTTGGACGCATAAGCATAGAGGGCGGCACAAAAGAGCAGCAGACAATCTTCTACACAGCCCTTTACCACGCACTCATACACCCAAGCATCATCAGCGATGTCAACGGCGAGTACCCCAAGATGGAGAACGGCGAGACAGGCAAGAGCGACTACACGCGCTATACCATTTTCTCGCTTTGGGACACATACCGCAACCTGCACCAGCTGCTCACGCTTGTATATCCCGAGCGCCAGATGGACATGCTGCGCACAATGGTGGGCATGTACGAGGATTGGGGCTGGCTGCCACGATGGGAGCTCTTCGGCCGCGAGACATTTACCATGGAGGGCGACCCTGCAGCCATTGTCATTGCCGACAGCTGGATAAAGGGTCTGCGCGACTTTGACATTGAGACAGCATACGAGGCTATGCTCAAATCGGCGACAACCGAGGGTGCAAAGAACCTCATACGCCCCGACATTGACCCTTATATAAAGGATGGATATATCCCGTTGTGGTACTTCTCAAGCGACCTCTCGGGCGACAACTCCGTGTCACATGCACTGGAGTACTGCTCGGCCGACTATGCCATTGCACAGCTTGCCGACTCACTCGGCGACAAAGCACGCGCAAAGGAGTTCACCAAGCGCTCACAGAGCTACCGCCGCTACTTCTGCAAGGAGCACGGCACGCTGCGTCCACTCACCAAAGAGGGTAAGTTCCTTGGCGACTTTGACCCTGCAACAGGCAAGAACTTTGAGAATGTTCCCGGTTTCCACGAGGCATCGGCATGGTGCTACACGTTCGCCGTTCCTCACGACCTCAACGGTCTTACAAAACTCATGGGCGGAAAGAAGAATTTCGTAAAGAGCCTGCAGGGAGTGTTCGACAACGGTCACTATGACCCTGCAAACGAGCCCGACATTGTATATGCCTACCTCTTCAGCCGCATCAAGGGCGAGGAGTGGCGCACACAGAAGGAGGTGAAGAACATTCTCGACAACCACTACAAGAATGCCCCCGACGGCATCCCCGGAAACGATGATACCGGCACCATGTCGGCATGGGCAGTCTTCTCAATGATGGGTATCTACCCCGATTGCCCCGGCGAGCCAACCTACACAATTACTACACCGGTGTTCGACAAGGTGCTGATAAACACCCCGGGCGAGGAGATTACAATAGAGTGTGACCGCCCCACTGCCGACTGTCACTACATTGACAACATTGAAGTTAACGGCAAGCAGAGCGGTTACCGCATAACACACAAGCAGTTGACAGACAACGCAAACATCAAGTTAAAATTAAAGAAAGAGGCAAAATGAAAATAAGAAGCAGTATAATGGCTGCCGTGCTGCTGTTGGCAGCATGCTCGCCAAAACAGGAGCAGAAAAACGCACAGGAACAGGAAAGACTGACAGCCTATGTGAACCCACTCATTGGCAGCGGCGGACACGGACATGTCTTTGTGGGCGCAAGCGTGCCTTTCGGCATGGTGCAACTGGGTCCCACAAGCATCAACGAGACATGGGACTGGTGCTCGGGCTACCACCGGGACGAGGCCTCGGTAATAGGTTTCTCCCACACACACCTTAGCGGAACCGGCATAGGCGACCTTTTCGACGTTACCGTTATGCCGGTGACGGGCGAAGTGATATATGAACGCGGTGTAATCGACATCCTGGGCAGTGGTCTGTGGTCACTCGCCGACCGCACACAGGAGTGTGTAAAACCCGGCTACTACAGTGTGCCACTCACACGTTATGGCATAAAGGCCGAACTGACAGCTACCGCACGTGTGGGTCTGCACCGCTACACATTCCCACAGAGCAGCGAGGCAGCCTTGGTATTTGACCTTGAGAACGGCGGCTGTTGGGACGAGAGTACCAAGACATTCATGCA
>JAZOUB010000034.1:0-22864 GCA_045657945.1 Bacteroidaceae bacterium | reverse complement strand
AAAATATTTTGCGTTATCGGCTCGTACCTTCTAAACTCGTATGCCGACCACTGCGAGCCGCCTTCCGTTTCATCAGCGGCGGCGACGGCTGGCTCTTCGTTGATGTCAAGCCGGATTATCGCGCACTGTTTGCCGCGCTCAAACTCCGGCGGCTGCTGGCTGTAATATGTCTTTATCATAGTTGAATAATTTTTGTAGCAAATGATTACTGTTTGAATGTTTCGCCCAGCCGTACCAACTGGCGGTTTTGCGCCTTATGATTTCGGGTGTGGCGTTTTGTTTTCTGAGCCGGGCGACGGCTCGGCAAAAGTTTTGTTTTATCGACTTCCGTATTAACTTTTGTTTTCGGTAGAACTTAAAGCCAACATAATCTAATGCCCTGCCGTGGCGGTCTTGTCGATTTTCCGCTATTGGAAATATCTGATAGTTTGATTTTATTGTCAAGTTTAATTTGTTGCCTAAATAGGCGTTGATGCTATCAAATACGCGGTGCAGTTCGTTTTTGTCGTCGCTAAAAAATACAATGTCGTCGGCGTACTCGACACATTTTGTTTTTAATCTCTCATTACAATAGTGCATAAAATAAGCGAGGTACAAGTTGCTTAGGAATTGCGACAAGTAATTCCCAATCGGCAACCCGCGCTCGCTGTCTATTATGTTATCAATGAGCCTTAGCGATCTGCCGTCCTTAATCTTGCGGCGCACGATGTTTTTTAATACCTCGTTGTCGATGGATGGATAATATTTTCGGATGTCGATTTTTAAGCAATAGAGCCGCCGCCCTTCAAAATCCTTCATTATCTGCTCCACCTGTGCGGCGCATGCCGCTATCCCTCGCCCTTTTATGCAGCTGTAAGTATTATGAGTAAATACCCGCGTCCATATAGGCTCTAAGATATTCATTACAGCGTGATGCACGATGCGGTCGGGAAAATATGGAAGGCGGTATATTATACGTTCCTTTGGTTCATGGATTGTAAAGACCGTGTATTTTGACGTTTCAAATTTTTCAGCCTTTAAAATCTCGTGCAGCCGCTGGAGGTTGCCTTCCCGGTCGCGGTCGAATATCTTAACGCCGCGCTGCCGTGCCTTGCCCCTTCGCGCCTTACTGTCTGCAAGCCGTAGGTTGTCGAGGTCGATTGCCTTATCATATAAGTTGCCGTAACGCTTCATTCTGCATTGTAAGTTGTGAGCCGTCGGCGTTGCCGCCTACCAACACACTCAACATTTATTATATTTTTCGCCAAGTGGCGAGGTTGCTGTCCCTTTTTTTGAGTTTCTTTTATACAAGCATAGCCGCGACCCGATATTCGGGTTGACGTTGCCGGGCACGTTGTTCGAGTTCGCGTACAGGAAGCCGCAGTGAGAGCCGTTATTCGCATTACCCCCGAAGTGAGCACCCCGGAAGGACAGCCAACCTTGTATTTTCTAAAAAATTTTTCGCCTTACGGCGAATACTCGCGCGGTCGCGCTACGCGCTCCATTAGGGGGGCGGGATGGCGCAGAGCCGCGACCCGAGAGACGGGTAGACGTAGCCGGGCTCGTTGTGCGAGGACGCGTACAGGAAGCCGCAGTGAGAGCCGTAATGCGCAGCACCCCCGAAGAGAGCACCCCGGAGCGACACACCCGACTCGGGAAGATTTGCGCCCCAATAAAAATCGCAATAATACGACGTTGACGAGCCGCCCTGCGTCTTGCAGATGATATTCCCCTGCTCGTCGTCAAATATCGTTTTTATCCAATTGTCGGCGCGTGGAGTAGTGCTCAGTTCGGTGTATTGCGAAAAATCAGAGCTGGAAAATTTCGCGGGGTCGTCGGTAACATAGCATTTTGACACGCCGCCCGCCGCGTCGGATTGTACGTTTATCAATATGCCATCCGCCCAGTCCCAAATATCGCCAAACGGAGACTGGATGCCGCGATAACTGTTAACCTCAAAGGTTACGAGGATGTTGTCATCTACATCCTTTACGCTGTAATTCTTTACCGCGCTTTGGTTGCCGTATTCCAACAGGTAACCGCAAGGGATGAGTGGGTTATAATTGTTGTACGCCTGCCATGCGTCGCCGTTCCAATTGGACGCGCCCAGCCCTAAGCCACCTTGCGCGTAGCCATTGGCATCCTTCTCGGCGTTGAAGGCTTTTTGCGAATTGAGCGTCGCGTATTCGATAACAAATAGCCAATACAACACCCTTTGAGCGAGGTATATGTGGCAGTTCCACGCCGTGCCGTTGCCCCTATTGCGGGCATACTGGCGGAAATTCGTTAAAGAGATGTTTGTGGCGGGCTTGCCTAACAACGACCTGTAAGTATTATCCCAGTCTGCTGTATTTTGTCCCCCGCGATACTCCGGCGACGAATTAACGACACTGCATAATTTCGGGGTCGTGGGGTCGGTTCTGTCAATCGTCGCCTTCTCCGCCGATATGTACATTAATGGAATTTCAATGAAGCCGGCAAGCGGGTATTGCGAAATCAGTTTTTTGTGAATTGTGCCGTTAATCTCTGATTTAAAATAATGCTTATGGATTCGGAGCATCAACTGCCCCGCGCTGCCGTCTACCGTCTCGCCGCTCCAATCCGACTGGTCAGTGAAGGGTGTAAATGTCAGGTCATCCTGTAACAGTCCGCCAATAATTGCATTTTGGATAGGCAGCTCCGCGTGAAGGCTCATGTTGCCTATTCGCGTGCAGTCCGGCGATGGGTCGCTTTCGTCCCATTGTACACCGTAAAAAAAGAAATTCAACGACACCTTATATATTTGTGTGTCGATGTAATTCCGCGTGTTTAAGGCTTCCAACAAGCCCCGGTGGTCGTTGTCGGTGCTGGTGATGTCTTGGATTGTTAGCGACGCAGCGACCGTCTGTGCGTTGTTGTTTTTCGGTGTTACTGTCGTTGTTATATAATCGCCGTCCGTGCCTTTGCTGATGCTTTGCAGCGCGTTGTCTGCTTTAACACCCTGCGCGTATGTTGCAAAGTTGTTGCCGTGGACGTAATTATATAAAGCGTTGAACTGTTCGCTCGATGGATTGTAAATATTTACAGCATTTGGAGTAAGCGATGTGTAACCCGAAGGCGACGCGGCATAGTTAATGCTTGCGTCGCTTGTAAATCCAAGTTTTGCAAAACCTTGCAGGCTGTTGCCGCTAAAATTAAAATTCTTTGTGCTGTCGTAGTTTGTACCGTCGAAACCTACACCCCAGTAATCTATAATGTGCGCTGTGATGCAATGCAGGGAGTTACTAACGTTTTCCAGGCTCCAAACACAATCATTTATGCGCGGGAGATTATTTCCTAAGTAATTCGTCATTACTTCACAATACAGGAAGTAAGTATGCAGCGACGGAGAGCCGCTGCTTGTGGTGTCAACTTCTATTATGGTATGCTGTTTGTCAAATGAATGGCAAACGAAATTCATAAATATAACATACTCAAAGAAAAAGCGCGTAGAGGCTTTTGTTGACACTATTTTAATACGTGCGTCGAAATAATCGCTTTGGTTAGCTGTTTGGGCTGAAACAAGGCTCGATGCATTAAAGCGCACCTGGTAAAAATAGCAATACTCGCCCTGTATTAAAAAGGTGTGATTTTCTAAAAAAATGCGGTTATCATGTCCGTAAATTTGGCAATTATCCAAATTAACGGTTAAATCTTCTGTTAGGCTGATGTCTGCCCTTAGATGGATGCGCACTGATACCTCCGCGCTACGCTCGACCGCCGCCACAAATTCCGATAAGGTGCTAACATCAATATCGATGCTGTCAGATGTAATCTTCTCGATTTTGTTTGTTATCACCTTATTTTGTACTGGGTTGGTGGATATGAGCGAGAGTTCGTCGTCCACTGGTGTAGGCTCCGGCGGTTCGGGGATGTCTTGCATCTCCTGTAAGTTTAATTTTAACAGTGGATTATATTTTAAATCTGCCATATTCTACTAATTTTCTGTGCAAGTTATCAAAATACAGTTGCCGTTGCCGTCATACGTAAAATTTTGCGCAAAAATGGTATCGTTGCCATTTTTAAAGGTAATTTTTGTTACCTTGTTGTTGTTGTACTCTAATGCCGTCGAGTGTCCAGGTGTGACGTTCCAAGCATCACGCGCCGAGTCTATGTTGATATTACCTAACATAATACATTATTTTTTCGTTACAAAATACATAACGCCAGCCGCTGCAAGTGCAATGAGCAGCCATTTTGCGCCGTTGCTGGATGCCGCGCCGTCGGCGTAGTCGAGACTGAAATATTTTTTAATAATTTGGTCTATCTTGTCCGCGCCTTGCCGGTAGAGTTTGTTGCCATACTCGCCGCTGCCCATCGTGCGCCGCTTAGCTTGCAAAAGTTGGTACAATGCCCGCGCGTCCTGTGTGCCTTTGCTATAAGCCGCGTTCATAACTTCAACGAACTTGCCGAAGGCGACCGGGCCGTTGTACACAGCATAAAAAAATTGCAGCGTCAACGCAGGATCACTGAAAATTTTTTGAGCCGCCGCCGCGTCGAGTTTGTATTTTTGCGCGTAACTGTTAAACAGTTGAAGGATGATGTCGGCGGCGTATGCCTTCAACGCCTGCCCGACGGTGGCGGGGATGTCCGCCTTCTTGCCTGCTGCCATGTCTGCATAATACGCGGTGTCGGCGTGATGCTTGCCATAGTACGTATCAATCGTACGCCAAAATGCCTCCTGCGAGGCTCCGACCGTTACGCCGGGCGCGCCCGCCTTCCTGTCCAATCCAAACATCGTCTCGCCGCTATCCATCATAGCCTCGCCGCCTTTTAATTTCGGCTTCATGTCGGGATGGTAGTAGCCGCCTTCGAGGTTGTCGATTACGATTGTAACATATTTTGTTGCTGTCTGCTTGTCCATGTCGCCTCCTTATTTTATATTTACCATATCCTGCGGCACGTCAATAATTACCTCGGTGTCGTGGTAGCCGTCCGCGCTGGTTACTTCGTTGATTACCTTATACGTCTTATTACCTATTATATTTACACCGTCGCCAACAATTGCGCCGAGTATGGTGTTGGCGGGAAAGGTCTTGTTGCCTGTGCGGTAGGTTTGGTTGGTGACCGCCTTTTTTGCCGCCGCATACTCGATTGCTTTATTATAGTCGTTGTCGGTAAGTGTAGAATTGAGCGCATTTACGAGCGTGTATTCGCCGTTGCACAGTGCGCGGAATTTCTTTTGTAGGTCTGACCAGTCAACCACCGCGAGCATCTCGTTAAGGATTTTAACGTGTGTTTGAGCATTAAAATACGTGCCTATTTCGCCGTTAGTCGTCCAGCCCATAACACCCTTTGACACGCCAAGCAATCCTTTGAGCTTTAACGCCTGTTGCGTATCGTAGTCGTCGATATCCTCGCTTATTGCGTCCTGTTGCTGTGCGTCCTTCTTTGATTTGTTTTTAAAGTATAGAAGCATACCGCCAGCCAACACCAAAAAGCCGCCAGCAATCCACAAGCCTGTGTTTGATTTGTTTTCTGCCATAGTTTTTTTTTATGTCGCGAATATGCAGGGCGGCGCGATGTCCGCCACTGCACCAATCACAACAAGTTAAAAACTACTCGCCTACGGTTAAAAACCCGCGAGTTTTGCCTTGGCTTTTTCTGCCTGTCGCTTAATCGTTTCCTTCTTGCGCTGCTCTGCTTCGTAGGCGGAGAGTGCCTTCTTGTAGTCTGCAATCTTCTTGCTGTTTTCTGCGTCGATTGCCTTTGAACGCCTGTCGAAGTTCTTCCAAGTCTCGATGGATGCCGACGCCTTCGGCATCTTCGGGGCTTTCTTCAATTTCGGCTTTGCGGGTTTTTTTGCTGCCATAGTCGTAATTTTTTTATGGTTAATATTCTGTTACTTGTGTTACAGCCACTTTAATGCGCCGCGCAATTTGGCGGCATTATTAGCAAGCTGTATTACTTTTTGTATGTCTGCGGCTGTTATATTGCCGTTGATGTACTGCGTTTTAATTGCGTCGCCAAGCTGCCGCGTTAAGTCGTTGATTTGCGGCGGCGGCACGAGGGTGTTGTTGACTTCGCCGTTATTGAGGGGCTTGTTAAGAAAATTAAACATTTTCGTAACTGTCCTCCTCGCCAGTGTAGAAATTTGCCACCGTTGGCTGCGTCGCTGTCTCTGATGGGGCGGATGGCGCGGGTTGCTGCTCCTTCGCCTTCGACTGTTGACTTATCGCCTGTGCAATTTCGTTGATGTCTTTTTCGGTCAGGTTCGGGTCGTTGTAGAGTGCGTTTGCAAGTACCTCGACCGCGCCATATTTCGCATCCTGCGGGCGGTGTTCCTCTTGCTGTGCTGCTCCTGCCAATTGCGGCTGCGCGGCTGATGCCGTTGCAGCCTGCGCGAATGGTAGCTGCGGGAATAGCTCGCCCAAAATCTTTTTGACTACAAAAACAAGTGTTTCTGCCGCTGCTCCTGTGTTACTTTCGTATTTTTTGCGCTCGTCTTGCAATTCCTTGCGCATTTCTTCCAGTTCTCGACGTTCCCGGCGGCACTGCTCCTTGAAAGCATCCTCTTTGTGTTTGAATAGAATGTTGTTTACAAGTCGCTCGTTTTCCGCCTTTATTGCTTCGAGCTTGCCGTTGAGTGTTTCCTCCGACACCCACCCGGCGGGCGGCTGGATAAATCCACCAAACCCGCCGAAACCTTGCTGCGGCGCGGTCGGCGTTGCGAGTTCGTCGCCCTTGTCGCGGTTGGTAAATTCGAGCGGCCCGATAGTACCCTGCGTGCCGTTTGCGCCCTTGGAGGATTTCAAGTCGATAGACAGGCGAGCGTCTGCCGGGTAATCGTGCAATATTAATTGCAGACGGTTGACCGCCTTCTCTGCCTTACTGTCCGCGTTGTCGTTATCCTCGAAGTCTTCGCCATTGTAGAAATACAGCGGGATGCGCTTGTAATTTTGTATTACAAACAAGCCCCAGCAAGGGTATTTCGTTTGTCGGATGTGGTTTTCTATGTAATCGCGTGTTAACATTGTTATATTGTTGTGATTGATATATATAGTTATTGATTTACTCTAACCTTGACAAATAGTTCCTCGTCGTCGCTGTTTGAGTTTGGCGCGGTGGTCGTCGCTGCCTCTGTTGGAAGCGGGGACAGGTAAATGTATTGTGCGCAAAGGTTTGTAATATTTGCAAACATTGCGTCCGCCGTGCCTTCGTACAGCTTAAAATCCAGCGTATTATCGGCTGTAAATATAAAGTCGGTACAAACCTTCTGAATTTGCCCAAAATCCACAACCTCAACTACCGGGCTTAAATCCCAAAAATCTGTTGGCGTATCAATCTCCAAAAACTTCTTACCAAGGTTGCTGATGTCGGTAATCTCGCCTTCTGCTATCAGACGATAAAAGAATGCCACGCCGCCGCTGAACTGCATCCTCGTTGCCGTGTCTGTCTTTGTTATGTAGCGGCTTTTAAGGTTGTAGTTGCTGATGCCGTGCACTTTTGCGTAATTCTTTATGTAGTCAAATACATTCATCGTCTTAGCGTGTTAATAAGAATGTTACCGTAAAATCCGACGGCGTATAGCTGCCGATGGTCGCCATAGGAGTAAGACGGAGATTTACTTGCTTGTTTTTGGATATGAAGGACAGCGGGAAGAAGGTTTTGTCGTAGCCTTGATTTTCTGTTACCTTCAAGATAGACACCGGCACGGGGTCGAGTAAATTGCGGAGGTTGTCGTTCACGTCCAGCGCAATCTGTCCGATGTTCGCGGTGTCGCCGCCAACAAAGTTAATGCCGGCAACCGCGTTGAAGTCGGAGGGTAGGTTGATGTTGTAATTAACACCCAACGCCGCTGCCTTCACCGTGAAGGACTGCATGTCGTAGTTTTCGACGGTGCGCCCGAAGATGTTGACCACGGGCTGCTCGTTCTCTTGCTTAAACAACGCCACGAATGTGAACGATGTCGCGCTGTTTGTTACCTTCACGTTGAGGTAGTAGTTTTTGCCCGCCGATTTACTGATGACAGGGCGGAAAACGTTTGTAAGGTCGTAGTCCACCGAGGCGGTATTCTTGCACCAGTTTTGCACAGGCGAGAAGGACAGGATGCTCTTGAAGTCGTCGCGGAGCTCCACCTCTATCTTGTCAGCTGTCGGCAATGCCGTAACGAGCGGACAAGCAATGCCCGTGAGATATTGGTAGAGTTCGTCGGACTTGAAATTGTACGAGTAAACCTGTGTACCAGTCGTCGCGGGTATCGTGAAGTAATATTTTTGTATCAATACGTTGTTAGCCATATTATCAATATTTTAAGTTAGTGGGAGGACGCTGTACGGGTAGCGCATACACACTATATAAGTGTCCTCCCGGTTCGTGGACGGGGTTTTCCCAGGATTTTTTTTGCGACGCTCCGAAAATTACGACTTAACGCGGATTTCTGCGCCCCTCAATGCAACTTCAATGAAGTAGCGGTTTGTCGTGCCGCTGATGGTCAAGCCTTGCGGGACGTGGAGGCGGAATTGGATTTCCTGCGAGTCGGTTATGAGTTTGGGGGCGGTGAGGATGATGCCATCCTTTGCGCCGTTGATGCCAATAGACTCCTGGCAGAATGAGTTGATAGGAGCCTGGAAGATGTTGAGCTGTGCCACATCGACTTCGAGCTCTGCGTTGGTTACGATAGGGTCAACCGTGCCGAGGTCTGCCACGGGCAAATAGTTGATTTGTGCCGCGTTTGCGGTGGTGTTGGATGCGGCGATGTAGCCAAGCCTTACGGTTACGCGGTCAATCATGATTGCGCAGCCCTGCTTGATTTTCTGTTTGCTGATGTTGCAGAAACCATCGACGATGCTGTCGTCGTTTTTGAGGATGTCCACCATGCCGCCAATGCCGGTAATCTCAAACCTCTTGTAATAAACGCTGTCTGCAAAGTTGAGGTTGCCGTTCTCGAAGTCCTGCTGCATTGCGGGGGACATCTGCGAAACTTTGAGCCTCAAAAATTCCTGTGCTCTTGTCAAAAGTGAAAATGCCATATCTTTATGCTTTTATAGGGTTAATGAATTCGTGTTATTTGTGCTTAAAACATACCCATCAAAAGGGCTGCTTCCTGTGGAGTGTCAACGCCCATCAATGCGGCGGCGTTCTCTGCTACGCCGTTGACGGTGCGGGTGATTTGGTCGGCGTTGTCGATGTTTTGAGCAAGGTACGCCCAGTCGTTGTTGTAGGTCTTGCCGTCGCCGTCGGTGATTTGACGCTGACCGGCTGCAAATGCCGTGAGTTCGGGCGGGTTCGCCGTGGTGGAGTTCTCGTCGGTTGCCGCGGTCGTGCCGAGTGCGCCGATGCCGGACATGAGGGCAGCGTCCTCTGCCATACCCGCGAGACCAGCCAAGCCAAGTTTGGGCGCAAGTCCGTTTGGAGCGGGCGAAATTACCGCGATGCTGTGAAGTCCTGCGTAGGTGCTGATGCCCTGACACAGTGCGCGAAGGTTCGGGTTTTCCAGCATCATATCGCCAAGTACGCCAACCGCGAGCATAAGCGGGCCGCCGATATTGTGCATAGTCTTGTTATCTGTGCCGTCAGACTTAGTAGGGCCGAAAAACTTTTGCAAGCCCCACGCCGTTACAGTACCGCCCGCGATACGTGCGCCGGATTGAATGAGGTTCGCTGTCGCGTCTTTCTGCCAGTTCTTTTTGATAAATCCGTTTGCCATATTTGTATATATTAATTGTTATTACTTCTTTGCCTGTGAAATTATGATTATGCCGCCAACAACTGACAGCAACGCAAGCCACGCCGAATAACTCAACGACCACTCCTCCGCCGCTTTTACCTTGCCGGGATCCGGTGTTGCCGTCGGCATTGTTGCCGCTCTCTGCATCACCGGCTGCACCTTCGCCGCGTCGGCTTTTGTCGTCGCCTGTGCGCCACACTTGCAGCGCGCCGGCTGTGGCTTCCTGTTTACTTCTACTAACACAATCGCCATAATTACCTCCTTTTCTTTTTGCCGCCGCTTAGTAGCTTATAAGCACCAAATGCAACCGCGCCGCCTAATACTATCCACCAAATAGTGTTATTTTTTTTCTCCGTCGTGGTAGTCGTCGCCGGGGCTGTGGTCGCTGGCGTTGCCGCCGTTGCCGCATTTCTTTCGCTGTTAATCTTAGCAATGCGCGCCAATACCTGTGTATTGCTGGTATTAGGGTTTTTCTGATAAGCAAGCTCTGCGTACCTGTCAACTATCGCCTCGCCATTGCCGCTCTCAAAATCCTGCTTGCGCGGTTCTTCGAGACCGAACGCATACGCAATACCGTAAGCCTCGTTATACAACGCCTCCTGCTGCTTATACTTCTGCATTGCCGCCGCGTATGATTGCGCGTCGGGAACTACACCTATATTATAACATCCGTTTATCATAATGCTTACTTTTTAATTATTAAATACAATCCAGCAACCGCAATCGCGCCGCCAATTATCCACGGCATCCAGTCCGTTTTTTTCTCCGTCGCGCCTGTGGTGGTCGTCGGGGTGGTGGTATTGGTGTTGCCGCCAGTGTACACCGTCGGGGTGTAGGTGGTGGTCGCTGTGCCAGTCGCCTCTGCCGTCTTTCGGGCATTGCGAGCGTTAACGGCATTGTTTGTTATGCTTGTTACCGCATCAATGCCAGCCTCTATAAGACTTACTCCCGCATCCGTCAAGCCTAAGCCGTTAACCGTTGCTATCGTGTCTTGTGCTATCTGATACATAATTATTTCTCCTATTTGCGACGCTTGCCGCCTTTGCCGCCGCTCATCAACGCCGCGCCGAGGATGACCGCCGCGCCGATTGCAACGTATTTAATAATATTGTTTGTATTCTGTGCTGGTTGCTGCTGTGCCGCCTGCGCCGCTGCCTGTGCCGCCTTGATGTCAGCGTCAATTTGCCCTTTCGGCACTGGTCGCCCGTACTGGTCAACAATAACATTGCCGTTTGCGTCTATTTCGTAGTGCTCCGCGTTGTATTTGCGTTGCTCCTCTGCTTGCTGCTGTGCCGCCTTGTTTTCCTTGTTTTGTTTTACAGTCTGCACAATATCCTTCACCCACGCCCAAACGCTTGTAAGGATGCCTACACACGCCGCCACCATCGTTGCAACTGTTGCAAGGTCGCCGAGGGTCGTTTCGCCGTCGTCGGTGTCGCTGTTGACAAAGTTGAGCTTGTCGTCGGGGCGTATGTCCTTAGAAAACAGCGGTTTTTTCGTCGCGCCGTTCTTGATAGATTTTACAAGTTTGTCGGCGTTGCCGCCCATCTTTTTGTAAAGTTTTTTTGCCCTTTCGATAGCTTTAACCGCTTTTTGGTAGGTGTCGTATGAGTAGCCCGCCTTCTCCGCTTCGCCCCAAGTCATAAGACCAACACCGAGGCGCGTTGCCATTCCTAAAAAGTTAATAGCCATCAATCCGCGCCAACTGTTACGGATTGCGACGGTAACGGGATTGATTTTAATAAACAATACTTTAAAGACCTTCCCGGCAATCTTGACAGTCTCCTTGGTAATGTCGATAGTATCTTTTACCGCTTGCACGGTGTCTTCTACCGCTGTCTTGACCGGGTCAACGTGCGCGTCCACCAGTTGCTGCCCTGCCTTCTTGATAGTCTCGCCCGCGCCCTTCGCGTTGCCTGTCACTAACTGCGCGGTTGCCTTGATGGTATTTGCGCCCGCCTTCGCTACATTGGCGACGGAATTTGCAACCGCCTTGCCAGCGTTAACAACCGACTTGCCGACATTCTTTGCAGCCTTCTTAAAAGAACTCCAAAGACCGCCTAACATCGCCTGTTTACCGTATTCGGTAGCATACGGGCTGCTGCAATACGCCACCCATTGTTCCTCTCCGTCGGCTGCAATTCCTGCCAGTTCCAGCGACGGGAAGTAATAGCCGCCGTCCTCCGGGTCGATGTCTACGACGTAGGGCATATAAAGACGGGCGAGGCGGTATGCGTCCGGGTCGGTGCTTGCCAGCTGGATAAGCACCCGCGCCTTACGCTGTGCCGGGCCGTCGGGTAGTGCCGCCGCTGCTGCCTTCGCCGTTGACGTGCTATAAATGCCGTCAGTTATGCCGCTAAGTCCATAAATAGGTATTTTCATAATATTTTGTTATTTAAAATAATTGTCCTAAATTGTCTAACATCCCCACCCTAAAAAGCTCCGTCTTTGTCACGCCGGGCGGTCGTGAATTAAACACATACCACACGCGGTCAACGACTATGCCGTCCAAGTTGATGTATATGTGAGAGTACGCGGGCTTGCCTTTAAATGCCGCGAGTTCAAACGCGGGGTTGTAGCCCATACACTTCAACACGCACCAAACAAACACGCTAAGGCAATCACAATCAACGCCGCGATGCCTATCCTGCCAAACTCTTGCAGGCGTTCTAACTTCTTCGCGTCCTTCTCTGTCATACTCATATCTTACATTATGGTGTAACCAGTGCCACAAGTTAAATGCGCTCTGTAACTTCGTTTCCGCCTTCAAATGCTTAGCAATCGCCGCGCACTCCTTGTAATGATTGCGGCAAATGTCAGCAATCAATTTTTTTGTATCATTCAAGCCCCAGCCCTTCAATGAATTTTTATTGGCGGCGGGTTTGAAAAATGCGTCGTAGTTCGGCAGCTGCCTGTATGTCGGCTTCATCCCGCGATAATCGAGGATATCAAGGTTGTTGTAGAGGGCATCGTTGGCAACCTTGCCAAATAACGCCATCTGCCGTTCGTCAGCCTGTAAGTATTGCCCGCGTTTGTCCCTAAACGCTAAATAATTAGCCTTAGCGATAAGCGCAGCGTCTTTGTAAGGTCTTGCAGCTGCGACAATTTGCGCGTCGCTGATGCTGTTATCTTTGCGCTGTCTTGCCTTAAATTCGCCTAATTTGCGCGTCAGGGTGTCGTCTGCGTCCACCCATTCCTTTTTGAGCCTTGCAAGCTCCGCGTCATATCGTTTTTCATTTTCCGATTTGCCGAGGTTGCGCTCCATATTTAAAGCCTTATCCGCGTTAAAATTGCCCCATTCCGTGTTTTTCTCTATTGCAGTCTGTACACGTTTTGCGAAGTCTGCAAAGTTGCGAACGTCCGAGCCGTAGTGTCCGTTGGTGATTAAAAAGCGGTATAACTCGTTTTCGTGCATTTCGGTTAATTGCGGGAATTGATAGCGTAAATGTCCTATCCATTCCGCCGCCACCGTCATTCGCTCACGATCCTGTGTTCCCGCGTTTTGCAGGTTCTTTAATGCGTCGTAGGTGATGCCGCGCGGTGTCAAATACGATAAATATATAATGCGGTTGGCGTTTTTGCCTTCGTTTTTTCTTGCCAGTTCTAACAGTTGCTTGCGTATCTCCGACTGTTTGCCGCCGCGCTCCATCAGTTTTGCGCGTCGTTCTCTGTAATAATTGGCGCGCTCGATGTCGGTCTCCTTTGTTGATAGGGTGTTGGAGTTTAACGCCAGTTCCCGCGCCTGTTCAAACGTGCCGTCGAATATCTTAGCGGGTATTTTGTCAAATTTGCGACCCTGCGCCTGTGCGCCCTGCATCGTCAAACGACGGAAAGCCTCGCTGCGGCTGTGCCCGCTCAATACGTATATTTTGCCGTCGGAAGGATTGCGCCATACCGTTATCGGGTCGAATACAGCCCAGTTAAATTCACCGTCCGCCACAGCGTCAATTATGCGGTTAACGCTTGTTTCGCTGTACTCATCCTCGCGGTTCTGGAAGTTCTTAGTATCAAAGTTTAGGTCGAAAATTGGAATTAAGACCACGCCGCCGTCGGACTGTGCCGCCGCTGATGTCGCGCCGCCTTCTACTTTTTTAACGTCGAATTTGCGAAATACCGCCGTATCTTCCAAATCCTTCCGGGCTCGCGTTCTTGTGTCGGTGATAATATAGGTGTCGCCTGGTGCGCCCAAACTTTTTTCGTTAAATGTTTGGTTATTTGAAATATTTAATATATCTTTGCCACTGAAAGGCAGACAGATTTCAACGACTTTAAAGGGTTTGTTTGTACGGACAGTTGCGTTGAAGCTGGGAGCCGTACGGCTTTCTTCCCAACCATAGGGATATAAGACATTACCGCTGTTTGCCTTTTTTATTATATCTTTCAATTTTTTAGGATGGCAGGAGCTTACATAATTGTAAGTATCAAATGCCAATGTAACACAAAATAAAATTGGCTTCCCGTCGTAGTTAGTGAATGGTTTTACAAATACAAGCCCCTTATCGTCCAATATCGCCATACGTGGATTTTCCAAAGTAGGCTTAATTAACGCCTTAAATATTGTACGGTCTTGCCAATTAGAGTTTTTCTCTTTAAGCTTATCTTCTAACTGATAATCTCTTAATACAATCCATTTGTAAGGACGTGCCAGCGGTGTCTCTACAATGTACGTTTTACGCTTCCCTGTTGTATTGTGAATTGTAAGCACATTTTTAAAGGAGGCTTCGTTAAAATCCTCGGGCGGAATAAAGTCGGCTGGATTGCTTGTTAAATACTCTGTAATATTCTTTTCGTCAACAACTTTTACCCCTTCCACCGGCGTAAACATCTCCTCCTCCGTGCTCCACTGAACGGGCGCGGGCTCCTCGTCCTGCATCTTCTTAGAAAATGCAACGAGGCTCTCGTTGTCATCAAACTCCAATTTGATGCTCGGCTTGCCCAAACCGTTAAACGCTCCGTGTATGTTACCATATACTCCCATTATTGCGCGTTTTGGTTTTGGTTCGACAATGCACCGACCGAGAAGGGCACGGTGGTATTAACTTTGATTGTAAAGCCTAACGCCTTGATTTGTCCGTCGATAACCGCCTCGGTGGGCCAGTTAGCCTGCCCGCCTGTAAGGAAGCCGGACAATATTTTGAGAGTAGCCACGCCAAGGTTTGCCCACGGCACGGTGATGTCGAAGGATTGCGCGACGGTAGAATTGGCTGGGATAGTAATTGGCGCGTTGTTGGTGTTGAGAGTGCCGACACGATGTAATGAGCCTCCGAAATTCAAAAAGACATCCAAATACATCTGCGTAACAGTAAGCGGCGTAGGCTCCAAGTTTGTAAAGTTCATCCACACGCGGAAAACCAAATTACCCGCGTTTGCGAACTGGTAAAGCTGCACCCGTGTAAGCTGATAGCGCAGAGATTGTGCTGCCTTCGCTCCACGGATAAGATACACGGCATACGCCGCGCCGCCTGCGATGGCTGCCACTAATAAAAAATTTCTTATGTCGTTGTTACTTGTTTTCATCGTGCCTTGTGCTTTTACGTGTGTAAAGATAGCACGATGTTACAAGTTAGGCAACGGGGGATGGGTGCAAGTATTTGGGAAAGTTGGAGTAAAAGAAGCGCAGCACTTCATCCTCATCTACCAGCTTATAACGGCTTGTTTCCTTAGCCTTAATAAGCTGTAATTTAATAAGATACCCAATACTTTGAGCGTCCCAAATAGACCTCAAAACAGGGTTTCGGAGTATTATCTCCATCGGTGTGTATAATATCTTTGCAGCCATAACAGTAATTTTTTTGCAAATATAAAACGCTGATTTTTAACCGCAAAGAAAATTTATTGCAATTTTGCAGGGGTGGGTGCAAATTTTTATATAAAAAACGCCGCCAACGTCTCCCGACGCGGCGGCATCAGTCTAAACATTTGTAATACTCTCCAAAGATTTCAAAATCATAAAGTTAAAATACAAACTAACTTAAACATCGTTACATCAAAATAAAACATCTAATAATCAACAATATTAAACTAATGAACTATTATGTTCGGGACTTTCCGACCGCAAACATACAACATAATCGAGGAACTTGCAAACTTTTTTTGCACCCATCCCCCCTCAAACCCCACCCGAAACCCCCACCCAAACCCCCACCGAAACCCCCTTATATATATTGCATTGTTATTGTAGCCGCATATTCCACAGACGAAACAAATATATTATTAATCTTATTTATCCGATTAATCTTTTTTTTGCGCAAAATTGCACATTTTCCCGCTCTGAAAATTTTTCCTTTTCTTTAACATTGTTTAACTAAAATAATTTGCACACATAAAAAAATCGTTGCAACTTTGCAGTGTCAAAACAATAGTAATACAAGACATTATGGCGGTTGCCTTTCCGTACCCTTCGGGGTAGTGCTTTTTTACTATTGGCATTGACAGCGGAACGGCGACCGCTTAACTTTTTTGTCAGAAAGTAGATTTCGCTGCAATGTCAAAACTAATAGTAATAAAAATGGCAAAACAAACATCAACACCAACCATCGAGAAGGACGGCTTCGTGCTATACCGCGATATGGTAAGCATAGCGAACGAAGCCCTGCCCGACTACCACGACAAAGGCAAGCTGTTTGCACTCATTACGCAGTTTGTCAACCAGCAGCCGCTGGAAGATGCGCCCGAGCGCGTCGAGATGGCGTTCAAATTCTTAAAGAACGGCATCGAAAAAAATTCGGCGAAGTACGCCCGGAAGAAGGCCGCGATGCAGGCGTACTATGAGGAGCGCAACAAAGAAAAATCCGAAAAATCCGAAAAAGAGGATAAATCCGCAAAATCCAAACGCGCGGCAAAAAACACCATCAATAACAGTATCAGTACCAGTGACAGTTACAGCGACAGCAACAGCGACAGCGACAGCGACAGCGACAGCAACAGCAACAGCAAGCAAGGTATCATAAATGATACTATTAAAGAAAATATAAATAATTCTCTATCTCATACAATAATACACACCATCGACCACGTAAAGGAAGTTTTGAGAGAGAGAGAGATTTTCTTCAAAGATAATTGGTTTATGAGGTTTTACGAACTCAACGAGTTCACATACTCGTGGAAGTATGACATCATAAGCGCAGCATACGCCTTCGCAACAAGGTATCCAAAAAGTCTGAAAGAAGACAAGAAGACAGAATTACCCCCCAATTGCGCTGCGTCCCCCAACGTTGCACAGCAAGTGCAAGACATCACTAAAATTGACGAAGAGACAGCAAAGAAGGTATGGAGCAACTTGAACACGTGGCTGAACGGCACAAGCATCTACGATATTTACAACCGTGGTAAACCGTTGTACGCAATGAAGCTCGGCTTTGAGCGGAAGTACACCGTATGCATCCAGTTAGACAACAAGGAGAGCGCGGCGGAATTTCGCACAGGCTTTAAGGAGCTGCTGACTAATTACAAGTTCCGCTCGCAGTGTGACATCGGGCGCGTACTTGTGGAAGTTGATGGTAAAACGTACCAGTAGTTAACAGGTAATATTAATTATCTGACAAAATACGGCAGGGGAGTAGGGTGTACACGTGAGGCCCTGAGAAATAAAGCCCGGAATACTTTAAAATTTGCCTGTTTTTACCGCCTTATTCCCTTTGTTGTATATTTTAACGTCCGATAAATAAAAACCGAAAAATCACCCCTAAAAGCCCAAAATAATGGGCAGCCTTCCACAGCCCGACCGACCGGGGTAAAATGTAAGACTTGGCCGCCCCGGTCTTTTTGGATAATCTACTATTAAACATAAATAAAATTATCAAAATGGCAAAATTAAAACTAAGAGTGTCCGAGGACGAGTACCTCTACCCTAAGACCTACACCCCAACACAGTACACAATGCTTGGCGCATACAAGGCATTTGTCACGTATTCTTGTGGAAAAACATTTAATGTGAGCAAGGGTATGATGGACGACATCGAGCGAATTTCTAACGCTATGAGCGCGGACGCATTTTCTAAGTACCTCATTGCGCGTAAAGGCAAGTATGCTACGCTTGCGCAGATTGTTAGAGATGTTTGCAAATGATGTAGAACTTTTTGAAGTTTAACTTTGCGGGCGGAGCTTGACCTCAGCATCATGCCGCCGCCCGCTTTAAAAAGAAACAAAATTATGGTATATTATAGAAGTATGCGCGGCTTCCGCGCCGCAATATCACGAAAAATAAAAATATTCAGCTTTCACGATTTCAGGCCGCTGTGTGGCGGTGTCGAAATTGCGCACAGGCAAACAGAAGCGGGTATTATGCAGTTGTTAGCGGACATAATGGTATAAAATGAGGACAAAAAAACAACTGCCGTCTGCAATTCCAAAACCCCGCCACCTTCGAGGTCACGTCGGTGTACTTGACGCGGACGGATGCCCGCCGCTATCGTGTTAAGATTTTCAAGGGCGGCAAGTGCCAGTTGGCAAGGTATGAGGAAGGCGACGACTTCCTCGAAGTATTACAGAAGGTTAACGACTACATTAATTAATCATGCCAAAAATAATTCAATATTGCCTCTTTGACCCGCCGGAAGTAACGGAACTGCCGGTGATGGACGCGACGGTCGGCGATTTTAAGCAGAATATGTTTGTGCAGAAATTCCGCCCGAAAACGACCACCGACGACTGCTATACGCCGCCTGCCGTGTATGATGCTGTCAAAAATTGGGTCAATGAAAATTTATTGGATTTGACCGGCTGGCTAATTCTTCGCCCATTCCGCCCCAGCGGCGATTATTTGCGCGAAAATTACCGCCGGGGCAGCGTGGTTATCGACAACCCGCCCTTCTCGATATACAGCCAAATTGTACGCAATTATACGCGGATGGGCGTGAAGTTCTTTTTATTCGGCCCGGCGTTGTCGCTATTTGTGCGGGACGTGGACGCGGTGCAGTATGTAATATGCAGGTGTAATATTACATACGCCAACGGCGCAAAGGTGCGCACCGGGTTTGTGCATAATTTAGGCGGCCCGCGCCTGTGTATGGCTGGCGACCTCTCCGACGACATCAACAAGGCGCAGCATAACAAGGCGGCGTATCAAAAATTTATAAAGCCGTCGGGAATATACAGCGCAGCTGACTTGATGCGGTTTGTACCGAAGGAGCGCGAAAAGATATATTTAACCGGCGGCGCGGAAATTTACACGCACATAGAAGGAAGGAAAATTTTTGGCGGCGCAATGAAATTTAACATAACAGAAACTAACAAATTAAAGCAATTAGACGATGAAAGAGCCTGAAATAATAAACTACATCCCCGAAGGGGAAACGCCTAAATTTAGGCTGTTTTTCGCCCGTCCCGTGGCGTTTGGCGCGTGGTTTCTGACACGCTGCCTTTATAGCGTCGATGTAGAAGGCAAGACGTGGCAACGAAATATTTTTGTCGTGTTTGTCGGTCTGTTAACAGTCGTAACCGTCGCTACTGATGCTGTCGCGTTGCTTATTGCGTGGATATTCCGCGCTATCCTCTATATCCTTCGCGAATTGTGGCAGCTGATTGCCTACGCCGTAAAGGTCGTTTTTGAGCGGTTTTTCGGCACGGCGTTAAAGTGGATTGCCTTTGTATTAGTTGCATTAATATTATGGCTAAAATGGGACGACATAACCGCAATAATACGCCTTTGGCGTTGGTAATAAAAGCAATTAACACGATTATTTTAATAATAGGTTATTGCGTGGTAATCAAAGGATTATTGAGCGGTACGTTAATAATAGATTTAATGTATTACGCTAATATGATGATACAATGTTTAACTATACTAACAACAGGAACATAAAATGAACAAAAGAAAATTTCTTGTGATGGTTGACGGTCGGATAATGTTCGAGAGCGAGCATCTAATGCCCTGCATTAGTTGGATGCTGGAACATTGCGACTACTTCGAGAAAAACAAACAGGACGAGCAGTGGGTGTACCGTGGTAGTATGCATTATGCGCACATTGTGAGAGTTGAGGAATATAATTAAAATCAGAACATTATGGAAGCATTAATAACAGCATTACTGTACGTGGCGGAAAAATCCAACATCCGCCTTGCCATCGACCCGGACGACGGCAAGGTCTATGAAGTAGGAGAGGAAGGCGAGGAGCTAACACGCCTCCACCCTATCTCCGACCCTTCGCAGACCGTCGTAGAGTACGACGCGGAGCGGCTTGTAACTCTCCATAATGCAACGGCGTTGCAACGGTATTGTAACGGGTATTTAACGGAGTGGCAACGGCTCGCAATCGGTAGAGAAACGGCATTACAACGGGCTACAATCGGAACGACAACGGGCGAACAACGGATCGTCAACGGATTTACAACTAATGCAGAACGGGAGCTCATCGGCGCGGGAAAGGTCAACTTGCCGCCATTTTCTACGGATTGCCCGCCGGAAGTGGAAGGCGTGGCGCGGAAAATTGAGCAGCTTCTCCGGCGGGCAATCAGCAACACCAACAAGCCCGCGACGCTCGAAAGCTTGATGCAATACCACCGCGACGCCGCGAAGTATGCGGCGGCGGGAAATGTTTTCAAGCTCAACCAAATAGAGGCTCGCCTCCGTGGGGTGGTGGCAAAACAGGGCGCAATTAAGACCAGCGAACAAACCCTCGCCCGCCGCCGTCGCCGCCGCGTACTGCTTACAAAAATCGCGGTCGCCGTTGTTTTTGCCGCCGCCTTCGGCTGGTGGGGCTGGTGGAAACTCACAGCCCCGACAACCAACGCGCCGCCGCCCATCACAGCCGACTCCTCGCCCACCCCGCCGACGGAGAGCCCGGCAAAAACAGACGCACTCGCCGCTGCCTTCGCGGAATTTGAAAGCAGCACAGGCAAGCACATCTACCAAGGCGGGCGCGACTGCATCACCCGCGCTGCTATCGCCGCCGGGATAGAGAATGACAAGGATAAAATATTAAAAATAATAATAGATAACGTTAAATGACACAGGAAGAAAGGGAGCGTTATATTAACGACCACATTAATAATTACAAAATGTCGAGAGAGGAAGCCGAGGCGGTGGTTGACGGTATGACCGACGCGGAGGTAGAAGTAGCAAGGCGGCACGGCATCGGCAGGAAGGAAGAAACGCTCGACGATATTATGGCGAGGGTGCAAAAGAACCGAACCGCCGCGCCCGCAGCCATCGCGCCGCCGCCCCCTGTTATCGACATAGATAAATACTTCTTTGATTGCGTCAGGAGATTGTGCGCGGCACGTCAGCGCACATTTGAAGCGACGGCGGATTTTGTAAGGCAGTCGGCGGCGGTTGTTGAGTGGATAACCAGCGCGAGGAAGGGCTACAAATGGCTTCTGTTGTACGGAAATGTAGGCAATGGCAAGAGCACAGCGGCGCGGGCAGCATTGATAACATTGCGGCAGTTAGGTGTCAATTGTACGGAAAAAAACGCCTACGACATCGGGCTTCTCTATCGAGAGCTGAACCGACAGCAGAAGGCGGCGGAAGAATATGACAGACTAACACGGTGTGAAGCGTTGTTTATCGACGACCTTGGTACGGAGACCAACCCGGCAGCGTTGAATGAAATTCTTTATGACCGCTATAACCAAATGCGCACTACAATCTTTACAACCAACCTCGCTTACAGTGAGTTAAAAACGAAATACGGGCCGCGGATATTCGACCGCTTCGAGGAGCTTGCCGCGCTGGTGCGCTTCGATGGTGGAAGTTTCCGCGCACGAAACAGGCAAAAGACATTGGAACTATGCTGACAAAAATAAAATTGATGAAATACCGCCGCATTTGGCGGCGGCTTCGTCCTAAAACTAAGCGGCAAATAATGCAAATGATAATTAAATATTGCATCAAATTAGACGCTTTAAAACACAATTAATGAAGTAATTAACTATTAAAATTATTGCTATGAAAAAAAACACTTTGGTAGTAATCGCTATCGTACTGTGCGCCGTTTTTTTTGCGGTGGTCTTTGGGTATGCCTTTGTTGACTGGTTGAACTTTTGGGAGGCGCGGCAGCAATGGTAACAACGCTACGACACGGCAATGCAATGAAGGCAGCAGCCGCAATCGCGAAGCATTTTAACATCAATATTTAAAGTTTTTTTGAAGTTTAACTATTGGCTGCGGAGTTTGGCCTGGCGCACATCCGCGCCACCGCAGCGGTTTGTATGGGCTTAATTTTGGGCTCATTGAAAGATATTGAGTTTGCAATTAAGAACTTTCCAGCCGACCCCAAAAAACGATATAATGAAAGTATTGAGGAGTTGAATAATAAGTATATTAAAAATATAAAATGAAAATTTTTCCTTTCAATTTGTTTTGACACGATAACGCCCCGGTCGGAGTTTTCCGCCGGGGCGTTTGATTATTTAAAATTTATGGTATCAACAGAAAAAAAACGAAGATAGCAGCAACTGGGCAAACTTCTATAATCATAATATTTTTTAGTAGGTGCATTGTAATATTTTTTGCCGTAAATATCGTGTAGCATAATTTGTATTGTATCGCCAAGCATTACGGCGACCGGCTTAAATTCCGCTATTGTTTTAATTCCTCTAAAAAATGTAGTAATGTCTAATTGCAATTTTGATATATTTTCGCCCGTAATAAAACGTTTGTGGTAGCAAGTTTTTAAAGCAAGGCGTATGTCGCTAAATGCTTTTTTTACGGCTTTGTTGCTCTGATTGCGGGGGGTAGTTTCGCAAATACACTGTATTTTATAAATAATATTACGTCTTTTGTCGTTGATGTATGGTTTGCGACCTTTTATTATTTCGTCAAAATTCTCACACATAAATACATATTTATCCACATCGGCAGCCGTGTATAGCGGCTCGATTTCGTTAGTGTATTCGTTGTATGTTGCATCAATGCCAAATTTATCGCAAAATTCGTCGTGTGTCATATTTATACGTTTTTATACGCGCAAATATATTAATAATAAAAATAAAAACAAAAAAAATAGGTAGTAAATAGTACCACCTATTTTATAAATGTCTATACTTATTGTGTTTTTAAACTAATTTATACAGCGTTTTGTTTCCGTCGCGCCACTTTACGACGGTGGCGGTGATGGGGTAACAGTTGGCGGGGATTTGGGTGAGTTGCTCCTTCAATATCTTTGCATTTGTAAAGAATTTGCCCTCGCCTGTTTCCTCGTTCTTGAAGTGTACCAACGTGCGCCCTTCGCCCTTCTCCGTCTTGATATTCTCAA
>JAZOUB010000033.1:0-1958 GCA_045657945.1 Bacteroidaceae bacterium | reverse complement strand
TGACATCCCAGGCGAGTGGAGTTACACAATCCCTGCTGGTTGCATAAAGAGCATTGATGGCGAGGAGTTTGCCGAGCAGACATTTACATTCACCATTGCTTCATCAATGGAAATTGAGAGTGTTTCTCCAGCAGATGCAGTTACAAAACTCGACAAGATTGAGGTTACATTCCCAAAAGCAATTGCAAGTGTCAATACAGGCAAGTTGTCACTCTTTGACAACTCTTGGATGCCGGTTGCCTTCAAGAGTGAGGTTACATACAGCGATGACCGCAAAACCGTGACATTGGAGCTTGAGACACCTATGACGGCACCAGGCACATATAGCTTGAATATCTACCAAGGAGCATTCCAAAGCGAGGATGGTGCATTAAGTATTTATAGAGAGGTATCTTTCCAGGTCATTGACCCAACACCTTCATTCGCCACAAACCTGAAGAACGGCGACAAGGTGAAGGAGTTGCCCGAGTACCTTGAGTTCACATTCAAGAATGTAAACGAGGTTAAGCTTGTTGAGGGCGCAGACCCAGTTATGGCATATCTCCCAGGTAATGGAGAGGCTGAAGGTACAACCACATTGGAAGGTAACAAGGTTGTTGTGAATTTCGGCCAGAAGTTCACAGAGGAGGGTGTTTACACATATTGGATTCCCGAAGGCCTGTTCACCATGGACGGTGTGCCCAATGAGACATTCACAATGGATGTTACTCTCTACTCATTCGAGATAGTTCCATTGGAGGTTGTAAGCGTTACACCAGTAGAGGGCGCAGTTGAGCAGATTGAAAAGATTGTTATTGAGTTCAACCAAACCGTTACTCTTTCATACGACGAGAACTGGCAGCAGATTTCACGCGAGATCATGCTTAAAGGAGAGAAGGGCGAATACAAACTCACATACACACCAAGCAGTTATAATGCGAGCAACAAGCTTGAATACTCATGCGCAGAGTGGGACGGTTACAATTATATCACAACACCAATAACAGCCCCCGACACTTATACATTGAACCTCAAGGACATTATTGTTGACTACGCAGGCGAGAGTTATGTTGACGACTGGGGTTATACAAACACAACTTGGCATGGAAAGAACGGTTGCATTGACAAGAGCTATACATGGACAATCGGTGACACTGCAATTGAGGGTGTTGAGGCAGAGAATGGCGAGAAGGTTATCTATGACCTCACAGGCCGCCGCGTAGAGAACATCACAAACGCCGGTATCTACATTGTCAATGGCAAAAAGGTACTTGTAAAGTAACTTTTTGCTATCGGTGAGCTTTTAGCGATCGGTCACGCGCAGCGTGGGTCGCGGACAAAAAGCGAGCCTATGGCACACAAGACAAATGGGCGAGGAGAACATCCTTGCCCATTTTCATGTAAGCCTGTCATGGTCTTGTACGGGCACTTCGCTCTGCCCCGACGGTTGCATTCTCATGCCGAACCTCGTGTGAGATATCTCTATATAGCAACTTTAGAGATTCCTCACTGCGTGTCGGGATGACAACAATACGTGAGTCAAATATCACATCTTTGCTTTGGCTTTAATATAACACAAGCGGCTCACATTAAAAGTGAGCCGCTTGTTGTTTTTATTATACTGAGAATCTATTCTCGAGATTCAGCTTTTCAGTCATTTCCATCACTTGTATTCGGCCTGGTCAAAGTAATACAAATCTCCGTCAAGAATCTGCTCTACACGCATTACAACCTCATCGATATCCATATCGAGTGATACCGCGCGTCCCTCCGGTTCAACAAGGATTATTCTTGGTGCCTTGTCCACGCCCAGGAGCTTTGCAGCAGGTGAATCGGCGCCGGCAAGGTCGCAGGCGTTCAGCCAACCCTCGCAGTCCATTTCATTTACATTAACGACTATGTTCCAAACAAGGGCATCACTGACCAAAGCAAAGTTTATTATCACGAACTGGTCCTGATTCTCCTTGACAACCTCGTAG
>JAZOUB010000032.1:0-1723 GCA_045657945.1 Bacteroidaceae bacterium | reverse complement strand
CTTTGTACATGCCCTCTACAAGCCCGGTCACGCATGCGAGAACAGCACCGACCTGCCACATCAGGGCGATTATGAAATCACTGCTGCCACAATCACCCATAACCGTTTCCTCATGTGGGATGCAAAGAACAACCGTTTCCTCTATTCATCAAAGAGCGACGGAGGTTTTGCCATAGACGAGAGCAACTCCATAAAGGCAAGCTATGTATCAAACAATCCTGTACTTGATGCACATGTACGCTTCCAGGGATTGCAGTACTCACCTGTGGGCATGACTGCCGTTATGGGATATATCAACTACCGCGACAACTATGACCAGCAGAACCCCTGTTTCATATTCAAGGACGAGGCAACAGGCCAATATTACCGATATGAACTCCTGAAGCAGGACATAGGCGACGGTAGCAAGGCACCTGCTACACGAGGCGTTGATGGTGCCGAGGAAGAGGTACTCTCGGCCTATACAATCATTGGCGAGAAGAAACTCACGGGCCTTACTCCTACCGATATGTCAACCATCACATACAACTCGTGGTTCACTACAACCAACCTCTTCTTTGCCGAGGGCAATATAATCTATCGCTATAACGTGTCCAATGGCGACAAGTTCGTTGTTTACGAGGCTCCTGCGGGTTATGAGGTTACCAAAATCAAGTTCCGCACCGAGGACAGTTCTGCATTCAGCAGCGACCTTGGGCTTTACATGAATATAGTGATGTTCAACGGCACCAACGGCGCTGTGGGAGAAATCAAGTTCACAACCTCAGCCGACATCGACAATGACTTTATTCCGCTCTTCTACGACCGCGACAACGAGGGCAACCTGTGGGGCGAGATTAAGGATATCCAGTTTGTGAATGAATATGCATACGATATGGTTTATTAAAACTAAGGAAGAATGAAAAAGAGTGTATTATCAATGTTGCTCGTCTTGCTCTGTGCAGTGACTTCGGTTGCACAGACAGGTAAGGTTACTGTCAAGGGAAAGATTGACGGGATAAAGAGCGGCACCTTGTATCTGCTTGCGCGCTCGTCCGAAGAGAGTATTGACACTCTTGCCAGTTGCAAGATCAAGAAAGGTAAGTTCAAGCTGAAAGGAACTGTTGAAGAACCAGTTCTTGCCCAGCTTGTAGTGGGTGGTTTTTCGGGTGGTTTCGACCTGTTTGTTGAACCGCGTGTCGCATACGACGCATTCCTTTGCGATAGCGACGGTTATTACATCAGAGGCGGCAGGCTCAATGACAGCTATACATCCCACATGAAGAGTTCCGATTCGCTGCGCCTTGTCATATCGGGGCTGCAGGAACGATATGATGCTGCGCGCGCCGAGAAGAAGTTCCGTAGTGCAAGTCTTGTAAACGATACCTTGCAGCGTGAGAAGGAGGTTCTTAGAGTGATGACACAGAACTTTCTCCAGAGCAATGACAATATCATAACTGCCTACACCATGTATTCGAACATTGTGATGCGTGACATGGGGTTGAGAGAGACACGCGGCATGTATGAGACTATGGGTGATGGCGCGAAGGATACTCAGTACGGTCGCATGATAAAGGAACGTATTGATCGCATGATGAAGACTCAAGGCGGTGCCAAGGCTCCCGATTTCACATTGCCCGATGTCAACGGCAACCCGGTGACAATGAGCGCGGTAAAGGGAAAGATAAAGATCATTGATTTCTGGGCAAGCTGGTGCGGTCCTTGTCGACTGAACAATCCCGAA
>JAZOUB010000031.1:0-2513 GCA_045657945.1 Bacteroidaceae bacterium | reverse complement strand
CCTGGCCTATGTTTCTTGCGCCCCCAACATATATGCTCTCCCATGCTGAAGAGTAAGTGCGAAGAGTTGTACGACCGTCTGAGGGAGCAGATTCATGCCTCGATAACACGTGTTCGTAGCAATGGCAATCTGAATCAGTATCTGTATCTTGACTACATTTATCTGGAGGGGAAGATTATCAATAAGCGCCAGCCTAAAAAGCATTTCTCCTTAGGGGTTGCATCGGCTAGGAGCCTGTGCCAGTTTATAATGCACCCCACCCATCAGTTGGCATGCATCAACGATGTGCAGCTTGGCGAAGAACGGTTTGTTGAGTTGAAGAAAACGATTCTCTATGCCTTTAACCAACGGTTTCCTAAAAAATCAAAATTTGAAGTATGACCATAGATGCCGTTATCACATGGGTTGATGGTGACGACCCCCGACATCGCGCCAAGCGTGCCCAGCACGGAGGGCAAGAACTTCACGAGAATGAGGATATTGCCGGAAGTACCCGGTTTAGTAATCTGGGCGAAATCTACTACTGTATAGCCTCGCTGAACCGATTTGCTCCGTGGCTGCATAAGATATACATTGTTACTGACGAGCAGGATCCTTGTGTCGGCGCATTCCTAGCAGAGCACTTTCCGAACGGACATATCCCGGTCGAGGTGGTCGACCATAAGGTCATTTTTCGAGGGTATGAGCAATATCTGCCCACATTCAATTCTATTGCCATAGAAACCATGACATGGCGAATACCCGGACTGAGCGAACACTATATAGAGTTCAATGACGATCTGTTGCTGGCATCTCCGGTAAGCCCCGAAGATTTCTTCTTGCCCGATGGTTCGTCGGTATGTTATGCTACGCGATGCAGCATGCTATGGACAAAGCTTACTCGCATGCTCAAAGCTCAGAAGAACGGGCAGAAGCGGGTGACATTCAAGGGGAGCATGTATAATGCGGCTGTAATTGCCAACAGGCGTTGCTCTTATTTGAAACTGGCCCATACACCTAAGGCCTTGCGCAAGAGTGTCTATGAGAACTATTTTTCGCTTCACCTCGACCATATGCTGAAGAATATTGAACATCGTTTCCGTCATGCGGAGCAATTTACCTCCCAAGAGTTGCAATACCTCTTGTTGGAGGCCGAGGGGAGGGTACAGATATGTCCAGTGGGCGCAAACCTGTTCTTCCTTCAGCCCAAGGGACGCAGGGGGTATGTGGAAAAGAAGATGGAACGGCTCCAACAGATGAAGGGCTGTAAGTTCTGTTGCTTCAACTCGCTGGACAAGGCCACGATAGAGGAACGGGAGCAAATCACGGCCTGGATAAACGAACGGCTAGGTCTATAGCTCAAAGGCGGACTTCTGGGGAAACTCGTCGTCTAAAAATCTGCGTACCCGTTCGCGGCACTCATCGTTGGCCTCCTCGCCATCGTTCAGGCAATATAGTGTAGGGCTGTATTTCTTCAATACGGCGCGTATGTCGGGTTCGGTGATGGCTATCCGGCGAGAATCATAGGTAAACTTGTTGCGTAGGATGCTTGTCAGCTTGTCGGCCAGTGATGTCGAACGGTTATATCTGCCCATGAGACGCAACTCGCCAGCTCCTATGGCCAGTGTGTAGTAGGATACTGCAGCTCGTTGAAAGTCCTTTTCGCTGCGTATATGTCGGTGGATGGTCTCGTTTATTTCCTGTTCGAAAATCCTTTTGCAAGCCTTGAAGTCGCTTTTCCGATAGGCATCGATGTTGTGGTGGGGGATGTGTCTGATGTGTTTACCGAACCGCTTCTTGATGGCCAGTTGAGCTTTTTCCACCGTTTTCAGATACAATGATATCCTACGCTTGCTGCTTGCCCATTTCTTCAGTCGCACGATGGGCTGTCCCGTCGGGTTGAAGAAGAAGTCCGGACTCACCTCGCGCCCGATAAAAGTGTCGTCGTTGGCAAGCAGGAAATGTTCCGATAGCCCGGGGATGTTGTCGATGCACCACTCTATGGCGGGCGAACTGAACGAAGGGAGCGCCTCGCGTGGCATGATTTCCGTGTGGTCGACGATGCTGATACGATCGTTGGTGAGGTCGAGCCATGCGGGCACCTGTCCGTCGGTGACGATGTAGATATGGTGTATCCATGGAGCAAACCGCTCTACCGAGCGCAACGAATACTTCAGCTCGTCATTGTCCATAAAGCGTGCTTCGGCGAGGGCTTCGCCGGAACTATGGGGCATGCCTCGCTCAAAAGCCTCTTTTTTGGCTCTCCACACGGGGTCGTTCCCGTTGACCCATAGGTATACGATGTCGATATTCATGCTGCGCTCGTACTGCTTTGATAGAAATTTGCGACAAAGGTACGATTAAATTTGTTTTTTCGCTTGCCTTGCACTAATTTTGTAACCAAAATGAATTAATTTGTTTAACTATATAAAAGAAAAAGACTATGAAGTTTTTGACAGACGAGAAACTCGTGATTGTAGGTGCCGGCGGTATGATCGGTTCTAACATGGCTCAGACAGCTTTGATGCTTGGTC
>JAZOUB010000030.1:0-16336 GCA_045657945.1 Bacteroidaceae bacterium | reverse complement strand
GTGCTTTTTTGTATAGAGAAAAAGCACCACCCATGTTCCTTTGTATGAACATCTGGGTGGTGCCACCATGGAAATTATTTTATGAATGCATAAGAGCCAAGATTTTTTTTGTTTTGTATGTCTGTTGGTTTTTGTTGACATTGCAAAGATACAATCTATTTGGGCTTTTGTGGTTGCGGAATTAACATTTTTGCTATTTATGATTAGCGAGAGAGAGGGTGTAATTTTTAGTTTATGTATAATGGAGAATTTTGTGAATGCTTTTGACCATGAGTTTGATAGTATGAACGAGGGTGTGGGCTTGTTTGCCGAGGCTATGGCTCATTTGATTGATAAGGAGTCGAATGAGTTTGTTCTGGCTTTAGGGGATGAGAACTGTGCATCGGCGAATGTTGCTGCCGAGTCTTCCGATTTTTATGTATAGTTTTTTTTGGTTTTTTATTTCTGTTTAGCTCCTGCCATTATGTGGCTGGAGTTTTTTTTGTGCTGCTGATTCTGTGGTTGTATGTGTGGGGCGGTGGGCTTTGCTGTGTTGTGTGCTACAGGATATAAAAAACAATGGGAACGATTTTGTCGTTCCCATTGCGGTTATTGCTTTTCTGCCTTGTGGCAGTCTGTTGCAACTTTTAATTATTCGCCACCTTCGAGCTTGCTCTTGAGTGCTGCAAGTGCGTCGATGTCGCCGAGTGTTGTAGAAGCTGCCTGGTTCTGGATAGCAGGTGTCTCCTCTGCAGCAGCTTTCTTAGCGCTCTTGCGAGCCTGTGCTGCAGCCTTCTTCTCTACCTTCTCCTCCTCTTTTGCTGCATCCTCGAAGATACGGCTGTGTGAAAGGATGATGCGTTTTGCCTCTTTGTTGAACTCGATTACCTTGAATGAGAGCTTCTCGTCAGCCTTAGCCTGTGAGCCGTCCTCTTTTACAAGGTGCTTGGGTGTTGCGAAGCCCTCAACGCCGTAGGGCAATGATACTACTGCGCCTTTGTCGATGAGCTCTGTGATAACACCCTCGTGGATTGAACCTACTGTGAATACTGTCTCGAATACGTCCCAGGGGTTCTCCTCGAGCTGTTTGTGACCAAGGCTCAAGCGACGGTTCTCTTTGTCGATCTCGAGTACCTGTACCTCGATAACCTCACCAATCTGTGTGAACTCAGAGGGGTGCTTGATCTTCTTTGTCCAAGAGAGGTCGCTGATGTGGATAAGACCGTCTACGCCCTCCTCGATCTCTACGAAGATACCGAAGTTTGTGAAGTTACGTACCTTTGCAGTGTGCTTAGAAGCTACGGGATATTTCTCCTCGATGCTTGCCCAGGGATCCTCTTTGAGCTGTTTGATACCGAGTGACATCTTACGCTCGTCGCGGTCGAGTGTGAGGATAACTGCCTCTACCTCGTCGCCTACCTTCATGAAGTCCTGTGCTGAACGCAAGTGCTGGCTCCAAGACATCTCTGAAACGTGGATAAGACCCTCTACACCGGGAGCAATCTCGATGAATGCACCGTAGTCAGCCATAACAACTACCTTACCCTTAACCTTGTCACCTACAGCGAGGTTAGCGTCAAGAGCATCCCAAGGATGAGCAGTGAGCTGCTTCAAGCCGAGAGCGATACGTTTTTTCTCGTCATCGAAGTCGAGGATAACAACGTTGATCTTCTCGTCGAGCTTAACAATCTCGTTGGGATCGTTTACGCGGCCCCAAGAGAGGTCTGTGATGTGGATGAGACCGTCAACGCCACCGAGGTCGATGAATACACCGTAAGAAGTGATGTTCTTGACTGTACCCTCGAGTACCTGACCCTTCTCGAGTGTGCTGATGATCTTCTTCTTCTGCTCCTCAAGCTCAGCCTCGATGAGTGCCTTGTGAGAAACAACAACATTCTTGAATTCCTGGTTAATCTTAACGATTTTGAAGTCTTCTGTCTGGCCAACGTATGCATCGTAGTCACGGATAGGCTTAACGTCGATCTGTGAACCTGGCAAGAATGCCTCGATACCGAATACGTCAACGATCATACCGCCCTTAGTGCGGCACTTGATGTAACCACGTACAACAGCCTGCTCTTCCATAGCCTTGTTAACAAGCTCCCAAGAACGGCTTGCGCGTGCTTTCTTGTGTGAAAGGTTCAACTGACCCTTCTTGTCCTCCAAGTTCTCGATGTAAACCTCAACCTGGTCACCTACCTTAAGGTCTGGGTTGTAACGGAACTCGCTGATGGGGATGATAGCGTCCTGTTTGTAGTTGATATCTACAATAACCTCACGCTTGTTGATACCGATAACGGTACCCATAACAACTTCGCGGCTTGATACCTTGTTAAGTGTACCATCGTAAGCCTGCTCAAGCTGCTCGTGTGAAAGACCTGAGATGTTCTCGCCTTTCTCGTACGACTCCCAATTGAAATCGGGTGTACCTGTTAGAATTTCTGTGCTCATAAATTTCAAATAGTTAATGAGTTAGACATTATGTTGTTAGAATTCGGGCGCAAAGGTACAACTTTTTTGTTAAATAACAGCGTCTTGTGGCCTTTTTTTATCTAAAATTGTTTATGTATAAAGAAAAGTCTAGTCATCTACTAATGTTTTTCTCATGTTTCGGTACTTTTTAAAAAATATGTATAAATTTGCAGTGCAGATGCATTAGTTCTTGAACCTAATATAAGAAGGAAATGGATGTTTTTGAATCTTTCAGTTTTGTGCAGTTCCTGAGCGCGTTCATTGTGCTCTTTGCAATCATTGATCCAATAGGAATCATGCCTGTTGTTCTGTCGCTGCGTGATAAAGGAAAGGTTATCAATACCAAGAAGGCGGTTCTTTACTCCTTTACGCTCATGTTTGCCTTCTTTTTTGTGGGCGACTGGATTTTGGGACTTTTTGGTGTTGATATAAACTCATTTGCCATTGCCGGTGGTGTGATAATATTCCTGATGTCGCTCGAGATGATTCTGGATATTGAAATTTTCAAGGATACGTCGCATCTCGCCAATAATGCAACCTTTGTACCGCTTGTGTTTCCGTTGCTGGCCGGTGCAGGTTCTTTCACGACTCTGCTATCACTCAAAGCCGAGTATGCTTCAATAAATATTCTTACGGCATTGGCTGTTAATGCAGTAGTGGTTTATGTGATATTGTCGGCAACGGCATATATCGAGAGGCTGTTGGGAAAGGGCGGAATCTATTTTACCCGTAAGTTCTTCGGCATAATCCTGCTTGCCATAGCGGTAAAACTCTTTACCTCAAACCTGTTACATTTTATTAACACTGCAGGTGCTACGCCTATGACTCAAGGATGAGAGTCTTTCTCAATAAAGTAAATCCCAAAGTTGTCACACGAACTTTAGGATTTACTTTTCTTTGGGTTATTATTATTGTTTTATGTATTTCTTGAACCCATCGGTTGCAAATGTCTTCATTTCTCCGTTTTCGCCGGCATATATGAAGTATGCTTCAATATCATTCTTCTTGCATATCTCTACTGCAGCATCCAGTCCGGTGGTCATGAACGCCGTGGCATATGCATCGGCCTTGGCACAGGTCTCGGCCACTACTGTTGCCGACAGCAAAGAGTGCTGTACGGGATAACCGGTGCGTGGGTCAATGGTGTGGGCGAATTTCTTTCCATTTTCTTCGCGGTAGTTGCGGTAGTTGCCCGATGTGGCCATTCCCCTGCCGGTTATGCTTAGCACAATCTGGTGTTCTGTGGTGCTTTCCGTTGGCTTGCTTATTGCAATGCACCAGTCACAGCCCTTGTCATTCTGCCCTTTGGTAACAACCTCTCCACCAATCTCAATCATGTAGTTATTGATACCTTTTTTCTCAAGCATGCGTGCTACTGCGTCACAGCCATATCCTTTTGCGATGGCGCTACAGTCGAGCATGGTTCTCTTGTTCTCTTTGACCAACCTGCCGTCAACAAGTGTTACGCTGTTGTATCCAATGTATGTGAGCATCTCCTCTACGCTAGTGCTGTCGGGCAGTGTTCCCTTTTTGAATCCGAATCCCCATGCGTTGACAAGTGGTGCCACGGTTATGTCAAATGCACCGTCGGTTTTGGCCGAAACCTCCTGGGCTAGGTTGAATACATCGGTGAACATTTTGTTTGCAATGGTGTCTCTGTTCTCGTTGAAGGCACTTATTATTGAGTTCTCGTTGAACATGGAGAGCGCATTGTCAACATCAATCAGGACTTTTTTGATTTCCTCCCCCAGATCCTCTGTTGCCTGATATTTTATTTGATAATATGTGCCGAAAATACGTCCTTGGTTGCTGTAGTACACCTCGGGCTTATGCCCTTTGAGTATGTAGATTGTTCCAATTATCAGAAATACAAGGAAGACGACCTTCCATGTGCTTAATCTTTTTTTCATGTATCGTAATCTTTATAATGGTGTCATTTAATAATAGGTATGTCATATATGAGGCTGTATGTGCCCCCGAAAATGTTGCTCTTGTTGGTGCCATATCCGGGGATGTACCACATCTTCGAGTTCCTGCCCACCTTTTCGGTAAACCTCACTTTGTAACGTACGCTCCATCCCATGTGGAACCCTTTTACTATCTTTACTTTTATGCCGGCACCAATTTCTCCCCACAGGCACGAGCCTGCAACACCGTTAAGGTCAAGTGCTACAGAACCTCCCCAAACCGGGTCTGTTATTGCTGGTGTTGACAAATCGTACTTGAAATTGCTCCATCCCAAGCGTAACAATCCATATATATAGTGCTTGGGATTGGGGTTTTCCTCTTTTGTGAAAAAATTATAGTTGAAACCGGCTCTGTAATAAGGAGCATTGGCCTTGTACTTTATCCCCGATGTCTCATCGGTGGTGTTGCACCAGCCGTAACCTACTTCCACAACAGGATAGAGACGATGACCAAAATTCGCCTCAACTGCAACTTCGGTGCTGATTCGGTCGCTCACCAGTGCTGCCGCGCACCCGAATAGGTCGGCCGAGAAACCGATGCCTTTGAATGCGAATTGGCTCCAAAAGCTCTCTTTTTTCTCCTTCTCGGCAACAACATTCTGTGCGTTGACTTTCAATGGAGATGTCAATAGTATGCTACTCAATAAAATACAACTTAATATTCTCATTGTAGTCAAAGTTTATTCTGGTTGTATTTATGGCTATGCTGTCTATCAGGTTGTTTGTATTTGTAACATTGGTCAACTCGTGATGCATCAGGACACCACACTCCATGGATTGGTAGAATGGGATATTCTCGTGCCCAACGTACAGTGTGTCATTGATGCCGTTGCCGTAGTCAAATATCAAAGTGTCGCAGTTGCTCGTGTAACTCATGGGTAATGTCAACTCTTTGGTGTCGGTCTTGTGGTTCACGACAATAGAGTTGTCCCCGTTTATCATCATTGACACAGTCAGTGCCTCGGGTAGGGTATATTCGTTTTCAATACCATGGTCATCGGTGGTGTAGAAGTTTACGCGGTTATATGCAATGTTGTTCAGGCTGCAGTCGTAACCACTGTCACATCCCGTGCATAGTATGGCGCATATCGCTGTCAAAAAGGCGGTAAACTGTTTCATCATATCTCCTTTGAAATATTGTAGCGGTTTCTGTCTTGTGAACTGCGGCTTATTAGTTCGGCGATGAATCCTGTGAGAAATAGCTGTGTGCCCAGAATCATCATTGTCAACGCAATATAGAAGTATGGAGAGTCTGTTACCAGTCTTGTCGGTTCATTGTTTGCAAGCGCAATAAGTTTTGTTGCACCGACGATTATGGCTGCAATGAAACCAATGAGGAACATGATGGTGCCCCAGAGGCCGAATATGTGCATCGGACGGCGGTTGAACTTTGACAAGAACCACAGTGATATGAGGTCAAGGTAGCCATGGAAGAAACGGCTGATACCAAACTTGCTCTTGCCGTATTTGCGTGCCTGATGATGTACTACCAACTCGCCAATTTTGTCGTATCCTGCATTCTTGGCAAGGTACGGGATGTAGCGGTGCATGTCGCCATATACCTCAATGTTCTTCACTACTTCAATGCGGTAGGCCTTTAAACCACAGTTGAAGTCATGCAGGTTCTTTATGCCCGACACCTTACGTGCTGTGGCATTGAACAGTTTTGTGGGGATAGTCTTGCTCAACGGGTCATATCTCTTCTGTTTGTAGCCCGATACGAGGTCATACCCTTCCTCCTTTATCATCTTGTAGAGAACCGGTATCTCGTCCGGACTGTCCTGTAGGTCGGCATCCATTGTGATGACAACATCACCCTTTGCGCGTTCGAAACCGCAGTATAGTGCCGGTGATTTGCCATAGTTGCGGCGGAACTTGATGCCGTGTATGCAGTTGTTGTTCTTCTTCAACTGCTCAATGACATCCCATGAATTGTCGGTGCTACCGTCATTCACAAAGATTATTTCGTATGTATAGCCATTCTCAAGCATTACTCGCTCAATCCATTTTGCGAGTTCGGGCAGTGATTCTGCCTCGTTGTAAAGCGGTACTATAACTGATATGTCCATATTCCTATTGAATGTTTTCTTGACAAAGAATGTATGTATCAAATGACAAAGATAATGATTAAAATTATACCAATAGCAAAGCTTTTCCTAATTATTTGATATATTCGTGCCAGAGTCCATGATAAATGGGAATGCAAATTTTCCATATTCGTTTTTTTACACTACTTTCGTGACAGTAATTCAACCAAAATGAAAGCAATGATTTTTGCGGCGGGGTTGGGAACTCGCCTTAAACCGCTAACCGATACACTTCCCAAAGCGCTTGTTCCTGTGTGCGGTAAACCTTTGATAGAACATGTATCGCGCAAGTTCTTGGCTGCCGGCATAGACGAGGCTGTGGTGAATATACACTACTTTGCCGACAAGGTAGAGCAGTGGGTAGCAGGTGAACCGTGGATTGTGACCGACAAAAGTGAGAAGTACGATGGCAAGATGCTTGTTGAGATAAGCGATGAGCGTCAGTTGCTTCTTGAAACGGGCGGTGCAGTGCTTCATGCACGCCGTTATCTTGAGGGGTGCGGACGTTTTCTCATACATAACGTTGATATCCTGTCCAATTGCGACATCTCCTGGTTTGAACAGCAGGTAAAAGAGGATGCTTTGGCTTCGTTGCTTGTGAGCGACCGCAAGACATCGCGTTTCTTGCTTTTTGAACCCGAAACAATGCGTATGGTTGGCTGGATGAATACTGATACCGGTGACTATAGTGTGACATCGCCCGATGTAGTCCCTGCCGAGTGCCGCGCTTTGGCATTCTCGGGTATTCATATTCTCAGTGACAAGGTGCTTGCCTTGATGGAGGAGTATATAAAGGAGAAGGGACTTCCTGTTGACGAGGAAAAAGGTACCCGTTTCCCGATCATGAGTTTCTACATGTGGGCGGCTGCAAAGTATCCTATTTACGGTGTAGTAGCGCAGGACTTGCAGTTCATTGATGTGGGTAAATTGGATGCTTTGAAACCTGCAGAAGAATTTATAAAAAGTCAAGGATAAATTGATAATCAATGTAGGGCAGACCGGTGTTGATCTGCCCTATGTTTTATGAATTAGTATATATAACACAACAAAGCGGATGCGCTTCAGGCGCATCCGCTTTGTGTTGAAGCGTTGGTCGATTACTTAATCAGAACCTTGCGGTCACCTACAATGTAGATACCGGGCTTGGTGGTGTTCTCAATCTTACGGCCTGTGAGGTCATAGATGACATCGTTCTTGTTATCGCACCCTATCTCTTTTATAGATGTCTGGTCCTCATTGTATACTACCAGGTTAATTCTGATGTCCTCTGCTGGGCTTTTACCAGTGACTTCACTTACTATGCATTCGCCGGGAATGGTTATATAGTAATCTCCGTTAATGGTTATACCAGATTCCAATACAATTGTCAGGATTTCGCCAGCCAATGTCCAGTTACCCATACCGGCCGGGGATATGTCGTTTTCTACATTGTATATGGGGAATTGATCGGATGACAATATGCCTTCGAGTCTTATGGCCTCGCTGAATGTTATGCTTATTGTCTTCAATTCAGTGGTGTATGAATTGGGTGTGTAGCTGAATACGGATGGTGGATTTGAAATACCGTAAAGCGATGGATAGATTGTTGCTTCTGTAGCGTTTTCTTCTCTAACGACAACAATTGCATTGTTCTCATATGCAAGAACGAAACCATCCTTTCTAATCTTTGCTACACCGTCCTCAATAGTTACGTTCCATGCGCTGTTGTGGTATGTGGTAGATGTCTTTATCTCGTCTTTTGTACCCATGGCTGACGCTGTAAGGTATAAACCGTTGGCGTCTTTGATGTAGAAATTTCCTGCGGAGCCTGCGCATTCAAAACTGTATGTATAATATGCCGCATCTGTAATATTCTCTCCGTTTGCATTGGTCTGCTTGGTAGGGAGTATGCCATTGTTGAATGGCAAAGCTATGTTGTTATTGACTATGATGAAGTATTCTCCACTTGCCATAACTGTAGTCTTGGGGTATGTAACCTCTTCAGTGATGATGTACTCGGCACTTGAAGATGCACTTGTATAAACCTGGTCACCGTATGTGAGTTCAACGACAACCTTGAGAGTGCAGCTCTCGCTTATAGTAATCTCGCCGTCAGTCTCCTCGTCCTCAGCTGTAGGCTCGTTGCCATCGGTAGTGTAGTAGTATATTACATTTGTCACGCCCTCAAGGTCGGCAGTTGCCGAGTGTACATTCACAGTCTGCTCGCCTACATATACTCCGCTTGCAAGGCCGATAACCGGAGCCTCGAGCTTGTTCTCGGCAGGGTATACCTTGATGTATGTGATATACGCATAGCTTGAGTAGTTGCCGCCATTTGAACCAATGACAAGTTCGTAGATGTTGCCTGCTGCCTGGTTGCCTGCTGCAATCTCAAATGTTGATGTTGCAGTTGAACCAATGCAAGGAGTGCTGACAGCTGTTTTGCCAACATATACATTCATGTCAACATTTGGATAGCTGGTTGCTGAGGGGTGGCCTACAACCTCAATCTTTTCAACTGCGAAACCGAAAGCCGGGAGAATAATCTTTGAACCTGGTTTTCCAAGATTCAGGAAACCTTTGCTGTCATAGATGTAGCTGCCCTTGTTTGCTGTAGGGTCAATTTTGATTGTGTTAACGCCATCGGTGTATTCATTGGCGGTCTTGATAGAGCTATAGTTGTTCTCCTCCATTGTCGGGATGCCCCAAGCACCGTATGTGAAGTCGAATACTACTGTTTCATTGAGGGTCGCCTGTGCCGATGCACCTGTTACAAATGCCACCATCAATGCCACGAAAAGTGTAAATTTTCTCATAAGCAAAAAGTTGATTTATAAAGGTTGTGTCAAATTAAACTTGTATCTCGGACCTATTGTAATAAATATCAATAGCTTCGGATTGCAAATTTATTGAAAATTTGTTTCCCTTTATAGCATTATCGCTTTTTTCTGATATAAAAATAGTCAGGAGCGCGATTGCGCTCCTGACTTGATATGGTTTTAACTCTATTTAAGAGTTACTTTACATAGATCTTCTTACCGTTTACAATGTAGATACCAGACTTGGTGATCTCTACAATGCGACGGCCTGAGAGGTCGTATATAACATCCTCCTCAGCCTCTGTGTCAACATTCTCAATGCCTGTTGGCTCAGCTACAGTGAATGTGAATGTCTCACCAGCGAATTCCTCGCCGTCAGTAGCCTTGATAAGACCTGCAGGGATTTCGAATGTATATGTACCTGGATTTGAGATAGTCGCATTCATCTCTGGAACGAATGTAACAGTTGCACCATCGATTGTTGCAGCGCTAACCCAATATGTAGCAACAACACCGTTGTTTGCATCCTTCAGCTTGATATACTGTGCAGGACCGCTTGTGCCACCAGTACCACCAGTACCGTCTGTGCCACCAGTTGTACCGTTAGTACCACCTGTTGCATCTGTGCCGTTAGTACCGCCTGTTGCATCTGTGCCAGCACCACCTGCAGCCTGAATAAATTCGATAGCCTTGTTGAACTCGATTGTGATTGAGCTGAAGCTCTCTACAACTTCGTCAGCAGCAGGAGTCTGTGAAACTACAGCTAAAGCTGGAGCTGGCTCTGCAATAGTCCAAGAGAACACCTTCTCGCCTGTCAAGCCCTCGAGCTCGCTCAGGTCGAGTGTGTATGTGCCTGGCTCTGTGATTACGATTGGCTCGTAGGTCATCTGGTTAACAGCTACATACAAACCTTGCATATAGATGAAGTAGTATGTCTTCTCGCCACATGTGATAGGCAAGATGTCAGGTGTCATGCCGTTGCTGAATGTGATAGAGATTGCGTCGAGGCTCTCCAATGTGCTGCCTGGGGCAGGGAGAACGTTTGTTACCGTGAACTCCTCAACAATTGGGTCACCGTATGTGTAAGTCTTCACAGCCTCCTCATTGGCTACACCGTTAACAGTGTAAAGACCTGCAGGGAGTGTGAATGTATAATCGCCCTTAACGAACTCAAAGCCCTCGGCAAAGAAATCCTCAAATGTGAGCTCAATGTAGTAAGCGTTGCTCCAGTTGTCATAGTACCAATTGAGTGTGGAGTTGTAAACGTTCTCGCCAACAGCGATAGTTGCAACCTTTGTCTCGTCAACCTCTACAGACTCAGCATTTGCGATAGTGATGATAGCACCCTTAGGCATATACCATACCTGGTCAAGGTAAGACTCCCATGAATCAAAGTCGCGTGTAATCTCCAACTGTGGCTTCTTGTATGTGAAGGTGCTCTGTGCATACTCCTCGTTTGCTACACCGTCAACAGTGAACAAACCGGCAGGAACATTGATTGTATAACGGCCCTCGGCAAACTCGCCGTCGAATGCCAATGTGATGTACTGTGTGGTACCGGACTTCTCTACTGTAACAGTTGCCTCATATACAGTTTCGCCGGTAGTCATTGTAGCCTTCACGTCGTTGTTGATGACAACGTCGTTCTTAGCATACTTGACAGTGATTACAAACTCACTGAAATCTGCAACGTTGTTGAATGTCTCGTTCCAGCAGAAACCTTCCTCAGCCGAAGGTGAAACTTCAACAGGTCTTTCAGCAACTGTGAACTCGAACTCACCGCCCTTGTACTCCTTGGTGCCATCAGCACTGAGGATTACACCTGGATTAACGACAACCTTGTATGTGCCCGGAGTCTCGATAGCTGTAGCCGAGTAAGGAGTTGCGAAAGTGTTGTTTGTGCCGTTGCCGCCCATACACTTGTTGAGCTTAGCAACCTCGTTGCCCTCGGCGTCGAGGATGTAACCATAGTCGCCGGTCAAGTCAGTTGTGTACTTCTTGACAACCTCGTTGAAGTTGATCTTTACACCCTGCAACTTGTACTGACCGTTGATGGCTGTTTCAAGAGGATTACGTTCTGTGCTTGCAACCTCAAGAGCCTGGAGTTCTGTTGCAGGCTGCAACATTGCAAGTGCTGCTGTCGGGTCAAATTCACCGGCCTCGATGAATGCAACTGCATTACCGGCATCAACATCGCTCCAACTGTCTATAATCATCTGCTTGCTGCCACCAAGATTGATGTACTTGTCGGCGTAGCCCTTGAAGTTTACGCGTACGCGGCAATCACCCATCTTTGATGCATCGGCAAGCTCAATAGCCTCAGCAATACCGGCAACGAGTGATTTGTCTGAATTTACAAACTTCTGTGCACCAACACTGTAAAGGTAGTAGTTCTCGCCGTCAATGCTCAAAATAGCAAACTGCTGGTTAACATCTTCTGGATTTGATGTATCTCCCAAATCTGCATCAACAGTAGAACAGAATTGGTCATCCTTCACAGCCCAGCCGCCACGGCTTGTTGTGCTTGCAATGTAGCATTTGTTCTGCTCGAACTCTGTGAGCTCGTTGGGGTAGTTGACAACTACAACTGTTGAAGCCTCGGTGTCAATGATTTTGTAACGGTTACCGGGGTCTTCATTGGTCCAGCTGTTGACAACAATGCCGGCATCCATCTGGCCTGGCTCCTGAGAGTTCATGCCGTTGCCACCGATACACAACTTCCAGTTGTATGTGCTGTTTGATGATGGAGTGAACTCCAGAGCATCAACTGCAGTATCGGACCATGAACCGTCCTTTGCTACATACTTGGCAGCGCCTACGCTGTAAAGGTAGTAGTTGCCGTCAATCTGTTCAATCTTGAACTGCTGGTTTGCATCAGTCCAGTCTTTCGCAACTGTTGATGTACCAAGGTTCTTTGCGTTGCTGGTAGAGATACCGGCAGCGTTTGCAGTCGTATTGTTCATCAAGAAGCAGCGTGCGCTCTCAATGAAATACGTCTTGTCGTTACTGAGCTGATCCAAGCTGGTAACGGTCACCTCCTGCGCTGTTGCTGTTACAAAAGCAACAACCAGTGACAAGAAAAGTGTAAATTTTCTCATAAACGTTGGTTTTAGTTAATAAATAAGGTTAATAAAGAATATCCGTGTATAGTGTAATCCCAAAGTGACTTTTACCACTTTGTGATATTTGTTTACTATAAGTAAACATTATTTCCAAGATACAAAGGTAGAAAAATATATTCTTTTTTAACAAAATTTATTTGAATTTATTTCTATACATCAATCATTTAACTCTGTTTGGGCATTGCCCGTGAGCAAAGTATGGCATCTGGTGTTATATATGCGCTGTTCGTTGATTTTTAGGAATGAAAAACTCGCGCGAGAATTCTCGCGCGAGTTGGTATGGATTCAAGCATCATACTCTGATGCTTGGATGGTAAAACGGTTGTTTTACTTTACCAATACTTTTTTGCCACCGATGATGTAGATGCCAGGCTTTGTGATAGTCTCAATCTTGCGGCCTGTGAGGTCGTAGATCGCTTTCGCCTCTCCGTTCTCACCTTTCACCTCGTCAATGCCAGTTGTAATCTTGCTGCCATCGAATGTGAATGTGTAAGAATACTCGAATCCTTCCCATTTGCCCATTGGGTAAACATCATAGATGTACATGTTGTATGTGCCGGCCGCTGTGATAGGAGTCTCGGTGTATGCGCGTACCATATTATATGGCAACTCGTTGCCGTCCTTGTCCTGGAGCGAAACCATAAAGACATACTCTGTGCCATTCTCGTCAGATATTGGGAAATATGTCGCGTAACATGAAACCTCCTGGTTGAATTCGATGATGAACTCGTCGATTGCAGCAATCTCTGCATCTGCATTTGGAGTGATGTTTGTAACCTTCAGACCCTCTACGATTGTGAATGTATAAGTGATGTCCTCTGTGAGTCTTACATTTGAATCTGTGTAGGCATACTCCTTCTTGAGAACGAATGTGTATGTACCTGCAGCAGTGATAGGCTCAGCGGTCTTCAAACAGAGTGCGTTGTAAGGAGTGTTGTCGCCCCAGCTGTCAGTGTATGTAACTGTCAATGGGAATTCCTCGCCCTTCTCGTTTGTGATAACTGCACCCTCAATCTGGTCAATGATGTTCTGGCTGTACTCGAAGTAGAGGTACTCGATGCTCTTAACCTGGTCGCCATTCTCTGGGTTAGCGTAGATAACCTCAAGTACATTAGGATTCTCAACAGTGTATGTGCACTCTGTCTTTGCGCTTGGCATTGCAAAACCGTTGGGGTTCAGGATGAACAAGCCCTCGGGGAGAACTACGCGATAGTCGCCGTTGTCTGCTATTGGCTCGTTGAATGTAAGCTCGATAGTGTTCTCGTTAACAACTACTGCATTGTCGAACTCCTTTGGAGTGTAGTCCCAACCGATAGTGTAGTATGGGTAGTTCTCGTCGGTCGCGTTGTACCGGATACCGCTCTCGCAAGTGATAGTCACCTTCTCGAATGCAGGGATTGTCTCCCAGTTCGCAGGTGTTACTGTGATTGTCGGGTACTCGCCAAGCTTGTAGAGTGATGGCTTGAAGGCGTTGCTCTGCGCTGTAGCGTAAGAACCGTATGACTTGTACTGTGCTGAGTACTGGATGTACTTGTTTACTGATGTATTTGTGATAGTTGCCTCACCAGTTGTCTCGTCAATGGCAACTGTCCATACAGCGCCCTCAGCAGGCATCTCTGTTACATTGAAGCTGTTGTATGTACCAGTCTGGTATACATAGCGACCGAATGCGTCCTGGATTGTGTAACCACCCTCAACCTCGGTGAATGTGAACGCGTAGAATGCGTTTGTTTCAATGAAATTGCCGTTGGCTGCAACTGCAAACTGTGGAAGGTAACCGTAGTTGAGTGTCTCGCCCAATGCTGTTGCTGCAAAGCCGTCAGCGTGGATAAGGTACTGGCCTGCGGCGAACTCTGTAACCTTTTCGAAAGGCTTAACAGCAGAAATGTAGTACTTCTCGCTAACAACGTCGCTGTAGAGTTTCTCGCCATTAACCTCAACGAAAGCAACGGCCTTAACCTCGGCTGTTGAAAGCACTGAAAGGCTGCCGTAGCTCTTTGAACCCGCTGTGATTGGGTCGCCACCACGGTTGTTATAGTAAATTGTTGCACCCTCGGTTTCGCAAGTGAACTTCAGGGCAGTCTCGCCTGTGAGCTTCTCGTAAACACCGCCCTTTACAGAGAATACAGGGGCTGCAACCTCAAGTGAGTATGTTGCTGATGCAACGTTGCTGAGCTCGCCGTCAACGGCTGCAACAGCCTTGAGTGTTGTAGATGTGCCGAACTCGTTGAATGCGATAGCCTCGCTGTAAACAGTGCTCTCTGTTGTAGGCTCTGTGCCATCGAGTGTGTAGTAAACAGTTGCGCCCTCTTCAGCTGTAATCTCAACGCTGAATGGGTTGTACTTTGTACCTGCCTCAACTGAGAATGTTGGAGTTGCAACGGCAGATGCTGTTGGAGCTGAATAGGTGGCTGTGAAGCTTGTAAAGCAAATCTGGCCAGCCTTTGATGCACCTTCGCTACCGTAAACAGCTTTTTCACCTACGGTCATAACAACCTCAGAAGCATCACCTTCCCATGTGATGGTGTTGTGGTCGTCGGCAATTGTAACTGTGCCAACCGAGGGGGTGAGGTCTGTCAAACGCTTTTTACCCTGTGATGATACTGTAAACACAATCTTTGTCAAATTACCTGCAGAGCAAGTTGCTGTGATTGTGTTTTTTGCATACGCACGGCAGTCGCCGCTTTTGTTAAATGCAGGAGCTGTGCCACCTTCGCTTTTGTCGAATGTCAAAGTAACAGGGCCTGCTTCAAATGGAGTTTTGATGTCGACGGTTGCGCTGCCATAAACATCTTTAGCAACACCTGTCACCTCCTCTGCTGTTGCAAAGCTCATAAAGCTGAACAAGCAGAAAATCGAAAGTAAAAATTTCTTCATAAGATAAATTTTTGGTTAATAAATATAATTTGTTTTAGTCTCTCTGTCAATGTGTGGAGTTTATTTCACATATGTGATTAAACGGGCGTTTTTTCAGAATTCGCGAAGGTACAAAAAAAATATTATACCTTATAATAAAAGTGAAATAATTTTGAAAGTGTGGTGTTGTTGTGTCAAAAGGTTCTGTAATTGAAGTGTATTTTTGTCATTAAGATGTCGCACTTGTCTGTGCAAAATGGCCAGGTGTCTAAATTATTTTGTCATTGTGCTTTGAAAAATGGAAAATAAGCACTAACTTTGCCAACGTTAAGGTTGGCGAACATTGGCTGCACTCGTTGCAAAACGCTAAAACAAGTTTTGCGTTTCACTCGTTGGCACAATCTTTGCACTGTAGAACACAAGCGTGTGTTCCAGTAAAGATATTTGGGAAATACAAGTATATGGGTAAGTCCTATACGGCCAGCTCCCTGCGAATCCTCCAGGGCTTGACCGCAGCAAAGGTAGTAGGTTGTAGCGGCGCGATGTAGGTAGCTTACCCACCCATAAGGCGAATGTGAATACATTCGCCTTTTTTGTTCCGGTAGAGTGGTGTTGCTTGTCGCTTTACCGGCTCACCTGCAAAAGTTGGGGGAAATTTAGGATTACCTCTCAATTGTATTGTATTCTACAGCAGTCTTCAACCTTAATTGTTCATTTGCATTTTCTTTAAGTCGTTCTATACGTTCTTTTCATAACTGAAAAGAACCAAAAGGTTCCGGCACACGGAAAGTCCAGTCGGCATCTTCTTTGTTCAGGAGTTGCAAGCAACATCCTTCAGTCGAACCGGGTGCTAAAGCACACTCCTTTTGGGAGCTAAAGCTCCCGTCGTCGCAAACATTGCTCGCCCACAATGGTGCCACTTGAACCTTTCTGTTGATTTTTGGGTGATGCGGACCTTCCTCAGTTAGTCACTCGCCAAGGCGAGCACCTAACTAGCGGGCGAACATTCCTCTCACTTAATCCAAAAATCACCAGGGTTCAAGTTGTGTCCTTTA
>JAZOUB010000029.1:0-88426 GCA_045657945.1 Bacteroidaceae bacterium | reverse complement strand
CCGTTGCTTCTTGTTCCAAGGTAAATCTGTGTCATTCCCATCATGTCGAAAGTACCCTCAATCTCCTCGCTGAACTCTACAGTGACAGTGGTGAGCTCTGCGACAGCCTCTGTCGGAGTTACGGCAACAACCTCGAATGGAACTTCAGGCTCCGGTTCAACAGTGATTTCGCGCTCGGTAACAACGATTGTAGAACCGGCATCATTGCTTGTCCAGTGGTTAACACCAACATTCTGTGCATTTATGTACTGGCCGGCCTTTGCGTTGAGCAGGCAGAAACCTGTCCCAGCAGCAGCATTGTCGTTTGCAATTGGAGCCATTGCGATGAATGCAGTAGCCTCGTCAAGGTTCTCAACGATTGTAACGTTGCCGCTACCTGTCGACTTGATTGCACCACCTGCCTTGTTCACCATCTTGAAACCTGTCCAGAGGTCACCTACGAAGCCCCATGTGTAGCTGTCGGCATTTGCTTCATCAATGGCAGTAATAAGTTCGCCATTAACCTTCCATGGCATTTCTGCACCGATACCGGGGTTTGTCATATAAGAGAGGTGGTTTCCGTGAATCTGTGCATAGTACCACTTTGTGGGCTCTCCCTCAGCAACCGCCTCGAATGGGAGCGCCTTGGTGATAGTGAGTTCAATGGTAACAGTCTCGTCACCGTTTACTGTGCCTTCGGGCTTTGCAGCACCGGTTACGCCGTAAGGTGCAGGGAACGTATAATCTGGGTATTCGCCGCCTGGTACTGCAACAACCTCCTGTGTTGCAACAACGTTGCCTTCATACTTGAACTGGTATGTGATGGTTACAACGTTGCTGAGCATTGCGAGAGCCTCTGCAGGATTAAAATCACCGGCCTCAATGAACGCAACAGCATTACCTGCGTCAACAGCGCTCCATCCGTCAATAATCATCTGCTTGCTACCGCCAAGGTTGATGTACTTGTTGTTGTATCCCTTGAAGTTTACACGTACACGGCATTCGCCAATTGAAGAAGCATCGGCAAGTTCAATGGCCTCGCCTCTGCCGGCGATGAGTGACTTGTCCGATTTTACGAACTTCTTTGCACCTACGCTGTAAAGATAGTAGTTCTCGCCATCTGCGCTCAATACAGCAAACTGTTGGTTTGTATCAGCTGAGTTTGATGTCAATCCTGCATCGTTTGTAGAGCAGAATGCGTCGTTTGCTACAGCCCAACCGCCACGGCTTGTTGTCGTTACGGTGTAGCATTTGTTCTGGTCGAACTCTTTGAGTTCGTTAGGATAATCGACAACTACAATAGTAGATGCTTCTGTGTCGATAATCTTAAAACGGTTACCCTGGTCTTCTGTTGTCCAGCTGTTTACTACAATGCCGTGAGCCAACTGGCCTGGTTCCTGTGAGTTCATTCCGTTCCCACCGATTGTCAATTTCCAGTTGTAGGTTGCATCGGATGACGGTGTCAAGCCCAATGCATCTTTTGCTGTATCGGAGAAACCTCCGTTGTTTGTTACATACTTGGCTGCTCCTACGCTGTATAGGTAGTAGCTGCCGTCAATTTTCTCAATCTTGAACTGCTGGTTTGCATCATCCCAGTTCTTTGCTACTGTAGATGTACCAAGGTTCGTTGCGGTGCTGGTAGAGATACCATCAGCATTCGCAGTCGTGTTGTACATCAGGAAACAGCGTGCGCTCTCAATGAAGTAGGTCTTGTCATTGCTCAGTTGTTCCAAGCTTGTGACAGTCACCTCTTGTGCACTTGCTGTCAAAAATGCAAACACAAACGACAAGAAAAGTGTAAACTTTCTCATAAATGTTGTTTTGGGGTTAATAAATAATATTGTGTGTTCAAATATTTGTCAAAACGGGTTGTGTGCCGGCATGTCTGTACAAGTGCTGCAATCTGATGCGTGGATACGCCGACATACAATATATGTATGAACTGACAAATTTATGTAAATTATTCTTTAAAACAATGAATTGTGCGCAGTTTTTTAAAGAGAAATATCTTGTGGTACAACTTCATATCTATGAAGCATCTGCACGGGATTGTATGCGCGTTTTACTTGTCGCAGTCCGGGGTCGCCGAGGTCCTCTTCGCGGTTTACGAGTGATATCTGCGGGTGTGACTCGAGCATGTCGTTTACAAACAGTCTGTTTATGGCTTCGCTGCTGCCGGCTATACTGTGGTCGGCTTTTTCGATGTGTACATATAGAGTGCTGCCAAGTACCTCCCCCAATGTGAATGCGACAATTCTCCCGTCTATGCGCAGGATTCCTGCCGGTTGGTTGTAATGTGTTAGGTTTCTTACCGTGGCGAGGCACTGCCATTGCTCGTAGCAACGCATGTTGTCTTCTCTATTGTGCTGGCAGTCGCGGTTCGCGGCAAGGAATCTGTTTACCTCGGCAATGTCCTCTATTGTACATCTGCTGTATGAGTATTGGTGGTTCTCTGCCATGAATTTATTGTATCTGTTGCGCTTCTTGTTCAATGCTTTGCCTTGGAGTGTGGCAAGTGTGCGCGCATCATAGATGTAGTCGCTCCAACCATCGAGCAGCGTTGCCTTGTAGTCGGGGAGAATCTTCAGCAATTGTTCAAGATACGGCTCGGGAACTGCTGTGAGGTGTAGAGGAATGGAGTCGGCATCGCAGTGTTCCTGCAAGGTCTTTATTGCTTTGTCGGGTGGCATGTTCCCTATAGGCGGAAGGTATGCTTGTGTTTTCATGTCCTGCTGTGATTTGCATTGCAGGAACAGGGTCTCGTCGTGAATTGCAAATCGATAGTCCATGAAACGGGCCCACATTACGAGATTACCGGGGGTATAGTCGCATGAAAGGGTGTGCTGTTGTAGGGCAAAAGGCAATAGACTGTCGACTGAATCTATTGTTATTGGACGGAATGTGAGCATCTCTTGTGATGAATAATTTAATTCAATCGGGCTGTGTCAGCGACACAGCCCGATGTGTTGTTTTTCCTATTATTTCTTGTCCATCTCTTCGGCTTGCGGACGTGGCTCCTTCTTTGCAAGAGTAACGACTTTATAGACATACTGTGTCATCCATTCCTGTGAGTGTCCGAGTTTCTCCTTGTATTGGCGTACGGAGTATACGGTGCGGAATGTTGCCTCATCTTTCCAGTTGTTCTTGGTGAGGATATCTGCAATAACCTTTTCTGTCATGCTGTAAAGCAGTTTGTGCATGAATCCCGGTACACGGAATTTCCATTTCATCAATGAACCTACAAGCATCATAAGGTCGTTGTTGAATCCTTGTACGGCAAAAAGATAGGGCTGTACATCCTGCATCTTCCTGCAGTTCTTCTTTATCGAAAGGTCAATCTCCTTGAAGAATGTGTCGTTCAGTCCGTAGAGCTGTTCGAGCATCTTCTTGCAACGTACACGTTCTGCAACACCAAGTTTGTTGTTCTGTGTGGCAACCTTGAGTGTGCGCTTGAATGTGGCAAGGTCGGGCAGCATGCTGATGTTTGTTATTCCAAGACCTGATGCAAGTACCGACTGGTAGTATACGCGTATCAGGGTCATGAAGTCTTCCATGCCGCCGATGCGCTCTTCTTTCTGTTTCTTTTTGAAAAAATTAAAGATTCCCATTATCTTCTTTTTATTTGTTCTTTTTTGCTTTTCTTATCCTTTCCTGCTCTTCGAGCAACTTTTTCTGCTGCTCCTGCAATGCTTCGAGTCGTGCCATCATGTTGTTTCTCTTTGCAGGGTTGTTCTTGTTGCTTTCGGCATATGCCTCCATTTTTTTCAGAAGTTCGTCTTCGTTTATCGCGTGTCTCAGGTATATGTATATGCCGACACTGATTAGGGTCGAAATGAAGTAGTAGAAGTTCAGACCCGATGAGTATTCGTTAAGCATGAAGAAGAACATTATAGGCATAATGTACATCATCCAGCGCATAATCTTCTGCTGTTGTTCCATTTCGGGGCTGCCACCCATGCTTGGCTGCATCTTGCTCATGTAATATGTGTTCACCAGCTGTGTGAGGCAGAACAAGAGACAGAACAGGCTCAAGTGGTTGCCGATGGGCCATATATAGGTGTCCCAGCTGAGGATTGCGTCATATGAAGAGAGGTCGTGTGCCCACAGGAAGCTCTGCTGGCGCAGTTCTATCGCATTCGGCACAAAGTTGAAGAGGGCGATGAACACCGGCATCTGTATGAGCATCGGCAGACAGCCGCCCATTGGGCTTGCACCATATTTTGTATATAGTGACATAACCTCTTGCTGCTTCTTCAAAGCATCCTCCTTTTTTGTGTATTTTGCGTTGACTTCATCTATATATGGTTTCAGTGCCCTCATTTTTGCCGATGAGACATAGGACTTCTTTGTGAAAGGGTATACAATCGCCTTTACAATTATTGTCAGCAGTATGAGTACCAGTCCCATGTTCAGACCAAGTCCCGAAAGCCCGTCGAAAAGATACATTATGAAGTACCGGTTTATCCAGCGTACTATCGGCCAACCGAAATATATGATTTCTTCAAGTTTGAGGTCTTCGTCGGAGTCGAGTGCCATGGTGCTGCAATCCTGCAATGTGCCGAATTTGTTTGGGCCGAAGTAGAACTGCAAGCCGGTCGACTCGTTGCCTGTGGGACTGAACGGTGTTGTCATCTCTGCAGTGAAACTTTTGAGGATGTTCTGTCCTTTCTCGACCTTTACCGATTCGAGGTCAACATCGTTGAACTCTTTGCCGGCAATGAGGATGCACGAGAAGAACTGGTTCTTGTAGGCAATCCATTTCATCGGCTCTGTGAATTTCTCGCTATCGCTATCCATTTCGCTCAAGTAGTCGCTGTCATCGTCTATAGGCTTGTAGGTGAGGCTTGTGAAGCGTTGCTCGAAATCATATCCCAGCTCCTGTTGCCTTGCAATCTGTTTCCAGTCGATTCCAATGCTCTTTTTTGTGCTGAGCATGTTATCCATGTTCTTTGCTGTTATGCGCAGGTCGAGCATATAGCCGTGTAATACATAAGAGAAATCGATATGCTTGTCGGCGGCAAAAGCAAGACGCATTACAACCGAACTGTCACTCTTTTCTATAGGTGTGAAATAGAGCACGTCGGTACTGATGTTCTTCATGCCTTGCTTGCCTTCAAAAAGGAAGTTCAGGCTGTTGAAACCTTCTCCGTTCAGCTTGTCATTCCTGTCGAAAAGCACAAGGTTGCCATCCTGCTGGTCCTTGTATTCCTTGAGGGTTGCCGACGATATTGTTCCTCCAAGGGTTGAGAGGTCTACTTCAATCTTCTCGTTGGAGAGTTTTACTGTCTCCTCTTTGCCATTGAGAACACTGAAAAATATGTCGGTGGTGTCGTTCTTCTGTTTTTCGAACTCCTGTTGCAGTCTCAACTCCTCGGCTTCCTGTTCGAGCCTGTTCATTGCCTCAACTCTTGCAATGGAGTCGTTGTATCTTTTTTGCGCAACCAAAGCCTCTGCGCTGGGTTGGTTGTAATTGAAGTATCCAATCAGAACAAGTCCAATGAGTACATAGCCGATTAAGCTTCTTTTATCCATCTTTTTTATAAAGTTTTGTTTAGGTTTCCGGAGTTACGCATTTTGTCCCGACAGGGATTTTGACTGTGCCTCCGTGTCTTTCTGCGTAATTCCGCGCAAAGTTAGTAAAAATAACGATAACACGCGCTGTACATTCTATAAAATTGCTGTTTTTGAAAAATGTTGTCCTACTTTTAGATGTGCAAATGCTGAATTTGTATTATCTTCGCGAAAATTTATAAGGGGTAGCCATGCAATGGCCTTGCATGGCTCCGATGTTTATTAATGATAATTTGGAAGGTTGCTATGAGGACAGTGTTTCTGCAGATATTGTTATCTGTTTTTTCTTTTCAGTCAGTTCTGGCGCAGAACAACAGTGAACTGCTTGATTACTACAATGCAAAGATAGATGCAGAGGTCGAGGCCATGAAAGAGATACGCAGTGGCGCGGATGAGGGGAAGACCAACCATGTGTATGCAAAGATGTTCACCTCTCCGATATTGTACCACTCTGTTATAGGCAATGCTTTCGGAATAGAGGAGGAGACCGGTTGGGATACCGGTGGCGAAATGGCGATGGATGCCAAGCGTTCCGAAGTGATAGACAATATAATGCTCAATATGTACAGGACATCTCCCGGAATGGTGATGATGACCGAAGAGAAACTCCGCAAAGAAAAGCCGGTGTCGGCAAAACCGCTTTTGACAACTCCTGTATTGCAGATAGAGGACACCACCATGCCTTCAAATGTTGTAGGTGGCATGAAAACGACTGTGGTGAAACCCAATTACTGGAAATTTTCGGGAAAAGTTGCAATGAAGTTTACGCAGAACTATATATCGGGAAACTGGTTCCAGGGTGGAGAGAGCAACAAGACAATGCTTGCCGAGATAGATTTGAATATGAACTATGATGACAAGGACCGCATCACGTTCGTTAACCACATGGACATAGACCTTGGATTTGCAACCTCGAAAGCCGACACTTTGCATAGTTTCAGGACCAACACCGACAGGCTTAGACTGGAGTCGACACTCGGATACAAGCTTGTGAAGAATCTCGATTTGGCCGCAAAAATGAAACTCGAATCGCAGATGTTGCCCAATTATCCTATAAACAGCCATGATTTCGTTTCAAAGTTCATGGCACCTTTTGATGCCAATTTCTCGTTGGGTCTCAATTATAAACCTTCTTGGGAGAACTTTAAACTTGAAGTATATCTTGCACCCTTGTCGGCATACAACTACCGCTTTGTCCGTTATGGAGAGCTTGCTGCCCGTTACGGCATTCGTGAAGGTCGTCATCACAAGGAGGATTTCGGTACCCAGCTGGTGGTTACAATCCCTTCGATGCGGATATTCAAGATTGTAAATATGTGGTCAAAAGCCGAGTACTATACCAACTATGCCCGTGCGTTCTTCCATTGGGAGACGAAGTTCGATGTTGAACTGAGCAAGTATTTTTCGGTTTCTCTTAACATGCATGCACGTTTCGATGACAGCGCTCCCGGATTATATGATGCCGACTATGGCTATTGGCAATTCAAGGAGCTGATGACACTTGGTGTATCGTACTCTTGGTGATAAATAAAGAATAATTGCCTGACAATGAATCTTGCTTCAATATTCCCGGTAACCGAACCAACTTGGATATTCCTTGGGGTCTTGTGTATTGTACTTTTTGCTCCGTTGATATTCAATAAGTTACGCATGCCTCATATCATAGGCATGATTCTTGCCGGTCTGTTTGTCGGCCCTCATGGATTCAATATACTTGTGCGTGACGACAGTTTTGAACTGTTCGGCAAGGTGGGGTTGTACTATATCATGTTCCTCGCAAGTTTGGAGATAAACATGCAGGAGATGAAAATGGCGAAAGGGGGTGCCTTGATGCTTGGTCTTGCAGTATTTGCAATACCTATAGCCCTTGGCATGTTTGCCAACATGTTCATTCTTGAATTCAGCTTTATAGCCTCTTTGTTGCTTGCGAGCATGTATGCATCCTATACGCTCATATCATATCCTATCGTAGCGCGATATGGTCTCTCGAGGCTGCGTTGCGTGAATTTTGTTGTCGGAGGAACGATAATAACCGATACACTTACTCTTTTTGTGCTTGCTGTCATTGCCGGGACATTCACAGGCAAGACCGATATATGGTTCGTGCTCCTGATGCTTGCGAAACTCATGGCAATAACAGGTGTGATTGTCTTCTTTTTTCCACGTGTGGCGCGTTATTTCTTCAGGACATACAACGACAGCGTAATACAGTATATCTTCGTGCTGGCGATGCTGTTCCTCGGTGCCGGCATGATGGAGCTTGCCGGGATGGAGGGTATACTCGGAGCCTTCATTACCGGTCTTGTACTGAACAGGCTCATTCCGCATTCGTCGCCATTGATGCGCCGTATAGATTTTGTGGGCAATGCGATATTCATTCCCTATTTCCTCATCGGTGTGGGTATGATGATTGACATCAGTGTACTCTTCAACGGTGGCAGTTCGTTTATTGTGGCGGCTGTGATGATTGTGACGGCTCTTTCGGGAAAATGGATTGCATCGCTTCTTGTTGCCGGAACATACCGTATGACATCTAACGAGAGGAATCTGATGTTTGGCTTGAGTACTTCGCAGGCGGCTGCTACTCTTGCCGCAGCGATTGTCGGTCATGGCATAATTCTTGAGGATGGCTCGCGATTACTGAACGATGATGTGCTCAACGGTACAATTCTTCTCATCCTTGTAACATGTATTGTAAGTTCGATAGTCTCCGACAAGGCTTCAAGGAATCTTGTCCTTTCTGTCGACAAACTTGTGAAGCCGATAGCCAACAACTCCAAGAAGACACTGCTTGCACTTGCCAATCCGAATATGGTCGAGAAACTTATGGACCTTGCGTTGCTGGTGCGGAAAGAGAACAGCCAAATCCCCCTGTCGGCAATCACGGTAGTAATCGATGAGGATAAGAAACGCCATGCCGGGAGCAAGAAGGTCCTTGAGATTGCAGCAAACATCGCAGCATCTGTAAATGTACCGTTGCTTACAAAGATGCGCCTTACGACCAACCTCGCGCACGGAATCATACATGAAGTCAAAGAGAATGATTACCGCGAACTGATACTTGGTTTCCACCAGAAAGAGACAGCCAATGACAGTTTTCTTGGAAATGTGCTTCCCGAAGTCCTGAATGCGCTCGATTGCCAGGTTGTAATGGCACGCATGAATATTCCTTTGAACACCGTGCGCATGATACATATTACGTTCCCTGCCAAAGCCGAGTACGAGGCCGGTTTTTCATATTGGGTCGAAGAGACGGCGCGTATGGCAAGTGGTTTGGGGTGCAGGATTTCCTATCATGGTCATCCGGGAACTCTTGAACGCATTGCAGCGATGCTGAAAGAGTATTCGCCGATAGAAGCGGATTTTTTTGAGACTGATGGCGGCAATGACCTCAAACGTCTCTCAAAGATAATACACAATGACCATCTTCTTATAATCGTAAGCGCACGAAGAGGGTCAATATCGTTCCGCCCCTCACTCGACCATGTATTTGTGCAGTTGCAGCGTGATTATCAGGATACCAGCGTGTTGCTCATATATCCCAACGGCTTTAAGGTCGAGGGTGGTGAGACTCATTAGCGGTATGGGCTTTTCAATGTCCACAGGCACAATGGCCTGCACACGGCAGGGCTTTCCGCTGTCTCACTTACGGTGCCGGTTTGTTTTTGGAGATTACATGTGCTGTTGTTTTTGTCAGCAGAAGTAATTTCAAATAAATTCCGGTACAATAAAAAAGTGCAGAGTCATGCAGCACAAGCGTAAGGTAGAATATCTCCTGTATTTCATTAAAATTCCAATGTTCCGCCGGCGGTAATGTCGTGGTGTGTTATTGTTGTGCCCTCAATCCTCTCGCCGTTTAGTATTGCATGGCAGTGGGGGTGTCTCTCTTTGTCGGCTTTAATGATGAATTTCCAGTTGTCCGGCCGGTTTATTATGATTCTATCAAATAGCGGTGCTCCAAGCTCATATTCACCACTTGCCGGGTCAATGGGGTAAAGACCCATCGCACTCATCACATACCATGCCGACATCTGTCCACAGTCCTCGTTTCCACACAGGCCATCGGGGGCGTTGCGGTAGAGTTCATCCATAATCTGTGATACATACTGCTGTGTCTTTTCGGGCTTGCCGATGCGGTTGAACAAGTATACCACGTGGTGACTCGGTTCGTTGCCGTGAGCATACTGTCCTATCATGCCTGTGCTGAATATGGGCAGTTCGGCATTTTGAGCAGGTGCATATGTGAACATGCTGTCGAGCTTCTGTGTGAATCTCTCCTTGCCCATCATGTTTATAAGACCGTGAACATCGTGCTGCACGCTCCACATGTAGTGCCATGCATTGCTCTCACATATATGTGGAGTGTATTCGTCGGGGTTGAACAGTGGTTGAAAATCTCCTTTGCTGTCACGAGGCTGCATGAATGTAGTGGCCGGATTGTATACGTTGCGCCAGTTGCCGGCACGTTTGTAGAATATACCGGCAATGCTGTCTTTTCCCATGGCTTCTGCCATTCGTGCAATACAGTGATCGTCGTATGCATATTCGAGTGTGCGTGACAATGACCAGTTGTCGGCATTGTAGCTGTCGGCCACGTCATAAGGAACATAGCCAAGTTGCTTGTATAGTCCTATGCCACGGTATCCGTCGTTGTTGGCTGTGGCGACGCATGCCGCAAGAGCTTTTTCTGCATCGAAACCGCGGAATCCTTTGAGGTAGGCATCGGCGATTACGGGCACGGAATGATAACCAATCATCATGTCGGTTTCGCTGCCCCACATGTTCCACACAGGTAACCTGCCATGCTGTTCGTGGAAGAGCAGGAGTGACTTTACCATGTCGTCGACTCTTTCGGGAACGACAATTGTGTACAAGGGATGTGCTGCACGGAATGTGTCCCACAGCGAGAAGGTTGAATAGTTTTTCATGTTCTTTGCCATGTGGTTCTTGCCGTCGGCACCGCGGTAGAGACCGTCGACATCGCAATAGAGCGTGGGTGCAAGCATTGTGCGGTATAGTGCCGTGTAGAAGCATACTCTATGGTCGTGTGTGCCACCTATGACATCTATGCGCGACAGGTGCTTGTTCCAGTTCTTCTTTGTCTCTTTGCGGTATATGTCGAAATTATAGTGCGTCGCTTCTGCGTTGAGGTTCTTTTCTGCTCCTGCAAGCCCTGTGCCCGAAAGTGCAGTCAGAACGGTCAGCTGCCGTTCACTATCAAGCCGGAATGTAAGTCGTACAGTACCTGCGACCTTTTTTATTGTAGTGCCGTGGGGAATCGCTGCACTGTTGCATTTCATCGATGCAATGGGTAGTGAAAAGCGTGTACGGAAATAGACCTCTTGTCTGCGGGCCCAACCGTCGGAGAAACGGTAGCCTTCAATTGTGTTGCTGTCAACCTGCACGATGTAGGTATCGGTTGTTGCATCCCAGTTTGTTGCTTTGCCAAGGTTGATAAGTACCATCGCTGTGTCGGTAGGATAGGTGTAGCGTTGTATACCGCAGCGCTCTGTAGCTGTCAGCTCTACATCGATGCCGTAGCTGTCAAGATGCACCTTGTAATACCCGGCCTCGCACTCTTCCCGTTCGTGACTGAAAAGCGAGTGCACGCCGAGCGGTGCGTCGGCAATCCTCAAAGGGGTGGTGACAGGCAGGAAACTTATATCGTAAAGGTCGCCGGCCCCTGTCCCACTCAGGTGTGTATGGCTGAACCCGGCTATGGTGCTGTCGGGGTAGAAATAGCCTGCAATCCAGTCCCAACCGGGCTGCCCGTTGTCGGGGCTCAACTGTACCATGCCGAAAGGAGCCTGTGCTCCGGGATATACATTCCCTTTGTAGTCGGTGCCTATAAGTGGATTTACGAGCGAAGCATAATCGGTTTCATTCTGTGTGCTGCACGAAAACAGCATCAGTATTGCTATTGTTGTGAATACGTTTTTCATGTCGAATTGTCCATTTTGCGCTAAGATAGCAAAAAAAGACAACAGTGTGCTGTTGTCTTAATGTTTCAGTAAAAAAGATTCTTATCATTGACCTGCCAACTTTTGTTTTGTAACCGCAATCCACGCGGCACGAACTCTGTCCGTGCTACGCGTGAGTATTGCTCAGATGGCAGGTCGATAATTCTTGCTCGCAAAAATTATTCCCAATGGAACGGTTCGAATTGCGAATCCTTGTCGACCCAGCTTGGCTTGCGCATCGCATATATTATGAATGGTGCACCGACCACTATCACGCATCCTATTATCAGCACTGCATACCACACGGCATTGCTGCCGACAGATATCTGTGCCGGAGGAATAAAACTCAGCACGAAGGCAAGAAGACTGCCAAGGAACCCCACTCCTGCAACAATCCACATTGTAGCGTTGCCGCTCTTGCCCAGACGGAACGGGCGCTGTGCATTCTTCATGTTGTATCTGAGATATATCGCTGCTGCGAACATCAATAGGTACATGATGAGGTAGAGAAGTACGGTCAGCTGCGACAGTATCTGGTAGAAACTCTGCACCGACGGCATTACCACGAACAGCAGACTGAGTAGGGTAACTATTCCGCCTTGAATGAGAAGAATGTTCTTCTGTACACCTATGCTGTTGCTTTTCTGCATGAACGGAGGCAGATATCCGGCCTTGCCTACAGCAAATATACCTTTTGACGGTCCCGAAACCCATGTGAGCACTCCTGCGAGCACACCGAATGCAAGCGCTACAGCAATTACCGGCGACAGCCACGACATGCCCACAAACTTGAAGTAGTTGTCGAATCCTACAAGCAAGCTCTGTGTGAGGTTGATATCCTTTTGAGGAATGATGATGCCAAGCGAGAATGTGCCGAGTACAAATATGAGCACTGTTATTATAGCCCCGAGGAACACGGCTCGTGGGTAGTTACGGCTTGGATTTTCCATGTCTTTCACATGTATTCCGGTCATCTCCATTCCTGCGTAGAAAAGGAATATTCCCGATGCGAGTACAAGGTTGTCGAGTTTTGTGATGTCCGGGAAGAAACTGCCGCCGAAGTCCATTTGCGACTTGCCGCCTGCAAGCAGATATATTATGGCAAGCACCACAAGCAGGGCTGCCGGGATTATGGTTCCCACAAGACCGCCGATTTTTGCCACCTTGCTCACCCAACCCAATCCTTTCAGCGAGATGAGTGTTGCAGCCCAGTATATGGCAAGCACCACCGCCAATGTATAGAACTTGTTTGATGCGAGTGTCATGTCCTCGCTGCTGTCAAACCCTATGAATGCCAACGATACAGCTCCGAATGTAAGCACAGTGGGGTACCATATTGTACTCTCGACCCATTGCAGCCAGATGGCTACAAAACCCATTCTCTTGCCGAATGCCTCGCCGACCCAACGGAACACACCGCCTTGCTTGTCCTGGAACATTGCAGCAAGTTCGGCTGCCACGAATGATGTGGGAATCAGGAACACAAGGGCTGCAAACAAGTAGTAGAAGGCCGAGCTTATGCCGTATTCGGCCTCGGCCGGCAAACCGCGCAGCGACACGACCGCTGTCACATTCATGATGGCCAGCGTTGCCACGCCCATTTTTACACTTTTTGTTAATGTAGACATAGTTATCCTTTTTTGATGGTTAAAATCGTAAAGAATAACAATGTTGCGGAAATGAATGTTCGATGCGCAGGAAAGTTGGTATAACGAAATCCGGCACGCTTTTGCGTGCCGGATTCTAATTGAGTATGTATGAACTTCTTATTCTGCAGCGTTCTCCTTGCTCCAGTCGAGCTTCGCCATGCGCTGGTAACTTGCGTAGCGTTTTTTCGCCATGCCCTCGGCTGCCTCAAAGAGCTCGTGAGCCTCGGTCGGGAACTGCTTTGCAAGTGCAGCATAGCGCACCTCGCCCTGCAGGAACTCCTGGAATTTCTCCCACTGTGGCTCCTTGCTGTCGAGTGAGAATGGGTTCTTGCCCTCGTCCTCGAGTGCAGGGTTGTAGCGCCACAGGTGCCAGTAGCCGCACTCAACGGCTGCAGCCTGCTCGGCCTGTGCCTTGCCCATACCGCGCTTGATACCGTGGTTGATACATGGAGCGTATGCAATTACCAATGATGGACCCGGATAAGCCTCGGCCTCACGGATAGCCTTCAGACACTGGTCATAGCTTGCGCCCATGGCAATCTGTGCTACATATACATAACCGTATGTTGTGGCAATCATGCCAAGGTCTTTCTTGCGGATGCGCTTGCCGGCAGCGGCGAACTTGGCAATGGCGCCAAGCGGTGTCGCCTTTGACGACTGTCCACCGGTGTTAGAGTAAACCTCGGTGTCGAGTACAAGGATGTTCACATCCTCGCCCGATGCGATAACATGGTCGAGACCGCCGTAGCCGATGTCGTATGATGCACCGTCGCCACCGATAATCCACTGTGAACGCTTCACAAGGTACTGCTTGATTGCAAGAATCTGCTGGCTTGCGTCGCTCTCGTACTCCTCGCATGCGCTGATGATTGCTGGAGCAAGCTCCTTTGTTATCTCGGCGTTATTCTTGTTGTCAATCCACTTCTGTGCAAGTTCCTTTATCTCCTCGGGGCAGCTGCGGTAGGTCTGCATCTCGGTGAGCAGGTGCTCAAGTCGTGCGCGCATCTTGTTCTCGGCAAGTTTCATACCCAAGCCGAACTCGCAGAAGTCCTCGAACAATGAGTTTGCCCAAGCCGGGCCTTCGCCCTTCTCATTAGTGGTATATGGTGTAGATGGTACCGATGCTGTGTAGATAGATGAACAGCCTGTTGCGTTGGCTACAATCTGACGGTCACCGAAGAGCTGTGTCAGCAATTTTACGTATGGTGTTTCACCACAGCCCGAACATGCGCCCGAGAACTCGAAGAGCGGCGTAGCGAACTGTGAGTTCTTTGGATTGCTCTTCACATCAACAAGCGACTGCTTGCTCTTCACGTTCTTCACGCAGTAGTCCCAGTTTGCAGCCTCGTGTCTCTCCTCCTCTAATGGAACCATTGTGAGAGCCTTGCCGGTCTTTGGATGACCAGGACAGATGTCGGCACAGTTACCGCAACCAAGACAGTCGAGAACGCTCACCTGAATGCGCAGGTGCATGCCCTTCATGGCTGCAGGTGCCTTCATCTCAATCTTGTCGGCGTTGATGCCAGCGCTCTCCTTCTCGTCCATGACAATTGGACGTATGGCAGCGTGAGGACACACGAATGCACAGCGGTTACACTGTATACAGTTCTCGGCATTCCATCTTGGAACAAATGCACTCACACCGCGTTTTTCGTATGCCGATGTACCGACAGGCCATGTACCGTCCTCGAGTCCCTTGAATGCCGAAACGGGCAACTTCGCACCGTTCTGTGAGTTGATGGTGCGTACAATCTTTGTGATGAACTCCGGCTCGTTGCGCTTCTCGGGAGCCTCGTCCTGCAGTTTTGCCCAGTTGGGGTCAACAGCAAGCTGACGGTACTCGCCGCCACGGTCAACGGCTGCATAGTTCTTGTCAACGACATCCTGACCCTTCTTGCCATAGGACTTCACGATGAACTTCTTCATCTGCTCAATGGCAAGGTCAACGGGGATAACCTGTGTGATGCGGAAAAATGCACTCTGCAGAATTGTATTTGTTCTGTTGCCAAGACCTATCTCCTGGGCAATCTTTGTGGCGTTGATGTAGTAGACGGTGATATTGTTCTCGGCAAAGTAGCGCTTGATGTTGTTTGGCAGGTTCTTTACGAGCTCGTCGCCCTCCCAGACTGTGTTCAAAAGGAATGTACCGCCCTTGCGCAAGCCGCGTGTCACATCGTACATGCGCAGATATGCCTGCACGTGGCACGCAACAAAATTAGGTGTATTCACCAGGTATGTGCTGCGGATTGGCTTGTCACCGAAACGCAGGTGTGAGCAGGTGAAACCGCCCGATTTCTTTGAGTCATATGAGAAGTATGCCTGGCAGTGCTTCTTTGTGTTGTCACCGATAATCTTCACCGAGTTCTTGTTTGCACCTACGGTACCGTCGGCACCAAGACCATAGAATTTCGCCTCGAACATTCCATCGACAACTGCAATCTCCTCCTTCTTTGGAAGTGAAAGGAATGTGACGTCGTCCTCGATACCAAAGGTGAAGTGGTTCTTTGGCTCGGGCAATGCAAGGTTTTCATATACGCCCATGATGATTGCCGGTGTTGTGTCGCAAGAACTCAAACCGAAGCGGCCGCCAACAATGATTGGGTTGATGGCCTGCAGCTCGGGTGTGCTGTTGAATGCCTCGACAACATCGAGATACAAAGGCTCGCCATTGCTTCCGGGCTCCTTTGTGCGGTCAAGGACTGCAATGCGCTTTACGGTCTTTGGCATTACAGCTGCAAGGTATTTCACAGAGAATGGACGGTAGAGGTGAACGCTCACCAAACCAACCTTCTCGCCTCTCTCGGTCATGTAGTCGATTGCTTCCTTCACAGCCTCGGTTGCCGAACCCATTACAATGATTATGCGGTCGGCATCCTCGGCACCATAGTATGTGAATGGAGCATAGTTACGGCCTGTGATGGCAGAAATCTCCTTCATGTACTCGGCAACGATGTCGGGCACGGCGTTGTAGAATGGGTTCTCGCTCTCCTTGTGTGTGAAGAATGTCTCGGGGTTCTCGGCTGTACCGCGTACAACAGGCGATGATGGGCTCAACGCTCTGTCACGGAATGCCTGGATGCTGTCCCAGTCAACAAGCGGAGCAATCTCCTCCTGCTCAATGAGCTCAATCTTCTGAATCTCATGCGATGTACGGAATCCGTCGAAGAAGTTAAGGAATGGGATGCGGCTCTTCAGGGTAGAGAGGTGTGCCACCGGTGCAAGGTCCATAACCTCCTGTACCGAGCCCTCACAAAGCATCGCGAAACCTGTCTGGCGGCAAGCCATGACATCCATGTGGTCACCGAAGATACTGAGTGAGTTACCTGCTAATGAACGTGCCGATACGTGGAACACTGTTGGCAACTTCTCGCCGGCAATCTTGTACATGTTAGGAATCATGAGCAACAGACCCTGTGAAGCTGTAAAAGTGTTTGTCAATGCGCCTGCCTGCAATGAGCCATGGAGTGCACCAACCGCACCTCCCTCGGACTGCATCTCCTGTACCGATACGGTCTCACCGAAGAGGTTCTTGCGGCCCTGTGCTGCCCATTCGTCGACATATTCGGCCATTGTTGATGATGGTGTGATGGGGTAGATGGCTGCTACCTCGGAAAACATGTAGGCGATATGTGCTGCCGCCTGGTTTCCGTCACATGTGATGAATTTTTTAGTCTTTGTCATAAGGCAATTTGTTTATTTGATTATGATCTTTATTTCTTTTTTCCATATTCGATTCAACGCTTTTAGCCTCCTGTTTTGTTTAGTGAGACAGCGCTGAATGAGTGGTCGTAATCGCAAATGTACAAAATAATTGGAAATTCATTCAAAAAATGACATAAAAATGAGTACTTTTGTGATATTTTAATTCTGATTATGAACAGGATGCTGCGTCTTATTGTGTTGCTGATGTCGCTGCCGCTTCTTGCGTCGGCCCAGGATGTCGTGCCAGGCAGTGAACCGCAATACCGTGTGGGCAGTTACCGCCCACAGGAGATGCCGTCTCCCAAATATGAATATCGTGCCGTGTGGCTCACCACAATAGAGAATCTCGACTGGCCACATACAAGGATAAAGTCTCCTGCCGATGTCGAGGTGCAGAAGAATGAGATGGTGGTGCTGCTCGACTCCTTGCAGGCAATGCACATCAATACAGTCCTTTTGCAGGTGAGGGTGCGCGGTGATGTGATATATCCGTCGGCAATTGAACCCTTCTCGCATGTACTTACAGGTGTCTCAGGCAAGAATCCCGGCTACGATCCTTTGGCTTTCGCCATTGAAGAGTGCCACAAACGCGGGATTCAGCTTCATGCATGGATCGTGACGCTGCCGCTTGGCAAGGTGGAACATGTGCGCCGTTTGGGAAGGTACTCTCTGCCAAGCAAGAACGGCGCTCTGTGCACGCGTTATAACGGTGCATGGTATATGGAACCCGGCAATCCGGAAACAGCCGATTACATTACGTCACTTGTGAAGGAGATTGTGCAGAACTATGATGTTGATGGAATACACCTTGACTACGTCCGTTACCCTGACACCGTGGAGGGCTATCCTGATGCAGCTCTCTACCGTAAGCATGGCAAGGGAATTTCGCTTGCTGCGTGGCGCCGCTCGAACATAACCAACATTGCATCTTCGGTCTATTCAGCAGTCAAGCAACTCAAACCATGGGTGCGTGTCAGTTGTGCCCCTCTAGGCAAATATAACAATCTCACACGCTACAGCTCGTATGGTTGGGATGCCTATAACACCGTCTATCAGGATGCGCAGGGGTGGTTGCGCGACGGAATTATGGACATTCTTTTCCCCATGCTCTATTTCAACGGAAATAATTTCTATCCATTTGTCCGTGATTGGTGCGAGAATAGTAATGGCCGTCACATAGTTCCGGGAATTGGCATATACCGTCTTTCCCCACAGCATGGCGGCTGGCCGGGGATTGAGATAGAGAGGCAGATGCATACTTCGCGCATGGCGGCTGCCGATGGAGTGATGATGTTCCGCACGGCTCATCTTGTGGGCAATACAAGTGGCGCTCGCGATATTTATACAAAGGTGTTTGATTCTCCGGCTCTTCTGCCACCTATGGACTGGATAGCTCCTGCTCCTGCAACACCTTTACTCGTCGGCTGTGCGCGTGACATGGAGGAAGTTTTCTTGCAGTGGGGTAGCGTACCTGCACTAGACGGCTATCCAGCAGTGCGTTATAATGTATATGCAGCCTTGGGCGACAGTGTCGATGTTGATAACTATATGAATCTCGTGGCAACATCATTGGCCGATACCTGTTTTCATTATCGGTGCCGTACGAACAATGAAATAGCAATGGCTGTGACGGCTGTCAATGCCTGTGGAGTTGAGAGCGAACCGCTATACGTGGCAGTGACTCTAGGTGGAAGAATGGTGCGTAGCGATATTGTCCGTTTGCCTGAGCCACTCTCATGGGGACAGCGTATTGAAGTGCTCGACCAATATTGCCGTGTGGTCCATTATGGAAAGTTTACACGTGGTTTTGATGTCAGGGACTTTGCGACAGGACGTTATATATTGAATGTATATAACCGCCACGGGGAACTCTTGCATAGAACCGGATTCGTTAGATGAAAGAATATCTGGATTAGATAATCCAGAACATGTTCAGACATTACAAACCAAGCACAGTTCGTGTTACTCTTTCAATTGGTGCATGCTATTAGAAGATGTTTTCTTGCTCCTTTATGAACTTGACAATGTGTGAAACAAGTTCGTGGTTTATCGGCAGCGTAGGCTGCTGTTAAAGTAAGACAGTGATAATATAGCATTAAAAGTCTTTTAATGTTGTTATTACCATCGGCCTAATATCCATTTTGTATATTTTGTTGTGAGGAACTTGGTTGTGATTAAAGAGAATGAAACTGTTATTATTATTATTGATGCATATAGCAGTAAAGATAATGAGGTGTTGTCACTTGCGTCATTTATGTAATATCTTAAACGAAACATAATTGATTGCAACGGGTAAAAGTGTACAAGGAATATTACTATTGAATTCTTACCACAGTATTCAAGAAAAGAACTTTTTTGGGTTATCTTTCCAATTCCTAGCATCATTATAGAACCGCTGATTGCAAGTAGAATATGTAATGGGAATAATCCCGCCCCAAAGTTGTATGTAGCAGTTTGTTTTGGTGGAACATCAAGGTCTAATAAAAAGCATACACCTATGAGTAGGCTATATAAGATGGACATCATAGTGATTAGTTTGTTGTTTATGTCAATCTTTTTACTCCAGTAACCGATATATACGAATAATGGACTTGACAAGTACAGTGAAAGGTTGGGGATAAAGAATGTTTTGTTATTAATTAGGCATCCTACAAAACACATTGTCAAAAAAAATACCACGCAAACAATTGGTTTAATTTGTTTTTTATTGGCTCCCCATACTGCTATTTTTGAAATATACATAGAGGGAATAAACCAATTGAAGCCTCCAAACATATACAAGATTGCACCTGGAAGAATAAGCGAAAGTGTGTTGCTTGTTATAAATGATTTGAAATCTTTATTAAAATTGCTGAATTTTCCTGAAATAATGAAAAAAAACTGCATAAAGAATGGAACAAATGTCCATCTGCAAACATTGCTTAAAAGAGTGAATGTGTTATTGTTACATTTGCATAAACCACAGACAGTGTCAATATGTATAATACATAAACCTAATATTAAAATGCCTTTTGCTGTATCAATGTATGATAATCTGTTGCTCATCATGGTTGTTATTTGTTGATTGTCAAAAAGTTTGTGATGTATTCTGTTAATTGTGGGTTTATTGGCAGCGTGGGGTTGCTGTATGTTGCAATCTGCTGCTTTGCATCGGTTGTTCCGCACTGCTTGAGAACGTGGTTCATATCCTTTATTATATGTAAGGTTGCTGCGGGTTGTGCTGCGTGCAGTTTGCCGGCCTCCTCTGTGCTCACCTGGATGTCCTTGTCGCCCTGCAGTATAAGCACTGGGATGTTGAGCTTGGCAATCTCTACTGCAGGGTTGTATGCGAACCATGAGATGAGATAGGGCTGTACACTTGGGCGGTAGAGTGCCGACAGGTACGCCGGTACCTGTTCAACAGTGCGTCCCTCGCGTAGCTCCTTGCAGATGGCTGCCGACTCTTGCTGTACCCGCGATGGCTGGCTCTTGAGCTGTTGCTCCAGAATTTCGTATGCAGGGCTGCCGCATCCCGATATTGAGATGTACGCCTTTACGGCCTTGCTCTCTCTTGCTGCCACCATTCCAATGAGTGAGCCCTCGCTGTGTCCGGCAATGATAACCTTGTTGAAACGCTTGTCGTTGCCAAGCTTGTCGGCCCAGGCTGTCGCATCGTTGATATAATGCTCAAAGCGCAAATCCTCCTCTTTTGCTCCGGCCGCAGCACTCTTGCCAATACCGCGTTTGTCGTAGCGCACACTTGCAATACCAATTGTCGCAAGCTCTTGGGCAAGGTAGAGTAGTGAGTTGTTGGTCATTCTTGCACCTATTGTGTTGCCGTTCATGTCAGTTGGTCCGCTGCCGGCAATGATTATTACCACAGGACAAGGGGTGCCGCCATCGGGGAGCATCAGTTTTCCGTGAATGTCGCCGGCAGGGGTGTTGAGGGTTATCTCCTCTTCACCTGCAAAAAGGGATGCTGTAGATAATAACAGTGCCCAAAAGAGTGTAAACAGGCGTTTCATGCGGTGTCGGATTTTAATTTTAGACCCAAAAGGGCGTAAATGGCAAAAAACCTAAAAGGGATAAAAAAGGGCAGATTGCGGTCTGCCCCAATGTGTTTGAATATTACATTTTGCTGCCGAACTTGCCACCACCGAGCTTGCCGCCGGTCTTTGCACCGCCGGTGCTCTTTACGGCAAAGATATTGCCACCAAAATCTACAGCCTTGAAACCTGCATCCTGCTTGCGGCGGAAGGCAATCTCAATGAGCTTGTCAATGAGCGCGGTAAAGTTGATGCCGCTGTACTCCCAAAGGTAGAACGAGAGTGAACCGGGGATGGTGTTGATCTCGTTGACGAAGATTTCGCCTGTAGCCTCGTCAATGATGAAGTCGATGCGTGCAACACCGTCGCAAGAGAGTGCGCGGAATGTGTCGCAAGCGGCCTTCTGTATGAAATCGGTGCTCTCCTTTGGAAGGTTGGCAGGGATTTCGCGCACTGTTGACTGCATGCCTTGTGACTGCTTGCCACCACCGTTCATATATTTGTCCTGGTATGAGAGAATCTCGCCGCTGCGCACGGGAACCTCGCAGACCGATGGCTGGCACTCGTAGTAGTTGCCAAGCACGGCGCAGTTCACCTCCTTGAGTTTCTGTACATATTTCTCAATGATTACACGGCTTGTGAATGAGATAGCGTACTCAATGGCGTCAACCAGCTCCTCGCGGTTGTGTGCAGCGCGGATACCAACGCTTGAACCGCTGTTCGCTGGCTTTACGATTACAGGGTAGCCAAGCTTCTTCTCAATGCCGGCAACAGTCTCCTCCTGCTTGTCGCTCCACTCCTTGTCGCTGAACCAGTAGTAGTCGATGACGGGAATACCGCACTCCTTGAGAATCATCTTCATGGTAATCTTGTCCATGCCGTTAGCCGATGCAAGTGTGTTGCAGCCTGTGTATGGAATGCCACAGAACTCCATCACGCCCTGGAATGTGCCGTCCTCGCAGTTTGTGCCATGAAGTGCAGGCAGGATTACATCGAGTCTTGTAACAACCTCCTTCTGGAACATGCCCTTCTTGGTGCGGTACAGGTTAGTGTCGCCATAGATGGGCTTCATGTAAACCTCCTCGCACATTGAGAGCAGTTTCTTTGTGTCGCGGTAGTTGGCAACAGTGAGCAGTGCCTCGCCCGTGTACCACTTGCCTTCCTTGGTTATGTATATCGGGGTGATGTCATATTTCTCCCTGTCCATTGCAGCCATTGCCTGGTTGGCTGTGATTACTGAAATCTCGTTCTCGACGGAGCGGCCGCCAAAAACAACTCCTACATTTGTCTTCATTGCTGTTATATTTGTTTTTTGTTTGTTTCTACTATTAAAAGTTTTCAGTTTTAACCTTTCACTTTTCAGCTTCCCAAAGGCCCAAAAGGGCGTAAAGGGCTAAAAGGGCAAAAAGGTTTTTATTTTGCGGACACGGCGTGCCGTGTCCCTTCTGTTTACTTGAAATTGTCGGGCAAGTCATTCTCATAGAGCACCACATCGCCGGCGCACAGAATCTGTGCAAGGCGTGCGTGGGCATGGTTGAGCGAGTCGGCAAGGAAGTATTTGTCCTCGGACAGGCCGCCCTCGTCGATGCCACTCTTTATGGCATCGCGGTTGGTGGCGTTCACCACAATTGCATAGTCGCAGCTTGTGGCAATCGTGCGTCCAAGTTCTTTGTTTGCCTCGGCCTGTCGTGCACCCATCTCCACAAATCCCGGAGTGATTACAATGCGCTTGTTGCCTTGTGCTACAGTGAAGCCATTGAGCACGGCAAGTGCCATCTTTGCACCCTGAGGGTTAGAGTTGTATGCGTCGTCGAGCACTGTTATGCCGTTCGATACCTTCATCGACAGACGGTGCTCAACTGGTTGCAGGCGTGCAATGGCATTCTTCTGCTTTGCTGTAGGCACGCCCAGGTGGTCGGCAACGGCAATCGCTGCCAGAATGTTGAGCAGGTTACCGTCGCCCAATAGGCGGCTGCTGAACTGCTCACCGTTGTTTAGCGCAAACGATACACCGTTTGCTCCATATCTTACATCGCCGGCCTTGTAGTCACCCCCGCCCTCCACAGCATAGCGTATGAGCTTGCAGGGGCTTGTGATGCCTTTGTAGCTGCTGATGTACTGCGAGTCATTGTTGATGACACCCAGTCCACCTGCTGGCAGTGAGTTTATAAGTTCGAATTTTGTATTCTGTATGTTTTCTACAGTCTTGAATGTCTCCAGATGCATCTCGCCCACAGCGGTAACGATACCTATGGTGGGGTGCACAAGGTCACATATCTCCTTGATGTCGTTTGTCTGCTTTGCACCCATCTCCACAATGAATACCTGGTGATAGGGGCGCAACTGTTCGCGAATTGTGCGTATTACGCCAAGCAGGGTGTTGAAGTTGCCCGGTGTCACAAGCACATTGTATTTCTCGGCAAGCACGCCGGCAAGGTAGTTCTTGGTGCTAGTCTTGCCAAAACTTCCGGTGACGCCAATGACAATAAGGTTCTTGTTGCTCTCGATGATGCGCTTGGCGTCGTTGTAATATCCGCGGTTGATAGCCTTCTCAATTGGTCTGTTCACAAGATTGGCAAGCAACATGATGAAATTTGACAGCACCAGTGCAGCTCCAATGACCACGCTAGCCCATCCGCCTGCAAACAGTACGGCAAGTGTCGCGATGACGGCAAACAGTATGATGTTTGTCGCAAACAGACGCTTCACGCGCATGGTATATACCAGCGGTGTCTTGAACTTCTCGCTGAAACAATGTATCCAGCCTGTAGCTGTAATGCCCACTGCTACTCCCCAACCGAAATAGCCCGGAATGAATGCACTGCCAAGCATGGCAATGGCAAGCAGTCGCTTGATGGAAAGTATGTTGCCCGGGATGAGCCAACGGAAATAGCGGCTGTTGCGATACGAACTCAACTGGAACATGTGGATGTCGTACTTGGCAATCATCAGGAAGAATAGCATTGCCGCTATGGCATATTTGATGGCGAAGTGTAGCATGTCATTTTATTTTGAAGAAGTTTTTCATTACAGCGGTAAAGAGTCCCGGGTTCTCAAGGAAAGAGAAATGTCCTGTGCCGTGTGCCACAACAAGTCCGGCATCGGGAATCAGTCTTTCCATTGTCTTGGCATCGCTCAGCGGTGTTGCCGTGTCAAGGTTGCCCCAGAAGAGCAGGGTAGGAGCCTTGATGCTTGGCATCAGGTGCTTCAGATCCTCGTTCACAACCTTTGATAGGATGGCGCGCATCTTGGGCGAGGCGTTGTTGTAGTCGCTCGAGCCTGCCCCCTTGCGTCGTTTGTCAATGATAGCCTGTGCCTTTGCCTTGGGCAGGAAAGTATTGCACAGCCATTTCATGGTCTTGAAGGTATATACCTTCCAGTAGTATTTGAATGGTCTCTTTGGCTTTATGCCTGCGGCATCGACAAGTACCACACGGCTCACCGCGTTACGCGACGCATATACAATGCTCACACGGCCACCGAATGAGTGTCCCACAAGGGCAGGGCGTTCAATGCCGTTGTCCTTGGCAAACTGCTCAACCATGCGTGTATATTCCTCGACTCCCCAAACGGCAGTGGGCTCCTGTGAGGCACCGAACCCCGGGAAATCGAAACTGTATGTGGTATATGCGGTTGAGAGCACCAGGGCAATATTCTTGAAAATCTCGCCCGTGCAGCCCCAACCATGCAACAGGAACACCGGCTCGCCGGTGCCCTGTATGGTTATGTTAATGTCTATTCCGTCGTATTTGTAGACCATATCCCTGCTTTTGTTCTGTGTGTTATTTCACAAAGACCTTCTTGTCGCCAACAATGTAGATGCCGGGGCCTGCAATCTCGTTGATGCGGCGACCGGTGAGGTCGTAAATAGCCTTCACCTCTCCGTTTTCACCCTTTACCTCTTCGATGCCGGTTTCCTCGCCGGTCTTTGTAATGGTCAGTGATGTGAGATAGATAGAACGGCCACCTGCGCCATAGAGGTAGAAAGCGTTCTCGCCCTCGACAAATGTTATAGCCAATTCTGCTGTGGTGTTGTAGAGTGAATAGCTTCTCAAGTCGTAGTCAATATGTGCGTTGTGGCTCTTGCTTGAGTTCTTCAGCTTCATCTCGGTGAGGATGTAGCCCTCGGGCGCAGTTATTGTGTACTTGATTGGTGTAGCAACGCCTGCATCAATGTCCAGCTGGAAACGGTTGTTGTAATATTTCATTGAACCGACCTCATTGCCGTTATTATCGGTGGCAACGATGGTGAGTCCATTGTCACTGGTCCATTTTGAGCGGCTCTCTTTTACGCTCCATGCACCGTCAAATGTTCCGGTTGAGAAATCAATACTCTCCTGTGCCATAGCAGCGGTGAACATTGTCATCATTAGCGAAAAAACAAGAGTAAATCTTTTCATAAGCTTGTAGTGTTATGGTTAATGTTTTTGTTTTGAAGATTGTCTTCGGGCACTGTGCCCGAAGACAATCTGGGTATTTGTTTATCAGAACTTTACAGTGTTCAGGTGCTTGTCAACTATTACGCCCTCGACTGCCTTGATGTTGAACTTGATGTTCTTTTTTGCCTTCAGGGTTACCTTGACAAGTTCAACGTCACCGTTTACTGTGTTCTGGTTGCCCTCGTTGACGAAGGTCGGGTAAACAATGGTCTCACCGTTGGTGTGCATACGGTTCTTGCTGTAGTTTGCCATGCTGCCAGTACCGGTTGCTTCAATACCTACATAGTCGTACTCTGCAGGGTTGTATGGCAATGCAAGGCTGAATGCGTTCACATTAGCAAGACCCTTGCCACTGATTGTTATCACAACCTCCTCGCCTGCCTTGTAGCTCTTCTTGTCGGCAGCGATTGTGATGTTGCCGGCAATAGTGTTCTCGGGACGCTCATATACGCCGTCGCCGATGCGTGTCGCTGCAACAGAGATGTCGTATGCGTCAATGAGATTGTTCTCGTTTACATCGCCAATGCTCACGTACTCGAAGTCACTGTCTCCCTTGCGCAAGCCGTTGTAGTTGAGATATGATGTGAGGTCATTCTCGTCAACTTTCTTGTCCTTGTTGATGTCGCCCGAGAGGAATGTTTCACTGCCTGCAACCTTGAAGATGTACATCTCGCGGCCTGAACCGAAGTTACCGGCGGCCTCCGATACGCTTATCTTGATGTAGCGTGCCTTTGGATTACCGTCGAAGGTAAACTCCTTTATGTCGGGTGTGCGTGCCCACTCGACTGCAACAGGCTCGCTCCATGCCTCTTTGTTGGTGCTGTAGCTGATGGTGGCCTTTGTGATGGTACCGTTACCGCTATCCTCACGTCCAAGGTAGTGCAGCTTGTCGAGCGTAGAGAGACCGTTGAGGTCAATTACAAGGTCGAATGGAATGGCGTTCTGTCCATAAGCGGTGTGCCAGATGTTACCCTCTTCAAAATCGAAAAGACGGTTGGCATCCTGACCGCTCTGGTTAGGACAGCTTGTCGTTGCAGTAACGCCGGTGAGTGCCCATTCAAGCGGGTTGCTCTTTGTTGTAGCTTTCACCTCGTTCCACTCGGATACACCGCTCTTGTTTACGGCACGTACCGCGAATGTGTAGTCTGTTACAGGCTTCAAGTCCTCGAACAACAGGCTTGTACCCTTGATTGTGCTGTATATGCGGCCATCGAAGAGAATCTCGTAGTAGTCGGCATTCTCAACAGCGTTCCATGATGGAGTGAGGGTGTATGCCTGGCAGTCCTCGTCGGTAACGGTTGCCTTTGGTGCCTCAAGCGCGCCCTCGTTGGCAAGCAGGCTGCTTGGGATATTCATCTCGAAGACCTTGATTGTGAGCACTGTCGCTGCATCTGTAACATCGCTCTTTGCGAGTTTTACCATAATGACAGGGTTCTTGATAATCTGAACCTTCTCGAACTCACTGCCCTTTGTTGCAAAGCGGTTGAGGTTTGGCTCTGCATCATAGAACCACACATTCTCGCCACCCATGAACTCATCGATAGAGTTTACCTGTGTCAGTTTAACGCTTTTGCCGCCAACTTTTGCGGCAATTTTCTTTGGCTGTGCGCTTGTGTTGATCTTGAAAATAGTGGTCTTCTCCTTTACGAAACCGTTGAAATTGCCCATGGTCGGGTTGATTGTAACAGTCACATTGCCCTTTGCATCGCAGTTCTGCTCAATGAGAGTCGTTGTGAACTGTCCTGAACGGTAGAGCTCGGTTACACCGTCGTCATCATATTCTGTGAACGATGTAGCGCCATGTGGGTAAATTTCGTACATACGCAATGCCTTGTCCATATCCTTGACATTGTTGTTGGGAGCTGTCATTGGGATGATTGCACCTGCTTTCACGAACACGGGGAGCTTCCACAGCGGAGTGTCGAAGTTGTTGATTACACGGCCGCCCTCGTAAGCCTCGCCTGTGAACCAGTCATACCATGTGCCCTGTGGCAGGTAAATGTTGTTGCGGATGTCATTGCCCTGTGAGTCCATCGCTGTCTCCTGATAGATAGGAGCTATAAGGAAGTAAGGACCATACATGTACTGGTAGCGTGTTGCTGTACCCATTGTGAAGGCGTTGGCCTCGTCCTCAAGGAATATAGCGCGTACCATTGGTTTGCCGTCAACAGCTTCGCGTGCTATGCTGTATGTGTAGGGCATAAGCTCCGACTTCATCTTCATGTATGTACGGTTGATTGATGTGGCTGGCTCGCCGAGCGCGTGAGGATACTTCTCGTTAGAACCCCAACCATCCATGTTTAGCATCATTGGGGTATAGGTCTTCCATTGGTACTCGCGAACGAATACAGGAACGTTCTTTCCGCCGAAGATACCGTCAACATCGGATGTGATGTTGGGCTGACCCGAAAGGCTTGCACCGATGAATGTTGGTATGTGGAAACGGATGTACTCCCACTCGCCGCCGGTCTGGTCACCTGTCCATATTGTGGCAAAGCGCTGTGTTCCAGCCCAGCCGTCGCATGAAATTATGTAAGGACGCGCGTTGTTGCCGTAATAGGTCATGATGTTTGCAGCATCAGTAACACCTTTGAGACCGAATGAATAGCCTGGACCCACCCATGCAACGTCGGTCTTGAGTACGCGAACACCGGCGTCTCGAACCTCCTTTGTAAGGTCGCGCTGCAGGAGTGCCTTCACTCCCTCGCGTGGCAAGAGGTTAGACTCGGTCCACAGACCAATCTCAACGCCTTTTGCGCGTGCATAGTCGCCAAACTCCTTCAGGTTCTGTATGTTGCCGTCTAGGGTCTCGGTCTGGCCGTAGCCGCAAGCGTAACCGTCATTTGGAAGGAACCAACCGAAAGGCATGTCCTGGTCAAGGTAACGGTCGATGGCTGCGCGTGCCGAGAACTGGTGAGGGCCGTTCTCTCCGTTTAGCGACTCTCTGGCACCGCCGTTGTTGCTCTGGCTCTCTTTGTAACGCTTGCCGTCCTCATAGAGCATGCCACTGCCGTCCTTGCTCTCGGTCCAGTAATCGCGGTTGTATGCGTTCAGGTGTCCCATGTAGAAACCGAACTTTGGCATTAGCACTGGGTTACCGGTCAACTGGTAGAAGTCGTTAAGCAACGCAATGCCGTCGCTGTTTATCATAAAGAACACATCAAGGTAGTTCTCCTCGTGCATCAGGGTTGTTGTTCCGGCCTCTGTTGCTCCGAAATCGTACTTGCCCTTGCGGAAAGTGTGCCACATGAAGCCGTAGCCGTTTGTTGACCAGAAGAATGGTGTTGGCGATGCAACACCGCCGTCGGTCCAACTGCTCTGGTTCTCAATGTCAATAGCTTTGCCTGCGTGTGAGAAACGGCCGTTCTGTACACCGCCTCCGTAGAAGTATTCACCCTCGTTGCACTTGAGTGTGATAGTGGTCTTTGATTTCTTGAAAAGCACGGGCTCAGTCTCTTCAAAAGCAACCTTGCCGGTTGTTAGGTCAGTAACCTTAATCTGTCCTGTAACCTTGCACACAAGAATCTCTACCTTACCGGTGCTTATGGTGTATGACTTGTCGGCCTCGTTTACTATGAGTGCCGATACCTCCCTGCGTGGATTGTCAACAAGAATTTGGGCATCTGGGTAGCCCTCCATTGGCTGTGGGTCGCGTACAATACCACCGTTGATGTCGCGGAACATGCGGAAGATGTTATCACCATAGAAATCGATGGTCACTCTATGACCGTCATTCAGGCGCAATTCAACTGTCGTGGGGTTGATTTTTTCAACCGCAATAACGCCTACAGCCTGTTCGCCGTCGTTTGCTGCGAACGCCTGTGTAGGCATGCCGACTGCCAACATCGCTGCCGACAACAGGATCGCCTTGATGCTTTTTGGGGTAAATCTCATAGTTGCAGTTTTATAAATTGTTTATGTTTCTCTCTTGTCATTGGCGGTACTGTTCTGCACAATGCTCCACCAAAATGCAAAATTATAAAATTAATTATATTAATATATTCTATTACGCAAAAACTTTGTCAAAAAAGGTGCTTTGCTACAATAATCGCTCCCGACCGGGGCGTTTTTGCGCTTTTTGATGTATCTTCGCACTCCGAAACAAAAACAGCAATGATATATCCGCAGAATTTTGAGACAAGAATTGAGTTCGATGCCATCCGCCGCATGCTCAAGGAGGAGTGCCTCTGCCCGTTGGGCAGGGAGCGCATCGATGACATGCAGTTCCTCACTGATTTCGACACCATAGGCCGCCGGCTCGACGAGGTGGTGGAGTTCTTGCAGATACTGCGGGTAGAGGACGGCTTCCCGTCCGACTTCTATTTCGATGTGCGCGAACCGCTGCAGCGCATCCGCATCGAGGGTATGTACATGGCGGCCGAGGAACTCTTCTCGCTGCGTCGTTCGCTCGATACCATCGGGCGCATCCTTGCGCTCCTGCGCAAGCAGAGCGGCAGCTCGGCCGATGGTGACGATTCGCCCTTGTACCCCTCTTTGAGGGCACTTGCCGGCGATGTCGAGGCATTCCCACGCATCATCCGCGATATTGATACAATCATTGACAAGTTCGGCACTGTCAAAGACAGTGCGTCTCCGGCTCTGGCACGCATCCGTGGCGACCTTGCGCGCACCTCGAGCGGCATTTCGCGCACGCTCAACAGCATTCTGCGCAAAGCACAGGCCGATGGACTTGTAGAGAAGGACGCCTCGCCCACAATGCGCGACGGCCGTCTGGTAATCCCTGTCGCACCCGCGCTCAAACGCAAGATGGGCGGTATCGTGCACGATGAGTCGGCCAGTGGAAAGACTGTCTTCATAGAACCGGCCGAGGTGGTCGAGGCCAACAACCGCATACGCGAGCTCGAGGCCGAGGAGAAGCGCGAAATCATTGCCATCCTCACCGCTTTCTCGCAGGAACTGCGCCCCCAGGTGCCACAGTTGCTGCTTGCCTACGAGTTTCTTGGCGAGATGGATTTCATACGCGCTAAAGCCGAGCTTGCAGCCTGCTTCGATGCTGTGAAGCCATCGCTTGAGAACCGCCCCATGATGGACTGGGGAACAGCCAGACATCCGTTGCTCGAGATGTCGCTGCGCAAGCATGGCCGCAAAATGTCGGCACTCGACATTGAGCTCGACGGCGAACGCCGCATCCTGCTCATCTCCGGCCCCAATGCCGGTGGTAAGTCGGTGTGCCTGAAGACTGCCGGTCTGTTGCAGTACATGTTGCAGTGCGGTCTTCTCATCCCTGTGCACGAGCGCAGCAAGGCAGGTATATTCCGCAATCTGTTCATCGACATTGGCGACCAACAGAGCATCGAGGACGACCTGAGTACCTACTCGAGCCACCTGCTCAACATGAAACATACGCTCCGTAACTGCGACAAGGACTCGCTCATTCTCATTGACGAGTTCGGTGGCGGAACCGAGCCACTCATAGGTGCTGCAATTGCCGAGGCACTGCTCAAGCGTTTCAACGAGCGCGGAGCATTCGGCATCATCACCACCCACTATCAGAACCTCAAGCATTTTGCCGATGCCACACCGGGCATTGTCAACGGAGCCATGCTCTATGACCGTGGCGAGATGCGCCCACTCTTCCAGTTGCAGATAGGCAACCCCGGCTCATCGTTTGCCGTTGAGATTGCACGCAAGATTGGCTTGCCCGAGGAGGTTATTGCCGATGCATCGCAGATTGTGGGCAGTGACTACATACAGAGCGACAAGTACCTGCAGGACATTGTGCGCGACAAACGCTACTGGGAGAGCAAACGCAAGAATGTGCATCAGAAAGAGAAGGAACTCGATGAAATCCTGGGCAAGGTGCAGGAGCAGGGCGATGAACTCAAGAAGAGCCGCAAGCAGATACTGAAAGAGGCACGCGAGGAGGCCGAACGCCTGCTTCGCGAGGCTAATGCCAAGATAGAGAATACCATACGCACAATTGTCGAGGCCAAGGCCGAGAAGGAACGCACACGCCAGGCGCGTCAGGAACTCAGCGACTTTGGCAAGCAACTCGAGGAACTTGCAAAGCAGAAACAGCAGATGCAGACCGACCGTGAGATGGCAAAGATTCTTGCCCGTCAGGAGCGCAGGAAGAACGGCAAGCAACCTAAGAATGGCAACACTCCTGTTGCGGCAGACAAGCCGCAACAGCCCGAGCGCAAGCAACCACAGATTACCGTTGGAATGTATGTGCGCATTGCCGGGCAGCAGGCAATCGGTGAGGTGATGTCGCTTGCCAAGAATTCGGCCGTAGTGCGTTTTGGAGCTATAAAGTCAACGGTTGCCATCGGCAGGCTGCAGCCGAGCGAAGCACCCAAGGAAGAGGTGCGCAAGGTATCGTTCCTCACAAGCGAGACACAGGAACAGCTACATAACAAGCGTTTGAATTTCAAGGAAGATATTGATATTCGCGGAATGCGTGGCGAGGAGGCCGTGCAGACAGTGGGCTATTTCCTTGACGATGCAGTGGTGTGCAATGTTCACCGCCTGCGCATTCTTCACGGAACAGGCAACGGCATACTGCGCACACTCGTGCGCCAATACCTCAGCACCATGCCGTTTGTAAAGAATTTCCACGACGAACATGTGCAGTTCGGTGGCGCAGGAATCACCGTGGTGGAACTGGAGTAACGAGGTTCAAGCGCACAAAGTGCGGTTAAAACCGCTGTCGGATTATTGCGGCAATCAAAAACATCAGCGAAAAGACAAGCAATGCAATCGCGGTCTTGCCAAGCAAGGGGTTGAGTGCGGCGCCCTGTGCACTCTTCAGTTGTTGCCAGTTCTTGCAATGCAGAACAAGATAAACCAGTACTATGGGCAGGCTCCACAGACGCTGCACTTGCCACACGGGCACCATTGCCACCATGGCAACCAACCCTGCCAGCAGGTAGCACCAAGCCATGGTCTTGCGGCCGAAGATGACCACGGTTGTGTTCTTGTTTACCGCCTTGTCATCCTCCATATCCCTGTAGTTGTTTACAATGAGTACATTTGCGGCAAGCAATCCCACTGCAAATGCAGTCGATAGTGTTATGCCCGTGTTGTCGAACTTGCCGGCCTGTAGGTAACAGGTGAATGTCACAGGCACAATTCCAAAGAATATTATTACTGCCACATCGCCCAGTCCGTGGTGCGACAAGGGGTAAGGCCCTGCGCTGTATCCCAGTGCAAAGAGTGCTATTACCGCACCCACAAGCAACAGCCACCAAGGGCCATGAAAAAGCATGGTACAGCCCACGGCTATTGCTGCCAGCAGGGTAGTGTATGTGGCGCGTTTCATTGCCTGTGGCGAAATCTCACCCTCGGTCACTCCGCGGCGGAATCCCTCGCGCCCTTTCCTGTCAATGCCGTTCCTGTAGTCATAGTATTCGTTCCCGAAGTTGGATGCAATCTGCGCCAGGGCTGCGAACAGCATGCACTGCAGCGCGATAACTGCGTCGAACGACCCGAGCAGCAGGGCGCATGCCGTGCCACAAAGTACACCGGCCAGGCTCACCGGCAGCGTTCTCAAACGCATTGCTTCAATCCACTTCTTCATCCTGCGGTGCTGTTTATGCGACGGCTTTCTCCTTGCGCCTTATGAAATAGACATACACAAGCAGAATCACATTCATGAGTAGGGCATATATGATTGCCGGCAGGGCCATCTCGCCGCTGTTGAAAATGAACGGCGACGATGCAATGGCAATGGCCTGTGCTGCGTTCTGCATTCCCACCTCAATTACAATGGTGCGTCTCACCGCCTTGCCAGCACCGCTCATGCGCGACAATCCTCCACTGCACAGCATGGCAAGCAGGATGAGCAATGCGCCCGATGCTCCAAGCACGGCAAAGTTATCGGCAATCTCGCTGCTGTATTGCAGGAAGAACACCGCGGCAAGCGTCATCAGTGCAGGGAAGGCAAGCTTGCCAAGCACACGGGCAACCTTGGCGGCAGCGTTGGGCTTTACCTTGCGGAAAAGACTGCCTGCCAATAGTGGAACAAACAGCATTACAATGTTCTGCATGAACAACTTGCCCACCGGCAACTGGATATCGTACTCGTTTGTGCTTGAGACAAAATCGGCCACCACGCCCATAATCAATGGAAGCGTGAACAGGGTAATGATACTGCTCAGCGCAGTCAATGTCACCGACAGGGCAACATCACCCTTGGCAAGCATAGAGAATACATTGGATGAACTGCCTCCCGGGCAACATGCCACCAGTACCAGACCCATGAAATATATTGGCGGTAATTTAAGCGCACATGCAACGGCAAAGGCAATCAACGGCAGCAGAATAATCTGTCCCACCATGCCCAGCATCACAGCCTTTGGCTGCTTCGCAACATTTGCAAACGCCTTCCTGTCCAGGTCAATACCCAGCAGGAACATCAATACAATGAGTATTGGCATCACAATCCATACCGTGTTCATGTGCGTAATTCTTTTTCGATCATTTTGTTACCATCCGCAAAAATAAGACAAAAACTCTGGAATTTCCAAATCGTAACCCCTCTTGTTTTTTAATCAAGAACTGCTGATTTTAGGAAAACGCACCTTTTTAGGGGTTGATTTTATAGGAAAACGCACCTTTTTTGGTGTGATTTTTATAGGAAAACGCTCCTTTTTTAGTGTGATTTTTATAGGAAAACGCACCTTTTGTAAGAAAAAGCACTATCTTTGCGCTTGAAAATGACATAATTATGCTGTACAGGAAAATTACCAAGCGTATTGAAGATTATTTTTCTTCAGATTCCGATAGAATGTTGCTGATTGATGGAGCACGACAAATTGGAAAATCGTATATTATTCGTTGGGTAGGTCAAAAAAAATTTTCCAACTACATAGAAATCAATATGGAGGAGGATAAATTGGGTGACAGAGTATTCGCCGAAGCCAAGACTACAAAAGACTTTTATATGGCATTGAGCGTTGTTGCCGGCGATAAAATGAAAGATAAAACAGATACGCTCGTGTTTATAGATGAGATTCAGGCCTACGATCATCTTCTTACTCTTGTTAAATTTCTAATGAGAGAGAAGAAATTTACATATATTGCAAGTGGTTCTTTACTTGGAGTGACATTGAAAAATACCCAGTCTGTGCCTATTGGCAGTTTGGATGTTGTTCATATGTATCCAATGGATTTCGAAGAGTTCCTTTATGCCAATGGAGTTGGAGATATTGCAATATCGGCGATGAAGGAGTCTTTCAATAACGAGCAAGCATTGTCAGATGCAATGCACAATAAAATGCTCGATTTATTTAAAAAATATTTGTTGGTTGGAGGATTGCCTAAGGCTGTCGAGACATTTGTTGAAAGTCGTAATATTGTAGAATTTAGGTCTGTTCAGCAAGAAGCACACAATTTATATGGTGTGGATGCCTCCAAATATGAGGCGGTGTATAATAAAAAATTGAAGATACGCCGCATATTTGACATGATTCCTTCTAATTTGGAAAATAAAAAGAAACGCGTTATTATTAAGGATATTGAAAACAAGAATTGGAAAAGGACCGATGATTATATTGATGAATTCGATTATCTAATTTCGGCAGGTATTGCTCTTGAAGTTAAGGCTATAAGCAAACCTTCATACCCCTTGGCAGAAAATAGTGGAAAGAATCTTCTGAAACTCTATTTGAATGATGTAGGCCTTTTGTCTGGGATATTCTACCGCAATAATATCAATGCTGTGATGTCCGATGTAAAAAGCATAAACCTTGGCTCTGTTTATGAAACGGCTGTTGCGCAAGAATTGAAGGCGCATGGATACAACCTTTATTATTATGACAATAAGAAAAATGGAGAGGTTGATTATTTGATTGATGATGCTGATAATCTATCAAATATACCTATCGAAGTCAAATCTGGAAAAGATTATACTGTTCACAGTGCTTTGGATAAATTCTTGTCAATAGATGAGTATAATATTAAAAAGGCTTACGTTCTATCTAATGAACAAAAGGTTTATACAGAGAAAGGAATTACATATATACCTATTTACTATGTAATGTTCTTTGAGAATGTCTCAAATGTTGTTGAACAGTTTTTAGATTGATAAAAGTTATAATTTAACAACCTCAAAGTGACTTTGAGGTTGTTTTTGTTTTAAGGTATGAACCTGGATACAATAAGAATTGGCATCACAATCCATACCGTGTTCATGTGCGTAATTCTTTTTCAATTATTTTGTTATCATCCGCAAAAATAAGACAAAAACTCTGGAATTTCCAAATCGTAACCCCTCTTGTTTTTTAATCAAGAACTGCAGATTTTAGGAAAACGCACCTTTTGTGAGAAAAATACGAGATTAAAACTTATGAATTTGTATCTTTGTCTATGGCGAAGATGTTCTTTGCTCGTTGTTGTGGAGTGAGTTTATTCCTTCATTTGTTTTTTCATCTCCTTATATTCCTTATTGGTGACAAATCCCTCTTTTACATTGTCATATCCGTCTGCCTCCTTGTAGAAGATCCAATGTTTGATTGATTTCTTATGATCGTATGGTGCTGAGTAGGCTTGTTCGAATGTCCAGCCTTTTTCATACATAAAATGTGCTGCGTCTATTATGTTCTTGAATTTAATTCTCTTTCCGCTGTCGTTCACGAATCTCAATTTGTGACTTGCGCATCCCCAAATTTCACGGGATACGACATTGCCAAAATCAAAGATGACCACTGAACTTGATTTTGTGCTGTTCTCATAACATTTGATCTCGCAATAGAATTTGCGTTTTCCGGTGTCGTTGCTCTGTGATTGTGCAAAAGTGAATGATACACAAAACATGAGCAGAATTGTTGCTAAAAACTTTTTCATATTATTGCTGTTTTAGGTTGAATACTCTGTTCTATCTATTGGCGTAAAGGTAGTGTTTTTATTTAAATTTTCAAATATTGAACTATGTTAATATCAAGCCTATAAGAAATTGTGTAGGGTCTTAGAGGTTACTGTTTTTAGTTGTGAAAAATGTTATGCAACAATCCTGTTTTTGGTGAGCATGAAAATCCCTCCACACTGGCAGCATGGAGGGAATGTCTTATGTGTAGCAAGGTTTACTTTGCCTCTTTTTCTATCTCGTCTTCTACAAGGTGAATCTTGTCGAGGATTACCTGTGCGTCTTGTTTGAGTTTCTCAACCTTCTGGTGCATTACATCGACAAGGCTTGCGCCTTTCTTGTTCGATACGCTCAAGAAACCGATGTTGTTCTCGTATGTTGCAATCTCGTTCTTCATTGCCTCGTACTGGCGGATGAGGTGTTCGCGCTCGCGCTGCAGGTTGCCTGCTCCCTTGCCCATGTTGTTGCGGAAGTTGGCGAGCTTGCGCTCGTTGGCATTGACATGGAGCTTGTCATAGATTGTACTTGTTGCCTGGCGGTACTCCTTGTAGAGCTTGTCCTTCTCCTTGAAGGGCACATGGCCAATGGCGTTCCACTCATGTGTGAGTGCCTGGAGCTGCTTGGTCTGCTCGCCGGCGGGCAGGGTGGTGTCTATGGCGTTGATCTTTGCGATTACTTCGCGCTTGAGCTTGAGGTTTTCCTGCTCGGCATTGCGCTGTGTCGATGTCGCTGCGTTGCGTCTCTCGAAGAAGCAGTCGCATGCGCTCACAAAACGCTTCCACAATGCCTCGGAGTGCTTCTGTGCAACAGGGCCTGTCTCCTTCCACTCTTTCTGCAGCTTGGTGAGTTTGTCGGCTGTTGCTTTCCAGTCCTCGCTGTCCTTGAGCTGTTCTGCCTGCTCGCAGAGTTCTTTCTTGCGCTCGAGGTTCTTTGCCAGGGTGCTCTTTGCTTCCTTGAAGAACTCGCTCTTCTGCACGAAGAAGTTGTCGCATGCTGCACGGAATCGCTCGAAGATTTTCATGTTCATCTTCTGTGGCGCGAAGCCTATCTCTTTCCACTTTGTCTGCAGGTCAAGAATCTGTTGTGTGGCGTTGTTCCATGCCTGGTATGTGGTGAACTCGGCGAAGTTCATCTGCTCAATCTCCTCGCAGATTGCTGTCTTCTTGTCGAGGTTCTCCTGCTCTTTCTCTTTCTTTGCCTCAAAGTGCTCCTGGTGGCGGCGGTTGACGATGGTTGACGCTGCCTTGAAGCGTGTCCACATCTCCTCGCGCAAGTCGGGGGCTACGGGGCCTGTCTCGCGGAACTCGTTATGGAGCTGCTGGAGCTGGCGGAATGCGCTTATCACATCCTCCTCGCCGGCGAGTGCCTCGGCCTGTGCGCACAGGTTGGTCTTTATCTCAAGGTTTTTCTTGAAGTCGTATTCGCGGAACTCGTTGTTTATCTTGAGCACATCGTAGAACTGCTCAACGAGCAGCTGATACTGTTTCCACAATGGTGCAACCTGGCTCTGTGGTACATTCTTTATCTCTTTCCATGCTGCCTGCAGGGTGCGGAACTCGTTTACCTCGGGAGTGCCCTGTGCTGCCTTCTCCACGAGTGCCTGCAACTGCTCGAGCAACTGCATTTTCTTCTCGTAGTTCTCCTGCATCTCCTTTTCCTGTGCAGCAAGCCAAGCGTTGCGCTTTGCCTTTATCTGACCCAGGTGTTGCTTGAATGCCTCCTCGAGCTCGTCGGGCTGTGGTACGAAAAGTGCCTCTTCGCCACCCTGGGCAATGTGCTCCTTGAGGGCTACTTCAATCTCGGCTGTGCGCATGCGGTAGAAGAGTACCTTGAGTCCCTCGACCTCGGCCTTGTTGTTGAGCGCATCGTCGCTGTCGGCAATCGCCTTCAAGCGTTCGATAATCTCCTCGCGGCTTACCGGTTTCTCGACTTCGGTTTCTGTTGCTGCATCTTCTGCTGGTACTTGTGGAGTCTCCTCGTTGATGCTGTTCTGCTCTGTGAAATCAGTCGTAACGGCATTTACAGCCTCTTCAGGAGTACTCGCAATGTTCAACTCTTCGGGTTGTACATTCGATTTGATACTTTCGCTCATTTTCTTTGTTTTTTTGGTTTGTATGATACAACGCAAGAACAATGTGGCCTTTCATCTTGCAACGAAAAGCCCCAATGTCTTTCTGCAGTTTCTGCAAATATAATGGATATTTTAAGAATTGGTTTAAATTTTCAAGAAAAAAAGGTTTTTGTGTGCCTTTTCGCCTTTCCGGGTCATTCCATCTCAACCTCTATGATGCAGGGGAATGCGTAGCTGCGGTCGCCTCGCTGGTTGAGGGTGCTGTACATGGCTGCAATTGTGCGGCGTGGCTTGACGCTGGCAATCTTCTTGCCGCCATGGTAAACGGTTACCTTCTTGTCAAGGTCTACAAGGTGGTCGTTGAGGTAGATGGTGAGTCTTGTGTAGTCGCACTTCTCAATGTGGATGTTGTTGCCCTGGATGTTTGCTATCACGGTCTTGCCCTGCTCGACCTCGTCGCTTGGCGCGCCGAGCCAGTAGAAGTGCTCGCGTGTGACGAACTCTTGGCGCCAGATGACCTCCTTGGGGTAGGGCGCGCGGCGGTACTGTGCCATCCATGCAACGGCTGCGGTGTCTACACGGTCCATCCAGTGGCCTTTGCCCTCGATGATGTTGTTGCTGTGAATGTACTTGCCGGGGTGGGCTGCGCTGAGCGAGTCCATTATCTGTGCTTTCTCACGGGCAAGGATGTTGCGGTCATAGTAGTGGTCGTGCTCGCCCATCCATATCATGTATGGGGTGTTCAATAGGTTTATCTGCTCGGCCTCGCCCGGGTGGCCTGCCATCATTGATGCGGCTGCCCATTTGTCGGCCATTCGTGGGGCAAGGCGCCACACGCCGTCGCCACCGGCCGAGTAGCCAAGGAGATATACCTTGTTGGGGTTCACGCCCTCGAACACTACGCATGCCCTGATGACATCCTCAAGCAGTTCGTCGAGTCCCTTGCGGTGCCACAGATCCGATGTGTTCCATGGTGCGCGTGGTGCAATGTAGACTCCTTCGGCTGGCTCATAGAGGTATATCTGGTTCATCCACTGCTCGTCGTTGACCTCCTTGGGGCAGTGTCCGCCACCGTGCATGGAGATGTAGAGGCTGCGGCCGTCCTTGGGGGCGTTGCCGAACACGCGGCAGGCGCATGCGAGCTTGATGCTGTCGTGGGTGATGGTCATGCGCTGCCACTGCGGGCCAAGTTCCTGCGCGCTCTGCATGAGCCACATTGAGTCTATGGCGTATGATGCCTCAAGGCAGTCGGCCTTGCTGAGTTTCTTGTTGGCAAAGCCTTGGCTTGTGAGCTCTCCCTTGGGGGCCTTGAGCCATGCCTTGAACTCTTTGATCTGTGCGTTTGAGACGCCGGGGGCAATAAACAACAATGCCGCGATTGCGGCAATTGTTGATACGAGGTTCTTTCTTTTCATTGTTTTATGACATTATTTGACTCAGCGCCATTGATATTATCATGTAGAAGGTCATACCGCTGAGGTCGTTAATAATCTGTATGAACGGTCCCGTGGCAACTGCAGGGTTTATGTTCATCCTTTCGAGTACCATTGGGATGAGGGTGCCGAATCCCGAGGCGAAAAGCACTACTACAAAAAGGCTGAGCGGGACGGAGAGGCTCACGATGTCGGTGGGGCCGTAGACGAAGAAGTTGTACATGTAGACCATGAGCGACAGTATGGTGGCGTTTATGAGTGCTACAACCATCTCCTTCAGTATGTGCTTGAATATGTGCTGCGGGTTGAGCGAGTTGTTGGCTAGTCCCTGCACGGCAATGGCCGATGACTGTGTTCCCACATTACCGCCCATGCCGGCGAGAAGGGGAATGAAGAGTGCCATCTCGGGGTGGCTGCCAAGGGTATTGGTAAAGCAGTTGAGCAGCAGTGACGAGCCGATACCTCCGAGCATTCCGATGATGAGCCATGGAAGGCGTGCCTTGGTCTGCACGAAGACACTGTCGCTTGTCTCGACATCCTGGGTAAGACCGGCGGTAAGTTGCTGGTCGTGCTCGGTCTGTTCGCGAACCTCGTCCATGATGTCATCGACGGTAATCTGTCCCACAAGACGGTTGATCTTATCGACAACCGGTATCGCTACAAGGTTATATTTCTCAATGAGCATTGTTACCTCGTCAATGGGGGTGTCAACATCGACACTAATGATCTTTGTGTCCATTACATGCTTCACCTTTGATACGGATGGACTGGTAATCATCTTCTTCAGTGGGAATAGACCGCACAGGCGCTCGTCGTCATCGACAACATAGATGTAGTAGATGTCATCGAGTTCCTCGGCCTGTTGGCGCATCTCCTTGAGGCACTCGGGCATACTCCAGTTGCCGTTCACAACCACCATCTCGGTACTCATGAGACCACCGGCGGTGTCCTCGTCATATTGCAGAAGGTCAACGATGTCGCCTGCGAGCTCAATGTCCTGAATGTTTGAAAGCACCTCTTCCTGCTTCTCCTCGTCCATGTCACGGATAATCTCGACGGCGTCGTCGGTATCCATGTAGTTCACGAAGCGTCTTGCAATGGCTTCGGAGGGGAGTTCCTCGAGCAGGTCGTTACGCAGGTCCTCGTCCATCTCAATGAGGGCATCGGCTGCAGTCTCGTTGTCGAGCTGACGGTAGAGGAAGCGTGCCTGTTCAGTGGTGAGCTCAATGCAGATCTCGGCAATGTCGGCAGGGTGCAGCCTTGACACGGCCTCCTGCAGCAGCACCGAGTCCTTCTGCTCAATGAGTTCCTTTATGTGGTTTATGAATTCCTTGGTCATAATCTCTCGCTTTTATGCCAGTTCGTGTTCAACTTTGTTGGTGAGTTCGATGAAATCGGCTATCGACAGCTGCTCGGGGCGCTTGTCGAGGATGGGGTCGCCAAGTAACGGCGATTCCTTGCCGACTATCTGCTGGATGGAGTTGCGTAGCTTCTTTCTCCTTTGGTTGAATGTTCCCTTTACTATCTTGCGGAACAGTTCCTCGTCACACTCGAGGCTTGTGCGTGTGTTGCGCCTCATGAGCACAACGGCGCTCTTTACCTTGGGCGGTGGCGAGAATACATTCTCGTCAACGGTGAAAAGGTACTCTACATCGTACCACAGCTGGATGAAGATGCTGAGTATGCCGTAGGCCTTGGTGCCGGGTTTGGCGGCAAGGCGTTCGCCAACCTCCTTCTGTATCATTCCGCTACAGTAGGGGATGTACTCCTTGTAGTCGAGCATCTTGAAAAATATCTGGCTCGAGATGTTATAAGGATAATTGCCGGTGAGCATGAATTGTTCGCCGCCAAATAGACGGTCGAGCTTCATCTTGAGGAAATCGTCGGGGATGATGTTTTCCTCCTGCAGCTGCGGCATGTTCTTGCACAGGTAGGCTACAGACTCCTCGTCAATCTCCACCACTTTGATGTCATGGGGCTTCTCGAGCAGGAAACGGGTGAGGACACCCATTCCGGGACCAACCTCAAGCACTGGTATGCCGGGGCATACATCTACAGTGTCTGCAATTCTCTTTGCAATTGAAAGGTCAATGAGAAAATGCTGTCCCAATCTTTTCTTTGCTGTAACTTCCTTCATCGCCGCTTGCTTTTTTTATTTAATAATGCTTAAAAAAGCAGTTTTTCTTCAATAATTATTTTATCTTTGCGAAGGTACTTGCACCGGCATGTATTGTCGCAATGTTGCAAAGTTAACCAAAACTATTAAAAATGTTCCAAAAGTTGTGAAAAAGATTTTCAATTATACACTAAAAACCGCGTTGCCAATTATGCTGGGTGTGCTCATCCTGTATATGGTGTACGACGATTTTGACTTTTCGCAACTCTGGAGTGAATTGAAGGAGATGAATATCTTCTGGTTTGTTATCTCGACTTTCTTTGGCGTAATGAGTCATGTGCTAAGGGGATGGCGCTGGAAACTCTCTCTTGCTCCTTTGGGATATAACCCGTCGTCGTCAGTCTGTGTCAACTCGGTTTATGTGGCGTACGCTGCAAATCTTGTTCTGCCGCGCGTGGGCGAGGTGTCACGATGTGTCATCCTTGAAAAACATGAGCGTGTGCCGTTTGCACATGCCTTGGGTACTCTTGTCATGGAAAGGATGCTTGATACGCTCATGGTGCTGCTCATAACGCTTGTGGCTGTGGCACTGCAGTGGCCGGTGTTCAGCGCGTTCATCAACGATGCCGGCGTGGAGATGCCGGGCGGCAATGTGCTCTCTTCGCCACAGGGCTTGGCAATTGTGCTCCTGTCGGTGCTGGCCGTGGGTGCGCTCATATTCCTGCTGATAAGGAAGCTTACAATTTGGAAAAAGATAAAGTCGTTCATTGGCCGTTTTATGGAGGGTGTACTCTCGCTAAGGAAAATGAAGAACGGCAGGCTGTTCATGCTTGAGACGGTGGGCATATGGTTCTGCTATTTCATGCAGTTCTATCTCTGCTTCTTCTGTTTCGGGTTCAGCAGTGGGCTGTCGTTGGCAGCTGCGTTATTGCTGTTTGTAGGTGGCAGCATTGCGGTGGTTGTGCCCACACCCAACGGAGCCGGTCCATGGCATTATGTGATAATGAGTATAATGATGCTCTATGGCGTGTCGGAAACAGATGCCGGTATTTTTGCGTTGATAGTGCATGGAACCCAGACTCTTCTTGTTGCTGTACTTGGCATATATGGTATTGCTGCGTTGCACTTGAGAGGTATGAGACAAGGGAAAATGACCAAATGAGAATAATATAGGGTTTAAATATTTATAATTAACTATTTTGTATTATGGCAGTTACAATTAAAGATCTTCAGCCACGTGAAGTGTGGAAGCACTTCGAGGCGTTGACACAGGTGCCTCGCCCATCGGGTCACCTTGAGAAAATCCAGAAATATTTGCTCGACTTCGGAAAGAGCATCAATGTAGAAACATGGCAGGACGAGGCCGGCAACATCATCATGCGCAAGCCTGCGACTCCGGGTCTCGAGAATCGCAAGGGTATTATTCTGCAGGCACACATGGATATGGTGCCCCAGAAGACTCCAGACAGCAAGCACGATTTTATCAATGATCCTATCACAACAGTTGTAAAGGGTGATTGGCTCTATGCAGACAACACTACACTAGGCGCTGACAACGGTCTTGGTGTAGCTGCAATCATGGCAATCATGGAGGATTCATCATTGCAGCATGGTCCTCTTGAGGCTCTCATTACAGCCGACGAGGAGACCGGCATGTATGGTGCTTTCGGTCTCAAAGGTGGCGAACTCGAGGGTGAGCTTCTCTTGAACCTTGACTCTGAGGAGGAGGGTGTTCTCTACATCGGTTGTGCAGGTGGTCTTGACATCTCGGCTTCCATGGAGTTCATGGAGGAGGAGAGTGACGATGCCGATGTTGCAGTGCGCGTTCAGCTCAAGGGCTTGCGTGGCGGTCACTCTGGTCTTGAAATCAACGCAGGCCGTGGTAATGCCAACAAGTTGATGGCACGTTTCGTGCGTGAGGCAATGGATGAGCTCGCGGTTGTACTTGCAAGCTGGAACGGTGGTAACATGCGCAATGCCATCCCTGCAAGCTGTGAGGTTGTGCTCACATTGCCCGAGGAGGCCATTGACGAGCTCAAGGAGATTGCTGCAAAATATGAGGCTCTCTACAACAGCGAGTATGCTACAATTGAGGAGGGTATCACAATCACAGTGAGCGAGACCGAGATGCCCGAGACTGTCGTGCCACAGGAAATTCAGGACAACCTTGTCGATGTTATCCTTGCTTGCCACGACGGTGTTCTCCGCTTCATCCCAACAATTCCTGACACTGTTGAGACTTCAAGTAACCTCTCAATTGTTACAATTGGCGAGGGCAAGGCCGAGATAAATATCCTTGCACGCAGTTCTTGCGACACAATGAAGGAGTTTCTTGCATTGCAGCTCTCAAGTTGTTTCGCAATGGCGGGAATGAAGGTAGAACTCAGCGGCGGTTACAGCGGCTGGCAACCCAATGTAAACTCTCCATTGCTTGCTGCATTGAAGACTGCATACAATGACATGTTCGGCAAGTTGCCCGATGTTCGCGTGATACATGCCGGCTTGGAGTGCGGTATCATCTCTACCAACTATCCAAAGATGGACATGGTTTCATTCGGCCCAACACTGATGTCTCCGCACTCTCCAACAGAGCGCGTTGAGATTCCTACAGTAGAGAAGTTCTACTCGCTGGTAAAGGCGCTTGTAGTGAACGGTGTGCTGTAATATGGTAATTAAACAAAAAACGAGGTTCCAAAACCGGACCTCGTTTTTGTTTGATTGCCGTTATTCTGTATTTTTTTCGCGTGTGGTGAAATAAAAACTCAAAAAATGTTGTTTTTAATGAAAAAATGATAAATTTGCGAAGTCGAAAAGGCACATTTAGTCATTCGCATTTTTATTAACCTTAATTTATAATAACTATGAAAAAGACATTGAAATTGTCAGCGTTGTTGCTTTCTGCAACTATCATGTTTTCATCATGTATCGGTTCTTTCCGTTTGACAAACAAAGTGAAGGATTGGAATAACAATGTAAGCAACAAGTGGGTGAATGAGGTTATCTTCTTGGCATTCCATATTGTACCTGTTTATGAGATTACAATGTTCGTTGATGCTCTTGTACTCAACTCAATCGAGTTCTGGACAGGTAAGAGTGCCGATGTTCAGGTTGGTAATACAAAGATTGTAAAGAATTCTCAGGGTCAGGATGTTGAGGTTACTGCAATGGAGAATGGATATAAGCTTTCAAACGGTGAGAAATCTATGAACATATTGTTCGACGAGGAGACACAGGTGTGGAGCGCTGAATACAATAATCAGATAACACAGTTGATGAAGGTTGTTGATGGCAACAACGCTCAGCTTTTCCTTTTGAACGGTGAAGTAATGGACGTTACTTTGGATGCGCAGGGTGTAGAACTTGCTCGTCAGTGCATGACTAATAGTTTTGCTTTGAACAAGTGATTCCGAACGGATGATTTTAGAATATGCAGAGCCGCCTTTTTTGGCGGCTCTGTTGTTTTTACGACTCTTATTTGCTATCTTCGCAAATGATGAAATTGCTTGTTTATGGAACATCCCGAAAACAGTGAGGCTTACAAGGGACTTAAGGTAAACGATGGAGTCGAGGCTCTTGGTCCGGTCAATCCCTATTTGGCGACAATGCGGCGCAAGAGGGTTGCGCAATTGTCTGTGAATGATTATGTCGAGGGTATCCTGCGCGGTGATGTCACAGTTCTGAGTCGTGCTGTGACATTGCTTGAGAGTATGTTGCCCGAACATCAAGCTATGGCGCAGTTGGTGGTTGAAAAATGTCTGCCGTACTCGGGCAATTCTTTGCGTGTCGGTATTACGGGCGTTCCGGGTGCCGGCAAGAGTACTTCGATTGATGCATTTGGTATGCATCTGCTGTCAAAAACAGACGGCAAGCTTGCGGTGCTTGCTGTTGACCCCAGCAGTGAGCGTAGCAAGGGTAGTATATTGGGTGACAAGACACGCATGGAGCGTCTGTCGGCTCATCCCCGTGCATTTATCCGCCCGAGTGCATCGGCCGGCTCATTGGGTGGCGTGGCGCGTAAGACACGTGAGGCGATAATATTGTGCGAGGCTGCCGGTTATGATAATGTTTTTGTAGAGACTGTTGGCGTGGGGCAGAGTGAGACTGCGGTCTATTCAATGGTCGATTTTTTTCTGTTGATACAGATTGCCGGTGCCGGTGATGAACTGCAGGGGATAAAGCGTGGTATCATGGAGATGGCCGACGGTATTGTGATAAACAAGGCCGACGGTGACAATGTCGATGAGGCAAGGCGTGCGGCTGTGCATTACAGGAATGCATTGCAGCTTTTTCCGATGCCTGCGAGTGGCATGCGACCCCAGGTGCAGACTTACTCCGGTTTCTTTGACCTGGATATTGACAAGGTGTGGGGTATGATTGATGGTTATGTCGATAAAGTAAAGGCGAGCGGCTGGTTCGATGAACGACGCCGTTATCAACAGAGATATTGGATGTATGAGGCTATTGACGAGCAGCTGAAGTCTCGTTTCTATAATGCTCGGGGCATGCAGGAGATTCTCTCCCGATATGAACAGTTGTTGCTACAGGGCAAGATTACTTCTTTTGCGGCTGCCGGCAAGGTGTTGGATTACTTTGATGAGGAAAGGGATGGCAATGGTTGATAAAAAGATGCTGAGGAGAGAGGTGAGGGCGAAGCTTGAGTTACTTGATGTCGATGACAAGAGTGTGCGCTCTGCCGCTATCTGTGTTGAGGTGAAGAAACATCTTACTGTGAGTAATGCCCGTGTGGTGGCTCTTTTTTCTCCGCTTGGGAATGAAATCGATGTGTGGCCGCTGGTGGAGAGTCTTTCCGGCGCAGTGTCGGTAGTGCTGCCCCGTGTCGAGGGTGATGTCATGAACTTCTACTGCTATAACAAGAATTCCATGGCTATTGGCTCTTTTGGGATAAATGAACCACAGGATGGATTTGCTGTTGCTCCTTATGAGATTGACGCTGTAATTGTTCCCGGTTTGGCCTTTACAAAAAGCGGTGCACGCATGGGGCGCGGAAAGGGGTATTATGACAAGTATATGTCGCAAAGCGATTTTTCTGCGTTGAAAATAGGAGTATGCTATAGTGAGCAGTTGGTGCCGGAGATTCCTCTTGAGTCCCATGATGTGATGATGGATGTGGTCATATATGAATGAAACGGGAAGCGTAGGCCTCCCGTTTCATTCATATATGACTTTGTCTTTTAAGACGCAAGTATCTCCTGTGCTCGTACTGTATCCTTGTCAATTGGTTTGTCGTCCTTGATTGCCTTTGTGAATGGGATGTAGACAATCTCGTTATTCTTGAGACCCACCATTACATTACGCTGACCCTCGAGCAGTGCATCTACGGCAGCTACGCCCAGACGGCTTGCAAGGATGCGGTCGTTGGCTGTGGGACTACCACCACGCTGCAGGTATCCAAGGATTGATACGCGTACATCAAGTTCGGGGAAACGCTGGCGCATGCCCTCGGCAACTTCCATGATGTTGTAGTCCTTCTCGCGACCCTCGGCAAACAATACGATACTGCTGCTCTTTGTTCGGCGCAAACCATTTGCAATGAACTGGTTGATTTTCTCGAACTCGGGGTCAATTTCAGGCAACACGCAAGCCTCGGCACCTGTGGCAATTGTACCGTTGAGGGCAAGGAAACCGGCGTCGCGACCCATTACTTCAACAATGAAAAGACGCTCGTGTGATGACGCTGTGTCGCGGATTTTGTCCACGCATTCCATAATGGTGTTAAGTGCGGTGTCGTAACCGATTGTGGTATCTGTACCGTAAAGGTCGTTGTCAATAGTTCCCGGCAGTGCAATACATGGAATGTCGAATTCGCGTGCAAGATTGTATGCACCGGTGATAGAACCGTCGCCACCGATTACAACAAGAGCATTGATGCCCTCTTTCTGCAGGGTCTCGTATGCCTTTGCGCGTCCTTCCTCGGTCTTGAACTCGTCGCAACGGCTTGTCTTGAGGATTGTTCCGCCACGCTGGATGATGTTACTTACATTCTCGGTCTTGAACTCTTTGATTTCACCGGTCATGAGTCCTTTGTAACCGCGGTAAATGGCTTTGACGGTTATGCCGTGATAGATGCAGGCACGTGTGACGGCACGGATTGCCGCGTTCATGCCGGGGGCATCACCACCTGATGTCAATATGCCTACGCATTGAAGTTTGTTTTTCATATTGTCAGTTATTATAGTTGATTATTGCTTGTTTGCAGTTTTCCATTAGCCATTTTGGGGTAGAGGTGGCGCCACAGATGCCTATTGACTCCACGCCTTGCGTGAGTGTCAGGTCCATATCTTCGGGGCCTTCGATCTGGTAGGAGTTAGGGTTCATCTTTTTGCATTCATCGAAAAGGATACGTCCGTTTGAACTTTTCTTGCCACATACAAAGAAGATGAGCTCGTGCGACTTGGCAAATTTGCCTATGCCGTTGAGGCGGTTGGCAACCTGTCCGCACACGGTGTTGAACGATTCGCATAGTTTGCCCTCGTTTATGTGTGCTGCAATCTCGTTTACTATCAATTTGTAGCCCTCGAGTGACTTGGTTGTCTGTGAATAGATGTATGTATGCTTGTCCTTTGCGATATTCTCTATCTGAGAACTCTTTTCAACCACAATGGCTTCTCCATGTGTCTGTCCCACAAGGCCAAGAACCTCGGCGTGTCCGGCCTGGCCGTATATGACAATTTGCTTCTCTTCGTTCGTGTTTTCCTGCCACTTGTTCTTGATTCTCTGCTGTAGTTTCAGCACTACGGGGCAGGTAGCATCAATGATTTCAAGGTTGTTCCTCCTTGCTGTCTCGTATGTGGCAGGCGGTTCGCCGTGTGCTCTAAAAAGCACCTTGGCGTTGTGAAGCTCTGCGAATTCTTCGTGGTTTATTGTGATGAGCCCAAGTTGCTTGAGGCGGTCACATTCGATACTGTTGTGTACGATGTCGCCAAGGCAATAGAGCTTTTCACCCTTTTGCAACTCTTCCTCGGCTTTTTTGATGGCTGTCGTTACGCCAAAGCAGAATCCTGAATGTTCGTCAATCTCAATGTTGGGCATTTCTACTTACTTTGTAAGTTCGTTGAATTTCTCTATAAGCCAGTTCATCTGCTCTTCGCGTGTCATGTTGCTGTTGTCGAGCAGCAGAGCGTCGTCGGCCTGCTTGAGTGGGCTCACCTCGCGTGTCTGGTCAATATGGTCGCGTTGCATTACATTCTCGAGGATTTCCTGAAAATTGGCGTTGTCACCGCGTGCGGTGAGCTCGTCATAGCGGCGTTGTGCACGTACCTCGGCCGATGCGGTTACGAATATCTTCATCTCGGCATTGGGGAATACTGTGGTGCCGATGTCACGTCCGTCCATGACGATGCCTTTTGCTTCTCCCATTTGGCGTTGACGGTTTACCATCTCCTCGCGTACAAAATCAAGTGCGGCAACCTGACTCACAAGACGTGAAACATCGAGCGAACGAATCTCGTGCTCGACATTGACTCCGTTGAGGAATGTAAGTGAATTCTTTGTCTCCGGGTCTGCCTCAAATGTTATCTGAATGTCCTGCATTTTACCGCGTAGGGTATCAACGTTAATCATTGTGTCGTTTATGAGTCCGTTCTGCATGCAGTAGAGCGCTACGGCGCGGTACATTGCGCCACTGTCAAAATAAAGGTACCCTATGTTGCGTGCAAGTGCCTTTGCCATAGTGCTTTTGCCGCACGAAGAGAAACCGTCGATGGCTATGATAATCTTTTTCATTCTGTTTATGTTTGTATATGCTGTGTGAAGATAGCAAAAAGTTTTCTATTATATCGAATATGCGAAGTTAAAATGTAGTGACGATGCTGAAATGTGCAGTTGACTGAATGATACGCCGAATTTGATTTTCTTGATGTGAAGGCCTGCACCAAGGCTGAATCCACCGAATCTGCTGTTTCCAGATGAGAGTTCTTTGGCGATGCGGTAGTTGTAGCCTATCGAGGCGTAGAAGTTCTTTCCAAGAAGTACATCTGCTCCCAGGATTATGTGCTTCAATAGAATCTCTCCAAAATTATCCTTGCTGCCATCGGCATTGTAGAAGTCTTTTGTACTCCATTTGTGCAGGTTGACAAGTGTTGCCGAGATGAGGATTGGTGCATGGGCGAGGCGTTTGGTGAATCCCAACTGTATGTCAATCGGCAGCAGCTCGTGCTTCTGTTCAAAGGTCTTTACTTGCCCGCCAAGGTTCTTGAATGTGAGCGATGCCGAGAAATCAATCTCCGGGTTGAAATAGTTAAGACCCAAATCAACACCCAATGCAAGAGAATTCAGGCTTTCATATTGCGAATAGATGAATTTGCCTGAAACACCACCGCTCCAGTTGTTGCTGAGCAGGTAGCAGTACATTATGCTGAGTTCCATGTCCATTGCACGGAATGTGCCGGTGTAGATGTTGTCATCTGTGTAGCCGTCAAATTTTCCATAGTCGAGATAACGTACCGAGACAGCTCCTGTCGAACGCTCTCCAAAATGTTTGTTGAATGCCGCGCCGGCAATCTTGCTGTCGCTCATATATGTCATGAATGACAGGTCTATGGTCTTGTCCGAAGCGTTTATGAGTAACGCCGGATTGTGCATGGAGAGTGAAAGGTCATCGTCAATGACTGAAATGTTACTTCCGCCAAGTGCGGCTGCGCGTGACGAGTAGGGGAGACGAAGAAAATTGAATGCGCTTTCGCCGCCTTGTGCCTTTGTTACCAAAGGGAATAGTAATAAAAGGTATAATATGACTCTTTTGGTTTTCAATTTTTCTCTCTTTGGACATGCATTATTGCATGGTTGGGTTTTGTTTGCGAAGATAATGCTTTTTTTCATCTTTTCGGGACAAATGACAAAATGAATCCATACGGAATGCAATATTATAACGTTGTTTTCTCTTTTTTATGTTTTGGGAACTGTTAAAAAACGAAGAGAAAAATGGCTTTGCTTTTATGTTTTTGGGTTAAAATGTGTCAAATGATGAAAAAAAGATGGATTTAATCGTGTGTATTGAAAAATATTGTTTATTTTTGTCGGTTAGAAAATGCAACCTCTGTAAAATATATACAAATACGATAATGGACAAAGGAAAAAAGCTTGATTTTAAAGGTGCCGAGTTGCTCGAGGTAAAGAAGAGTACCACGGCTGATTTGGAGCAGAACCGTACAACATGGCTGTTGCTCGGATTTATTTTTGCTCTTACCACATTGTTCGCCGGACTTGAACTTACTCAGCAGCAGGAGAAGGACAAAAAGCCTGTAGCAAAGAAGAGTTCTGAGAATCTTCCAGTACTTGTCATGGAGGAGATTCCTCCATTGATTCTTGAGAAGAAGGTTATGCCTCCTCCACCAGAAGCAAAGAAGATTATTGACGTGATCAAGGTCGTTGAGGATGAGGTTGAAGTAGAGGAGCAGGAGCTTGTGTCAGTTCAGGATATGAGCGAATGGGCCGATGTTGAGGAAACCGAAGCTATTTTTGTTGAGGAAGAGGTTGTCGAGGAGCAGATCTTTGATGTCGTTGAGGAGCAACCAGAGTTCCCGGGTGGTAATGCTGCATTGATGAAGTATTTCAAGGATAATATCAAGTATCCACGTGTATCGCGCGACAACAACTCACAGGGTAGAGCCTTTGTTAAGTTTACTGTAAATTCTGACGGTTCAATTCAGGATGTTGAGGTTATCCGCAGTTCGGGTGACATCTATCTTGACAAGGAGGCTGTACGCGTTATCGAGGCGATGCCGAAGTGGAAACCCGGTCGTCAGTTGGGTAAGGCTGTGCGTGTGAAATTTGTATTGCCGGTTAACTTCCGTTTGCAGTAAAATTTGATAACAATACAGAAAAGAGGCTGCGATGCAGCCTCTTTTTTTGATAAATAAGAATGAAATGTACACTTGGGAAGATTTAAGGGATATTGTCAATGAATTTATAGACAATCTTGAGTTTGAGCGTGAACCACGTGAACTGTATGCTCCTGTGCGATATACTTTGGAACAGAGTGGAAAGCGAGTGCGTCCGGTATTGTTTCTCCTTGCATATAATATGTATAAGGAGTGCGTGCGTGAGGCCTTGTATCCTGCTGTTGCCGTGGAGACATATCATAACTACACCCTTATTCACGATGATGTGATGGACAGGGCTGTAATACGTCGCGGAAAACCTACGGTGTGCGCAAAGTGGGGCGATACGGCTGCGATACTCTCGGGCGATACAATGCTTGTCTTAGCCTATGAGTTCCTGTCGCATGTTCCTGCCGACAGGTTGCCTGCAATGCTTTCGCTCTTTACCGAAACTGCAAAGGAGGTTGGTGACGGTCAGCAGTATGATCTTGACTTTGAAAAGCGTGATGATGTCGCCGAGGAGGAGTACATGGAGATGATTCGTTTAAAGACATCGGTTCTGCTTGCTGCATCATTGAAACTTGGCGGTATTCTGGCTGGCGCGAGTGAAGATGACCTGCATAATCTCTACAGCTATGGCGAGACTATTGGACTTGCATTTCAGTTACAGGATGATTTGCTTGATGTGTATGCCGATGAAAAACTTTTTGGCAAGAAAATCGGTGGTGACATCTGCTGCAACAAGAAGACTTTCTTACTGATAACGGCAATGAATCTTGCTTCGCCTACCCAGCTTGCACAGATGAAGGTGTGGATGGAGAAGGATGAGTTTGACCCACAGGAGAAGATTGCATGGTTCACAGCCTTGTATAATAAACTTGGTGTGAAGGAGGTTTGTGAAAAACGGATTCATGAACTTTTTGCAAAAAGTGATGCATACATGGCTGGAATATCTGTTGCCGAGGATAAGAAAACCGCACTTAAGGATTTTGCCAACACAATTCTGAATCGTAATCTATAATATATTATATAAAAGATGCCTTATCGTAGATTGCCTAAAACTGACCAGGCACGCATACGTGCGTTGAAGGCTGCTGTTGACAGCAGTGTCAAGGGTGGGGTATATACACAGGTGCTAACACACAATACCTATCACAGGGCGAAGGAGTTGCTTGAACGTTTTTCACGTGAGGTGGCTGTCTATAAGCGATGTGTTACAGAGCAGTCGTCGAAGAAAGGTAATGAACAGTATGATGCTGCACTAAAAAAGGCACGAATGTATGTGTCGCATTTCATTCAGGTGCTGAGCATGTCCATCATGCGTGGTGAAGTGGCGCGCAGTAAACGCCCATATTACGGCTTGTCCGAGAATGAGGACACTGTACCAAACCTTTTCTCCGAAGCTTCTGTTTTGGAATGGGGGCAAAAGGTGATAGCCGGGGAACAACGCAGGCAGTCCGAGGGCGGAGTGCCGATATACAACCCGACTATGGGTCGTGTCTCTGTTGTATTTGAGATTTTCAAGGAGATGTATGACCGCCAACACATGCTCCAGACCCGTACAGCCGAGGCGCTTGCCAATATTTCCAATATGCGTTATGGTGTTGATGAACTCATCTTTGAGATTTGGGGCGAGGTTGAGAAAACCTTCTCTTCATTGAGCGGTGAGACGCGCATCAAACGCTGTTCCGAGTATGGTGTGATTTATTATTATCGCCCTGACAGGGCCGGAAAAAAGAGTTCTGTCGATGAGTGAGTTCGTTGATACACATACCCATCTTTTCACGGCCGAGTTTGACGCGGACAAGGCAGGGGTAGTGCAGCGTGCAATGGATGCTGGTGTCTCAACCTTGTGCTTGCCGGCGATAAATGAGGAATCATTGAACCCATTGCTGGCAATGTGCGAGACTTTTCCCGGTGTCTGTTATCCAATGATAGGCTTGCATCCAACTGAGCTTGGCGATGATTACAGTCTGGTTCTTGACAGAATGTATGATTTGTTGAAAGCAGATGACCGCTTTATTGCAATAGGTGAGGTGGGACTCGATTACTATTGGGACGATACAAAGAAAAAAGAACAGAAGGATGCTTTTTGCCGACAGGTGGAGTGGGCCTTGGAAATGGATTTGCCATTGGCTATTCACTCGCGCAGTGCATTCAATGAATTGTATGAAATAATGCAAAACTATCGCGGACGTGGTCTGCGTGGAGTGTTTCATTGCTTCTCGGGTAGTGATGATGAGGCTCACAAGTTACTCTCTTTCGATGGCTTTTATCTGGGGATAGGCGGAGTCGTGACATATAAGAAATCCATCCTTCCTGATGTCTTGAAGTCGGTGCCGCTTGAAAGGGTGGTGCTTGAAACCGATTCTCCTTATCTTGCACCGGTTCCCAAGCGTGGCAAACGTAATGAAAGTGCCTATGTTCCACATATCGCAGAATTTCTTTCAGTGGTTTATGGCTGTTCTGTGGAACAGATTGCAGTAGTGACAACCGCGAATGCGCATAATCTTTTTCCTAAAATTGCCCATATATGAAATTTGATGAAATAGATATATTCAAGACAAATGGACAGCCTGTGATTATTGCCGGTCCTTGCAGTGCCGAAAGTCAGGAGCAGGTAATGCAGGTGGCAACAGAGCTTGTAGAGCGTGGAGTGAATATCTTCAGAGCCGGAATTTGGAAACCACGTACACGTCCGGGGTGCTTTGAGGGCGTAGGTAAAATAGGCCTCCCTTGGCTCACCAGAGTGAAAAAGGAGTTGGGCATGTATGTTACAACAGAGGTTGCAACAGCCGAACATGTAGAGCTGGCACTCAGTGCCGGGGTAGATGTGCTCTGGGTAGGTGCGCGTACAACAGCCAATCCTTTTGCTGTGCAGGAGATTGCCGATGCCTTGCGTGGCTGCGATGTGCCTGTGCTTATAAAGAATCCTGTGAATCCCGATATTGAACTGTGGATTGGCGCAATGGAACGTTTGGTCAATGTCGGAGTAACACGTATCGGAGCGATACATCGCGGTTTCTCTTCATATGGCGAGAAATGTTTCCGCAATTCACCGCAATGGCAACTTCCTATTGAATTGCGCCGTCGTCTTCCGGGATTGCCGCTTTTGTGTGACCCAAGTCATATTGCCGGGAAAAGAGAATTGATACTTTCACTTTCGCAACAGGCAATGGATTTGGATTTTGATGGTTTGATGATTGAGACACATTGCAACCCCTATTGTGCCCTGAGTGATGCGCGTCAGCAGGTCACTCCCGATGAACTGGTTGTCATACTTGGCAAGCTGGTTCACCGTGCGGCAACAGCCGACAGTGCCGATTTCCAGGCTTATCGCAAGCAGATTGATGAAATTGACCGTGAGTTGATGAGACTCTTGTCAAAACGCATGGAGATTTCACGTGAAATAGGTGAACTGAAACGCGAGAAGGGGATGGTAGTGTACCAGCCATGCCGTTACAATGAGATTATGGAACGTTGTATCAGTTTCTGTGCAGACGGCAGAATTGAACCCGATGCCGTGCGTGAAATCTTTGAATTGATTCACTCCGAGAGCATCCGTCAGCAATTTACAGTTATGAATGATAACGATGTCTGACTGATGAAATATATACTCAATCAAGTGCTTGTACTTGTGGCACTTTTCGCTTTTCTAATCTCTTGTGGTGAATCAAAGGAGAAAATATCACCAGTTGTTGGTGATGTCGTGCCAATGCACCACTCCTCGCTTCTTGAAATAGTGGAATGTGACGGTTATACCGTTGTGGATGTCGCGGATCCTTGGAGTGATGGGACAATGCAACGCTATCTGCTTGTTCCTTCTGACTCTGTGTTGCCAAAGGATATGCCTCAAGGCGTCTTGCTACGAACTCCGCTTGAGAGAGTCATTGTGTTTTCGGGAGTACATGCCGGGTTGCTGAGTGAGCTTGGGGTTGATAGTGTCATAAAAGGTGTCTGTGATGCGCAATATCTCTACAATGCCTCTGTATTCAAGGGATTGGCAACCGGTAATATTGTCGATTGTGGCAATTCTATGAGTGTGAATGGTGAGGCTGTGGTGCAAGTATCTCCTGATGCAGTCTTTGTCTTGCCGTATGAAAATGCCAATTTGCATAAACTTGAAAATCTCGGCTATCCGCTTCTGCTTTGTGCCGATTATATGGAAAACTCTCCATTGGGATGTGCCGAGTGGATGCGCTTTTATGGTCGCCTTTTTGGGTTGGATGCCAGGTGCGATTCGCTCTTTGCAACAGTATGCGATGAGTATGAGAGGTTATGCGAGTCGGTGAAAACCACCAATGAACGTCCAAAGCTCATGTGTGAACTTAAGACCGGTTCGGTTTGGTATATGCCATGTGGTAGCAGTACAATGGGGCGCATGTATGCAAATGCCGGTGCCGATTACCTCTTTTCTTACAATGATGGCAGTGGTTCGGTTCCGCTTTCATTCGAGACGGTACTCGAGAGAGCCATCGACTCTGATGTGTGGCTTATGAAGTATAATTCGGTGCATGACAAGACTGTCGCTTCCTTGCTTTCGGAGTATGGTGGGTATAAACATTTCAGACCTTTCAAGGATCATAATATATATGCCTGCAATACATACCGTAAAAGGATATTTGAAGAGACCGCTTTCCATCCCGAGGTGCTGCTCAGGGAACTTATAGCAATATTCCACCCCGAAATATTACCTGATTATACACTACGCTATTATGAGAAAATGTATTGATAATAAATTTATTCCATACATCCTTGCTCTGTTGTCAATGCTGTTGCTGTTCGTCGCAAATCTCTCATGTGGTAGTGTCAGCATACCATTCGGTGAGGTGATGTCGATTGCCCTTGGAGATGGTAGTGAGAATGTTGCTTGGAGTGTGACTGTTCTTGAACTACGTCTGCCTCAAGCACTCACTGCGGTACTTGCCGGTGCTTCAATTTCTGTGGCAGGTCTGTTGCTTCAAACAGTTCTACGCAATTCTCTTGCAGGCCCCGAGGTGCTTGGTGTCAACAGTGGTGCGGGACTCGGGGTTGCGGTCGTTATGTTGTGTGGAATATCTACCTTTGGGCTTGATGGCTATTGGGCTGTGCTCGGCGGTGCATTGGTGGGTGCCTTGCTTGTTATGCTTGTGATAATGTTCTTGGCTACGCTCTTGCGTAACAATATGTTTCTTCTAATAGCCGGTGTTGCGGTCAGTTATGTCACCTCTTCGGCCATTACGTTGCTGAACTATTTTTCTCCTGCCGATGGATTGAAATCTTATACAGTTTGGGGAATGGGCGATCTTGGTGGTGTGACGATGGACAACATTGCATTTTTTGCACCTGTAATATTGTTCCTGCTTTTAGTGTCACTTGTCATGATGAAGCCGTTGAACGCAATGCTGCTGGGCGATGCGTATGCTGTGAACCTTGGTGTCAGCGTCAAGCGTGTGCGTGGTATCGCATTGTGTGTGTCAGGCCTGTTGACTGCTGTTGTCATAGCTTTCTGCGGTCCGGTTTCGTTCATTGGGCTTGCAGTTCCCCACATCGCCCGTCTTTTGCTCCGTAGCAACAACCATTGCCATCTGGTTCCTTCTACAATAATTCTTGGAGCATCGGTTACGTTGCTTTGTAACTTGGTTTGTCAATTGGCCGACAGTACCAGTCCTTTGCCTTTGAATGCAGTAACGCCTCTTGTCGGTGCTCCTGTGATAATATATGTGGTATTGAAGAACCGTGGATTAAAGTAATAAATAAACAGGAAGTGCTCTCTGATTCAGAGAGCACTTCCTGTTTATTTACCAATCTGCAATATTTATTTCTTTATGAAATAGTCTCTTCCTTCATAAGCAAGAGTGCCACAGAGCGCAGCTGATGCAATCATGTAGATCCACGTTCCCATCATGCTGGCGCCTTCACTTGCAATTTCAACATCAACGTCTGATTCATTGACGGGAACCTTTGTCTCGGTCCAGGCTGCGATTAGTAACAATGAACCAAGGAAAGCGAGGGCTGCAGCTGTTATCTTGATCGTCCAGCCGGTCTTGTTGTGGATCTCTTTTGTAAAGTGCATTGCGACAGGAGCGGAAAGCATGCAGAGAATCCAAAGCCATGCTGCACCTTTCAGAACGAAAAGTTTGCCTTGTAGAAGAATCCATGCGAGTGATTCACCATCAACGTACTTGGTAAACTTTGTTCCGTAGTCATTAGTGCCTCTCCACCCAATGAATGGAAGAATGAATAAAGAAACAATCATGATGATTGTCAGCCATTTGGCAGTCTTTTTACTGTCGAATGTAATTCTTACTGTATCCATAATGATTCCTTTTTATAAAAGTTTGAATAAATAATGTCCAAATAAGTTCTACAAAGGTAGCGTTTTTAAAAAATATAAACAAAATAAGTCCGGCGATTTTGAGAAAAGTGGAATTTGTCGTGTTCCTGTAAAAAGTTTCCCATCCTTTATTTTTTGGAATAATTTTGAGCAGTTTCTAAAAAAAAGAGTAATTTTGCAAATGATAATGAATGTGCTCGATAGTCGTTGAAGATAAAGGTGTTCAGTGGTTGCCGGGGCTCTCCTTTCTCTTGCATTGAGAAGGGTGTTTTTTGTTATTAAATTCAGTATTATGAAGATAAAATTGAGAAGCGCTCAATGTACCGAAGGGCGCCGTATGGCAGGTGCACGTGCGCTATGGATAGCCAACGGTATGAAACGAGAAATGTTTGGCAAGCCAATCATTGCCATTGCCAACTCTTTTACACAGCTTGTTCCAGGCCATACCCATTTGCACGAGGCCGGCCAGATTGTCAAGGCCGAGATTGAAAAACTTGGTTGCTATGCAGCCGAGTTCAATACCATTGCCATTGACGATGGTATTGCAATGGGGCATGACGGCATGCTCTACTCGTTGCCTTCACGTGACATCATTGCCGACAGTGTGGAATATATGTGCAACGCCCACAAGGTTGATGCGCTGGTGTGCATCTCTAACTGTGACAAAATAACCCCGGGTATGCTCATGGCTGCCATGCGCCTTAATATACCGACAATCTTCGTCTCTGGTGGTCCAATGGAGAAGGGTACATGGAAGAGCGAGAATCTTGATCTTGTAATTGCAATGGTAAAGGCTGCCGATAATACAGTTGGCGACGATGAACTTGCCGAGATTGAGAAACGTTCATGTCCCGGTTGCGGCAGCTGCTCGGGCATGTTCACTGCCAACTCCATGAACTCGCTAACCGAGGCTATCGGTCTCTCGCTACCCGGTAATGGTACAATCCTTGCAACCCATGCCAACCGTGTGCAGTTGCTCAAGGATGCTGCAAGGCAGATTGTTGCCAATGCAATGAAATATTATGGTGAGGGCGACGAGAGTGTTCTCCCACGCAGCATTGCATCACGCGCAGCGTTCATCAACGCCATGACATTGGATATTGCTATGGGTGGCTCGACAAATACAATCCTTCATCTTCTGGCTGTTGCCGGCGAGGCAGGCGTTGACTTTACAATGACCGACATTGACGCTTTGAGCCGTCGCGTACCATGCCTTTGCAAGCTTGCACCAAACAGTGCAAAATACTCAATGCAGGATTGCGGCCGTGCCGGTGGCATAATTGGAATCCTTGGCGAATTGGCAAAGGGTGGTCTGCTTGATACCACCGCGATTCGTGTCAACGGTGCAACACTTGGTGAGGACATCTCCAAGTACAGTATCACAGGCGAGAATATTGACAGCGAGGCCAAGCGCATCTACAGCACAGCGCCTGCAAATGTGTTCTGTAATACTATGGGTGCGCAGGAGTGTACCTATGAGACACTCGATGCCGACAGGGAGAACGGTTGCATCCGCTCGTTGGAGCATGCCTACACCCGTGATGGTGGTCTTGCAATCCTCTTTGGAAACATCGCAACCAACGGTTGTGTGGTAAAAACAGCCGGTGTTGATGAGAGCATTTGGAAATTCACAGGCAAGGCAAAGGTGTTCGACTCGCAGGAGGCTGCTGTTGAAGGAATCCTTGGCGGTGCAGTGCAGGCTGGTGACGTGGTTGTAATTGTATATGAGGGTCCAAAGGGTGGTCCTGGTATGCAGGAGATGCTCTATCCAACATCTTACATCAAATCGCGTCATCTGGGCAAGGAGTGCGCACTCATCACCGATGGTCGTTTCAGTGGCGGAACATCGGGCTTGAGCATTGGTCACATTTCGCCCGAGGCGGCTGCCGGTGGTAACATCGGCAAATTGCGTGACGGTGATATAATTGACATAGACATACCGGCCCGTAGCATCAATGTAAGGCTGACAGATGAGGAACTCGCAGCCCGCACTATGTTCCCCTTGACACGTGACCGCGTCATCTCAAATAGCCTCAAGGCATACGCCTCTATGGTGAGCTCAGCCGACAAGGGCGGTATAAGAATAATAGAATAACATGTATATGAACAACAAAGAAAATATAACAGGTAGTGAAGCTCTTTTGCGTTCACTCATAAATGAGGGTGTTGATACCATCTTCGGTTATCCAGGCGGTTCTATCATGCCGGTATTCGATGCCCTGTATGATTATCGTGACAAATTCCGCAATGTACTTGTGCGTCATGAACAGGGTGCCGTACACGCGGCGCAGGGCTATGCCCGCAGTTCGGGTAGGGTAGGTGTCTGTATTGTTACAAGCGGCCCCGGTGCTACAAATACATTGACTGGTATCAGTGATGCCATGCTCGACAGTACACCGGTAGTTGTCATTGCCGGCCAGGTTAGCTCATCAGTGCTTGGTACTGATGCTTTCCAGGAGATTGACTTCGTAGGTATCACACAGCCTATTACCAAATGGAGCTATCAGGTGCGCCGTCCTGAGGATGTAGCATGGGCTGTGGCGCGTGCCTTTTACATTGCCGGAACAGGCCGTCCCGGTCCTGTGGTGCTTGACTTTACCAAGGATGCTCAGGTGTCAATTGTTGACTATCAGCCTGCATCAGTGGATAGTGTACGCAGTTATATTCCTTATCCAACACCTGCAGGTGATGCCATGCAAGAAGCTGCCCGTCTCATCAATGAGGCCGAACGCCCGTTCATGCTCGTCGGTCAAGGTGTTGAACTTGGCGAGGCTCACGAGGAACTCAAGGCTTTTGTAGAGAAGAGCGGAATTCCTGTTGCACGCACCTTGATGGGACTCTCGGCATTTCCAACCGACCACCCTTTGTGTGTGGGCATGCTGGGAATGCACGGTAATTATGGCCCTAATGTGAACACCAACAAGTGCGACCTGCTCATTGCCGTTGGTATGCGTTTCAGTGACCGCGTCACAGGAAAACTATCTACATACGCAAAGCAGGCCAAGGTCATACACATTGACATTGACCATGCCGAGATAAACAAGAATGTAAAGGTGGATGTTCCCATAGTGGGCGATTGCAAGGAGGTGCTTGCCGCTCTCGCTACTCTTGTGCAGCCAAGGGTGCACACTGAGTGGGTAAATAGTTTTGCCGAGCTGAATGCCATTGAGTATGAGAAGGTCATAGACAAGGCCTTGCATCCCACAGAAGGCCCTTTGCTTATGGGTGAGGTTGCACGCAAGGTGAGCGAGGCTACGGCCAACAAGGCTATCCTTGTGACCGATGTAGGCCAGAACCAGATGATGTCGAGCCGCTATTTCAAGTTTACACATCCTCACAGCATTCTCACCTCGGGTGGTCTTGGAACAATGGGCTATGGCTTGCCGGCTGCTATTGGCGCAAAAATGGCAATGCCCGAGCGTACAGTCTGTCTTTTCACCGGTGATGGTGGCTTCCAGATGAATATACAGGAACTTGGAACAATCATGGAACAGGGTGTGGCAGTGAAGATGATTCTGCTCAACAATAACTACCTTGGTAATGTGCGCCAGTGGCAAGAACTATTCTTTAACCACCGCTATTCGTGGACACCGATGCTCAATCCCGAATATTCTCTCATTGCGCAGGGTTACGGAATCCCTTCACGCCTTGTCATAGAGCGCAGCGAACTCGATGCCGCAATTCAAGAGATGCTATCGACCGATGGCCCATTCCTCCTGCATGTGGCTGTAAAGGAAGAGGATAATGTGATGCCCATGACCGAGCCCGGTGCAACTATAAGTGACATGAGATTTGAATAACAACGATATGGAAAAGAAACTATATACAATTATTATATATACCGAGAATATCGCAGGTATGCTTAATCAGGTAACAGCCGAGTTTACCCGCCGCATGATGAACATTGACACAATCACTGCGTCATCGTCATCAATTGAGGGAGTACACCGTTACACCATCTCATTGTGGGGCGAGGAAGATTCTGTAAACAAGGTAACCAAGCGCATTGAAAAGAAGGTCGATGTCCTTAAGGCCGATTACTACACCGACAAGGAAATCTTCTTCCAGGAGGTGGCGCTGTACAAGCTTTCGACTCCCAAGATTATGGAGAATAGTGAGATCTCAAGAGTCATACGTCACAGCAATGCACGTATCATGGAGGTAAATTCAAACTACACCGTAGTTGAGATGACCGGTTCTACCGATACAGTTGTGAGTCTTTATAATGAATTTGTTTCATTGCAGTGCATGCTCCAATTCGTAAAATCAGGTCGTGTGGCAGTGCCACGTGCCTTGCATGATAATCAGGCCGATTTGCTGTTCAATGAGGACTATAAACGTAAATCTATCGGCAATAAATGATAAGAGAGGTTGGCTAAAAATGACATGACCCCCGAAAGTTTTTTTCTAACTTTCGGGGGTCATGTCAAAAGTAAAATGGGTCAGCCCCTTTCGTTATTTTAAACAAATCAAATAGGGAAAATCCTCCTTTTTTGTAGGATTTTTCCCTGTTCTATCCCTTTTTTTGTATATATTTTTGTACCAGAGAAAAAGAACTAAATATATACAGCTATGAAAAAGTTTGCTTTGTTAATGTTATTGATTTACCCCGTTCTCACTTGGGCGCAAGTTGATGATGTTTACTTTGTACCGAAGAAAGAGAAAAAGGTACTCGTCGTAAAGAGTGCCGAGGAGGTGTATTTCGTTGATAATGACGAAATTGTTGTTGAAGATGAATACAGTACGGATTTGGTTGAACCCTACTACACCAATGACTTGTATAGTGTTGTTGATGATTATACCTATTCTAACCGTATAATCCGTTTCCGCTCACCGCGCAGGTTGCTTTCAAGCAGTCTGTTCTGGGACTTGAGATATGATTACGGCATAAATGACTGGTATGTATATGATGATGGATATACAATAAACATATATCCGACATACAGCAATCCCTATTACTACTCTTGCAGCACCTACTGGTTGAACAGATGGAACTGGAGCTCATACTACAATTGGTACCACCCATACCACTCTCCACATTGGTGCTATAACGATCACTATTATAATTGGTATCCACACAATTGGCATGCAGGTTCATATCACAAGCCATTCAAACCCAAACCTTACCGCAATATACCTACAAACGGAATGTTGGCAACAACCAGAGGTGGAGCCCCTTCGCGTAACAACCACGCAGCACGTCCAACCAACAGTGGCAACAATTCTCGCAACGACAAGAATGCACGTCCTGTAGTTAATGGAAATGGTACAGCCCGTCGCGAGCATCAGACACGCACTGCAGGTAACAACAACGGTCCTCGTCGTGAGCAGCAGGTACGCACTGTGAATAGCAATCCCCGTCGCGAGCTGCAGACACGCACTGCAGGCAGCAACAACGGTTCCCGTCGCGAACAGCAGGTACGTACAATCTCTGGGAACAGTGGCCCACGCCGTGAGCAACAGGCTCGTACAGTCAATGACAAACAGTATAATGGAAACGCTTCGTCAGGAACTGCGCGCCGTCAGCAACAGACACGTACATCTGTGAACAGCAGTAATGTACAGCGCAATTCAAAATCAGGTGGTAGCGGTTCTTCAGGACGTCGCAGCGGTACAACTACCAGTGGCAGCTCAAGCAGATCATCTGGCGGTGGATACAGTCGTCCAAGCAGCACCAGTGTATCACGTAGCTCAGGCTCTTCCTATTCCGGTGGCTCTTCTATAACAAGGAGTGGCGGCGGTGGCGGCGGTGGCGGCAGTCGCAGCAGTGGCGGTGGTGGCGGCAGTCGCAGCGGTGGTGGCCGCAGATAACCATCCACATGAAGTGTTGCGACACATCCATGATGTGAATTGAACAAATAAACAAAAACATAAAATTGACCGACTATGAAACGCTTGTTATATATTTTATTTACGCTTCCCCTCTGTTTGAATGCGCAAAACATGTACAATGTGTCTTCTATACTTGAGAACGATCTCGCTGGTACAGCACGCTATGTTGGTATGGGTGGTTCAATGAGTTCATTGGGTGCCGATCTCTCGACAATGGCAACCAACCCAGCCGGTATGGCAATGTTTCGCCATAACAATTTCTCTTTGACAGCTGGCTTGAATGTCAAGACCAATAAGAGTGATTACGAGGGTACTGTAACCAATAGCAATGATTTCAATGCTTATATAGGAAATGCCTCAATGGTTATATCTCTGGAACGTGAGGGCGACTGGCTCAAATTCCTCAATATTGGTGTCGGTTACCATCGTAAGAACAACCTTACCGGTGAATTTGAAATGGAAGGTATGTCCAACGGATTTTCTCAGCAGTATGTAATGCGCCAGTTGTATAATAGCAACAGGTTTGAATATGATAACCTCACCAGCGCACATTACACAAATTTCACTTCAAGCTGGTTACCATTGCTTGCTGCCGATGCATGGCTCTGCGATGAAAACGGCGACAACTTCCTAACCTATCCGGGTGATACAACCCTCGTGTGGTATCCCGATGATTTGGCCTACTATGAGGAGACACGTGGAGGTGTGCATGTCGTGGACTTTAACCTCTCGGCAAACATAAAGGATCGTATTTATCTTGGAGCAACGATTGGCGTGTCAAGTGTTGACTATAGCCGTTATTCAGCCTACAGCGAATCTGATCTCAATGGCGCGATATACACTATTGAGAATAATCGCCTGCTCAAGGGTACGGGATATGATCTTAAATTGGGTGCAATCTTCCGCCCATTCAAGTATTCTCCATTCAAAATCGGTGTTTCTGTCCACACTCCCACATGGTACGTGCTTAACGAGTACTCTTGGGCTGTTATTACAGACCCTTGGTTCAAAACCCACAGCACGCTCGATACCGAGAGATACGGCAGTAAACTGCAGGTGAACAGCAAGTTCTACACACCATGGCGTTTTAATGCTTCAATGGCATATACCTTCGGTTCTTATCTTGCATTGGATGCCGAATACGAGTATGCCGACTATACAAAGTCAAATTTCGGAAAGTACGGTTCTGTCATAAAGGCACAGAACGAGGAAATCGGATATAACTTGAAAGCACAGCACACAGCACGTGTGGGAGCCGAGGTTACTGTCGATGGCTTTGCAGTGCGTGTGGGATATAACTATATTACAGCACCATTCAAGGACGATGCCTGCAAGTATATGTATAACGCCAGTGTTGCCGAAACCTCAACCGATTATATGAACCGTTACGAAAAGGATATTATAACATGTGGCTTCGGTTTCAGTGGAAAGGCATTCTACTTTGATGTGGCATATATGCTGGAATTGCAGAAAGCAGAGTTCTTCCCTTTCTATGATATGGAAATCCCCAATCCGGGCGCCAAGGTCAATAGCATCAACCACACAGCCATGGCTACTTTGGGAATGCGATTCTGAACAGGTTATTTCTTGCGCCAGAATTTGAAACCGAAAAACACCTTCAGTACACCAAAACCGTTGATTATTGATAATTTGTCATTATCGTAGGTGTAGGTGTGGGAGACAAGCGATGTGCCGCCGTAGTATTTGCCGTTATTATATACAATAGACGCACGCGTTATGAAATCAAAATTTATGCTCGACAGCAATTCTTTGCTGTCGTGCATTTTTAATGAAGGGTTCTTGTAGCCAATGGCAGGTGTCAGTGAAATGTTGGCAAGGAAATTCTTTGCGAATACCCAGTTGTAACTGTAGCCGAAATTGATATTCAAATCATGATATTTAATGTCGTCCAGCAATCCCGGCTGCAACTGTTCCACTATCCTTGTGTCAATGGCGCTCTTGTCAAACCTGAACTTATGATGATTGTACCCTGCGCCAAGAATGAATGAGCCGGCACTGATTCTTTGCTGTGACGACTGGGTGTATGCTGCCGGGTACGAGAACTTCTTGTTGAAAATATAATAGACGTTCAATCCAATTTGTCTCACCGTTATACCGTTAAACTCACGGCCTCTCTCAAAAACGGAAGCGTCATCCCCCTCCTTGAATCCTTTTAATCCGCGAATAGTGTATCCCTCGCTGCTCTTACGGTAGAATAGGTCTAATCCGGCTCTTGCCGAATAGAGACTCACGTTGAAATCAGTTTGAGGATGTTTTTTCTGCAAGTCGATGTTGTATCCTACTGCAAGTCCTCTCCACCCAATCTGTAATCCCAGTTTGTTGCGGTTGTCCGGCGAAACCGATATGCTCTGCTTACCATCGGTCGATGTGAACTTGTAATGTTCATAACAGTGCGTGTATAATGACGTGAGCTTCATGTGATACTTCTTGGGAGTAACATATGTGCTGTCGCACTCGTTGAACATCTTGTATATGAAGTAGTATGTGTCAACGGCAAAATCCCATACTTTCGTGAGGTTCTGCTTTGCGGTAGAACGGCTTCCGGTTCCACTCTCTTGTGCAAGCGAGGGTGAGACGAACAGCAGGGCAATGATGAATACCACTACCTTTGAAGTCCAGTTCCTGCAACCGTTCTTTTCTCTCATCTTATTATATGATCTTACCAAGGATTTTGTCAAGAACCCAATTTGTGGGTGTCGCACTCACGCTGTCGCACTCGCAGTGCCCTTTCCGCTGTATATGCTCTACAATGCTGCGTATAAGAGGCAACTGGACGTATGGTGGGTTGGGGATATTGAATGTCTTTGTGCCGTCAACCGTGCGCAATTCAATAGGTTCGAATGTGAATACCGAGAATTTCAGGCAACCCTTGCTTCCGAAAATTTCAATGTGATCCTCCTTGGACGATTCGTCCGAGACAAAACACCAGGAGCCCGAGCCCGGTATTCCGCTCTCGAACTTGAAACAGGCGCTCACGGTATCTTCGGTCCTGTATAACCCTCCTCGGTTTGTGCTATAACCCTCGGCATAAAGTATGCATCCGAACATCTCCTGCAGCAGGTCAATCTGGTGTGGAGCAAGGTCATAGAAGTATCCACCACCGGCTATGTTGGGGTTTACGCGCCATGGAAGGCTCTCGCGATTATAATCAAGGTCGCGTGGTGGAACCGCAAAACGAATCTGTACATTCAGCACATTGCCGATATGTGGCAACAGCTCCCTCACTTTCTGGAAGTATGGCAAATAACGGCGATAATATGCAACGAAGCATGGCACACCGGTCTCTTTCGACACTCTGTTGATGCGTGTACAGTCCTCGTAGTTTGCCGCCAATGGTTTTTCCACATATACGGGCTTACCGGCTTTCATGGCCATAATGGCAAACGTTGCGTGTGACGACGGCGGTGTCGCAATGTAAACGGCGTTTACCTCCGGGTCATCAATCAGCGCCTGTGCATCAGTGTACCAATGTGGAATATTATGGCGTTTGGCATAATCCTTTGTCTTTTCCTTGTCACGTCCCATGACGGCAATTACCTCAGAGCCCTTTATCAAAGGAAATGCAGGGCCACTTTTTTTTTCAGTAGCCTCGCCGCAGCCGATAAATCCCCATTTAACTGTAATGTTCATGATGAGTGTTTTAGTTATAGAAATTCCATGAAAGGCCAAACCACAGAACCGCCGGTGTCAAGGGGTGGTGTGGTACCAGGAATGAGTTCCTATTGCCGACGCCATTGGTCACATGGTAGTATTTTACGTAGAAACGTGTCTGCTTGAGCAAGAAGTTTGCATAGACACTTGCAACCGGGTAGTTGCCTATTTTTATCTTGTCGGCCTGGTTCTGCTGTACGAACTGTCCCAGAGCCGGCATATATTCCGGAGCATAATAACTTGTGAAGTACCATGCATCGGCTCCCACCTCAGTGTGTAGCACCTTGGCGATCCTGAACTTCAGGAATATGTTGGCGTATGCGTTGAACGCAGGCAGTGGCAGAACAGTCTGGTTGCTGCTGTACTGATATGTCAGCTCTGTGTTGAAATTGAATATGCCCCACACGAAGTCCTGTTTCAATGCAGCAGACAGCACGCCGATGTTGCCACTCTCTTGCTGCACCTTGAAACGGTTCAGATAGTCCTTACCGTTTGGCGCAAGAACCGAATGGTTGGCAATATATGTGTAATTCTTTATATTCTCATACTTCACGCTCAGCCTTGTTCTCCATGACGGAATTTCAAGCTTTCCCTCTATGCGTGTCTTGAACTCCTTGTCAAGCCCGTCATTGTCCCACCAGAAATGTTCCGAGTGAAAGTGACGGTAGTAGAATGACGGTCTGTTGTTCTTCATGAAAGCCTTGGCTGTGATGTTGATATCCCTTTTCCACAACTTGAAACTGAGGTCAACTGTTCCGTCAAGCGAAAATGCACCAAGCTCGTTGCCGATAACGGCTGTCTTTCCGTTTATGTTGTAGCGTAGGTATTTGCCGTGTGAACTTGAAATGGCACCGCCCACGAATACCGAATTCTCATTGTACGCCCGGTCAAACTCCTGTGGTTTGCCGTTCAGCGTGTCGGGCAATATATAACGGTCATACTTGTACTCGGCAAAGGCTGTGATGTCGGCAAAAGCCCACTTCTTGAATCCCTCGCATAGCGACAGTGCAACCCTGTTGTCAATCGAGAGGTGCTTGGTCAGGTCGATCGAGTCAAACGGCAGGAATGTGTCGGCATAGTAGTTGCGGTGCTGCCTATGGCTTATGTAACTATGAACCAACTGCGACATGTCGAGTGTGTGTGTCAGTCGGGCAACATTGACAAATTCAGTCACGATAGAATCCTGTGCCGCAACATTGGAATCCTCAATCACACCGGTTGTGTCTGCAATAATTCTTTCGCGATAGTATCCCCAATTATAGTTGTGGGTGAAGAATAGGTCGCACACACCGTTTTTACTCCATGTATCGCTCAGTTTCACAGGGATGTCCGATGTGCTCATGTTGCTGCTTGCCCCGTCGGTCTCCTCGGGGCGTGTAATGTAGCGGTCGTCCGTGATACCTCCGTTCTCGCGTTGCTTCATGTGGTAGCGGCTCACAAGCAGATGGTAGTTGTATTTGTCGCTCCTGTAGAACGAGAACAGCGAAAAGTTCATAAGCGATGTCGATTGCTTGTCATAACGGCCTCTGGCATAGAGGTAGTCGAAAAGACCTCCAACACCAAAGTGCTTGCCTGCATTTGTGCTGAAATAGGCTCTGAAACGGTCATCACCCGTTACCGTGTTGCCCGATGAGTGGTAACTCAGGTTCGTGTATGGCGATTTCGTGTCGGTGAAGATGAACCTGTCCGGGGTTGTGTAGAAATAGTCATAAGGTTGCAGAACATTGAATTCCGTGTCAGTGGGTCTGTTGAAGAACAGCCTTGTCTCTCGTGGAGTACCCATGTTGCCCAGGAAGTTGTACTCGCCGTTTTTGCCTTCGGTGAGATGCCAGTTCTGGAACATGAATTGCAGAGTGTCGGCATTTATCTCAATCTTCTTGCCGAAATTCCTCTCCACGTTCCATTGGTGTATCTCCTTTGGCACCACTATCTCGCTCTTTGTGCTGTCCTTTGGAGTGCTTTTGAACGGGTTGAATACTTCGCCGTACCCCAAGCCGCCTCCGCTGTCCTGGTTCTGCTTGAAACTTTGTCCGCTGGCAATGACCGGCAAGGCAAAGAGTATCAGATATAACAGTCTCTTGATCATCAGTTCACGAAACGCAGGATGAACTCCATAATTTTCAATGTCATGGCCGACATGCCGGCAATCTTGAATTCGTTGCCATTCTTGTCAATCATGAACAGGATGAATGTAATAGCTGCTCCAATGAGGAACAGAGTGTTCAGTATATATCTTATCTTGTCAACAGTTCTCATCTGCAAATCAGTTTAAAACATTGGTGAGTTCCTTGATTAGCTGATTCTTCAAGTCTATTGTCTTGCGTCTGAACTTGCCTTCGAATCTTTTCATCTTGCCTTTTTGGTCGAAAGCATTGCCATCTGTAATCCAATCCTCGGCAATCATCTTTACGCCACCGTCCTCATCCTCGTCATCATACCAGTAGGTAATGCGTGACAGGTGGAAGTTGCAGCAGCCGTCACCGGGAGTGAGCGTCATGTAATAGTACATTCTGGCTCTGCTCAATACGAATATTGTGCTTTTGAATGTGATGTATTCCTCGCCTTTGATTATTATAGTCCCGGGTTTTTCGCTTTCGTAGCGCTTAACCGATATTACTGTTGGCTTTACATAACGTTTTTCAATCCACTCATTGACCCTCTCCTCAACCTCTTTGGCAGTGAGCCCGTTCGCAGCAATGTTCTTTTCAAATGTCACTTTCCCGTTAACCACGGGTACGGCGCCACCGGCGTATATGGTCTCCTCGGCAGCACTCATCTTGTTGCTTTTCTTTATAAGTTGTGCCTGTGCTGCAAAGGTTGGCAGCATTGCCATAACAAGTATATACAGTATTTTTTTCATTTTGTTATACAGTGTAGGTTTAACCTTGCGAAGATAATACAAAAGTAAACAGAAAACAAGAAAAAAACGGCGTCTCCGCGCGATTAAATTGTTGCAAATTGTTAAAAGGGGAGGCGCTTTCACTTTAGCGTCCCATTATTATAAAAAAATATGCTTATTATTGTGTTTTGCGGTCACTTTGTGTTATTTTTGCATTTAGAAGCTGTTTGAATATTAAAAACGGCGAAATTGTTAGCTTTTGTAATAAGATATTTTTAAAAATTTAAACAACTTCTTAAATCATCGGGGGCATGTTTGCCCCTTGCAACAATAGGAATTTGCTATGGAAAAGAAAGATACAGCCCTGGAGGTGAAAAATACCCCGGCACGAAGACCAAGAAAAAAGAGCAGTGCCGTCCTGCTTAAAAAAAGATTAAATCTCCTTTGGCTGAAGTTGAAGTCACTTTTCAAAGGGAAGAAAAGTAAAAATAAGAAAACAACCAAGAAGAAAGTCCAGGATGCACCCTTGAGCAAAAAGATAACAGTAATCGTACTCAACTTGTTGGGTATGGCGGCAGTTGTGTTCATTGTGCCTTATATCGCACTTGAGTGGCTCGACAGCTATGCCCGACATGGTGAGGAACGCAAGGTGCCCAATGTATATGGCTGTGAGCTCAGCGTGGCCAAGGGTATGCTTGCAAAGAATTCGCTTGGCTACGACATCATCGAATACAGGCACCGCGAGGGCGTGGGGCAGGATGTCGTGCTCATGATGTACCCCGACTCCGGTTCTGTAGTCAAGGAGGGACGTCAGATTGGACTTGTCCTCAATACAACCGAAAAACCCAAGAAAGTTGTTCCATCTATTATTGACAACCGTACATTCCGTGAGGCCGAGTCTCATATTAGGGCTGCAGGTTTCATAATAGAACGCATAGATACCGTTCCCGGAGAGAAGGATTGGGTCTATGAGGTAATATATGACGGCGTGTCACTTTCCAACGGTGATGCAATTCCTGAACGTGCGAAGATAACCGTGGTCATTGGTAGCGGTGAAGAGCTTGTTGAGGAAGAGGAACCCATTTATGATTCCAACTTTGATATTTGATATTCAGGCATGGACGAGATGAATCCTGATTTTCTCGAGGTTGATGAACTCGAGGTTGAAGAGACTCTTTTCCGCGAGTTGCACATAACTGCCGACAGAGGGCAGTCCCCCGTTCGCATAGATAAATTCCTTGTTGATCATGTTGCCAACACTTCGCGTAACAAGATTCAGCAGGCTGCCGATGCCGGCTCAATTTCCGTTAACGGCAAGGTGGTGAAAAGCAACTACAAGGTGAAACCCGGTGACGAGGTTGTAATTACATTCGACACCCCGGCATACGACAATACAATTGTCCCCGAGGATATTCCGCTTGATGTTGTCTATGAAGACAATGACTTGATGGTTGTCAATAAACCGGCAGGCCTGGTTGTGCATCCGGGATGCGGTAATACCCACGGGACGCTCATCAATGCCGTTGCATGGCATTTGAAGGATAATCCCGATTTTGACCCTAATGACCCACAGGTGGGCCTTGTCCATCGTATTGACAAGAATACTTCGGGTCTGCTTGTAGTGGCAAAGACAGCCTTTGCAAAGGCGCATCTGGGTATGCAGTTCTTCAAGAAGACCACGAAACGTACATATAATGCAGTGGTTTGGGGAAATCCCAAGGATGATACAGGAACTGTCGTAGGTAATATCACTCGCAATCCGCGCAACAGGTTGCAGATGTGCGTGTCGGCCGATGAAAGCATAGGAAAATACGCTGTCACCCATTACCGTGTACTTGAACGCCTGAGCTATGTGTCACTTGTTGAATGTAATCTTGAGACCGGTCGTACCCATCAGATAAGGGTGCACATGAAACACATCGGTCACATTCTGTTCAATGACGATGTCTATGGTGGCGATGAGATATTGAAGGGTACGAATTTCAGTAAATACAGCCAGTTTGTGCGCAACTGCTTCAAACTTTGTCCGCGTCAGGCACTTCATGCCAAGACATTGGGTTTTGTGCATCCCATAACAGGTAAAGAAATGTATTTCGATTCTGAACTGCCGGCCGATTTCGTTGCTATGGTCGATGCATGGCGCCGCTATTCCAGCGCAAGCGCAGCATACCTGGAAGAGTAATCTGTTTTCGTTTGCGTAGATGATGAAATAGGGGTTGTCCTAAAATTCTTTAGGATAATTACCATCCTCCCTCCTGTTTGTTTTGCGATATTTGCAAAAAGAATTTAAGGACTATGAAAAGAATATGTTTGTCTGTAGCGCTTCTTGCATTGTTGCAATTTCCGCTGTTTGCTGTTCCAACTGCGTCAATTGTTGAAACAGACAGTTTCCCAAGCAATTTTTTCGATAACCGCCCCGGCATGTCGCGAGAGCGCATAAGAGCAATGGGTGATGCCGATTTTAAATTGTTGTGTTCATTGTTGAAAGAGGAGTCTTTTGACAAGTATTGTGTCAAAATGATACGTATTGCCTGTATCGGTAACTATTTCACATCGCGCCAGTGTGCCGATATGCTCTCGCTCTTGAGCTTTGACTCAAATAGGTTGGAGGCTCTTGAATATATTGCGCCACGTGTCATTGACAAACATGCGTGCGATGTGATATTGAAGGAGTTTTCGTTTATTTCAAACAGAGAAAAGGCTGAGGAGTTATTGAAGGTGCGTAAACGCCGTTGAGCTATTTTATCCTTAACTTCTCCAGCTCTTCCATTTTCCCGTTGAGCACATTTATATCAACCCACTCCTTGATGCCGGGAAGCCTGCCTTTTTCGGTACATTGCCACATGACCCATTCGTCTTCAATGCCAGGGTGCGAGACCTCATATCGTGCTATCCACAATGGATACTCCTCGAAGTAGTTGTCGATATATCTGTAATGGAATTTCTTGTATGTGTAGATGATTGGTCTTACGCCATAATGATTCTCGACCAGCGTGATGAATTTCTTCAATTCATTCCTGTAGGCAGTCACGTTTTTAGGTGATTCCTCAACATCAACCATTGGTGGCAGGTCGCCAGGCTCAAGTCTTACTTTGTTTATGAACATCCTTGCCTGTTTGTCGCCCGGTGTCTTTGCGCTGAAGTAGTGGTATGCCCCACGCATGAATCCATGTTTTTGGGCTGCTTTCCAGTTCTTTGCGAATTTGGTATCGCAGTGGCTGCCACCTTCGGTTGCTTTTATGTAGATGAAGGTTATAGGAGGTTCGCCTTGCTTGCCTTTCTTGAGCTCTTTCCAATCTATATCACCTTGGTGGTGGGAAATGTCAATGCCATATATGGAATACCCTTTGGGTATGCATGTACCATAGATTTTGTGCCCAGAGCAGTTTGTGCCGTGTGTGAAACGGTGAAATGCCGATTTTATAATAGGGCGGTAGGCAAGCGCCAATACTCCAACGGTGATTAGAAATGCTATGGTTACATATTTCCAAGTAGGCATTACACGGCTCTCCTTCCGTGTAGAAGATGATCGGCGGGTTGAACCTCTCTTCGACCCGCCGACCTTTTTGATTATCTTTCTGGCGTCTGCCATTCAGTATATTTTGTTGTTACTTCTGCTGCTCAAGAGCAAGAGTCTTTGTTGTCTGGTCGCATACCTCTGTTGGACCAAAGTACTGGATTGGGCCGGGATATACGTAGCAAGTCTCTTTTGCCCACAGCTCTCTGTTTGCAGCGAATGTCTTGAAAGGTGCACCGTTGAGGTCAACGAGAGCCTTCTGGATAACAGGCTTCATCTCGCCGTGACGACGCTCCATGTTCATCATCATAGTGATGGGGATACCACCTGCAACCCACTCGGCAGCAGGAGCTGTTGTGTTGCGTACTGATGACATGTAACCAGTCTTGCCGGCAGCAATGAGCTGTGAAGCGTTGTAACCAAGAGCATAGCAGTAGTCTGCATCGTAGTTAGATGGAGCTGCGCAACGACCCTCGTAGCCGAAGAAGTGGTGCTGAGCGTTGAACTTGCCGTTGTACTTGCCCTCGGCCTTCCAAGCAGCGAGCTTGTTTGCAACCATCTCAGAGAGCAACTTCTCTGTCTCGATGAGAGATACCTGAACGTTGCCGTGTGGGTCGCGATCCATAGTCAACTGGCGTGCAACACCTGCTGGGAGGCTTGCATAAACAGCAGCATTGTCGCTTGAGAGCTGGTTGATGATGTACTGACGCTGCTCCTCGGGAGCTACTGCGTTGTACTCCTCGCCCTTGTGAGCCAACAGGTCGTTGAGCTCGGCTATGAGAGCCTTCATTGCAGGAACGAACTCGATGAGACCCTCTGGGATGAGGACTGTACCGAAGTTGTTGCCCTCGGCAGCGCGGTCAGCGACAGCCTGTGCAATTGATGTAACGATGTTGTCGAGTGAAAGAGCCTTCTGCTCAACCTCCTCCGAGATGATACAGTAGTTAGGCTGTGTCTGCAAAGCACACTCAAGAGCGATGTGTGAAGCCGAGCGACCCATCAACTTGATGAAGTGCCAATACTTCTGTGCCGAGTTGCAGTCGCGCTGGATGTTACCGATAACCTCTGAATAAACCTTACATGCTGTGTCGAAACCGAACGAAGTCTCAATGTAAGCGTTCTTCAAGTCACCGTCGATAGTCTTTGGACAGCCGATAACCTGAACGCCTGTGTTCTTTGCTGCGTAGTACTCGGCGAGTACGCAAGCGTTTGTGTTAGAGTCGTCACCGCCGATGATTACGAGAGCTTTGATGTCGAGCTGCTTGATGATCTCAAGACCCTTGTCGAACTGCTCTGTCTTCTCGAGCTTTGTACGTCCTGAACCGATGATGTCGAAGCCACCGGTGTTGCGGTACTCGTCCATGATTTCGGCTGTAATCTCCATATATTTGTGGTCAACAAGACCGCCGGGGCCCATGAGGAAACCGTAGAGTCGGCTGTTGGGGTTGAGCTTCTTTACGCCGTCGAACAGACCTGCGATAACGTTGTGACCGCCGGGAGCCTGACCTCCTGAAAGGATAACACCAACATTGATTGCAGGATACTCCTGAGCTTCGCCGCCTTTTTCAAATGTAACGATTGGTAAACCGTATGTGTTAGGGAACATGGCCTTGATAGCCTCCTGGTCTGCTACAGACTCTGTTGCAGCACCCTCGCACAATTTTACAGTCCCGGTCAATGCCTGGGGAAGTTTAGGCTGATAAGCAGCCCTTGCTATTTGCAATGCACTTTTCATATTAGATAAATATTAGTTGAGAATTCTATTTATCGGCAAATTTCGCTTTTTTTTATGAATTTTAAAAGCGGTTTTCCCCTTTTTTATCCATTATAAATTAAAATATATTGTTTTTGTCTATGGCTGTTGTTTATATCGGTGGAAATTCTTATCTTTACAATCAGATATTTGCCGTGTGGGTTATTGAGATATTTCGCTTTGCTCAGTATGACAAATATCATGTGATATGTCATTCTGAACGCAGTGAAGAATCTCTATGCTGTATTCGGGAATGTGTAGTGAAATCAAAATTATTCAACAAAACCAAATTATTATGGCAAGTAGAAAAAATCTCAAGAAGGTGATTACATTTGTTGTTGACGAGTTGGCAACCGAGGCATTCCTGCTCTCATACGATGCTCAGGGCAATACCGAGGCCTGGGTTGCATTGTTCAATAAAATCTTCAGTCTCAATAACGAGTATATAGCACGCGTTAACCATGTTGAACCAGGTATGCCGGCAAAGAAATATTTCAACGCGCTCTGCGATTCGTTCAATGCCGATGCAAAGGCTGTGCTTGGTGAAATCAGCGCTCTTGCTGGTAAGTAAATCCGGGTACACTTTATGCCAAGGCGTTTATTAGCAATAGTTTTTTGCTTCTTAGGAATATCGGTTTTGTCGGCACAGAGTGTCGACAAAACTGTTTCACGTGCCTTGGCCGAATATTTCAAGAACTACAGGTCCGACAGGACACAGCTCCGCTATTCGGCGCTCGACAAGCGCAAGAACAACATCGTTGTCAACAACAAGGCCAAGAGGGTTACCATCTATGCCAATGAGGCATTTGCCGGCCAGGCCTTTACAACTGATGTCATTACTCAAATATACAAGGATATACGTGCAATACTGCCAAGTAAATTAAGGAAATACACGGTGGATGTTGTCTATGACGGCCGCAGCATTGAAGAGCGTGTCCCCAACATAATTCGCAAAGGAAAACCCGACAACACAAGGCTCTGGGGCAAAATTGATTACGATGGAGCACCATGGGTGAGGCCGGTCAGCCGTCCCTATGAAATTCATGCCGGTCTTGACGGTCGCCACTTGGCTCTGTGGCAAAGTCACGGCTATTACTACAACAAGGAACTAAATATCTGGAAATGGCAGCGTCCGTTGCTCTATTGCACAGTCGAGGATCTGTTTACCCAGTCAATAGTCGTTCCATTCCTCATGCCAATGCTTGAAAATGCCGGAGCGGTGGTATATACACCCCGTGAGCGTGATTGGCAAACCAATAGCGTCATTGTCGATAATGACAAGTGCAGCTATGGCTCAAGGTATATTGAACAGAATGGTCGTGACCGCAAGTGGAGCAGCTGCACCGGTGGTTATGCCCCTGCAAAGAAAGAGTATGCCGACCTGGACAATCCTTTCGAGATGGGAACGTCGCGCGTGGTTGCTTCCATGCAGAATAAAAAACGCAATGCAAAGGCCGTGTGGCGCCCCGATATACCTGCAAGCGGCGAATATGCTGTCTATGTATCCTATGAAACTTATGAGAACTCCATCCCCGATGCCTCATATACCGTCATGCACAGCGGTGGAGAGAGCCGTTTCGAGGTTAACCAGGCTATGGGTGGCGGAACCTGGGTCTATCTTGGTACTTTTCACTTTGACAAAGGCTGTAAGGAGACGCAGGGTGTTACGCTTGTCAACTATAGCCGCCATAGCGGCGTCGTGAGTGCCGATGCAGTCCGTTTTGGTGGCGGAATGGGCAATGTCGTCCGCGGTGTCGATTCGAAAACCAGTGGCTTGCCACGCTATCTTGAGGCTGCACGATACAATTTGCAGACAAGCGGATTCCCTTATGAGGTCTATTCGGCATATAAGGGCGAGAATGACTATCGTGACGATGTCGTTGGGCGTCCACATGCAGTGAACTATCTCTCGGGAGGCTCGGTATATAATCCCGACACGCTGGGTCTTAATGTCCCTCTTGAACTCTCTTTCGGCTTCCACTCCGATGCCGGAGTATTGCCAGGCAACGAGGTGATGGGCTCGCTTGGTGTCGTTACAACCGATTTTAATGGCGATACGCTTGAGACTGGCCGTTCACGTCAAATGTCGCGCGACCTCGTCTCTTTTCTGCTCAACAATGTCCAGGACGATATAACGGCACGCTATGGCGACCGATGGCCGGTGCGTGGAATTCTCGACCGTAACTATGGCGAGACACGTGTGCCGTATATCCCTTCCGTTATTTTTGAATCGCTGTCGCATCAGAATTTTATGGATATGGTCTATGGTCATGATCCCGATTTTAAATTCACTATTGCACGTTCAGTCTATAAGTCACTGCTGAAGCACATCTGCTATGTCCATGACCGCAAATGTGTTGTCCAGCCACTACCTGTGAGCCATTTCTCAATGTCAATGTCCGATGATGACGGCAAGGTTGAGCTTCGTTGGCGACCGGTAGAAGACCCACTTGAACCAACTGCAACCCCCACCGCATATATCGTTTACAAGAGAATCAACGATGCCGGTTACGATAACGGAACGCTCGTTGATGAACCGGTCTTTGTCATGCCTGTTGACAAAGGTGTGATGTACAGTTTCAAGGTAGCCGCGCTCAACGCCGGTGGTTGCAGCCTGCCATCCGAGGAGTTGTCGATGTATATTGCCAAGAATGAGGAGGATAGGGTGCTTGTAGTGAATGGCTTCCATCGCTTGAGTGGCCCCGAGGTAATATCGACCGATGAAAGAGCCGGCTTCGACCTCGACTATGACCCGGGTGTCCCGTATATGCATACGCCTGAATATAGCGGCCGACAGCTCGATTTTATGCGCGAGAACCTCAATTATGAGGATGGACTAGGTTTGAGTGGACGCGAGTACGAGGGTATGCTTATTGCCGGCAATACGTTCAATTATCCATTTGTGCATGGCAAGGCATTGGCCGACAACGGAATAAGTTTTCTCTCCTGCGGTAGCGAGGCAGTGATTGACGGTGTTGTGGATATGGCGGCCTTTGCTGTGGTAGATTTGATTCTCGGAGCCGAAAAGCAAGGAGGCAAGGGCTCGCTATTGCATTATGACATGCCGTACAAAACTTTCCCCTCCGGCCTGCAGGATAAACTGGCGGCATATTGTCGTGGTGGCGGCAGTCTTTTTGTCAGCGGAGCATATATCGCCGGCGATATGCAGGGCTCTGAGGCCGACAAAAACTTTATACGCGACGTGCTTCACTATGACTATGATAGCACTGTAGAGGATGTGAACGACGATGTCATTAGCGGCTCGGGCTTGCGCTTTTCAATAGGCCGCAAGGTGAACGAGGCTTGTTATGCAGTTCCACGCCCCGATGTACTTGTACCGGTGAATGGCGCGTTCGTCTCTTTTATCTTTGGTAATAGCAAGAAGAGTGCAGGAGTTGCATACTCCGGTGCCGACTATCGCGTGCTTTCTACAAGTTTTCCATTCGAGTCAGTTCAAAGTGCTTCCCAACGCGCAAAGCTCATGGGGGCAGTCATGAGGTTTCTTTTGAAGTGAAAACTTTCTAGTGTGTTAATGCCTAAAAGGCCTAAAAGGGCTTGAATGCCCAAAAGGCCTGTGGCTCTTTTCGCTTTCCGCTTTCCGCTTTCCGCTTTTCGCTTTCTGCTTTCTGCTTTCCGCTTTCTGCTTTCCGCTTTCCGTTTCCCGTTTTCTGCTTTCCGTTTTTCGCTTTCTGCTTTCTGCTTTCCGCTTTCCGTTTTCCGCTTTCCGCTTTCTGCTTTCTGCTTTCTGCTTTCCGCTTTCTGCTTTCTGCTTTCTGCTTTCTGCTTTCCGTTTCCCTCTTTATATAATATAATAATGTACGCGCGAAACGTCCATTTTTTCTTTTAGTTAAAAAATGTTGAAACTGAAATCATTTTAAAAATATCTCAATGCAAGTATGCCGTCTGTTTTGACTAACTTTTTGTAAAAATGGGCTGTTTTATGCGTTGGTTCGTGTTATTTGTTGATAATCAATTGTATAATATGCTTTGTAGGTGCCTTGTGTGTTGAAGAGTTTGCTACAGAGGTGTTTTTAACTCTATTGCACAATGCAGATGAGAATGAGCAAAAAGTATGTAAAATTGCCATTTTGATAAAAAAATAACAGTTTTGTTGAAAAAAAGTGCTTAAATTATTTTAACTGTTATGTAAAAATTTGTACTTTCGCGCCATTCATTTCCATTTGATTGGAGATGTAGTTTACAAAAAGACACAAATTCATTATTATTATTAACTTAAATTCATTATTATGAAAAGAGTGCTATTTCTATTGACCTTTATCTGTATGGGTATAGGTATGGCAACAGCGCAGACCTCAACTATCACGGGTAAGGTTTACTCTGAGGGTGACGGCGAGCCTGTTTTCGGTGCCTCTGTGTTCGTGATTGGTACTACTGTTGGTGCCAGCACAGATATGGATGGTAATTTTACAATTGAAAATGTGCCTTCAACAGCAACAACTCTTCGTGTATCATACGTTGGTATGACAACACAGGAGGTACAGATTCAGAGAGGTAAGCCAATGAAGATTGTCCTCGTTGAGGATGGCGTTACCCTTGATGACGTAGTGGTTATTGCTTACGGTACAGCTAAGAAGTCGGCGTTTACCGGTTCTGCTTCAGTCGTTAAGGCTGAGAACATCGAGAAGCGTCAGGTTTCTAACGTAACAAACGCACTTTCAGGTGCTATCGCCGGTGTGCAGGTGTTGAGCTCAAACGGTCAGCCTGGTGAGTCTGCAACAATCCGCGTACGTGGTATCGGTTCAATCAACGCGGTTGACAAGCCATTGTATGTTGTTGACGGTATGCCTTTTGACGGTGACATTTCATCTATCAACCCTGCCGATATCGAGAGTATGTCAGTGTTGAAGGATGCTGCTGCAGCTGCCCTTTATGGTGCACGTGGTGCAAACGGTGTAATTATGGTTACAACAAAGAAGGGTAACAGCGGTAACGCACGTGTTTCTTTCGATGCAAAGTGGGGTGTTAACCAGCGTCAGATTGGTAACTACGATGTAATGACATCTGCAAACCAGTATATGGAGACTCTGTACAAGGCGTTGTACAACGAGGCTGTGTACTCACTTGGTCAGTCACCTTTCAATGCTCACACCTATGCTAACTCAAGTTTGTTCTCAAAACTCGGTTATCAGATGTACAGCCTCAATGGTGCTAACGGTCTCATCGGTCTTGACGGTAAGGTTGATCCACGCGCAACACTCGGTTACAGCGATGGCAAGTACTATTATACACCCGATGATTGGACTGCAGGTATGATCGACAGCCAGATGCGTCAGGAGTACAACTTCTCTGTAGCAGGTGGTACTGACAAGGTGAACTACTACTTCTCTGCTGGTTACCTCGAGGATGGCGGTATCATCGACAACTCTGGTTTCGACCGTCTCTCTACACGTTTGAATGTTGACTATCAGGCAAAGAAGTGGTTGAAGGTTGGTGCCGGTATCGCTTATACAAACAGCACTAGCCGCTACCCTGGTGATCAGACAACAGCAAACTCTTCAATGAACGTGTTTGGTATTGCAAATACTCTTGCTCCTGTATATCCATTCTACGTGCGTAATGCCGATGGCAGCATCGCGATGGATGCAACAACCGGTAACCCGGTATATGACTACGGTGATGGTCTTTCAACTCCTAACACACGTAACTATATGTCAATATCAAACCCAAAGAGTGACCTCATTTACAATACTCAGGAGTATCTTATGGATATCTTCAACGGTAAGTGGTTTGCTGAAATCACTCCAGTAAAGGGCCTTAAGTTGACAGCGTCTCTCGGTACACATATTGACAATACTCGTTACCACGACATAGGTAATGCTTTGTACGGTCAGAGCGTGAAATATGGCGGTACTGCAACACAGCAGCAGACACGTACGTTCTCTTTCAATCAGCAGTATCTTGCAAACTATAACAAGACATTTGCTAACAACCACACAATCGACCTTACACTCGGTTACGAGGCGTTCAACTGGAATCAGGAGTATGTATATGCTAATGGTCAGAACCTCTACAAACCAGGTGACTTTACAATCAACAATACTATTGACCAGAAGACTGGTGGTGGTGCATATACAGAGTATGCAACACGTGGTTTCTTCGGCCGTTTGAACTATGACTATGCCGAGAGATACTTCATCAGCGGTTCTTATCGTCGTGATGCTTCTTCACGTTTCCACCCAGACAACCGTTGGGGTAACTTCTGGTCAGCATCAGCTGCTTGGGTTATCAGCAAGGAGAACTTCATGAAGAAGGTTAACTGGATTGACATCTTGAAGCTCAAGGCTTCTTTCGGTCAGCAGGGTAACGACAACATCGGTAACTACTATGCATACCTTGATCAGTACAAGATGCAGGGTTCTAATGGTTCTTTTTCTGATGGTCTCTTGACATACAAGGGTAACCCTGAACTTACTTGGGAGAAGAGTAATGCATACAATGTTGGTATTGACTTCTCTTTGTTCAAGGGCAAGTTGAGCGGTACAGTTGAGTACTTTGGTCGTCGCACAAGCGATATGCTCGACTATCAGGCGGTTGCTCCATCAAACGGTTACACATCTATGCCAGTGAACGTTGGTTCAATGACAAACAGCGGTGTTGAAATCGAACTTAACTCTACTGCTATCGACAAGCGTAACTTCCGTTGGGATATCTTTGCAAATGCAACATTCCAGAAGAACGTTATCAACGAGCTCTGCCCTGACTACAATGGTGAGTACATCGATGGTACAACTATCTACCGTGAGGGTGAAAGCTACTATCAGCTCTATTTGCCAAAGTATGCAGGTGTAGATCCTAACACTGGTCTTGCTCTCTACTATGCTAAAACTACAGCTCCTTCAGATGCAACAGATGAGGAGAAGGCTGCTTTTGTACCTGAGGTGTACGTTACATCTGATTGGAGTGCTGCAAACAAGACCTATTGTGATGTAACTGGTGATTTGGCTCCCGATGTATATGGTGGTTTCGGTACAAGCCTTGAGTTCTATGGTTTCGACTTCTCTATCCAGTTCTCATACCAGTTGGGCGGTAAGCTCTATGACAACTCATACGCGGCATTTATGCACGGTGGTAACTCAAACAACGTAGGTCACAATTGGCATAATGATATTGCAAACGCTTGGACTCCTGAGAACCGTTTTACAGATGTTCCACGTTTGAACACATCTGATAAGTATGCTAACTCGCTTTCAGATCGTTGGTTGGTGTCTTCAAACTACCTTTCATTGAACAACATCACCTTTGGTTACACATTGCCAAAGAAGTGGATGCGTGCAATTGGCTTGAACTCTGTTCGCATCTATGGCGCAGCTGACAATGTAGCTTTGTTCACAGCTCGTCAGGGCTTGGATGCTCGTCAGGCAACAATGTCTTCAAACGCTTCTCGTTATAGCGCATTGCGTACAATCTCTGGTGGTATCAAGGTAACATTCTAATAATTTAAACAGTGAATATTATGAGGAATTTTAAATATAAATTTGTTGCATCGGCGTTTGCGGCTCTTGCTTTGGTGAGCTGTAACGACCTTGATACAGCGCCAATGGGTTCTACAGTGACTTCAGAGCAGAAGATTGATGCTGTTGCCGCTAACCCAGACCGAGTAAAGGCAAGTATCGCAGCTATCCCTGCCGGATTCTACGACTTTGGTAAATTGACAGGTGAGGGTAACCACAACGACTTCTTCTATCCTACTACAATGATGCTTACCGATTCACGTGGTATGGATATGGTATCTGATAATATTGGTTACAACTGGTTCGCTAGCTCACTTCTTCACACAGACTTGAACTATAAGAACTTTGCGCCTTATTCAATATGGTCAACAGCCTACAAGCAGATTTCTGCTACTAACGTAGTTGTTCAGGCTATCGGTACATATGAGCCTACTGATGATGAGTCAAAATACTACCTTGCTCAGGCTTTGGCAGTACGTGCCTTTGATTATTTCACTCTTGCACAGTACTTCCAGCATACCTATGTTGGTAATGAGAGTAAGCCTGGTGTTCTTCTTATTACAGAAGAGAACTATGAGGCCGTTCCAAATGAGGGTTGCAAGCGTTCTACACTTGCCGAGACATATGAGCTCATTATGAACGACATCAACACTGCTATCGAACTCCTTTCTTCAACATCATTGACACGTGAGGACAAACGTTATGTTGACCTTGCTGTTGCTTACGGTATTCGTGCACGTGTTAACCTTGTAATGAACAACTGGGCAGCAGCTGCTGCCGATGCGCAGGCTGCTATCGACAATACTGCTGCAACTCCTTATACTATGTCAGATGTTGACCACCCAGGTTTCAGCGATACAGAAGATGCCTCTTGGATGTGGGGTATTGTTGTAGCCGAGACAGACCGTCCTGTAACATCGGGTATCTGTAACTTCCCATCACACATGGGTTCACTCAACTACGGTTATGCATCTGTAGGTGCTTGGAGAAGGATCAATAAGGCTCTCTATACACAGATTCCTGCAACAGACGTTCGCAAGGGCTGGTGGTTGGATGAGAACAAGCAGTCTCCAAACATTGACGACGCTCAGGCTGCATATGTTGCAGAAAAAAAGATTCCAGCTTACACTCAGATGAAGTTCGGTTGCTACAAGGATGTGCTTGGTACATCTACAAATGCTAACGAGATTCCTTTGATGCGTGTTGAGGAGATGTACCTCATCCTTGCCGAGGCTCAGGCTATGGCTGGTGACCCTGCAACAGGTGCTGCTACATTGGAGAACTTTGTCAAGACATACCGTGACCCCCAGTACACTTGCGCAGCAAAAGAGGGTCAGGAATTGACTGCTCAGGCTGTTCAGGACAAGGTTTGGTTCCAGCGTCGTATCGAGCTTTGGGGTGAGGGCTTCTCTTATGGCGACTTGTTGCGTTTGAATAAGGATTTGGACCGTCGTGGTGGTGGTTTTGAGCCTGATGCAATATTCTTTGTGCCTGCTGGTAGTGATGGTATGATTCTTCCAATTCCACAAAGCGAAATTGAGGCTAACGTATTGTTGGAGGAGTCTGACAATAACCCAACAGCATCATACCCAGAACCTGTTAAAGAGTAATAACTTGATTTTCCCTGCCCCCCGCAGGGGTGGGGGGGATTTTGTAGAACAAAAAATAAAATTCAGAGATTATGAAAATATTCAAATCATTTATGGTAATGGCAATGGCCTTGACTGCAGGATTCTTTGCATCTTGTAGTGAAGAGGGCTCTTGGGATGCTTATGATACCACAAGTGTGCCTACATACTCATTTGAGCAGAAGGAATCAAGCTATCTCCTCTCTGCTTCGGATACACTGGCTCAGGTGGCTGTCAAGGTATTCCGTAACAATTCCAAAGGTAATGTGACCCTTCCTCTTGATGTTAAACTCAACAATGATGTTATGACATTTGATACAGCTGCAGTTAGCTTCGAGGATGGTCAGGATTATGCAGAGTTCATTATTGATATTGATTATGCAAACATTGCTATTGGTGCAAATTATAAAGCAAATATTGCATTCGTTGTTGACTCTGTAAACTACTTCGAGCACAATGAGTCACTTACCGGTAACAAGACTACAAGCATTTCAATTCAGATTGAGTACAGCTGGCAGTCAATCGGTAAGGCTCTCTACACAGAGGATTTGGTTTCAACATTCTTCAGTGTTCAAAACTTGACTTATGAGGTAGAGGCTGAGCAGGCGGTTGAGAATCCTGCTATCATCCGCCTTGTTGATCCATACGGTGCTGCATATCCATACAATACTCCTGAAGACTACGATGCATCCAAGCAGCACTACATGCTCTTCAACTGCGAGGATCCCGAGGGTGTTTACATGGATGGCTACCACGCCTCTGGTATGGACTGGGGTTACGGTGAGTTTACATTCGGTTGTATGGCATACTACTACATGACAAAGGGTAACTCATTCGAGGCTGTAAAGGCTGCAGGTTACTGCGGTACACTCGATGAGAACCTCTGCATCACATTCCCTGCTAATACAATGTTGATCAGCATGGCCGATTACAACGGCGGTGGTTTGTATCCGTCAAATGCTAACAATTTGTTCAAGGTTGACTTGAGTACTACAACACTTGCTGAATAATCAAAATACTCAGTAATATACACAAAAAAGCGAATCCTTTGCGGGTTCGCTTTTTTGCTTTTTCCATGGTGTCGAATGTTGATGGTGTCTTCTTGTGTTCGCCCGAAACAATGTGATAAATAGGTGAAATAGCAGTTTTTAATTTGTGGTGCGCAGAAAATGTGTTACTTTTGTAACCTGAATAACGTTCGATTTTATGAAAAAGAAGAACCTTGAAATGAAAAGATGCGCCATGGGATGTGAATTGTCCCTTGTTGAGCGTGTAGTGAATAAGTTTTTGGCTCTTGCAGTGCTGGTGCTGTGCTTCACTGCTTGTAAAGAGCCTGCCGACGAAACTCCGGCTCAGGTGTATTTCCCTAAAGATAACGGTAGCAAGGTGGAGATTGCTATTGATGCAAAATCCTTTGATGTTGCAGTGAACCGTGTGGGGGTGGACGGTGCTGTTCGTGTGCCCATAATTGTTACGGCCGACAGTCTTGCCGATGCGTGGTTTGAACTGCCCGATGCTGTGGAGTTTTCCGATGCAGCCCAGTCGGCTATATATACTGTCACCGTAAAAGAGGGTGCAGTGCTCGAGTATGACAGGTATGCAAAGATTTCTCTTGCCATTGCCGGCGAATATGCAGCGGCTCTTGGCAATGCTGTGTACTCTCTTGAGGTTGGCGTTCCGGCACCATGGAGCGAGTGGGAGAAGATAGGTGAAGGAACATACTATCCAACAGTGTATTGGAGTGGCGAACAGCCTGGCCTGGAAGTGTACTATCGTGAGTGTCTGGTCAATGATACTGATGCGCAGTTCTGCATACAGGGTATCCAAAATACTATGAACCTTACTGTGGAGTATGACAGGCTGACCGGTGCTTGTGGGGTGCTTCCGCAGTATGCTGCAACGAATTTTAAATATGGACAGGTTACTGTAACCGATATGCCTCACTCTCCTTTGGCCGGTGTAGAAGGTTCATATGAGGAGTTCCCTTGTACCTATGATGCCGAGAAGGGATTGTTTACATTTAATCTTGCCTATGTTGTCAGCACGCAGTGGGGTGGTAATGCCGAAGAATCATTTGGTTGTGGCGTTGAAAAATTCCAGCTTGATGGTTTTGTGGCTCCGGACTACAGTTTTGCAATGCAGTTCAGGGGGCATTATCTTGATGCCAATGGAGTGGACAATGCTGTAGTATCGGTTTCCAAGGGAACTGATGTGGCTCGTTATCTTATAGCAGTCGTTGACGCCGATGAAGACACGGATGCTATTGTCGGTGGCATGCTTGCCGGCAGCGTGGCATGCGATACATTGGTGGAGGGAGGTTTTTATGCTTGTCCCATGGCCAATAGCGGCAATTATAAGGCTGTGGCGGTTACATACACTGCCGAGGGTGAGGTTATAGAGACTCACACTGCCGAATTTGAGTTCTGGGTGGCTGCGGACAGCAATCCTTGGCAGTCACTTGGCTACGCGCTCTACACCGATGATGTGGTTGCACCTTTCTTGGGCAAGTCTGTTTCTTCGCACTATGTAAAGGTGGTAGAGAATAAGTACCAGCCGGGTCTTTACCGCTTGATAGATCCTTACGGTCCTCAGTCTTCGTTGTATCCTGATGCAAGCTCCTACGATACCGGTAGTTACATCGAGATTGATGCAACTGACCCGCAGGGCGTGTGGATTGCCGGTGTTCAGAGCACCGGACTTGACTTTGGTGACGGCTTGATTGGCATCACTTCTATGGCGTGGTACAAGGCTGATGCTTTGGGCGCGACCAAGGAGGCTGTAAAAGAGGCCGGTCTCTGCGGTGTCTATGCAGATGGCGTGATAACATTCCCTGTAAATGGACTCATTGTAGTGTCGGGCAATAATGCGTTCTATGGTAACCGTAATGGTGGTTTTGCTCTTGACATGACAAGCTTGCTTGAGTCTGTTCCTGAGGAAGAGGGTGGATCTGCGGCTCCTGCAGCTCGTGTAAACATGGAACTCAAAGCCCAGGTCGTGGGTAAGGTTTCACTCTTCAAGAAGATTGACAACTCATTCCTTAATGCAGGAATGGAATGATTTGATTGATATTGCAAGATATGAAAATGTTAAAGGGTGCGCTCACGAAAAGCGCGCCCTTTTTTGTTTCATGGTAGGGACACGGCATGCCGTGTCCGCCCGACATTGTTTGCAACATGTATTCAAAGGTCAAAAGCCCAAAAGGGCGGAAAGGAAATTTAATTCCTCCCCTGTCTTAGGGGAGGTGCCGCAGGCAGAGGGGTATATGAGGGCTGTAACGCTGCTGCTTTTCCTCAGGCGTCGGCCTGGCGTGCTGTTGCCTTTTAGGCATGCCCTCATGCGGTAGTTATAACGGCGAGCGAAAGTCCCCGGCTCGGTAGAAATTTAGTGTGGATAAGCATATAAATTAAAAATTCTGAAAGTAAGATATTGAGGAACGGTCGCAAAAAAACAGTGTCGGTATCGCTTTCGCTCACCATTATATTTCACGGCAGTCTCCAACCTTAATCATTCACTTGTATTTTCTTCAAGTCGTTCTTTCATGTTCTTTTGGCGGCCAAAAGAACGAAAAGCCCCGGCACACCTAAAGTCCAGTCCACCTTTTCTTTGCTCAGGAGTCGCTGGGCGACATCCCTCGGTCAAAAAGGTGTTGCCACTTGAACCTTTCTGTTGATTTTTGGGTGATGCGGACCTTCCTCAGTTAGTCACTCGCCAAGGCGAGCACCTAACTAGCGGGCGAACATTCCTCTCACTTAATCCAAAAATCACCAGGGTTCAAGTTGTGTCCTTTA
>JAZOUB010000028.1:0-24653 GCA_045657945.1 Bacteroidaceae bacterium | reverse complement strand
TGCAGGTGTTCACAGCGGTGACTCAATTGCTGTTTATCCTCCTTATAACCTCAGCGATAAGATGCGTGAAAACATCATTGATGTTTCTGAAAAACTTGCTCTTTCACTCGGCACAAAGGGTCTTGTTAACATTCAGTATCTTATTTATCACAATCAGCTTTATGTTATCGAGGTTAACCCCAGAGCTTCAAGAACAATCCCCTATATCAGCAAGGTAACAGGCGTTCCCATGGTTGATATCGCTGCAAAGGTTATGATCGGTCAGTCACTCAAAGACCTCGGTTACGGCACAGGTCTTTACAAGACTCCTCCCTACTTTGCAGTTAAGGTTCCCGTATTCTCATTTGAAAAGCTTTCGGGTATCAACTCAATCTTAGGACCTGAAATGAAATCAACCGGAGAGGTTTTAGGTATAGGCAAAACGCTTAATGAGGCACTGTTTAAGGGACTTATTTCCGCAGGCTTCAATCTTGAAAGCCGAGGCGGCGTATATATCAGCGTTGACTCCAAGGATAAGTATGACCTCATTGAGCTTGCGAAGAAGCTTTATGATGCAGGTCTTGAAATCTATGCAGATGAAACAAATTCACTTATTATTGACTCCCTCGGTATTCCCGTGGAAACAGTTGAGGGTGAAAAGATTTATTCACTCCTTGAAAGCGAAAAAATTGGTTATATAATTCACACCAATTCTGGAAGGCCTAAAGAAATCGAGAAATTTATACGGCTTCACCGCAGATACAGGTGGTGGTGCTCTCCTCGAGGCTATCGAGGGTAAGGTTCTCCCAGGCGTTGCAGCTATCAAGGGTGAATAATTTACCGCTTTTATAAAAACCAATAAACAGCGCGGATACCGCGCTGTTTATTGGTTTTATATAAAACGGAAAGGTGAAAGCGGAATAATAAATGAAAACACCTTCAGTTCATTGAACAATGACCTTAAAGAAATCATTGCAATAATAACAAGCAGCATAAAAACTGCAAAACAGAACAAACAGTAAAAAAAGAAACAGAAAAGTGGAAACCTATCATCTTTCAGATTTCCGATTTCAGTTTTCACATTCAGCCTTTTCAGTTTTCCGATTTCACCTTTCACATTTCCGCTCGATTAATTATGGACGAGAAACAGATAACAGAAAAACAGCGCAAAGTAGCCGATTTGCTTGCCGAGAATAGACTGAAGCAGGCCATTGACACATTGGGCGAAGGAATTGAGGAGTTGCAGGACTGGGAGTTGCGCACACGCTTCACCGAGATGCAGACAGCATACAAATACATGCTTGAGTATCTGCGTCAGGGCATGCCCGACCCCGACAGGGAACGCCTGCACGCCGAGCTCATTGGCCGTTGCTACATCATCAACGACCAGATTGCCGTTGCAAGGCTCACCGAGCACTCCACAAAGGTCTATTGCCAGATGCGCCGCAAATACAAGAACCTCACAGGGCTTGGCAACATATATGAGAGACTGAAGGACAACACAGCCAACTTTGCCATAACCGAGAGCCTCCCAGCGAACGAATGCAAGGGAGTGCGTGAGCAGTTGTCACAGGAGCACGAGAGACTGTTACCCGAGCTGTTCGGCACCATCTGGAGCAGCACCGGCTGGAAGAAAGGCGATGCCGAAATCATCATTTCCATCATTAACGATGAGGAGATAAGCATCAACGACCGCGCAACAATACTGAGCGCAGTGATGCTGAGCACGCTCAAATGCTTCGAGCCCATCAAGATAGAGACGCTGTGCACCATAGCCACAAACGGCTGTGGCACACTTGCCGTGCGCGCAGCGACAGGTCTTGTCATAGCACTCTTTGAGTATGAACAGCGCATTGCACACTACCCCGCGCTCAAGGCTGCGCTCGACGCATTGCGCGACAATGTCGCAATAATGCGCCACATACAAACAATACAGATACAGCTGTTGCGTTGCCGCGAGACACAGAAAATCGACCGCAAGATGCGCGAGGAGATTATACCGGCAATGATAAAGAGCTCGCAGTTGGCAAAAGGCAAACTGAGCATTGACATCCTCAAGGAGATTGAGGACGACGAGGACAAGAACCCCGAATGGAAGAAATGGATTGAGAACGACGGTATAAAGAGCAAGATCGAGGAGATGGCAAAATGGCAGATTGAGGGAGCCGACCTTTACATGAGCACATTCTCACAGCTCAAGAATTTCTCCTTTTTCAGCGAGATGTGCAACTGGTTCCGCCCGTTCGATACCAATGTACCTGCCGTCAACGAAATACTCCCTGAGAATGGCAACGGCACGCAGACAATCCTGGGCGCAATATGCAAGTCTCCAGTCTTCTGCAACAGCGACAAATACTCGTTCTGCTTCACCATACAGCGCGTTCCACAGGAACAGCGCGAGATGCTCATGGGACAGCTCGGCGGCGAAGAGAGAGAAGCCATGCAGGAGGCCGAGACACACGCCCTTGCCGACAAGGAACGCATGGCCGAAATCGAGAGCAACCAGTATATACAGGACCTCTACCGTTTCTTCAAGCTCTCCAACCACCGCCACGAGTTCAAGGACCCGTTCACCATGCAGCTCAATCTGCTTGAGAGCGAGGCACTCGCACCGCTTGTAAGCGACAACAACGCCATGCTACGCACATTCCGTTACCTTGTAGAGAAGGAATACTACAGCGAGGCATACAATGCCGGCAAGCTATTTGAGAAGAGCGGCGAATGCGACGCACAGTTCTTCCAGGAGATGGGCTACTGCCTGCAGAAGGAATGCCGCTACAAAGAGGCAATCGACTACTACACCAAAGCCGACATTGTAAAGCCAGACACACTGTGGACACTGCGCCACATCGCCCAATGCTACCGCATGCAGGGCGAGTTCGACAACGCACTGGCATACTACCAGATGGCCGAGGAACTTGCACCCGAGAACATATCACTGCTGTTACAGACCGGCGAAAGCTTTGCAACAATGAAACGCTACGAGGAAGCCTTCGCACGCTTCTACAAGGTAGAGTTCCTCAAGCCCGGCTCACTGCGCGCCACACGCGCCATCGCCTGGTGCTCATTCATCACCGGCAAGGATCAGCAAGCACGCGCCTACTACCAGCGCCTGCACGCCATGCCATCGGCAAGCTACGAAGACTACCTCAACGCCGGCCATGTAGAGTGGGTCAACCACAACAACGCCCAAGCCATCGAGTACTACCAGAAAGCAAAGGAACTCTGCGGCAACGCCGACAAAGTCGCCCAGCAAATCATGCACGACAGCGAGACATTAATTTCTCGCGGAGTAAGCGAGAACGAAATCCTTTTGCTAAGGGATTTGATATTGTAAAATAAGCTCCTCCACTTTCAAAGGGGAGGTGGATGAAAAACATCGTTTTTCAGACGGAGGGGATAAAATAAATCTCTCAATAACAACACTGAGATATCTCCCATACGGTCGATATGACAAGATTAGAAAGCGTCATCCCGACAGAGCGCAGCGGAAGGAGATATTGTATCATCCCCTGCAATCTAAAAAACTCTCCCTCTTAAGAGGGAGTACGGCTGGGAAGGAGATTCAAACGCACAAGCACTATCTCCTCCACCACAAGCGGTCCCCCTCCTCTTAGCAAAGAGGAGGAGTGGATTGTAAAGAAAGTAATTAACTGTCCCTCTTTTCAAAGAGGGACGAGCGAAGCGGAGGGAGATGTTTTAACAAACCCTGCCAAGTGTCATCCCAACAGAGCACAGCGACGAGGGATCTGAGATAAACATTTAGACATAAGCACAAAAGAACATTAGCCATTTGCAACTATCCTCAATATTCAATCCTGAAATAGTCAAGCAAGGCCTTATAGTTATCCTGGGCCGTGAGGCAAGTGTCAAGCAGATAACCGCGAACACTCTTCCACTGCTGCAAGCCACGATAATAGAAGAATTTCAGTTCATCGGTAATGATAAAGGGCACAAAGCCACAGGCCAGGCACTCCTTGAACATAATCAAACGCCCCACACGGCCATTGCCATCCTGGAACGGATGTATCGCCTCAAAACGCTGATGAAAATCAATTATATCCTCAAACGACTTTTTCTTTATTGAGTTGTACTCCTTTAGCAACGCTTGCATCGCACGTTGAACACCCTCGGGCGCAACAGTCTCATTGCCACCCACCTCGTTTGGCAAACGCTTGTACTCCCCCACTGCAAACCAATCCTTGTTGCTGTCAGTAGTGCCTGACTTCAACATAGCATGAAGCCTCTTTATAATACCTTCGTTCAAACGCGCCTCGGCATTGTCAATGATAAAATCAATGCAACGGAAATGGTTTGTAGTCTCAATGATGTCATCAACTCGCACAGCACCATCCTCCACTCCAATGGTGTTTGTCTCAAAGATAAAACGCGTCTGTTCATGCGTCAGGCGACTGCCCTCAATGTGGTTCGAATTATATGTAAAGTCAACCTGCGTGCGATGATATATTCCACCCTTCAGCCTCAAAGCCCTCTGCTCTTTCAGCACAACAAGCAAAGGCATTTGCTTGCGCTTTGCAGTTCCACGCTGTGGCAGCTCCGCATCACAAGGCACACTCCAAGTCTTGCCAACAAGCACCGCCCCAGGTATTTTACCGTTGGAACAATAATTGCGCACAGTGCGCTCCGCAACACCATGCATTTTAGCAAACTCAGCAACCGAAATATAATCCATACACACTCCTCCTATCGGCAAGTTTATTCATTAAAAACAATGCAAATATAGCATTCTCTTGCCGATACCGGCAAGTTTTGACAGGAAAAGCGGTGTTTTTAGGGATTTTTTGCCGATACCGGCAAGAAACAACGCACTGTTTTTTTATTTTTAGACAGAAGTACAGAAGAACAAAAAAAACAAGGAGCCCCAACGCAAAATAGCATCGGGACTCGCATTCCTTGACATCAATATACATTCATACACCTCTATCACTTACTATTCTTCTCTTTCGCCTCTTTGTTTATTTGCTTAATTGTATCCAAATAGGCTTCCTCTACAGGTGAAAGTGTTCGTTGTTCATATTTACGATATTCTTTTTCTGCCTTTGAGATTGCTGCGGTATGACTCACCTTACCGGCGCTTGTCAATAAAGGCTCACCTGTTGAAGAAAGGATATTGTCAAGTTGCTGTATATAATCACTCATATACATAGGACGACGTTTCATTGCCTGTATCTCGGCAAAATCGAAATATCCCGAAACAAGGTTATTCAAGATTTTCAGTTCGTCTTCCTTTAGATAATTCTTTGCAATTTTAGCATCGGCAAGCGTTGGATGCTCCCCTTTGAAGGTTGTCAATCCCATAAAAGGTTGCTCAGCATCGGCTCTTTCATAAATAACCTCCGCTGCAGTGTGTCCGTGCGCTGCAAAGTGCAACTTATTCTGCACAATTTTGAAGAACTCGATTGAAAGGTCACTGCGTGGGTCATAATCCACCGCTGTTGCATAAAGGTCGAGCACCTGGCGATACATAACCTTTTCCGATGAACGGATATCCCTTATGCGGTCGAGCAACTCTTTCCAGTAGTTACCGCCACCCAACTGTTTCAGGCGTTCATCGTCCATTGTGAAGCCCTTTATGATATACTCCTTCAATCGTTCGGTAGCCCACTGACGGAAACGGGTTGCAGTAACCGAACGCACACGATAACCAAGCGAAAGAATCATATCGAGGTTGTAATGAGCAACATCGCGAGATTGCGTTTTACCCTCTATAGCTCCGTGTTGAGTGGTTATTCGGAAATTCCGAACAACCACTTCTTTGTCAAGTTCACCATCCTCAAATATATGCTTAATATGCTCACTTACATTTGATTTACTCGTTTGGTACAGCTCACAAAGTTGCTGCTGAGTGAGCCACATAGTCTCCTCGTTATACACCACATCAAGGTGTACCTTGCCATCCTCGCTTTGGTAGATTACTATGTTGTTGTTGGGATTATTCATATATGGAATTTATATTTTTGCTTATCATTTTATGAACTTGACTGCTAAAGCAAGTAATGATAAACATCTATTAAAAAGATATTCATAGTATTTATCATCTATTATATCTATTTTATCAGTCTCATGATGTCTTATTCTATAAACATTACCTATTTTTGTAAGCGTTGCGAATTCTGTATTAAACAAGTCAAAATAGTCACTATTATTATGTGATATTTTATTAATCAAGTCTTTAACTGATTGCTTTTTATCAATACTACTGGAAAGAAATATTGTTTTTATTCTTTCAAGAGCATCCCATAATTTCTCAACAGCAATTTGGTTTATTTCAAATTTTGGATCTTTATAGAATTTAATTGCATTGTTTATGAGTTCTTTTAATCCAACTTCTGTCAAACTTTCAACATCTTTTTTGAGTTTTTCTATTTGCGTATCAACTAGGGTTATACGTTCAATATCTTTATTATCAGACAAAGCATATAAAAGCCCAGTCAGCTTAAAAGTTTCATTGATTTCTTTCTGAAAATCGCAAAATATCTCATTAGAATTTCTCACTTCATAATGATAGTGCTGAAAGAAACTATGATAATCGCCTTTCTTGATATCTGTAATATTCTTTCCAATATATTCAATATAATCCAATAAGGCATACTGGTCATAATCTTCATATCTTGGTGTAATAACCTTATTTGAATAATCATAAAAAAGACCTGGGACCTTGAAGTTTAATGTATTATGAAACAGTTCTAAATTTACTCCACAAATTATAGTGTTATTATCGGGGCAAAAATCAGGAAACTTTTTAATCAAATATTGAATGTATTTTTCGCATACATTAACAAGCAATGCATACATTTCCCTATCTATAACATCTGTTTGTTCTCTTACTTTACGCAAACTATTTCTTTCACTAAATAATAAATCCATCTTATGTTGTATTTTACAAACAATACTTATTTCTCTACAAATCGAATAATCATATTAATCAAAGCAAGGCACCTTGTATATAGATACTCTTTAATTCTTACATCATTTATCGGCTTTTTATTTGTTTCAAAATGTCTAATCTGATAATTATTGCCAATATTGCCAAGTTCCAAAAATTCATCATCTAATTTATTGTATAGTTCTGCATCACCATTAGAAATCATATTAATTATTTGATTTGTCGACTTTTTTTTATCGGGAGAGTAATATGTTTTCATTCTTTCAAAAGCATCCCAAATCTTTTCCAAAGCTCTTTGTTTACTCTCTAAATCCTGTTTTTTAAAATATCGTTCAGCCTCTAAAACCAAATCTCTTAAAGTTGGTTCCTTGGGAATTTCAGCTTTTATTTGGTTTTGCATAGGCATCATCTTTCTATCAATTAGTTTATAGCAATAATTTGATAGAACATTATTTACTTCATTCTCAAAATTAGAAGTTTCAAATTGAGGGTATAATTCAATTACATCAAATACGCACTTAGGCGAAGTACGCATTACGAATCTATTAAAGTCACTTTCTTCTACATATTCGTCTTTATCGTTATATGCTTTGGGTATATAAAACTCTTTTATTTCATCCATTACAATCTGACAAGAATATTTATAGTCTTGCCACCCTGTATCATCTGTTACACATATATTCTCTTCAAGACGACGCATCAACTCAACTAATGCTTTTCGTTTATTGATACTTATTCTTGGAATTTGCAATGAACTATTCTTGTACCTTTGCGAAAAAGGTATAAATTTATTATTTGCTACCTCCAAATCAGTTAGCTCTCTCCAAGCGTACACCTCTCTACCAGAAATTCTTTCTGCAATATGCAACTCATATCCATCAGGTTTCAACAACACTTGAATATTATCAAGAAGACCTTTCCAGTAACTATTCTCACTACGTACACTAGGATGAAAAACCTTACATATAAATTTTAACAATTCTTCATCATCACAATCTTTCAAATTAAAGCGTGCATCATAAAATACCCAACCCTGTTTATAATCATCGTTATTTACTATGTGTTGTAATATATCATCTTTAGCATTGCTAAATCTATGGTCTAAACTTGGCATTTTGTCTAATTGATACAAATCACTCAAGAAGTCAATTTCAGAAACATCCCCATTATAAGCATATAAAAATCTTTCTCTGCTCTCACCAAATAATGAGAAAGAGTTATCAATATACCCTTCGCTAAAAAGGGCAAATATCTCTTTCCTGGTTATTTCTGTAATTTTTTTACTCATTACAACATTCTCCTTATATTTTTTAATGTATCTTAATTTTGAAATTTAAAGCGTTTCTATTGCTTGATATAATGTATTGTAATCGGGAATGTCAATCACCTCAAAACCTAACTGCTTTAAAAAAAATGTTTTCCCTGCTTTTATATCCTTACCTATATACCATCCTTTATGGCTCTTTTTGTACATCTTACAATACTTTGTACGTTGTATAAGTAACCATCTTAAAAATACTTCATTCTCTTCCAACCCAAGACCAAATATGAAGAGTGATTTGTTGAATATTATATGTAGCCAGGTATTATATCCCACCCAATAAGATTGGTTCTTACCCGTAAAATACTCCTTAAGACTGTTTCCTTGTATCATCTTGCGAGCACGCTCTACACTTCCCATATAATCGCTTAATCCTAACCTTATGCTTCGTGGATACTTATGTATTCCGTTAATATGCCATACCGCAAAACCACTTAAGGGATTGTTTATCTCATCATTGGCATAATATAAATTCCATGGATAAAAATCCGTAAACTTATATTGATTCTCTATCTGTTTTAGTTTATGAGGAGTGGCGCCAACAGAATCAGAAATATAAGTATCAAAGTTCGTGGTAAGAATAGGTGAATTGAGCCTTTTTATCCCCTCAATACACATTTGTAAGCTATACTTATTTTTAGCCGGGAATTTGTTTGCCACATTTTGCTTAACACTACATCTGTGTTGAATTAGCTGTACACTATTCAGTGGAATGGTACCATTATTACCCCAAAAGCGATTTAACTCCAAAATATCATAAAATTCTGTAAATGAAGTTCCAACAGGGATGTTGCATTTTTTCCCAACATAATCATTCCATAAGTTTTTTAATAATTCTTCCCACGAAATACTGCAGTCTCTGTATTGGCAATGTATGCCATTGCCAATAACAAAGGCTATATTATCACTATTCTTTTTGATAATATTTTTAATGTCGTCTGAACTAATTTCCATTACAATATCCTCCTTACAGTCTCTTTACTATACGCATTGTTTTTTAGTCGAAGTTGCAGTGATTACAAACTATAAACAAAGATATATAAAAAATACTTTATATTATATAAATCGTCCAAAAAGACCATGAGACAAAACAGACAACCAAAACCCAACCTAAAAACAAATATGTAATTTATATTGAATTATAAAATTAACTTTGCATTGTTCCACATCGATAGGATGCGAATAGCGAGGGTAACCATCGGGTAAATAAAGATTAACCGGTGAATATCGCGTGTTATTCTTTGCCTTTTGTGGCAATGGAGAGCAATAGGTTTTGTTCACCACCCTGTCGCGCATCAACACTCTATCTAGAATTCACAAGGACCTCTCTCAAATCAAAGAAATTAATCTTTGGGAATTTCGTTTTCCTATCCATATTCTTTGAAATAGGTACGGACTTCCGTATATATTTATTTACATCAGAAACGCTTCTAACGTAATAATTGTCAACTCCCAGATAATAACTAGGACTGCAAAACATGTATCCTCTAATATCAAAACACAACAATTTCTCTAACGCCTTAACATCACCCAAACACACACAATCAATGCAGCGCCTTAAAATTCCCATTACTTTGTGTTTGTCATTTACATGCCCCGATATTTCAAGAAAATAATCAATATTCCTGTGCAATTCAGTATCAGTTTCAAAAGAATAGTCTCTCATATATCTTCCAATTTTGTTTTCCACAAATATACCACCATAGGGTAACCATATCAATAGAAAACAGCAAAAAGATATCAACAAACATATACCAATATAAACAATTAGAGTCCAAGCATCGCCTGGACTCTAATTGCTATATTGTATACTTTCTTTACGCCGTCACTGGGTTAATTACATTATGAATATTGTCGATGTACTTTGCCAATGGTAGCATGTACGCACTGAACACTGCCAGTTTTTCATCAAATGGTGCTTCGTTCACAACTATGTCCTTTGTGATATCACCGTTCTCGCATACGTATGATATAATTGTAGTCAAGAACTCCTCCTGTTCATAGTTCAACTGAGAACCCGATATGAATGTCGCAAATTTCTCAACAGCCTCTTTTCTGTTCACTCCAATGATTGAACGTATGAACATCGCAACATTCGTTCCACAAGGCATACCAAGAGTATATTTATCATAATCCTGCCTATCGCCCAGTTCCTCCCATAGTATGCGTTCCAGTTCCCTAATATCGGCAACGGTAAGTTGCTCCATTGCGTATATCTTATCCAATACAGGCAGATGTCTATTTTCGGCAAGGAAATCCATCACCTTCTGTTTGTATGATACCTTTGGAGTAACACCCACAGTCTCGCCACCGACAGTAACCACATCCTTTATATCAACTACAAACCACTGTTTTTTGTCACCAATGAGAAACTTTGTCAAGTCTCTCAAATCCTCACGTACCTTCTCCAACCAAGCCAAAGAAACATTCTCCCAACATACTGGGTTAAGAACCTCGTTGATAGTGCCCATCTTAGCCTTTATCTGTGGGATAGATGCCTTATGTTGCAGTTTCTCAGCCACGAACTGTATGTTCTGGATTGATTTATGAGCATTCATATCATCATCGAGCAGAGAGAGTTCTATCGCCAACACCAGTACATCAAATTTCTTGGCATTCTCATCCAATGTGTTCTTTGCGAGCAATGGAGCAATGTCATTCTTCAATGTAAGTGTATCAAGTTCTGAGATATACACCCAAGCCGAAGCATCCTTGAAGTGACTAACCTGTTCCCATTTTGCTCTAACCGAGATATGGCTATCAGATAACATCGTTACCTGTTCCTTCAACATTGCCTTGATGTCATCGTGAAGTTTCTTTGCAAATTCATCCTCTTGATACTTCTGATGTTGTAGATGGAAAGCAATATCAGCACGCAAGCCGAATAACTTTTCTGTCAGTGATATTGTACTTGGAGCCTCCTTGCCGTCGGGGTACTTCTCAAAGTAGTCGAAGTTACAGCACCAGTCGAAAATGTAGAACACCTCCTTGTCCTTGTCACCAAATATACCCTGTGACAAGCGTGTTCCTCGTCCAATCATCTGCAAGAATTTGATTTTGGACTTAACGGGCTTGAAGAACACCAAATTCAGCACATCGGGCACATCAATACCGGTATCGAGCATATCCACAGATACTGCAATCTGAGGCTCAGCGTCCCTTTTCTCGAATTTATCAATCAAGTCCTGTGCGTATGTCACATAGTTGTCAATAAGCACACAGAAACCGGAACCGTATTCCGGATAAAGGGCATTGAAACGCTCAACAATAAGTTCTGCGTGGCGGTGGTTATATGCAAATACAATGCTCTTGCCTATTCTCTCTCCGCTCTGCACCTTTAAGCCGTTCTCCATCAAATCCTGAAGCACTGCATCAATGGTGTCAATGTTGTAGATATAACTGAATATCTCGCTATTGTTGATGTCACGTACATACTTTGGTTTGCTATATTCGCCACCATCCTCAGCCGCTTGCTTAGGATAATAATCAAGTGCCTTGCGAGTCTGCTCATACTCCCAAATCTTCTCCATCTGCTCCTTCTCATCCTCGCTCAGACTGCTGTACTTGATACCCTCTTTAAGGATTACCGAACCACGCTTGAACCCTGCATAGTTTACCAAGTAACCATCTGCAACGGCATCTTCCAGTTCGTAGGCATAGTTTGGCGAACCCTGCTCCATTTCAAAGATGTCGTATGTGCTCTTGTCCACCTCATCACGTGGGGTTGCGGTAAGTCCAATGAGCATAGCATCAAAGTAGTTGAAGATTGCTCCGTACTTGCCGAAGATTGAACGGTGAGCCTCATCAATGATAATCAAATCGAACCTACCCACAGAGAAAGGCTTTTCCTCTGTATCAATAAAGTTTATCATTGTCTGGTATGTCGAGAAGATAATGCGAGCATTCAAATCACGTTCACCGCCCTCGTTCAACACACAAGTAGTCTCGTTGGGTAGAAGTTTAACGAAGTTCTTGTGAGCCTGTTTTACCAATGATGTTCTGTCGGCAAGGAACAGCACATTCTTCACCCACTCATTGCGTTTAAGAACATCAACCAGTGAAATGGAAACACGTGTCTTTCCAGTACCAGTTGCCATCACAAGCAAGCCCTTTCTGTGCTTGCTGTTGTAATGCTCGCAAACCGCCTTAATTGCCGTTTTCTGATAATACCTATCACTTATATTGTCATTGACAGTAAAGTCCGTCATGTCCTTTCTTCCACGCTTTTGAAGCAAACGTTCCAAATCATCCTCTGTGTGAAAACTGAACAGTTTGCGTGGAGGATAACCAAGCCCATCAATAACGAATGTCTGGAATCCGTTGGTGTAATATATCACCGGACGTACACCATATTTAGCCTCCAAACAATCGGCATACAATTCTGCCTGATGCTTGCCCTTCACTGGTGATACCGATGTCCTTTTTGCTTCAATCACTGCAAGAGGCTTGCCGTTACTGCCAAACAGTACATAATCGGCATAACCAACATCGTGCGTGTTCGGCATTCCCTGCAATTCCACCTCAACACAAGCCTTTGAGGGCTGAATCAACCCGTTGGTATCGAGTATATCCCATCCAGCCTCTTTCAGCATCAAGTCGATGTACAATCTGCGAGTCTCAGCCTCTGAAACATCCATTGGAAGCACCTCAACAGGTGCTTTTGACTCAACAGCAACCTTGTCGGCAACCTCAACAATCCTGTTGGCGGTGTCATCGTGAACCACCGGGATAATTGTAGGAGTCGCAGGAACGCTTGGAATCAATGTCTTGTCAAAAGGCTTGACACTATCGACAACCCTAAGTTTAATAAGAATTGCCGCGACTACATTGTAGATATTGAGCAAGCAGAAAAATGACTCCTTTTTACTTACCGATGCAGCATGAGCACCATTGTTGCCAACCTTGCGGACATAGTGAACAGCCATCATCACCCTCTCATCACCAATGAACTCCTTGAATGGCTCACCATCCACCAGTTCAAACAATGATGTCCTTTCGGGGATGTCGATGTTCTTCATTTGGTACAATGAACGTACGATGTATTCCAGTGCTCGTCTTGCATTGACAGCACTGATGTCCGGATTAGTAGCCTGTTGCTCCTCTGCTATCAAGCAGAAACGGTACAACTCGGTTAATCCCAAATCCTTTATGTAGTCAAAGTTTCGCATATCATTCATTTGCTTAGGGTCTTTAGAGTCCTTTTAACTTGAAATAATAGTTATTCAGTTGTTTTGCTGTCCTCGTCTGGTTTCTCCGTTTGTCGTACCCCCTTTTTAAATTTACGATTATGCATTGCAGCCATCTCGTTGATTCGCTGTAAATTTTCTTTCCATTTTTTTACAGATTCATCAAACTTAACAAGATTTTTCTGCCAATCACTTATATACGACATATCAGGAAACACATCAAATTGAGGAATTGGATTATATAAATTGTCTTTATACACATTAAAAGAATTTATAGAATCAAATACACTCGAGATTTGTATAGACCGAATGGTTTCATCCAGATATTTTGAAATATCGGCAGTCCTTATTTTCTCAACTTCTTTGATGGTCCTTTGACTAACCTTCAGTTCTTTATTTTTATTTGCATACTCAAGAAAACGTTTACTATCGTATATTAATATCTTCTGTCCAGTCTCAGAAAGAAATTCCTTTATAAGTTCTTTACGCGGAGAATGCTTTCCATCAACTTTACACCACCAATCCTCTTTATGATCGTCTGTTACAAAAATAACATTTTGTTTTTTATCCTTACTTTGAAGAATTGTTTGTTTCCATACAATTAAATCACCATACAAACTTCTTTTACCTCTGTCTTTTTTATTCTTCTCATCGCAATATCCAGGCGGTATCTTATTGGTATAACGTTTTTCACCCTCCTTATACAAAATTTCTAAATCTTTTTCCTCAAAATCATCACCAACTCTACCATCAAACAACTCTGTAATAGTTGTAAGCGTATCATCACCATTAGAATAATCAGGATGTTCTTTTTCTTGTTTTTCTAATGATTTCTTTATTGCATTAGCCAGTCGCTCAACCTTATTTTTTATATCTTTCATATTTATATAAGGATGACGGGCATAATCCCTTTCCGAACAAAGAGAATCAACGACTTTTACCAACTGTTCTGAGATGCTATCTCCCAACAATTTATAGGCAGCAGCATTTTTGCGCATTATTTCTTCTCTACGTCTATGAAACTCAAGCCCCACTTGGTATGGAATCCACAAACGTTTTTTGTAGAATTTGATAATCTTTATAAACTCATTTCGGGTTTCATCATTATAACGATATAAATTCAACAATACATTCGTATCAAACACAATTAATGAATTATCCCAAATCTCATTTATACATTCTTTGGGCAATTCGTAGTATTCTGCAAATTGTTTTCTCATACCGCTTTGTGTTTAGTTAAAATAAAAATCCATTCTACAGTAGAATAATGTCTCAGTTTCTGCAATGGATTGCTTTATTAGTTCCTTTTGCTTTTCTATTGCTTCAATCTTTGATGCAAATTCTTGTTGGAGTGACAGAGGGGGAATTGGAGTTGTAAAATTCCTAACTGTTCCTAATGCAACAAACTTCTGTGTTCCTCCTTTATTTTGACTTTGTATGTACTGATAATAACACTTATTATCTAATAATGCACGAATATACACATTTGTCACCAATGTACTTTGAGCAAATTTTATCAAAGCCACGTTCTTTATACAGAATTTTCTATCGATATCTTTTACAATGATTGGATTACCGATTGTACCAATCATTGCCATAATTATATCCCCATCATCCACGCATGAACGCTTATTTATGTTGATATAATCATCTTCGCTGATATGGTTTGCAGAAGTAAAATCAATAGTGTTGCCAACTATATTCTTTGAAGTAATAAGAACAAAATCGCTTTGTTCCAAATATTTAGGTGAATCATGGGTTCCATCTCTCACATCACAAACCTCTCCCAACTTCTTCATCTCCCATCCCTTTTCATTATCGATGGGATTGCCGAACATTTCGTAGAATATAGACTGTGCAAGGGCATCATATTCCTTCAACTGTTGTTTCTTCTTCTCAATGATACCTGAAAGACAATCCAACTCTGCAACAATCTTTTCCTGCTCTAAAATTGAGGGAATAGGTATTGTTACGGATTCCAAATTCTTCCTACTTATTCTTTTACGAGTTGTACCAGTTGTGCTGTTATTTATATCTCTAAGATATTTTGAGCACTGAGAATAATAAACAAAAAATTTCGGTAGAATGAAATCTTTGAAACGAATTATTGTACAATCCACCGCTGTTATCATCCTATAATCCAATTCTGGGATGATACACGCTCTGCCAACTGGTTCTGGGAGTCTCGAAACAAGACAATCTCCCGAAAAAATTTCAGTACAACCTAATTCATTAAATGTTTCTTCTGATATATAATGAGATTTTGCATCTTTTGCCCTAAATATGCCATTCCCAATATTGCCAGTTTGGATTAAACGAATACCATCATCTGATTGATGACGACTCTCAATCCAATCGCCATCAGTTATTAGAACTGATATATCTTTCAGTTTCTTTATTTCCCAACCTTGTTTCATAAAACACAATGTTTTTTTAGTGATTCCAAGATTTTGTAATTTTCAATTCGATTCTTTAACTTGGTATAATTATCAAACTGTTTTTTTAAAGATTCCCTTTCACTTTCCTCTGTTTTTGCTAATATCAAACCAATCATCTCATTTTCATTAAATGTAAGATTTTTGTCAACATTTAGAGGATGGATAGATGCATTTTTCAATAATAATGTGAGATCTATTATCAAACCAGATGCAACACTCAAAAAGAACTCATAATTCGCATACTCTATTTTTCGTATATTCGTTTTCAGCCCCAAATCTATCTCAAACTCTGATAATTTTAATGATAAATCATCAAGTGCTTTTCTCTTATTTTGTAGATGCCTTATATCAAATTCATCAATTTTAGAATCCTTTAAAACAAAAAAAGCAGTATAAATAATAGAGCCACCTAAATTATGTATAGATTTGATTAGCGAATACAAGTTTTTATATACTTCATGTTCTTGAATTTTAGTTTGACGTTGTTGCAGTTTGTATTGTCTCCAACCAATCCACGCCATAATAAGAGCGTTGACAACTGTTATGCCAATAACCCACCAGTCAGGGCTATTGAGTTTCTCAACTTCATCAACAAGCCTATTTAATAATATCTTACTTTCGTAATCCATAGTTCTTATTTACAAATGGAGACAATCAATGCAATCAAAGATATAACTGTTGCAATTATAGAACACCAGTAAGTTCTTTGTTGTATCTTATTGGCTTTCGTTTGTTCAGCAAAAGTTTTTTGTTTTTCAATCTCATCCAAGATACGTTGGTGTCGTTCCTGTTCTGTTTTCAATATGCTAATTATGGATTGGATAGTGGTTCTATTATTATTTTGTCTTTCTACTTCAAGATGATGTAAATCCATACAAAACGGAGGCAAGGAAGTTGGGTTCTCAATCTTTATATTTGCGACATTTCTTATTGTTATACTTGAAATATCCATTCCTTTCAAGTTTCTAACCACTTCTTCAATTAGATTATATGGAAGATTTTTCGTTGTAACAAACCTATTGAGATACACAATTACCCCATCCAATGCCCTTATGGTTTCCTCGTGTGTCATATTACATAAATTTAGTCTGGAAATCATTGATGGCATTCATAATCTCACTCTCCAATGATGCTATTCTACCAAAGATTACATCACTACTCTCGTACACCACCTTTTCACGCTCAATCTCTTTGTACTTGTTAATTGACAAGTCATATCCCTTCTCACGAATTTCCTCTACTGGTACAAGGAGATTTATCCTTTCTGGTTCTGTCAGCCTCTGCATCGAGGTTATGGAAACGCTCAACAATGTCCGGGATGTCATTATCGGCAATGGGGTTACGTTTGTCATCGAGTGAAAAACCGTCTGCAGTCATATCATAGAACCAAACCTTGTCCGTTCCTCCTGCATTTGTCTTGGTGAATACCAATATCGCCGTCGATACTCCTGCGTATGGTTTGAACACACCGCTTGGCATTGAAATCACAGCCTGCAATCTCTGGTTATCTACAATCTCTTTGCGTATAGCCAAATGTCCGGTACTTGTACCAAAGAGAACACCGTCGGGAACAATGGATGCACATCTACCACCCAGTTGAAGCATTCTAACGAACAGAGCCATAAACAAAAGTTCTGTTTTCTTTGTCTTGGTAATGGCAAGCAGTGATTTGCTCACAGCACCATAATCGAGGCTTCCTGCAAATGGAGGATTCGCCAAGCAAAGGGTATATCTGTTCTCATCGCTGTTGTCGGTTGAAAGGCTGTCCTTGTACTCCACATCGGGGTTATCCACACCGTGTAGCATAAGGTTCATAGCACCAATACGAAGCATTGTTGTATCGGTATCAAAGCCGTGCAACAAGCCGTTCTTGTAGTGCTTCATATTCTCCGGTTTCAGCAGTTCAGTCTTGTAATGCTCCTGAACATATTTGGCACTCTCTACAATGAAACCTGCCGAACCCATTGCAGGGTCGCACACGCTATCCTGCAATGTGGGTTGCATCATATCAACCATCATCTTTATTATGTGACGAGGGGTGCGGAACTGTCCGTTATTGCCACTTGCTGCCATCTTGCCAAGAACGTACTCATAGACATCGCCCATAGTATCACGGTTATTCATATCAAGGGCATCAATGCCTTCGACAATCTTAACCAGAGTACGCGGGTTCTGGATGAGGAACGTTGCATTTGCCATGAATTTGCTATATGCAGACTCCTTGCCTGTATTCAGGTTCTTGATGAAAACAAAGGCATCACGGCTGATTATACGGAACATCTCCTCTGCTTCCTTATTCTTGAATACGCTCCAACGCAAAGTATTGTATGCGACATCCCTGTCAGTCTCCGGGTTATGCCACATACCGTCACCGAATGTCGGTTCTTTCACCGCTACACCCATAATGCTTGCATTCGCCTCCTTTGTCTTTTGAGCATCATCGAGCATCTTCATGAAGAACAGATAAGTCATCTGCTCCAATATGGTGATTGAATTGGTTATACCACCAGTCCAAAAGGCATCCCAAATAGAATCTATGCGGTTTTTGATTTCTCCTGTTATCATAATAGTGTCTTTGATTTTCTAAATCTATAAAGTGTAATATACAAAAATAAATAAAATTTATTTTATCACCTCATTTAAACTCCAATTTGTTGAAAACATCCACAACTGTCATAAAAACAGCAACCACATATCCCCCAGACGAGTGGTCGCCACCTACAAAAACAAATCCCCCTACCGCCGTGTTATCTTCTCAAATTAAACTGTACTGTTATGGAGTGGTTTACTAATCTTTTGCAGGCGCATCCTGAGCTGGCGATTTACTTGACGCTGGGGTTGGGTTTTCTCATTGGTAAGATTCAGGTGAAGGGTTTCAGCCTGGGTATTGTGACGAGTGTGCTGCTGGTGGGTGTGCTCATTGGGCAACTTAATATTCCAACGCCGGGGCCGCTGAAACAGGTGGCGTTCCTGATGTTCCTCTTTGCCATTGGATACAAGGTTGGCCCGCAGTTCTTTGCAGGACTGCGCAAGGAGGGCTTGCCGCAGGTTTTCTTTGCCATTGTGATGTGTGTGTTCATTCTGCTATCTACATGGGGTATTTCCCTTGTGATGGGTTACAATGTGGGCGAGGCAGCGGGGTTGCTGTCGGGTTCGCAGACCATAAGCGCGGTGATTGGCGTTGCAGGCGATACCATCCGCGGGCTTGGGTTGCCGGCCGATGAGCAGGAGAAGGCACTGAACATCATACCGGTTGCATACGCTGTAACTTACATATTCGGCACGGCGGGTTCGGCGTGGATTCTGGCGCGTCTGGCTCCAAAATTGCTTGGCGGTGTCGATAAGCTGAAGGCGAAGTGCCGAGAGCTTGAGAAGCAGATGGGCAGCGACGACAGCGAGAAGCCAGGCATTGTGGGCGCGAAGCGAATGGTTGAGTTCCGCAGTTATGCGATAGAGAACGACTGGTTTGCTCAAGGACGTCGCGTAAAGGAGCTTGAAGCCTTCTTTGAACAGCAAGGGAAACGGCTGTTCGTGGACCGCATACGCAAGGGCAAGCGCATTGTTGATGATGTGAGGCCACGCGAGGTGCTGCACATTGGCGACGAGGTGGTGCTGAGCGGCCGCTACGAATATACTATTGGCGAGGAGAAGTGGATTGGACGCGAGGTTGATGACACTGCCTTGCTCGACTTCCCTGTGATGGTGATGAAGAGCACCGTTGCCGGGCACTCGCACAAGCGCGACATAACGTTCGGCGGCAAGAAGGTGAGCGAGCTGCGCCGTCAGCCCTACATGCACGGTGTTGTGATACAGAAGATAAAGCGCATGGGCGTGAACATCCCGGTGTTTGCCGACACGGTGTTGAACACAGGCGATGTAATTGAGCTTGTGGGCAAAAATATTGACGTTACACTTGCAGCAAAGGAGATTGGTTACCCCGACCCTGCCACAAATGCTACAGATGTGGTTTTCATGTCAATTGGCATTTTCATTGGCGCGGTGATTGGTACACTCACGCTGCACATTGGCGGCGTGCCGCTGAGCCTTAGCAGCAGCGGCGGTGCGCTGATAGCCGGTCTTGTATTCGGTTGGTGGCGCGCTCACCACCCCACAATGGGCGCAATACCCGAGGGTGCGCTGTGGGTGTTCAACAATCTTGGACTGAATATTTTCATAGCCATTGTTGGCATATCGGCAGGACCTGGCTTTGTAGAGGGATTCCGCGAGATTGGCCTGTCGCTGTTCCTTGCCGGCATTGTTGCCACGGCGTTGCCGTTGCTCTTTGGTGTGTGGATTGCTGTTAAGTGGTTCAAGTTCCACCCTGCCATCGCACTTGGCTGCTGCGCCGGAGCACGCACCACCACGGCCGCCATTGGCGCACTGCAGGAGAGCCTTGGTAGCGAAACGCCGGCACTGGGTTACACTATCACATACGCCGTCGGAAATACTCTGCTAATCCTCTGGGGCGTGATACTGACGCTGATGGTAGGTTGACGAGGTGAAAGCGGAAAGCGGAAAGGTGAAAGCTGCGAGTAAGCGAGAGCAGAGGAAAAGTTTACTTTTACTCTGTCGAGCGGGAGCAGGTTCAAGCGCACGAAGTGCGGTTAAAGCCGAGGTCTGCGACCGAGGGTTCGACAACATCGGCAGCAATAGGTCGCGCGTAGCATAGCTGAAGGTTATGCCGAGCGGGTTGCGGAAAGACGATGTTGTCAAAGCGAAAAAGAGCGGGAGCAGGTTCAAGCGCACGAAGTGCGGTTAAAGCGGAAAGGTGAAAGGTGAAATCGGAAAGCGGAAAGCGGAAAGGTTAAAGCTGCGACTAAGCGAGCGCAATGCAAGTTACTTTCAGATTTCAGTTTTCCGTTTTCAGATTTCCGTTTTAACATTTTACGATTAACTATTTAACTTTAAATATTATGAGCCATTATTTGAATGACCACAGTGAGGTGAGCAATTTTGAGAAGGAGATGGAGAAGATTAGCCCGTTTGAGCTAAAAGACCGTCTTATTGAGCTTGCCGATGAGAGTATAAAAAAGATGATGCATACAATGCTGAACGCCGGGCGTGGAAACCCAAACTGGGTTGCCACACTGCCACGCGAGGCGTTCTTTGCATTGGGAAAGTTCGGCATCAGTGAGTGCCGCCGCGACTGGCAACGCGCCGAGGGCATTGCAGGTATACCACAGAAGGACGGAATAGCCGAGCGATTCGAGGAGTTCATCAAGGAGAACAGGAAAGAGGCATGGGCGCAGTTCCTGGAGAAATGCTACCATTACATGCTCGATGAGCACAAGGTAGATGCCGACGCTCTTGTACACGAATGGGCCGAGGGAGTGATGGGCAACCAGTACCCTGTTCCCGACCGCATACTGCGCCACACCGAGATAGCCATCCGTGACTACATAGCACAAGAATTGTGCGACGGCCGCCCGCCACAGGGCGAGATTGACCTCTTTGCCACCGAGGGCGGCACGGCTGCAATGTGCTACATATTCGACAGTCTGCAGCAGAACCGCCTGCTTGAGCGTGGCGACCAGATTGCACTGATGACACCGGTATTCACGCCATACATTGAGATTCCAAAGCTCTACCGTTACAACTACAAGGTGACAGAGATACCGGCAAGCCGCATGAGCGACGACGGGCTGCACCTGTGGCAGTACAGCGAGCGAGGGATAAACAAGCTGCGCGACACGGCATACAAGGCATTGTTCATAGTGAACCCCAGCAACCCGCCAAGCTATGCGATGGACGAGAGGACGGTCGATCTACTTGTTGACATCGTTGAGCGTTGGAACCCTAACCTGATGATTGTGACCGATGACGTGTATGCCACGTTCGTTCCCGGCTTCCAGTCGCTGATGGCGCGCCTGCCGCACAACACAATGTGTGTCTATTCGTTCTCGAAATACTTTGGTGCGACAGGCTGGCGCACAGCGGCCATAGCATTGCACCGCGACAACATATTCGATGCACTGCTCAAGCGCCTGCCACGCAAGCGCAAGGGCGAACTGCAGCAGCGTTACGGCAGCATAAGGAGTGATGTAGAGAACATGCGTTTCATTGACCGCATGGTTGCCGACAGCCGCCAGGTGGCACTGAACCACACATCGGGTCTGTCACTGCCTCAACAGTTGCAGATGACGCTGTTCGCGCTCTACTCTATCATCGACAAGCGCGAGGGCGACAACTTCCGCCAGGCGATGCTCGAGATAATCAATAAGCGACTCACAAAACTGTGGGAGAACATGGGATTCACGCTCGTGCCCGACCCTTTGCGTGCAGGTTACTACTCCGAGATTGACCTCACCGTGTGGGGCAAGCGTTTCTATGGCGAGGATTTCGTCGATTGGCTGCGCCTGAACCACAGCCCGCTGGATGTTGTGTTCCGCCTTGCAACGGAAACATCGCTAGTTGTGCTCAACGGTGGTGGTTTCGACGGCCCCGAATGGAGCATACGTGTATCGCTTGCAAACCTGAAGGAGGAAGACTATGCCATCATTGGGCAAAAGGTGCGCGGCATTCTCGATTCGTATGCACAGCGTTGGAAAGAGAGTTTGCCGGTGGTGGAAAGGTGAAAACGGAAAAGTGAAAGGTGAATACTTAGAAAGAAAGCTCCTCCACTCGCCGGCGAGGTTGGAGGTGTCGGCTTGCCGACGGAGAGGAGTGGAGAAAAAACAATCCCCCTCGGCTTTCAGCCACTCCCCCTTGTCAAGGGGGGGAGCTATATTGCTAAATTTATAATTTTACATAATATCAAACAACATGAAAAAGATGAAGAAATACCGTTGCACGGTTTGCAAATGGGTCTATGACCCGGAGTTTGGTGACATCAAAGGTGGCATCCCTGCCAATACGGCATTCGAGGATTTGCCGGCCGATTGGGTGTGCCCCGTGTGTAAAGCAGAAAAGAGCAAGTTTGAAGAAATGGAGTAAGAAATCGTACAGCATATGTCATTCTGAGTGTAACGAAGAATCTTTTCTTTAGATCCTTCACTTCGCTCAGGATGACAAGCCACACAGAGGTAATATTAAGAATGACACATAACCGCTAAATGTAGGGGCAGACCGGTGTGTCTGCCCAAAAACAAGCAATACCCGTGCAAACAGGGCGGACACACCGGTCCGCCCCTACCGTGTATGACAAAGCGCATAAAATTTGCGGTCAGCGTTTAAACGCTGACCGCAAATAATACTTATTCAAGCAATTCTATTACTTTACAATCTCTGCAATGAATGCCTGCATCTCGGCCTGGTGTGCCTCAACGCTCTGCAACAGCTTGAACTGTGCCTTTGAACGAACGAGGTTGTGCTCGGGATACTGAATCTTGTAGTAAGTATCGCCGTTGATGTAGTCGGCCAAGAAACGTACTGTCTGCATATATGGGAACAATGCTGCAGCGTATGGCAAGTTCTCAACCTCAAGTGGTGTGATGAACGAAGCTGCAGACTTCAAGTAACCCTTTGTGAATGACTTGAAGATCTCCATATTGAAGTTCACGTTGTCAAGGTTCTGGTCATCCTCCTTACCGGTGTTGGCGGCTGAACGCAAGTAGTCACCAAAGTCTGAGAAGATGAAGTTTGGCATCACAGTGTCGAGGTCGATTACGCAAAGCACGTTGCCATCCTTGTCGAAGAGGATGTTGTCGACCTTTGTATCGCAGTGACAGATGCGCTTTGCAAGCTTGCCCTCGCGATGCAGACGCTCGCCCTTGCACATCTCCTCGGCACGTGCCTCGAGCTCGTCAACGAGCCACTGAACCTCGGCAAGACGGCCTGCCTTGTTCTCGGCAACAGCCTCGCGCAACTGACGCAAACGGAACTCCATGTTGTGGAAGTCCTTGATTGTCTCGCCAAGCTCGGCAGGGATGTCGGCAAGCATAGCCTGGAAGTTACCGAATGTCTCACCTACGATGTATGATGTCTCGGGAGTAACGGCTGTCATGCCCACTGTATCGGGGATGAACTCCATTACACGCCAGTATTTCTCGCCATCGAAGTGATAGTACTTGCCGTCCTTTGTTGGAACGAACTTGAGCACCTTGCGCTCGATGTCAGTTGCACCGGCAGCAACGAGCTTGCCATGAATGTGCTCTGTAACTGCAACGATGTTGTTCATGAGCATATCCACATCGGGGAAGATTGCGTTGTTCACATGCTGCAATACATAGTCAGGAGCTGCGCCCTCGGTCTTCACGCGGTATGTAGTATTGATGAGACCATTGCCCAAAGGAGCTACTTCTACAACATTGCCCTGAATGTTGAACTGAGAAACAATTGTGTTCATTGGAGTAATATTTTTAAGGTTAGTATTTTCTATTTGTTTTTGCCGCAAATAGCATTCATCCAAGCCCACGGATTGTCATTTTGAGCGTAGCGAAAAATCTCGCAGTGTAGGTGGCAAAGTTCCTGCGGAAGAGGGAAGAGAGAAGAGGGAAGAGAGAAAAGGGAAGGAGTTCATATATCGCGGAGGAGAACTCTTCCCTCTTAACTTTTAACTCTTCACTTAATTATGACACAGGAGTGTTGTCGCAGGCGCGGCCGATGATGGCCTCAGGTGCACGGCGCGGCCGCTGCAGGCGCGGCGCGGCGGCAAAGCAGGTGTTAAAACGGATTTTTCTCGCTCGTTTGTTTGTATCTTTGAGGGTTAGCCTCGAAGATATTTGCACTCGCTTTGAAAAAACCAAAGTAAACTTTGTTTTTCTCGCTCGTTTGTTTGTATCTTTGCACGGCAAAGGAATGACCGAGATAAAGAGAACTATGCTGAAACAGGTATCCACTGACATATTCAAATTTGAGGTAGAGGGTGGCGTAGCCGAATATCA
>JAZOUB010000027.1:0-24053 GCA_045657945.1 Bacteroidaceae bacterium | reverse complement strand
CGCCTGGGTCGCACCCCACGCGGCATCACTTTCAGCGATGCTACGCGTGACTAACTGCTGTCGCCATCGACGAACCTGCCCTCCGTGCAGCTTTGTGGGAGAGTAGTAGCCTAAAGGCACTCCTTTGGGGAGCTAAAGCTCCCGTTGTCGCAACCAACGCTCCCCCGCGTTGGCATCGCCACTTTTATAGAAAAGGACATCTCAAAAGGATGTCCTTTTTTGTTATATAGATTTGAAGGCCCAAAAGGGCGGAAAGGGCTAAAAGGGCGACAAGGAAGATTAAAGCGGAAAGGTGTTTGTCGTTTTCAGTTTTCACCTTTCACTTTTCGCCTCTCGGCAGGTGTCCGCCTTTTAGGCCTTTAGGGCATTGTAGCCCTTTTTAGTCTTTGCAAATTTTGTTTAAACATATTTAATTGCTATTTTCGCAACAGAATATTGCAACAATAATCTTTTATGTGTGTCAATTCATTGAATACTAAAACTGTGTGCAAAAATGCTGCCAAGAATTTGGCGGTCTTGGATTTTTGTATAAACACACACACACACACACACTTCATCCTATAGTATAACAGACATCACAGCCGGCAGCATTGCTGTGGTTGAACTTTGTGGACTGCAATTGCCTTGCAGTCCACCGCCTTGTTGTGCCTGTATGTTACCTATTGCAACTTATTGTTTAACCTAATACACAAAACTATGAAAAAGCATTTTTCAATTATAGCGTGCCTGTTTTTGGCACTGTCATCGTTCCTTGTATCTTGTGGAGATAGCAGGAATGACCCATACAATGGTCATGAATATGTTGACCTCGGTTTGCCAAGCGGTATAAAATGGGCAACCTGCAATGTAGGTGCAATAAAACCTGAAGAATTCGGTGGTTACTATGCTTGGGGTGAGACCGAGGAAAAGAGCAACTACGACTGGAGTACCTATAAATGGTGTAATGGCAGTTCTGATAGCCAGACCAAGTATTGCACCAGCAGCAGTTATGGCACTGTTGACAATAAAACCGTTCTTGACCCCGAGGACGACGTTGCCCATGTAAAATGGGGTGGCAGTTGGCGCATGCCTACCAAGGTAGAACAGGACGAGCTCCGCAATAACTGCACCTGGACCTGGACCACCCTAAACGGCGTAAAAGGTTACAAGGTAACCGGCCCCAACGGCAACAGGATCTTCCTCCCCGCTGCGGGCTGTCGCGACGGTACGGGAGCCAACGTCAGAGGTTGCGGCGGTTACTGCTGGTCGTCGTCGCTTGAGAGCAATGACAGCAACCCCGCTGGTTACTTGTACTTCGGCAGCGGCTATTGCGATTGGAACTATGGCAACCGCCGCTACGGTCTATCCGTCCGCCCGGTTTGTGAGTGAGGTAAAAAGCGGAAAACCGAGATACAGGTACATGATGTGGAACTTTGATTTATTAGAATCGCACGCGCAGTCTCATGATTGTGCGTGCTATTGATTTTGGGCTGATATAATATTATACTCCTTTTTGCGTTAATATTGGAAAACTGATTCTATGAGTATGAATAACAACCGCTGGTTGCGGCCGCTTCTGATAATTTTTGCACTGCTTATCTTTGTTGTGTCGTTGCTTGTCTCCAATTCGCTTGTAACGGGTCTTGGTTCTCATGTCAAGGATCTTGAGACTCATGTCAAGGATTTCGGGCTCCATGTGAATGACTTGGAGAGTCATGTCAAGGAACTGGAGAGCGTTGTTGAGGAACGCAAGGAGGAGGAGCTGAGGAAAATGGAGCTCTGGGTGGAGGCCATGCGCTGTATAAACAACGCAGATGAGAATACCGACCTCTCTCTTGCCATTTCTGTGCTTGAAAGCAACAATACGATTCCGGTGGTTGTGCTCGATGGCAGTGGCAATGTGTCGCTATACCGCAATATTGAACTGGGTGCGACCTGCAATCCGGATTCTGTTATAAATGATGTTGTGGAGCGTGCAAAGGAGATGGGTTATGTTATCCGCATGGAGCTTGCTCCCGGTGAGGGATACTTGAGCATATGCTATAACGAGTCGCTTGTGCTTTCTCATCTTGCGGGAATCCAGGCGTCGCAGTCGTCGTTGCTCGACTCTCAGTCGGTGTTGCTCGACTCCCAGTCGGTGCTGCTCGATTCGCAGTCGGAATTGTTGGACCGTCTTTCCTATTATCCGTATATCCAGCTTGCCGTTGTTGTGCTGTTCTTTGTTATATGCTTTGTTGCTGTTCTCAGCTCAAAGCGTGCCGAGCAGAACCGTGTGTGGGTTGGTTTGTCCAAGGAGACTGCGCATCAGCTTGGAACCCCCATATCGTCGCTTATGGCGTGGGTTGAGGTGCTCAAGGCCAAGTATGCCGATGATGAACTGCTGCCCGAAATGGAGCGCGATGTGCAGCGTTTGCAGATGGTTGCTGACCGCTTCTCAAAGATTGGTTCACGTACGGAGCCTGTGCCCGAGGATGTGAGTGCTGTTGTGGGCAAGGCGGTGGAGTATATGAAGCGTCGTAGCCCTGCAAAGGTGAAGTATAAGCTCTCGTTCCCCGATGCTCCGCTGTCGGCGCGTCTTAATGTGCCTTTGATGGAGTGGGTGTTTGAGAACTTGTGCAAGAATGCGATTGATGCTATGGAAGGCAGTGGTGATATTTTCGTGGTGGTTGCCGATGACGGCGATAAGGTGCTGGTCGATGTCACTGATACCGGCAAGGGTATAGTCAAATCGCGCTGGAAAATGGTCTTTGAGCCGGGATTCACCACCAAACCACGTGGATGGGGATTGGGACTTTCATTGGCAAAGAGAATTGTAGAGGAGTTCCACAAGGGGCGTATTTATATCAAGAAATCGCTCCCCGGAAAGGGAACGACATTCCGTATTGAACTAAAAAAGTAAAGTTTTTACTAAATTAGGCGGTTCTAAAGAATTTTATTACTATCTTTGTGTCCTAAAATCGGATAGTGTGGATGATAGGCACTACTTTTGAGGAATTATATTATTGATTGAGTTGATTTTATTGTAGCGATGGGAAGATTTGATAAATATAATGTTGACCTCAAGGGAATGAAAGTTTCCTCCCTTGAAATGGAGTTTGACCTCGATAACGCATTCTTTGCCGATATCGACGGAGAGGAGTTTCAGAAAGGTGCTGTCAAGGCCAAAGTGACGGTCAGGAAGAACAGGGAGATATTTGATTTCTCCTTTGAGATGGCTGGAACGGTAATTGTTCCTTGCGACCGTTGCCTCGATGACCTTGAGATTGATGTTGATACCGAGAGCACACTGCGTGTGAAGCTTGGCGACAGCTATGCTGATGAAGGCGATATTGTGATAGTTCCCGAGAATGAGGGGGATTTGAACATAGCGTGGTATTTATATGAGTTCATTGTTCTTGCGTTGCCAATGAAACGCGTGCATGCACCGGGAAAGTGCAATCACGAGATGACAGGTAAGCTCAAGAGACACTCGGCTGCTGCCGATGACTGCGAGGAGAATGAGGAAGCGCAGATTGACCCACGTTGGGCCGGTTTGAAGGATTTACAGATTGACGAAGATAATTAAAAAATAAATTAAAACATTAGAAGAAAATGGCACATCCTAAAAGAAGACAATCAAAGACTAGAACTGCCAAGAGAAGAACTCATGACAAGGCAGTAGCTCCTACATTGGCAATTTGCCCTAACTGTGGCGAGTGGCATGTATATCACACCGTATGTGGTGCGTGTGGTTATTACAGAGGCAAGTTGGCTGTTGAGAAGCAGGCAGCTGTCTAAATAATTGTTCTACCGCCGACGCTGTTTGCCGACGCGGGTAGTTTTTGGTTAAAGACAAAAACGCACCTATGGCATTCTGTAGGTGCGTTTTTCTCATATTTAAACATTATGCATAAAGCCGGTTTTGTAAATATTGTAGGTAATCCCAATGTCGGAAAATCGACATTGATGAACCTTTTGGTGGGCGAGAGAATATCGATTGCCACCTTCAAGGCGCAGACAACAAGGCACCGCATTATGGGTATATTGAATACCGATGATGCGCAGATTGTGTTCTCGGACACTCCCGGTGTGCTCAAGCCAAACTACAAGCTGCAGGAGGCGATGCTGCGTTTTTCCCGTTCGGCACTCCGTGATGCCGATGTGTTGCTCTATGTGACCGACATGATTGAGAGCCCCGAGAAGAACAGCGATTTCATTGCAGAGGTGCGCAAGCTTGATGTACCCATTCTTGTGCTCATAAACAAGATTGACTTGAGCAATCAGGCCGAACTTGTGAAGAAGGTTGAGCTGTGGCACGAACTTATCCCCGAGGCCGAGATTCTGCCAATATCGGCGACTGCAAAATTCAATGTCGATGTGGTGATGAAACGCGTGATGGAACTGCTGCCCGAGTCACCCCCATACTTTGAGAAGGATGCGCTTACAGACAAACCGGCGCGTTTCTTCGTGACAGAGATTATACGCGAGAAGATTCTTTTGCACTATGACAAGGAGATTCCTTATGTTTGCGAGGCTGTTGTCGAGCAATTCAAGGAGGATGACGGAAAGATTTATATAAAGGCGCTGATATATGTGGAGCGCGATTCGCAGAAGGGTATCATCATTGGCCACGAGGGTGCTGCGCTCAAGCGTGTGGCAACCGATGCGCGCCGTGAACTTGAGAAATTCTTTGGGAAAAGAATATTTTTGGAAATTTATGTAAGGGTCGATAAGGATTGGCGTAACAGCGACCGTCAGTTGCGCCGTTTCGGTTACGACCAAAAAGATTAAGGATATAATCTATGGGAAATTTAGTAGCAATTGTGGGCCGTCCCAATGTGGGTAAGTCAACCCTGTTCAATCGCTTGACCGAGACAAAGCAGGCGATTATATCGGACGAGGCCGGCACTACACGCGACCGCCAGTATGGCCGTTGCTTCTGGTGCGGAAAGGAGTTTTCACTTGTAGATACCGGTGGATGGGTGCGTAACTCGGACGATGTCTTTGAAGAGGCTATCTGTGACCAGGTTACACTTGCCCTTGAAGAGGCCGATGTCATTCTCTTTGTGGTAGATGCCATGAATGGCCTGACCGACCTTGATATGGAGATGGCGTCAATGCTCCGCCGTGCAAAGAAGCCCGTGCTTGTAGTTGCCAACAAGGTCGATACATACGAAATGCAGTATGGTACAGCCGAGTTCTACAGCCTTGGTCTGGGCGACATGCACTGTATCTCGGCTGCCAACGGTAGCGGTACAGGTGACTTGCTTGATGAAATATTGACAAAGTTTACCAAGGAGGCCGAGGAGGCACCCGAGGAGAACATTCCACGCTTTGCCGTTGTTGGCCGTCCTAACGCCGGCAAGAGTTCGATCATCAATGTGTTCCTTGGCGAGGACCGTAACATTGTTACAAACATCGCAGGTACAACACGCGACTCAATCCTCACACGCTACACAAAGTTCGGCTTCGATTTCTATTTGGTTGATACAGCCGGTATCCGCAAGAAGGGCAAGGTTAGCGAGGATATTGAATACTATTCTGTGTTGCGTTCTATCCGTGCCATTGAGAATAGCGATGTCTGCATCCTCATGATTGATGCGACACGCGGTATCGAGTCGCAGGACCTTAATATCTTCTCAATCATTCAGCGTAACCAGAAGGGGCTTGTAGTTGTTGTCAACAAGTGGGACTTGGTTGAGGACAGAAGCGAGAAAGTGCAGAAGTTCTTTGAGAACGCAATCCGTGAGCGTCTTGCTCCGTTTGTAGATTTCCCAATCATCTTTACATCGGCTGTGACAAAGCAGCGCGTGTTCAAGGTGCTTGAGACTGCAAAGGATGTGTACTTGAACTCACAGAGAAAAATCTCTACTGCAAAGTTCAATGAGGAGATGCTGCCGCTTATCGAGGCCTATCCGCCACCATCACTCAAGGGCAAGTACATCAAGATCAAATACTGTATGCAGTTGCACGAGACACGCGTTCCATCGTTCCTCTTCTTTGCGAACCTGCCACAGTATGTGAAGGAACCATACAAGCGCTTCCTTGAGAACAAGATCCGCGCCAAGTGGAACTTCCACGGAGTGCCGATGAATATTTTCATCAGGCAGAAGTAGGCGTAGCAAAGCGAAGCCAACTTCCCCAAGCCTGAATATATTCATCAGGCAAAAGTAAAAGAAAATGACTATAAAGCGAATTTCTGCGTTACGCTTGTCCTTTAAATCCTCATTTACTTCAAGTAAACTCCGGTTTAAAGAACTTCGCAAGCCTTGAACTTCATCTTTTTATTCATTTCCTTATAAACCAAGAGGGTGATTTAAATCACCCTCTTTTTTATTGTATTTTGTTAAAAATCCATTGCTTTGCAATATTTTCTTGCTTTGTTGTTAATTTTTACTATTTTTGCGAAATGAATAGGATTCACAAACATTATGTCATCTGTTAGGCTCTATTTGGTGGATAGATGACAAAAGAATTTAAAAAAACGATTAACCATGATAGCAGTACTTAAAAATGGAGTTACAAAGGCTCAGCGCGATAATTTGATTCATTGGCTTGAGTCGCAGAATGTGCGTGTGCATGTTTCCGAGGGTGAGATGCAGACTGTCCTCGGTCTCATTGGTGATACACGTAAGATTGATATGGATTTGCTTGCCGGTCTTGAGATCATTGACCGCGTGACACGCATAACAGAACCTTTCAAGAGCGCAAACCGCAGCTTCCATCCCGAGGATACAGTTGTTGTTGCCGGCACTGGTGAGAACCAGGTGAAAATCGGTGGCGGTAACTTTGCCATTATGGCCGGTCCTTGTTCGGTAGAGAGCGAGGAGCAGATTCTGGCAGTTGCCCATGCTGTGAAGGCTTCGGGTGCCAATATCCTGCGCGGTGGTGCATTCAAACCACGTACATCGCCCTATGACTTCCAGGGTTTGCGTGCCGAGGGCTTGCAGCTGCTTCTCAAGGCACGCGAGGCGACAGGCCTTCCTATTGTGACTGAAATCATGAGCGCGTCGCATCTCGACCTCTTTGCCGATGTCGATATTATTCAGGTCGGTGCGCGCAACATGCAGAACTTTGAACTGTTGAAGGAACTTGGCCGCAGCAATAAGCCAATCCTTCTAAAGCGCGGTATGTCGGCAACACTCAAGGAGTTGCTGATGAGTGCCGAATATATCATGTCCGAGGGTAACGAGCAGGTTATCCTTTGTGAGCGCGGTATCCGCAGCTACGACAACTACACCCGTAATGTGCTCGACCTGGCGGCTGTTCCTGTATTGAAGGAGCTCACTCACCTGCCAATCGTTGTTGACCCAAGCCATGCCACAGGCGTGTCTCGTCTTGTGCGTCCGATGGCATGCGCTGCAACCGCAGCCGGTGCCGACGGTCTCATCATCGAGGTTCACAACAACCCTGTGTGCGCATTGTGCGACGGTGCACAGTCGCTCACTCCCGAGCAGTTCGACGAGGTTGCGCAGCGTGTCAACGAGATTCGTAGTATAATGCATTGATAGGCCATGGTTGTAGGTGTTGTCGGTTTGGGACTCATAGGCGGTTCGGCTGCCAAGGCTTTCAAGGCTTCCGGTGCAACTGTGCTTGCTTTCGACATTGACGAGCCGATTCTTGGCTATGCCGGGCTCGAAGGTGTGGTGGATGGTGTTCTTGATGGTAAAAATGTAGCCACCTGTGACTTGTTGCTGCTCACTGCAACACCAAAGGCGGTAGTGGATTACCTGCATGGCAATGCTGCCCTGATAGCGCCACATACACTTGTCGTGGATTTTTGCGGAACAAAAGAGAAGGTCTGCGATGCCGGTTTTACGCTTGCTGCAAAGCATGGCTTTATGTTTGTTGGCGGTCACCCCATGGCCGGTCTGCAATACTCGGGCTACAAATACTCCAAGGCAACACTTTTCAGCGGAGCATCGTTCATCATGGTGCCGCCAGTGCACGACGACATTGCTCTCCTCGACCGTGTTAAGCAGTCGCTTGCACCGCTGGGTTTCAAGAAATTTGTTGTTACGACAGCTGCATTCCATGACAAGATGATTGCCTACACTTCGCAGATGTGCCATGTGGTTTCTAATGCTTTTATAAAGAGCCCGTCGGCACAGCACCACAAGGGCTACAGCGCAGGCAGTTTCCGCGATTTTACCCGTGTGTCGCGTCTCAACGAGAACATGTGGACCGAGCTTTTCCTTGACAACAGGGAGCATCTGCTTGGTGAGCTCGATCTGCTAATAAATTCGCTTCATGAATACCGCGATGCAATAGCGGCCGGTGATGCCGCTGCATTGTGCGGTTTGCTGCGCGACGGTCGCATAGCAAAGGAGAATACCGAAAAATAAAGGAGTATGCAGTACAGGACTATAGATGTCAGCGCGTCGCGCTGTTACAATATACACATTGGGCGTGGCCTGCTTGCCGGCATTGGCGAACTTGTCCGTCCTCTTCTTGGCAAATGCCGCTTGGCGGTGCTCACAGACAGCAATGTCGATGCACTCTACGGCAGTGCTATGATGCAGCATCTTGCATCGGCAGGGTACGATGCCTGCAAATATGTGATACCGGCCGGGGAGGCCTCAAAATGTGCCGATAATCTCTTGGCGTTCCTCAATTTCCTTGCCCGGGAGCAGATTACACGCAGCGATGCTGTAATCGCCTTTGGCGGTGGAGTGGTGGGCGACCTTGGCGGCCTTTCGGCATCGCTCTATCTCCGTGGTATAAAGTACATACAGGTGCCTACCACTCTTCTTGCGGCTGTTGACAGTTCGGTGGGTGGAAAGACTGCCATTGACATACCTGCCGGCAAGAATCTTGTAGGCAGTTTCTACCAACCTTCAATGGTGTGCTGCGACACGGCACTGATGAATACCCTTCCTGCTGAGATATACCGCGACGGATGTGCCGAGGTAATCAAATATGGTATGATACTTGATGCCGCACTTTACGACACATTGCACACCCTGCCATTTGACCGCGAGGCGGTTGTGGCACGCTGTGTCGAGATAAAGCGTGATGTAGTGCAGCAGGACGAGTTTGACAACGGCATACGCGGTCTGCTCAACTTCGGGCACACATTCGGCCATGCCATTGAAAAATTGAGTAATTTCGGTGTGTCACACGGCGAGGCTGTGGCCAAGGGAATGGTCATTGCTGCCAGAATTGCGCCATTGTGCGGTCTGTGCAATGTGGCCGAGGAGTTGGAGGCGCTGCTTGTGCAGTATGGATTTGACACAGCTTGCCCTTATGCGGCAAATGAGATATATGATTCGCTGCTCACCGACAAGAAACGCCGTGGCAGAAATATTTCGGTTGTGCTGCCTCGCGCTGTGGGCGATTGTATACTTCACACTCTGCCGGTTGAGCAGCTGAAGGATTTGCTGCAAAAAGTGATATGATGCGTTTTGTCAAGAGGAGGCTGTGAAACAACAATGCACCTCTTGGGAAGAGGAACTGTCGCAAAGCGACTGAGGAGATAGAAGAAATTTATCTCTTCCACCGCAAGCGGTCTCCCTTCTCTTGCAAAGAGAAGGAGTTTTTAAGTAAGGAAATAGTATATATATGGAAATAAAAGTTCATGGGACATTGGAAGGCTGCGTAACACCCCCGCCGTCAAAATCACAGGCGCACAGGTTACTCATCTGTGCTGCGCTGGGCTGTGAGCCTTGCAGCATTGTCTGCAATGCCGTGAACGATGATATAATGGCCACAATGCGCTGTCTTAACGCATTGGGTGCCGATATAACCTACTCGTCGGGGGTGTTTAATGTGACTCCCGTAAAGGTAGTAAAGGGTGGGACACTCGACTGTGACGAGAGTGGTTCCACTTTGCGCTTTCTTGTGTCGGTGGCAACTGCGCTTGGTGCCGATGCTACATTTGTGGGTTCAGGCAAGTTGCCTCAGCGCCCCATGGGTGACCTGCTTGATGCGCTTGTGCAGCATGGCGTCTCATTTACACGCCACGGATCTGATGAGTTGCCGTTGACATGTAACGGAACTCTTTGTGGTGGTAAATATACACTCCCGGGCAACATATCGTCGCAATACCTCACAGGTCTGCTCTTTGCCTTGCCTTTGGCTGCCGAGGATAGCGAGATTGAGGTTGTCAATGGTCTTACAAGTGCATCGTATGTAGAGATGACACTCGATGCCCTGCGCATTGCCGGCATCAAGGTTGATCAATGTGGCAACATATACAGGATAAAGGGAAACCAACAGTACCACATGCCACAGCGCGTGGTTGTCGAGGGTGACTGGTCATCGGCTGCCTTTTGGGTTGTTGCCGGTGTTACAGGTAAGCAACCCATTACCGTGTGTGGAATGAACAACAATTCACTGCAGGGCGACAGTTATATAATTGACCACCTCCGTTCAATGGGTGCTTTCATTGAGTGTAACGGGAATGGGGTAGTGGCAATGCCGTCGCACCTTTTCGGTGCGGAACTTGACTGCACCGATACTCCAGATCTTGTTCCCGTGCTTGCCGTTGCTGCGGCTGTAGCTCAGGGAACAACCCTCTTCACTGGTGTAGGCCGTTTGCGCTATAAGGAGAGTGACCGCCTTGCGGCTGTCAAAGACTTGCTTGCATCCTTTGGAATCTCCTCGCAGATTGGCGAGGATACATTCACCGTCTTTGGCGGTGAGCCTGTGGCAACAACTACTGTTGACAGTTACAACGACCACCGCATAGCAATGTCGGCCGCCGTGATGTCGGCACTTGCTAGTGGTATTACAACAATAAAGCAACATACATGCGTGGCAAAGTCCTACCCGTCGTTCTTCGACGACTTTGCAATGCTTGGAGGAGTAGTGGAAAGTGAAAGGTGAAAAGTGAAAGCCGCGAGTAAGCGAGCAAAAGCCAAGCTTGCTTGAGCTTTTAACGCGAGCGGGAGCGGGTTCAAGCGCACGCAGTGTGGTTAAAAGTGAAAGCCGAGGTTGTCAAAGCAAATAAGAAATTAAGCCGAGGGTTCGACAACATCGGCTGCACTGGCGAAATTGTCATCCCGACGGAGCGGAGCGACGAGGGATCTCGGAAAACAGTATATAGAAAACAATAAATAACAACATAATATGGACTTGGAAAAATTGCGTCAGGAAATAGACGAGATAGATACCCAGATGTGCGACCTCTTCGCGCGCCGCATGCAGGTAGTGTCGGGTATTGGAAAGTACAAGAAGGAGAATAATCTGCCGGTGTATCACCCCTCGCGTGCACGCACCGTGCTGCAGAATGTGTCTAAACGCCTTGGACCCGAATTCGAGGGTTATGGCCGCACGCTCTACCGTACAATCTTCGACCTGAGCGAGTCATACGAGACCCGTATGCTCTCCGAGGGCACCGAATTCTTCAACTACTTCAAGCATATTGCATCGACTCCTCCACAGCCGTTCCCAAAGCGAGGTTCGGTAGCTTGTGCCGGTTGCGAAGGCTCGTATGCACACCTGGCGTCCGAGCGTCTTTTTGACCTGCCCGAAATCATGTACATGAGCAATTTCGAGGGCGTGTTCAAGGCTGTGAGCAGTGGTCTATGCGAGTTCGGCGTGCTCCCTATCGAGAACTCTCTTGCCGGTTCGGTCAATGCAATCTATGACCTGCTTGCTGCATACAATGTGAACATTGTACGCGGTGTGCGCCTTAAAGTTGACCACGCAATCCTTGCCCTTCCCGGAACAAAACTCGAGGACATTCGCGAAATCTACTCGCACCAGCAGGCCATCAACCAATGCTCGGAGTTCCTGTCAACCCTCAAGAACGTGCGCGTAATCGCATGTGAGAACACAGCTGAGGCTGCACGCATGGTAGCACAAGGCGGTGACCCCACAAAAGCATCGCTATCATCACGCCTTTGTGCCGAGCTCTATCAGCTGCAAGTTCTCAAATCATCCGTGCAGAACCGCGACAACAACTATACCCGTTTCATCTGCATTGCCAAGGAACCCAAAATCTATTCGGGTGCCGACCGCACAAGCGTGATGATCAACATACCCAACCGCCCCGGAACCCTCTTCCGCATAATGTCCCGTTTCAATGCGAGCGGTGTCAACCTCGTAAAGCTCGAGAGCCGTCAAATCCCCGAACGCGAGTTTGAATACCGTTTCTATTTCGATATTGAGGCTTCCGTTTACAGTGACGAGTTCCTCACTCTCATGTGCGAGCTTCATGAGTGTGGAGAGCAGTTCAGGTATTTTGGGACTTATGCCGAAATAATATAATTTTTGTCTAAAATGGCGATGGCTGTGTTATACTCGATTTTGTGAACAGTCATTTAGGTTTACTAAACTCCTGTTCCCAAAATCTTCGCAAGCCGTGCCCTCACCATTTTATACTAAAAATTTGACGTTGTTGCCTAAAACGGCGATTGTTGCGTTGTGAATATGATTTGATATGAAAAAAATATTGGTTATAAATGGTCCGAACCTCAATCTTTTGGGGTTGCGTGAGCCGGCGCTCTATGGGGCGCAGAACTTTGCGGCGTTGCAGCAGTTCATTCGCGACTGCGCGGCAGAGTTGTCGCTCGATGTCGAGTTGTTCCAGTCGAACCACGAGGGGGCGATAGTGGACAAGATTCAGGTAGCGTATGGTGTGTTCGACGGAATTCTCATAAACCCTGCAGCCTACACCCATACAAGTGTGGCTATACTTGATGCTCTTAAGGCTGTTGCTTTGCCGACAGTTGAGGTACACCTCACCGATATATCTACCCGTGAGGAGTTCCGCCGTTTTTCATTCGTTTCTCTCTATGCGCAGAAAACTATCTGCGGCAAGGGATTTGATGGTTACAAGGAGGGCTTGGAATACTTGGCGCAGTTATGAAATTCTTCAACACTCCGGTTATAAAGGCTATTGATGCTTACACGATAGAGCATGAGCCTGTGGCATCCATTGACCTGATGGAGCGTGCTGCGCGTGCTTTGTCGGATGCAATACTTGAACGCTATGCCGGTCGTGAATTCACGGTGTTTGCCGGCCCGGGCAACAATGGTGGCGATGGCCTTGCCGTGGCGCGTATGTTGCATGGAGCAGGCTGTTCTGTTGCCGTATGGCTCATAAACCCTAAAGGGAAACTCTCGCCCGATTGTGCGGTGAATCTTGAACGCCTGCAGGGGCTTGATGTGCCGGTTGTGCATGTACAGGAAAATTTTACAATGCCGTCACTCCCTGCTGAAACCGTAATAATAGATGCTCTCTTTGGCAGCGGCCTCGACCGTCCTGTGGTCAGTGGCATCTTTGCCGATGTTATCCGTGGCATTGATGCCTGCGAAAATGATGTAGTGGCAATAGATATGCCTTCGGGTCTTTTGGGGGGCGAGAACGAGCCTGCATTGCAGCTCATTGTGTTTGCAACGCTTACATTGACCTTACAGTTTCCCAAACTCTCTCAGCTCCTTGCCGAGAATGAAATGTTCATTGGTGAGCTTCAGGTACTTGATATTCAGTTGTCACAGCAAGCGATTGACGAAACTCCTTCGCCCTTCTTCTATACTTGCAAGGAGGATATACTGCCATTGATAAAGCCCCGTGCAAAGCATGCGCATAAGGGGAACTATGGTCGTGCCTTGCTTGTAGCAGGTTCAAGGGGAATGGCCGGTGCTTCGGTGCTTGCTGCGCGTGCAGCGTTGCGCTGTGGAGTGGGGTTGCTCACCGTGCATGTGCCGTCGTGCAACAACTCCATTATGCAGGTTGCTGTCCCCGAAGCAATGACAAGCATTGACAGCTGTGACTCATGTTTCAGTGATTCAATCGACACCTCGCGTTACAGCGCTGTGGCGGTTGGTCCCGGTCTTGGCCAGAGCAAGGAGAGTGAAGCAGCCTTGCTTGCTCTAATTGAGAACTGCGAGGTGCCCATGGTGCTCGATGCCGATGCCTTGAACATCCTTGCCCGCAATCCCAAATATATGCAGTGCCTGCCACATGGTAGCATAATCACACCTCACATCGGCGAGTTCACACGCCTGTTTGGTGCCACGGACAGCTCCTATGTGCGTCTTCAGGCTGCGCAGGCCTATGCAATGACATTCGGTGTCACAATTGTTCTCAAAGGGGCATATACCGTGGTTGTTACACAGATGGGGACATTCCATTTCAACAGTACCGGCAACCCGGGAATGGCAACGGGTGGTTGTGGTGATGTGCTCACGGGCTGCATACTGTCGTTGCTTGCGCAGGGCTTTGCCGCACCCGATGCTGCGCGCCTTGCGGTCTATCTACATGGACTTGCCGGTGACATTGCCGCTGCCGAAAAGGGACAGACTGCACTTGTTGCAGGTGATGTTGTCGATTATTTGCCACACGCATGGCGTTCGCTTGAGGAGGGTAGATGATGAGGCTGCATAAGTTCCTGCGCGACTGGTCGTTGCCCATTGCAATGCTTGGTGGAGTGGTGATGTATCTGCTTTACACCAATATACCGTTGTTCGATGGTACCCATGATTTTGTGTCGTCGGTTATTTCATACCTGCAGCCGGGGCTTATATTCGCAATGCTCTTTGTCACCTTCTGCAAGGTAAGGATAAAGGAACTTAAACCGGCGAGGTGGCACTTGTGGCTGCTTGCTTTTCAGATACTCTCTTTCATTGCAATATCTTTGACCATTGCCTTTGTGCCGCATATGTCCGAGACCGTGCGTGTGCTGCTTGAGGCTGCCATGATGTGTCTGCTGTGCCCGACGGCGACTGCAGCGGCTGTCATTACTGCCCGTCTGGGCGGAAACTCGGCATCGCTCATCTCATACACGATGCAGATTAACATTGCTGTGGCACTTGTTGCGCCGCTCTTCCTTGCTATGTCTCATCCCGTTGATGGAATGTCGCTTGCATCGTCATTCATGCTTATTTTGGGCAAGGTCTTTCCGTTATTGCTCTGTCCGCTATTGTGTGCCGAACTTGTGCGCAGGTTCATGCCACGCTTGCATGCCATGTTGGTCAACAAGGGGCGCAATCTGCCCTTTTATCTGTGGCTTGTGGCACTTTCACTTGCCATTGCCATGACAACGCGTGCAATAGCGCACAGTCACCTTTCAATTTGGGTTATGGCGGCCATTGCTGTTGTTTCATTGATATGTTGCCTGGTGCAGTTCGCGTTCGGCCGTTTTATTGGCCGTCGCAATGGCGAGGTAATTGCCGGTGGACAGTCATTGGGGCAAAAGAACACCGTGTTTGCCATCTGGTTTGCCTACACATTCCTCACACCTGTCACTGCCATTGCCGGCGGCTTCTACTCACTGTGGCACAATCTTGTGAACACCAGGCAGCTATACAGGCATAATCACAGGAAATAGGCGCTTGTTTTGTCGTGGCAGTTGCTTGATAAATAATAAAAGAGTTATGGATATGTTTGATTTGGACCGTTTTGTGAGTGCTCAGGAATATGACTACCCGGTAGCCTTGTCCGAAATAAGGGCTGGCAGGAAATATTCTCATTGGATATGGTATATCTATCCTCAATTAAAAGGTCTTGGCAGGAGTTACAATTCCGATTTTTATGGCTTGGCATCAGTTGCAGAGGCCAAGGCCTATCTTGCCCATCCGGTACTTGGTGCCCGTTTAAGGGAAATTGTACAGGCCTTGTTGCTGCACAGGGGCAAGAACCCCAAGGAGATACTTGGTGACATTGATGCGTCAAAGGTGCGCTCTTCGATGACTTTGTTTGACATTGTCTCTCCCAATGATATATTTGGGATACTCCTTGATGAATTTTACAATGGCCGCAGGTGTCACAGGACAATGCGTAGTCTTTTCCGTTAAGATAGAATAACAATGGGCAGATAACCGAGTTATTTGCCCATTGTTATATTGGAAACGCTTTCTTTGTCAAATGTCATTAGGACATTTTTGTCCGCCCTGCCTGGAACGGAGGAGATAACCTAGGACCTCCAGATTATGAGTCTGTTGCTAAATATTCTGAGCTGAGCAATTCTGTGGTGGTTAATAACTTGTTTTATAACCTTTGATGATTGAGTTGTGTATCCTATTACTGCACTCTAAAAAATAAATTAGGAAACTATTTCAGACCTTTAGAAAGTAAGGTGGCATAGTATCTAACAAATAATCAAATTTCATTACCCGGTATGAGCAGTCAAGCGAAGAGCCCTGTGATTGCCGGAAGAATAGAGGATGTACTGGTAATCATTGAGGCATAGTCCATTTGATGAACATGCAGAGACTATTTAATCACCAAACCCATAGCGAAGAGTTATGAGTAAGGTGGTTCTTTTTTGTTCTTTATAATAGGTCAGGACAGAAAAAGGTCGTCCATTGTAATACAATTCTGTACCGTTTGAGCATAGGGATTTTCAGTCAGGCCATACGTCGTAATCATAGTCAGGTGAATTGCTTTTTTACTTCCGGAACCAACACGGAAAGCCTCAATCTTCTGTCTTAACACACTTTCGTACTCTTTGCTGATAGTGTATTCTGTTTTAGAGTATTTAATCTCACATAGATTTACAATCTGGTCATTACGGTCTATAAGCAAATCTATTTGTGCACCCAATAAACCTTTCTGTTCGTCAGCCTTCTGCCTCCATGAATAGACGTTGGTCAGCACACTGGCAATTCCAAGAGCGTTCTTGATAGATTGGATATGTTGCAAGCATATACGCTCATATGCCAAGCCCGACCAAGTATGATATGTTGGTGAATTGAGTGAGATTGACCAAAAATGTTCATCGTTCTGTTTGTTCATAGCAATAAACTGGAAATAGAACAATGTGTAGTTGTCTATCAGCTGGAATACCGCCTCTTTTACCGCTTTACCAATGCAATTGTACTTTCTGATAAAACCACACCATTCCAGTTCGTTAAGCATACGGGTCAGTGTGCCATTATCTGTAAGTTTTGTGGCAGCGATGATTTCATTTCTGGACATTCCCGCCTTTTTCTCTCCAAGTGCAGTAACGATTTTGATGTACCCTTCGGGGTTCTTGAACAGCGATGCATACAGCATGTCAAACTCGTCGCGCAGTTCACCGCTCTCCTTGAAAAACAGACTATCGATATTCTGTGCAATACTCTGTCCTTTTTTGATATAGTTCCAATAATAGGGGATTCCGCCTATTACCATATATGCCTCAACTATCTGCGTTCTATTCAAGGCGAGATTTCTTTTTTTGGCAAACTCCTCACACTCCTTCAATGTGAACGGACTGAGTTTTATCCTTTTTGTCAGCCTATTATGCAACCCACCGTGGTTGTTTATGATTTTCTCTACTATCCACGATGTAGCAGAACCACAAACAATGAGAATAATGTCCTTTCTTGCAGTAGCCCAACCGTTCCAGAAGTATTCAAGAGCTGACAGGAAATCGGATTTTGGAGTGTCTAACCAGGGAAGTTCATCAATGAACACCAGTTTCTTTTCATCGGTAGAGTTGTTAAGAAAACGCTTCAACTCCGAGAACGCTTCCAACCAGTTTGATAGTTTAGGCACTTTTGTCGCTCCCTGCTCTATCAATGAATCTCTGAAACTGGTAAGCTGTTTCTTTGAAGTAGAGTTTGCCATTCCGGTATGTTGGAATGTGAATTTATAATTGAATGTCTCGCGGATTAGATATGTCTTGCCAACTCGACGTCGACCATAAACTGCAACAAATTCTGAACTGTCGCTATTCATCACGCTCAACAGTTCTTTCTTCTCGTTTTCTCGTCCTATCAACATATTTCTTACTTTAGGTTGATGCAAAAATAGATAAAAACATCAAGATAGCAAGCGGAATCTCTTTTTTTTTGGCACATTCCGCTCGCTATCCCGTATTTTTGCCCTCCGTTTTTGACTCTTTCAGATGAATAATGCTTATCCTATTTTCACACCGAGAATTTTGTAGCGTTTTTATCCGTTAAATGCTTGTCATTGATTTTTTTGACCTTTGGCATAGGATTATAACAAAAATATTTATATTTGCATTTGCATATCGCTTGCAGAAGCCCGATATGGGTTATGTGGGAGGGTGCAATATTTTATTGAAAAGCGTTTACTAACGCTCTTTCTTGACGATTCGAAATCTGGAAAATTTCAATTGGGGTCAAGAATGAAGCAACGGTAGATGTCTTATGGGTGTGTTTATGCATACCGCTGTCACCAGTTGTCATTGGGTTAATACCATTAACAACTCTTGGTGCAATGGTTTGTTATATACATATCGGCGTGAGGCTTCTGCGTTGCTCGTTCTACTCCAATGGGCATTCCAGAGCCTCGAATCGTGGGACGGGTAACTGATACAGGATCTCACGCTTTTTTTGTGTCCGTTAGGCAAATATAGGTACACATAAGGCTTACCTATAAAATCTGTTTTGCAGGCAAGATGTTGTGAGATAAAATGCTGGTATAGTAATGTTAAATAAGTAAATAAAAATTAATTAAAACAATTTCCAAAATGAAAAAGTTAGTTTCTTTCAAAATTTCCGCACTTGTCATTGCAATGTTTGCCTGCTGTATGACTTTTAGTGCTTGTAGCGATGATGATGATTTGGCAGGTATTCAGGCCGAAGTGGTGTTACCGAGTGATGTAGACTTGATGGAACTGGAGGCGTGGAGCTATGTTGTTCCATTTGAAATCAAGAGTGATTCTGAATGGAAAATTGAAAAAAATGGTGATTTCTTTGACGTGATTCCTAGTGAAGGTGAAGGTAATGCTACGGTTGAGATACACGTTACAGACAATATCCACGAAGAACGTCAGAATGGAGAATTGCGCATCGTATTTCCCAATGATGAAAGCAAAAATATGATATTGAATTTGCAGCAGAAGTGGGAGGGCGATTACGACGAGAACGATAATACAACGGCAACAGTTGGCCCCAAAAAATATGCTTTGGGATATGGCTATAATGTAATGGAACAATATGCAAATTCGGCTTCTGTGAAAGGACAGATTTTTATGATGAATGCCCTATATGCCAATGGTATAGCGACCTGTGACGATAGTCAAACGAATTATAGTATGCAGACCATTACAGGTTCTACTGTCTCAGAAATAAGTAATCAACTTGCAGCTAATGTAAATGTTACAGGTAAATATGGTAAGTTCAAAGGTGAGCTCAAATCAAGCTTTACTATGGAACATGTGAAGAATAGTAATTATGAATATGCAATAACTTACTATAATATTGGAACTCAAACTTATAGTTTTGAATTTGGAGCACGTAAAATTGCATCTGAATATATGACCGAAGCTGCTTATAATGCAATTAATGGTTTAGACGATGACTATGCAACAGATAATCCTGACGGTTTAAAGAATTTGATAGAAGATTATGGAACCCACGTGGTGCTTGAGGCTCGTTTAGGTGGTAGAATTCGTCATTCTATGGAGATTAACGTTAGCGATATTAAGACCGAATATGATCTTGAAGCCTTTGCTTCTGCTGCGTATGATGGCATATTGGTAGATGCAAGCGCTGATGCTGAAGACAAATTCAAAAAATCGTATAAAGAAAATCAAAGCAAAATAAGTACCAAAGTTGATGTTATAGGAGGTGGTGGCATACCCAGGATGAATTTAATAAGTAAATTTACAAAAGAAAACGTAGATGCTTGGATGTCTTCACTTATTAATAGTAAAGACGTGGGTTTGATTGCTTTTACTGATAACGGTTCATTGCTTCCTTTGTATGAATTGGTAGATACAGATAGCTTCCCGGGGCGAAAGGAGGCGATAAAAGATTATCTGGAAGGTGAAGTTATGCCAAATGAGTTTTCTGCGTACCAATGTGGTACCGTTACAAAGTTCGACATTCCAACATTTGACAAAAAAGGAACGCTGGTAAAGGATATTAAATTAGGCGGGGAACATGTAGGACAGATTTGTGAAGAGTATATACCACAAATCAATAAAGATTCTCGTGTAATAGTCGTTTATCCTGTAATCAATGGTCAAATGCGTATGAATATGGGGTTCTTTATCGGCGATGAATATCATAGACCATCACGTGTTTCTTGGAATGGTGATAACGTAACAATAGAGGAATATCCCGAACTTGACTTTGGTAGTGCTAAAACACTATACCTTAGAGGTTCTTCCATTAGGGCCACTGCCAGCGAGGATGTTACCATTAAGGAGGGAAAAGTTGAGGACTGTTATCTTTTGGGAAATGTCGCTGACATAAATTATTCTAAAAGACAGGTAAAAGCAAAGGAGTACAAATATCCTTTGGTTAAGATTTTTAATCATATTTGGACACGTGAAGACTATACTTCTCCATTGTATGATACCGGTAACGGATTGAGTATTGGTTATGATGGAAATAGGCAAGATGCTTATGTTAGTAGCAATAGTAATATATATGTAAGAGCTGCAACTGCAACTAATGCCAGCTATGCTCCGAAAGGATGGGATATTGCGGATTCTAAGGCTTATGAATCTATAAAAACTACATTAACAGCAAATAATATAAATTTGCCCGGAAAGACTTTGTTGGAAGGTGGCCTCTTGGGTTACAATGCGAAGTTTATTGGATGGTTGGATTTATATTATTGGAATAATGGAGAAATACTTTGTGGAGGCGACGAACAAATGGAATATCTAACCTCGGACAATCTTCACATTCGTCTTAGAAAAGATGGAACTTTTGATGTAGATGGCGGTGTACATCCAGGAAACTGGTATATGCGCGTTCGCCTTATCAAGGAATAATATTTTCGTATGCATAAGTATTTGAAATACTTTTTAGTTTTGGTAGTATTGTCTTCCTGCACTGACAGGGACGGCGATACTGCCGAAACTTTTAATGAGAGTCTGTCGGTAACACTTGTCACTTCGCTCAATGGGGCGGGCGACAATGGGTATAACGATTTGATATTGTCGGGGGTGCTAAGATTTTATCAAGAACAAGAGAATGTGAACCTCTCTCTTGTTTGGCCACACAATATAGAGGAGGCGGAATCGTTTCTCGCTTCGTGGATGGAAAAGGAAAGCGATGTACGCGAACTGCTGATATTGGGGAGCAATGATTATGAGCTGATGGTGAGAGAAAAGGATGTTGAATTGGACGAGCAGAAGACAATCTTGCTTTTCGAGAGTGAGGCTATCCCCAATGTCAACACTATTCGTATCCAACGCTATGGTGTGAGTTATTTGGCGGGATGCATCGTTGCTCCGGAGGGGTGTGCAACAATTATAGCGGCAATGCCCGATGAACCAATCTTGATGGATGCCATCAGCGGATTCTCTGATGGATTTAATGCGTATTACAATGAGGATAATGTGGAGGATAGTTACTACTTCAGTACTGGCTTGGATACCATTTACTTGGCTAATGATAATACGGGCTATGCTATGCCGGATAGTACGTATCGCTTGGTGAATGAAATAAACAATGGTTTCATATATCCTTTGGCTGGAGGCTCTAACAATGGAATATATAAATCAATCAGAGATAATCATTTTGCTCTTACAATGGCAATAGGTATGGATGCAGACTGCTCTGCGCATGGAAAGAGTATTCCGTTTTCTGTAATTATCAGAACCGACAAACTTATAGAAGACTATCTCACGATGTGGGTAGACGGAAAAGAATTGCCATCGCATAGCAGTTATGGATTGGAAGATGGGTACACGGATATTGTCATCAGTCCCTATTTCTATGATGTGAATATGCAATGGAAACCCTATTACGAAAAGGAAAATTATTGGGAAGATGCCTACTATAAATACAAGGAGGAGGCTATAGAGAAAGAGAGTGAATATGAAGAAAGGTAGTGTTTGTTTGTTCTTGCTATTGGCGTTGCTGTGCTTGTCTAGTTGTGTAGATGAGCAGTATGAGGATCTTAAAGTAAAAACTTGTACTTATAAGGTTGCAGTGATTATGCCTGAATCGCAACAGAACAGATGGGAACGAACGGCGGACTGGGTACTCGAGAATATATCAGAGGCTCAGCAAGGTCTGACAAATAATGTCAAGATTGAGATAGAGTGGAAAGACGAGGACGCCGGTGACTTGGAAGAATATGTGAGGCAAGTAGCAGAGGACGATGCCTACGTGGCCATCATAGGACCTTCATATTCGGTAAATGCCGAGAAAGCTGCAGAAATGTGCTATGCCAAGAAGAAATGTATGATAGTCCCGATTGCGACATCTACGGAATATCAACGCATCAATGCATCGAAAGGACATGTGTGGAATATGGTACAGAGTGATATTGCCCAATGCGAACTGCTGCTTTCTCAGGCTTATCTGTCTGGAGTTATTTCTGTTAGTCTGTTGGCATGTAACAATGATTATGGACGGAGTTTTAGTGATTGGTTTGCTTTTCAGGCTACGGAATTGGGCATAGAGATAGGTGATATTACCATTTATAATAACAAAGAAGAACTTTATGCCGCAATGCAGTCAGCCTCGGAGCAGTGGTATAATCGTTTTCGCTCTTTGGTATTTGTTCCTGGTACAGAAGAGGATGTAGTAGCCTTTGATGAGATGATTGGAAAAATGAAGGAAGAAGCGGGAGGTGAAGAATATTTTGAATTCCCAAAGGTTCTTTGCTCCGATGCGGCTAATTCGGAACTTCTAAAAGGGAGGCTGAAGAATATGTATTACGAGGGCGTTTCACTCTCAGCCGACCCACAATCCGGATTTGTCAGTGCCTATACTGCGAAGTTTGGTGAAGAACCCGTAAACGGTGAGGCGCATCTGTATGATTCGTTCCTGCTCCTGTCTTATGCCTTGACAGCAATGAATGAGGGAGAGAGTATCAATGATGCTATTCTGCGAGTATTGGACGGACGTACCAAAAACCAATGCTCGTGGCTTCCCGAAGATATGAGGATTGTTTATCAGAATTTACAGCAGGGTGGTACACCCGATTTGAGCGGTGTTACGGGCGACTGGACTTTTGATGAAAAAACGCACGCCTCGGTTCTGAACACGACCTACGCACATTGGGTATATATAAATGGAGAATACCATACTATAGAATATCTTTCAACCGATGGCACCGGACGCACGACCTCTACTTTGCAAGCTTGGGATTGGCAGAACCAGAATATGCAGTCATTCAGTCAAGATCAAAAGGATTTTTACTACCCCGAACTGAATGAGAAGTGGGCAGTTGTTGTCGGCACTTCAGATACATGGGCCAATTACAGACATCAGGCAGATGCATTGGCTATGTATCAGTTGTTGAAACGACACGGATATGACGATGAACATATTATATTGATTATTGAGGATAATATCGCATATCACCCACGCAACATCTATCCAGGAGTTGTAAAAGTTAGGACAGATGGTGAAAATCTATATGAAAATGTGGAGGTTGACTATAAAATCAACGACATAGGCATTGATGATTTTGAAAAGATACTAATGGGAGAAGTTTCTGAGAGATTGCCACATGTTGTTTCTTCGTGTGGAAATGACAATATCATCGTCTTTTGGTGTGGGCACGGTAATTTTGGTAAACTGGCGTGGGGCTCAATGGAAACAGTCTATGGTTGGCAATTAAATGGGATTTTAAGCAAAATGAATGAAGCAGGAAAATATCGCAAGATACTATTTTCTATGGACGCATGTTATAGCGGTTCAATAGGTGAAGCGTGTGAGGGTATTCCTGGTGTTTTATTTATAACGGCAGCCAATGCTGTCGAGACCTCAAAAGCCGATATGAAAGACCCGGAAATGGGAATATGGCTGTCAAACGGATTCACAAGAGGGTTTCAGGAGACTGTAGATACAAATCCCGATATAATTTTGCGAGACCTTTATTATAAACTGGCACGAAACACTGTGGGTTCACATGCGACTGTATATAACGTAGAAAACTACGGTAATATGTATAAAGAGAGCATGAATGAATATTTTTAATCAAATAAATCAAGTCGGTATGAAGAATTTAATATCCCTAAAAGCAATGGCATTGTTTGTTTCAATGCTTGCTTTCAGCATTACATTTAGTGGATGTAGTGATGAAGAAACTGATACTAATCAAGCCGAATTGGTATTTCCAAGTGATGTAAATCTGAGGTTACCTGGACAAAAAGTAGGATAATTAGAGTTGAAAAAACTCTTAGTGGACAAAAAGTAGGATGATTTCCTCAGCATAGCGCGCTATGCTGAGGAAATTCGCGTCTAATAATGTCTCATAATATATTCATCCAGCAGTT